>QKED01000005.1 GCA_003252455.1 Gammaproteobacteria bacterium
CAGCGTGGCCAGGGTGATCCCTGTTTCTTCCGAAAGATCCTTCACCGAGCGGCTCTGCGGCGGCATCATCTGCCGAAGCACCCACTCGCGACGCTCTGTTGAGTAGCGACCCATTCCTTTCTCTCCACCGCCCCCTGCCTGCGGGTTTTTCAAATCAAGGGGAGGCGACAACTATCCTGACACAGGGGGGTCTCGTACATATGAAAACATTCCTGGATATCCTGGTTCTTCATATGCGTATGGGAGAACGAACAGATCACCATCAGCAAGTGCACCTAGACTATCAGTTCCCATTGCTGTTGTGATTGCTGCAAAAGCAGCGTCAGGGTTAATTAAACCCATCCATGACATACTTGCATGGAAAATATTATCAGAAAAATCACCATCTTTATTCGGATCAAAAACCTGATTGTACGTTGCGGTGGTGCTGCCATCATTAGTTATGAAGAGCACATCATAGATGGTTCCGTCAATATCAACGCCTGTCAAAGTATATGCGCTTACGTTAGTAATTGATAAATAACTTAGCGCCAAAGCGAAAAATGTACGCATAATCATTATTCAAGCCTCCTGTATGGAAATATTGTGAATGCCGTATAATTGGTGTGCTTGTATGTTAATTCGTGTTTGTCGGTTATATATATAGCCAGTTGTTAATATTTTTTTATGTAAATCGCTTGCGTATACTGTCAGGTTTTCGTTTAATAGGATAATTGCGAAAAATGGGTTGGGTCTTACGGTGCTTATCAAAGTACCTGTCGCCTAATTCGATCTAATTCACTGAGCAAACTCCTTGGACAGCCATTCATTAACTCCCCAACTAGTAAGAAATGATCACTTCTTCGGCTAACCCCGGATTTGGTCCGTATGGCAGCCCAATTCCGACACAACGAGTTATAAGGGTCAGGTCTTGAAAAGCCGTAAGCGAAAGCTTACGGCTGTTTTTTGTCTGTGAGCTTGGAGCAGCGCGCACGGGCAGGAGCGCGATGGTGTCGCGTCTTGAAAAGCCACATTTCACTGATACACCTCAGGTCCGCCCACCGGCGTGCTCGTAGACCTCGCCCCGCTCCCGCTTACCTACGGCGATGACGTAGATGAGGATCTCCTCATCGCTGACCTCGTAGACCAGCCTGTAGCCTGCCGTGCGGAGTATGATCTTGTAGGTATTGTGGAAGCCGCGTAGCTGGCCGGCGGGGTTGTGGGGGTGCTCGGCGCGCTCCTTGAGCTTCTTCTTGAACTGGAGCTGGATGCTACGATCAAGCTTGTTCCACTCCTTGAGGGCGGAGGGGAGGAACTTGACCCTATAGGTCATCCAGGTTCACCTCGATGGAGTCGGGCTTTTCGTGGGCGCGCTGCTTGACCAACTCGCCCAGCTCGGCATCATCCAGCCGCTCCAGGAGGCGCTCGTAGGTGTCGGCGGGGATGAGGTAGGCGGCGGGGACGTTGTGGTTGAGGATGGCCACCGGCGCGCCCTCGGCCTGATTGATTAGGGCGGTGGGGTTGCGCTTGAGCTCTGAGATGCTGGCGGTGAGGGAAGAGAGGATGTGTTTCATGGGGCTGGCTCTATGTGACCACTATTTGGGCCTAAATATAGCTCTTTGCGCGGTGTGGAACCAGTTGCACAGGAATGGGGCCATGTACGGACTGGTTCAGGCCTAGATTCGGAGCTACTGGGGTCACGGAGCTACTGGGGTCAGATCTGATATCTCTCCCTAACCGCTCTGCTTCATCGGGCTGCTCTAGACCTCCGACTCCTTCAATACCACATGTCGTGGACACTAATATTTGCTCTAATGTATTTCATGGATACTGTGAGATTTCTGCAATCATCTTACGCATTGCGCTGTAATGTTCGTGCTTAATGCTTGTTCCATAGTAAACCATGCATTTGACCTAAATATGTTGCCCTTCATGACGATAAGGTCAGATATTCGCTCTGAAACCATTCCGCTTCAAACATCACATCTGTCATATCTCGAATTGGCGTCCGTAGATCTGCGTAGTGCAGCCCTTTCGGTTGCGTGCTAGGCTGCGCACGGCATGAGATCCATCTTTATCCTGTCACGGTTTCTCGGGGTAGTTGATGGACCACCACCTGGTTCAGCATTTAGTCCCGCACAGGTATGAAGCCGACCGACACTCAAAGTGGGTACTACGGGCACTACGCTACAGGGCGTGGATTTCGTTTTGCAACGGGAGGGGGCGGAGACGCAATTAGCCGTGCGTTGGTCGATGACCTCGACCTCGCCTAGAGCAACGCCTATTTCGATCAGGTCTACTGGCAGTGTGCCCTGGCGGTAGCGGGCCTGCCGCTCCGTCTGCGCCGTTGACTGTTGGAGATGAAGGCCCTGCACACTGCGCAGGAGGGGTATCTCGTGGTGCGTGGTCTGCTGCTTCCCGCTGAACTACCACCGACCCCACGTGGTACGCCCGAGCACGAGAATCAGTCGGTGGACTGGTGCCGCCCGCTGCTGGTCATCCTGCTCAACCAGATCGGCGTCGTCTACTCGTTCAAGGGGAAGGAAGAGGAGAACTACGTCGACTCGATCTTCCCCATCGAGGCGGATGGCCAGCTCCAGGCAGGTTCCAACAAGACCAGCCCCCGTTTGCTCGCGGCTCACCCTGATACGGGTGACGTGATCCCTGGTCGCGGTGGCTGTCGTAAGATGGGCTGGTCGCGCGGGCATGGGTCACCGGGGTGTGTGCGTGTCTCTTCTTCACCCAGCTACCCAACGGCCATGTCGGGCTCCTGGTCATCTACGCGAAGAGCGTACAAGGGAACATTCGGCCCACACCCCGCAGGCATTCAGAGAGGCAATCGAACAGGGGCGCCGCCAGCCTTGAGGCCCTGCTTATGCCTTAATCGATACAGCCATGCATCCCCCTGAAGTCATTACCGAAAGGCTTGGCTGAGTATTGGGGCCGCGAGTCTAGCCACGAGTCCACTACGTTGCGTACATACTGTTTAAGCTCACCGATTTATTGTGTTGAGGTCGCCACTTATGCGCCTCGAAGGGTTGATTCTGATCACCATCTCGACGGGAGCTAGGCGACAGAGGCCGCAGCGAGGCTCAAAACTTATCGTGCAGGTGAACTCGATGGTGTTCCGATGGAGGCGCTCATAAAGGAGGATTGATGCGTGTAATATTCACATAGCTTGCCAAATTGGCGTTGCAGGGTGGGGTTCTTTGGATGGAGCGAAAGAGATGGGAAAAGGTTGCACTGGCATGGCGGTCGGTCGTCTCTTGATGTGTATGAAGATTTAATCGCCATTCATCTAGAGTTGGTTTTTCACGTTGCGCCCTTTTCCATTTCTCCCATTCTCGGTACAGCGCAGGCCGGTGTTCTGCGCGAGTCTGGACTGATACAGATTGACGACCGCATATTCTTGGCGGTAGATGGATGCCGGGCGTGGGCACGCATCATTCAAGCTACGCAGAGATCGCGGGCTGGCAGCAGCGTCTCCAGCAGATTGGCCGCAGCCGCTCTATGAAAGACGGCAGGTAATCGCTCCTGATTCAGAAAATATTGGCATTCATCAACTTAACTCTTCGCAACCATGAGGATATCTCGTGTCAACGCTGGAAGCCTGCACCTGTATAGACCTGACTCAAGCACTGCCCCCAGAACAATTTGCCGAGGATGTGCGTGCCGGGCTGATCGCGCCGCAGAAATATCTGCCGGTTAAATACCTTTACAACCATACAGGTTCGCCATTGTTTGAGGAGATTACGCAAAATCCTCACTATTACCTGACCCGTGCTGAAGAAGAGATTTTAAGAACCTATGCCTCAGACATCCTGACGGAATTGCCTGTCGATACGGCACTGGTGGAACTGGGCAGCGGCAGCGCGGCGAAAACCCGCCAGTTAATCGAGGCATTGCTCAACCGGCAGTCCCGTCCTTTGTTTGTACCCATTGATATTTCACGGGATTTTCTGTTTACTCAGGTTCAGCAACTCAGTGCGGATTATCCGGCGCTGCGCGTGCTGGGGATTGCGGCGGACTACCATGCCGGACTGGAGATTCTGGCGGAGAAGGTGCCGCAATCGCGTCTGATTCTCTGGCTGGGTTCGGACATCGGACATACCGGCTATGCGACTGCAGCGGAACACTTAAAGCAGGAGCTGGTGCCCTTGCTGAATCCTGAAGACCGCATTCTGCTGGGCATTGACCTGAAAAAACCGGTGGATAAGCTGCACGCCGCCTATGGCTGCACCCGGCAACCCTGTATCCATACGGCAAGCCAGGATTTTGCCCTGAATCTGCTGCAAAGAATCAATTATGAACTGGACGGCGATTTTGACATACCGGCCTTTCAATACCAGTGCCATTACGACGAAGAGGCCGGCTGCATCAATATCTATCTGGTGTCCATGCGCGAGCAGACGGTCACCGTGAAAGCGCTGGGCTTGACCGTCGGGTTTGGTGACGGCGATCACATCCACATCCATAGCAGCTACAAATACGACGACGCAGACATTCAGTGCCTGGCGGAAAAGGCGGGTTTACGCCTGCAACGCCAGTGGTTCGACGCTGAACACCTGTTCAGTGTCAATCTGCTCGCGCCAGTCGCCGCAGGCGAATAAAGCCATGCTTCCTCTCATTCCAATCGCAACACACCTGCTGTTTACCGGCGCATTGGGCGGTGCAGCGTATGGCGGCTTGCGGGCTGGCGAAAAGCACCAGTTAGGCAAGAAAACCAGTCAGGCGCTGCGCAAGGCAGAAAAGGGCTATCAGGCGCTGGTGCGCCGGCACGTGGATCCCTGGTTCGGCACGCGCCTGCGCGCGCAACAACTCGAAGAATTTTCCGGCGAAACCAGCGCGCAGGAAGCCGAGGTGAATCGGAAACTGGGGCTGTCGCTGCTCAATGTGGGTGTTGGCGCGCTTGGCGCCTACGTGTATCCGCCGCTGTTGCTGCTCAATGCGGCTGGCCTGCTGTATCTGGCCGGGCCGGTGATCTACGGCAGCCTGCGCACGCTGGTTTACGAAAAGCGCCTGCAATACCGGCTGTTTGCCTTTATCAGCGTGCTGGCCAATTTTCTCGGCGGTTTTTATGTGATTGGCAGCCTCATGCTGACTGTGGTGTTTATAGCCTTCAAGGTATCGGCGCGCAGTGAAGCCTATTCGCGCAAAGCCCTGATGGGCGCATTTGCCCTGCACACACCGGACACCGTGTGGCTGCGGGTGGATGGGGTGGAGGTGGAAACGCCGTTCAGCCAGTTGCGCATTGGCGATGTGCTGGTACTCAACGCAGGCCAGACGGTGCCGGTGGACGGGCGCGTTGTCTCTGGCATGGCCACTCTGGACCAGCACCGCCTGACCGGTGAATCGCAGCCGGTGGAAAAGAGCGCGGGCGATACCGTGCTGGCTTCGACGCTGGTGTTGTCCGGCAAGCTGCATGTGCGCGTGGAGCAGACCGGGGACGCTACCGCCGCTGCGCAGATGGCAGAAATTCTTAATAACACATCCACTCACCACCTTTCCTGCGCGGCACGTAGCGAGCAGTTGGCGGATAGACTGACGCTGCCGGTGCTGGCTGCCAGCGGTCTGGCGCTGGTCAGCGTCGGTGTGGGGGGGGCGGTGGCGATCCTGAACAGCGGCTTTGGCTCCACCATGTTTTTCGCCGGCCCGCTGAGTATGCTCAGTTACCTCAATCTCGCCTCGCACCAGGGCATTCTGGTCAAAGACGGGCGTGCGCTGGAAACCCTGCACGCGGTAGACACAGTGATCTTCGACAAAACCGGTACTCTGACCTTGGAGCTGCCGGAACTGGCCATGATTCATTGCGCCCAAGGCTGGCAGGAGGATGAGGTGCTGGCGCTGGCGGCCTGTGCCGAACACCGCCAGACCCATCCCATCGCCCGTGCGATTCAGGCGGCAGCCCGCCAGCGTGAAGTCGCATACGAAGTGCCTGAAGAGGCGGATTATGCGCTGGGTTTTGGTCTGCGTGTGACACACCCGCTGGGCTTGGTGCGCGTGGGTAGCGCGCGCTTCATGGCTGAAGAGAGCATTGTTATTCCGGCTGAAATTGAGCGCGAGCAGGCGCGTTGTGCGGAGCAGGGGTGTTCGCTGGTGATGGTCGCACTAGACGGCACGCTGGTAGGCGCTTTGGAGCTGCAAGCGCAGCTGCGACCGGAGACGCCAGCGCTGATTGAACAGCTTCACGCACGCGGCCTGAAGCTGGCGATCTTGTCCGGCGACCATGTCGGGCCTACGCGCTACCTGGCAGAGCGCCTTGGTATCGATGACTATTTCGCTGAAGTGCTGCCAGAAGGCAAAGCGGCGCAAATCCAGGCGCTACAACAAGCTGGGCGGGTGGTCTGTTTCGTGGGTGACGGCATCAACGATGCCATCGCCTTGCAGCAGGCCGATGTCTCCGTCTCCATGCGCGGTGCTACCACCCTCGCCACCGACAGCGCGCAGGTGGTGCTGACCAGCGGTTCGTTGCACCAACTGGAGCAATTATTCGAGTTGGCGCAGGAGTTCAAACACAACCTCGACAATACCCTGATGTTCTCCTACGTGCCGGGCAGCCTTCTGATCGGCGGCGTGTTTCTGCTGCATTTCGGCATGGGTGCCGCGCTAGTGCTCTACAGCGCCGGGCTGACCGGGGCTATCGGCAATGCGCTCTATCCCCTGCGCCGACTGCAAACCGATCATCCAGCCGCCCATTGAGGTGCAACGTCATGAATCGTAAGCACAACATGGCCTCTTCCATGTTTCGCCGTTACCAGCCGAAAATCAATCCACACCAGCCACCATCACCGGAAACCCTGCGCCACCTGGAAACATCCAGCGGCCTGACGCTGGAACCCAGCGATCTGGCGCAGCAGGAGTGGCAGACGCTGGGGCTGGAACTGCCGGACTGGCCCGTGATTCGCGGCTATCGTCTGGAACGGGTGCGCCAGATGCTGCGGCGCATGGATTACGCCGGCATCCTACTGTTCGATCCCATCAACATCCGCTATGCCACCGATACCGCCAACATGCAGGTGTGGTGTATGCATAACGCCGTGCGCTACTGCTTTATCGCCACCGAAGGGCCGGTGGTGTTATTCGAGTTTTACAACTGCGATCACATCAGCAGTCACCTCGACTTAGTGGACGAAATCCGCCCCATTACCATGTGGTTTTATGTCGGCGCCGGGCCGCGTCTGCATGAACACGCCGTCAGGTGGGCCGATGAAATTGCCGACCTAGTACGCACGCACGGCGGCGGCAATAACCGTCTGGCGCTGGATCACTGCAACCCCGAAGGCGTTGCCGCTTTGCAGAAGCAGGGAATGGAGATCGTCAACGGCGAAGAGATCATGGAATTGGCGCGCATGATTAAGCACGACGAAGAGATCAAGGCCATGCGCTGCTCGATGGCCTCCACCGAAAAGGCCATTGCCCTCATGCGCGAGAAGCTGGAGCCCGGCGTTTCCGAGATGCGGCTGTGGTCGTATCTGCACGCGGAAAACATCGCACGCGGCGGCGAATGGATCGAAACCCGCCTGCTCTCTTCCGGCCCGCGCACCAATCCCTGGTATCAGGAGTGCAGCAAACGCATCATCCAGGCCGGAGACCTGGTCGCCTTCGACACGGATCTCATCGGTCCTTACGGCCTGTGTTCAGACATCTCCCGCACCTGGCGATGTGGCGGCGGCAAAGGCACCTCCGCACAGCGTGAAATTTACGGCATGGCCTACGAACAGATTCAATACAACCAGAGCCAGATCAAAGCCGGCCTCTCTTTCCGCGAATTGGCAGAAAACGCTAAACGCTACCCCTGGGATGAGTTCAATGCCTATACCCTGCTCTATCACAGCGTAGGTCTGTGCGACGAATACCCCGCGATCTTCTTCCCGGAGCACTGGGAACTCTATGGCAACGATGGCGTGTTGGAAGAAAACATGGTCCTGTGCGTGGAGAGCTACGTCAGCCGCGTGGAAGGCGGCGAAGGGGTGAAACTGGAAGAGCAGGTACTCGTCACCCGCAATGGCGTTGAACCCCTGTCATCATATCCTTACGAAGCCGATTTATTGTCCGGCGAAATTTAAGGAGTCTTGGGGATGATCGGATGGCGCCATGCCTTAAAAATGCCGGTCACTGCTGGATAATGCCGATCAGTTAAGCACTTGCCTGTTTGACTCTCCCCATAAAGGGATCAAAATCCGGTGTTCATGGCGAACACCGGATTTTTTATGTTTTTCAGTCAGGCACTCGACCAACGCCACCGATTTTCCCCAAACTGGTTCAGCGCCTTGTGTGACCTACTCGGCCTAGAACTCCTAGAGCACCAATCAGGTAAATCTAAGCAGCTAGCGAGGCACCGCCAGACGAGAGGGGCGGGAACAGATAGGCTGTGGCTACGGTGGAGGGAGGCTGTTCCCTACTCTACCCGTTGCCCTGGACCTCGGCGTGATCCGCTCGATTATGCTCTCCTAGGTGACCACCCTGCCCACTGGGGCTCTGTTCGCGGTCGGTTTCTACCAGTTGTTACGGGCACTGCTCGGATGAGCAGGCCGCAGTTTGTGAGGGCAGTGTGATCTACATCGGTACCTTGGCAAAGCTCACCGGCGCCTCACGCAAGGCGATCTACCTCTACGAGTCGCTGGGGCTCATCTCGACCCCGGCGCGCAAGGGCAACTACCGCGTCTATACCCAGGCGACGGTGGAGCAGGTGCGGCTGATTCGCTGTGCGCAGTCATTGGGCTTTCGTCTCAAGGAGCTGGCTGCGGCGCTGAGTACGCTACCCACGGGCGAGCCGCAGTCGCTGGCGCTCATCAGCCAACAGATTGCGCACAAGCGCGATGCCCTGCAGCAGCAGATCGATGCGGCCCAGGCGCAGATCGACCTGCTCGACGGCCTCCAGCAGCAGCTACGCGACGCCCCCGAGGGGTGGTGGTGTGAGGAGGGGGTTGACTCGCCCCCTAAGGGCAAGGTTTAGGCTGCGGACTCCTACCTATCGGGAGTCGACATGAACAAACGCATATTGGTGATCCTCGGCCACCCCTCGGCGGCCTCTCTGTGTGGCGCACTGGCCGAGGCCTACGTCAACGGCGCCGAGTCGGCGGGCCACGAGGTCCGGCGGCTCGACCTCGGGCGCCTCGACTTCGACCCCTTGCTGCACGATGGCTACCACACTGTGCAGCCCCTGGAGCCCGATCTGCTCGCGGCACAGGCGGCGATCCGCTGGGCGCAGCACCTGGTGTTCATCTACCCCACCTGGTGGGGGGCGATGCCGGCCCTGCTCAAGGGCTTCTTCGACCGCGCCTTTCTCCCCGGCTTCGCCTTTCAGACGCGCAAGGGATCACTCTTCGTCGACGGTCTCCTCGCGGGGCGCACGGCGCAACTGCTGGTCACCATGGATACGCCCCCCTGGTACTACCGCTGGCTCTTCCGCATGCCAGGGCATCAGCAGATGCGGCGTACCATCCTCGGGTTCTGTGGGATTCGCAAGGTCAAGGTGGCCAGCATCGGTCCGGTGAAAGGGGCCTCGGAGAAGGCGCGTCAAAGGTGGCTCGCGCAGGCCTTCCGCGCAGGGGCGCGTGCCTGAGCGGGAGCTGCCCCCTGCACTCGCACTAGGGGGCCTCGGGGCCCACCGCCTCCGGGTGCTCGCTCGGCTCCATGCGCGGGTCCAGCTCCAGCACCACCGGCGAGGTACGCACCACGGCGACGTACTCGGCCTGCGCCGCGCTAGGCAGTGGACTGCGTGCAACCATGCGGTAGAAGCCGAACAGCGCCAGTAGCAGCAGAGTAGAGAGTATAAACAGCAACAGGCTCCCCGGCCCCAATTGGGCCATCACCTGGCCAGCGACAATCGGCCCGATGACCGCCCCGGCACCGTAGACCAGCAGCAGATTGCGTGCCCCCTCCAATAGATCGTTCGGCGCCAGGTGGTCGTTGGTGTGCGCCACACTGAGCCCGTAGAGGGCGAAGGCGAAGCCGCCGTAGCCGACACCAAACAGCAGGTGCCAGGGGGTGAGTCGCCCCAGCGCGTGCCACGCCAACCCGGTGATGGCGGCGGTCAAAAGGCTGACGGCGATGAGCACACGGCGCCGATCATAGTGATCCGAGAGCTGGCCGATGGGCCACTGCAACAGTGCCCCACCGAGAATGGTCAGGCTCATGAACAGGGCGATGCCCCCCTCGCTGAGGCCGATCCGCTGGGCGAAGAGCGCCCCGAGCCCCCAGAAGGCACCGTTGTTGAGACCACTGATGAGCGCCCCAGCGAAACCCAATGGGCTGACCGCGACCAGCTTAAGCAGGCCGACGCGCGGCGCCTCGACCATGGCCGGCTGGCTGATGCGCGTGAGCACGATGGGCACCGCCGCCAACGCCACCAGGATGGCGGTGAGACTGAACAGCCGATAGCCATCGACCGGGTAGAGCAGCAGCAGAAACTGCCCCAGGGCCATGGCGCAGAGGGTGGTGGTGGTATAGACCGCGAAGTAGCGCCCGCGCGTGGCGTTGGGCGCGAGCAGGTTGAGCCAGCTCTCCACCACCATGTAGAGCCCGACCATGCCGGTGCCGGTGACCACCCGTAGCAGGGTCCAGGTGACCGGCTCTATGAGCATACCGTGGGCGATGGCGGCGGCGGCGGTGGTCGCGGTGAACGCGGCGAAGGCACGGATATGGCCCACCCGGCGGATCAGCCTCGGGCAGAGGAAGGTACCGAGGATGAAGCCCATGAAGTAGGCCGACATCATCACGCCGGTCACCGCTACCGAGAAACCCTCCTGGGCCGCGCGCAGGGGCAGCAGCGTGCCCTGTAAGCCGATGCCGAGCAGCAGCAGGCCGATGCCGAGGAGCAGGGGGAAGATGGAGAGGACGATGGGCATGGGTGTTCAGGGGGTGGGGTGAGGGGTTATTGAACGTGATTCGGTGGGATAAAACCAGTTTGCGGCTCAATGCTGTGCGATAGGGATGTCGGTGTAGGACGATGGGGGCTGGTCAGGACGGGTACCATGTAACCAGGGCTCGGCGACAGGCGTGGAGTGGGTGTCTAGCGACTGCAACTGCTGAGTGGTGGCATGTCGAAGCTGACCGCGTCACGCCAGGGGCGGGATGGCCTAGCCCTGACACTCACGCCTTAGAGGAAGATGCACGATGCCGCGAATCTGCACCTCACCTTGGGTTCGTAAAAGAGTTGATCTCGGTACCGAGCGGTTCACTCCTGTGATGCCCGCTCCAGCACCTCGGCGGCCCACTGGTTGATGCTCTTCCCGTGCCCCTGAGTCGCCGCCACCGCCGCGTGCAGCTCCGCTGCTATGCGCAGTATCAGCCGCCCCGAGTGCGGTTTCTGCGCCGGGCGTCCGGTGTGCTCGCTCACCTCGATGTAGTGGTCCACCGCCTCGTGAGAGGCCGTCTCCAGCTCATCCACCGAGGTGCCGTGAATCACCACGATATCCTCGGTCCCCGCCAACAGACCGACAAAGATCTTCTCCTCTGCGTCGTACTCCACGCGGGCCACATAGCCTCGGTAGTTCATCGCGCCCATGGCCTTAACCCCGTTCACCGGGACGGAAAATAGCGCTGCGGGGGCTAGCGGCGCCTGCTGTTCGCATGGATATGAGCGACAAGTAATAGCACAGGCCATCAATATCAGCAGAGGTGGATGTCTAAGCAGGCCAGGAAGAGGCGCCGATTGAGTGTTTATTGAAAAGAGTAATCAACGGACGAAGCTTCTGCTAGATACTTATCTTCAGCGCAATGTTACTCTTTGATTTATGAGCAGGCACGACTCGCGCAGACAATCTTCCTTTGTAAGAAACTTATTGCCTCTCTCAACAACAGCATATCATTTAATGACCAGGAGTCAGTATGGAGTGGTATCTTGCCGATTTGGTAGTCTCAATTGATGTCGAAAGAGACGAACGAACCGTAGTCCATGTCAACACTGTATTGATTCAGGCCGATTCGCCAGAATCTGCTTATCAAGCCGCACTAGAGCTGGGTGAAAATGAGAACTGCGCTTACTCTAATCCAATGGGAGATAAGGTAACTTTCAAGTTCCGGGGGCTTAGAGATCTTTTTATGATCGGTGATGTGCTAGAGCATGGCACCGAAATAATATATGAAGAGAAAATAGATGTCTCCGAGTCAAGAATTGAGCAGATGTTATCCGACAAGGAGATGCTGGCAGTGTTCAGTAAGTCTGTAAAGATAGATAAACCCAATTATATGCCTAAATCCATCTATGACGACATAATCGCTGCGAGCTTTACGAAGGAGGAGCTAGAGTGAACTTTGGTAAATAAAATGCGTGAAGCCTATTACGGCATACTGTTCCATTTTTACTGATATGACTATAAAAATCTATTTCGTTACTATGCTATCTTACTGTCGCTCAAGCGTTATGCAGTCGAGGTAGGCTCGATCAAGGTGAGCCTGCTTTATACTATGAGCAGATCTTTTCAGACCATATCTGGTTCTTTCGCAGATCGAGGTTGAAAGACACAACACTTGTTACTCCATGAAAACGCAAGAGTTGGCGCAAAGGGTGATATTTTGGGGATTGCAAAACAAACGTGCTACGGGGTCTGGACACGTAGCCCCTGGCCTTGAAATCACGTGTGTCGCTAGGGATTCACGTCGTCACTACTCTGGATCAGGCTCTCCAGGGGGATATGCAGCCCCTTCCAGAGCTTGCGGATCATCTCCAGCGTGAGCGGACGCTTGGGGTTGAGCACCTCGGAGACGCGCCCGCTGTGCCCGATGTAGGGCTCCAGAGCCTTGCGCTCCAGTCCTGCCTGCTGCAAGTGGTAGAGGATGGCCTCGATGGGGTCGGGTGGGGCAATGGGATGGTGCTTGGCCTCATACGTCTCGACCAGGGTGATCAGGAGATCCAGCTTGTCACCTGCCGGTGTATCGGGTTCGGCCCCCGACAGCGCCTACACCGCAGCTGCGCAGTAGCACGACTGTGCTACTGTGAACGCAACCCACTGATACTTGGAGTTGGCCATGTCCAAGACCACCATACGCCTGCCAGAAGAGTTGAAAGCCCGCGTTGCCGCAGCAGCAAAACGCTCAGGTACGACGACGCACGGTTTCATTCTCGAAGCCATTGCGGAGAAGACTCGACAGGCGGAGCTGCGTGCAGATTTCGATGCCGTGGCCGAGGAGCGCTACGCCCGTATCGTCTCGTCTGGAGAGACGATCCCGTGGCAGGAGATGCGCGAATATCTGGAGAAGCGCTCTGCTGGTGAGTCAGCCAAGCGCCCGCTCCCCCGCAAACTGGCGCGTTGACGTTGACGCGGATTGAACTGGCACCGGAGGTCGGGGATGACCTTGAGCGCATCCTCGATCACCTTGCCCGGTATCAGGTTGAAGATCCCACGTCGCGCATTCGCGAGATCATCGAGGCGCTCAACGTCCTGGGGCACAATCCGCTGCTCGGTCATCCAGCACTGAATGACAAACGGGAGCTGGTGATCGGGCGCCGCAGCCACGGCTATGTGGCTCTGTGCCGTTACGTGATGGCAGTCGATACCGTTTTTGTCCTCGCGCTACGCAGCCAGCAGGAGGCTGGTTACTGCGAGCCTTGAACAATCTGTCGGCACAGACGCCATATAGCCCTCACACTGCCTGGCTGGCCAGATACTCCTCATAGGTCCCCATAAAGGTCACCACCCCGTTCGGCGTCAGCTCGATGATGCGCGTGGCTAGGGAGGAGACGAACTCGCGGTCGTGGCTGACGAAGATGAGCGTGCCGGGGTAGTTCTCCAGCGCCAGGTTGAGCGACTCGATGGACTCCATGTCGAGGTGGTTGGTGGGCTCGTCCATCACCAGGATGTTGGGCTTCTGGATCATCATGCGCGAGAAGAGCATGCGCCCCTGCTCGCCACCGGAGAGCACCTTCACCGACTTGGTGATCTCCTTCTGCGAGAAGAGCATACGCCCGAGGTAGCCACGCACCACCTGCTCGTCGTCGCCCTCCTGCTTGTACTGGTTGAGCCACTCGATGAGGTTGAGGTCTTCGGCAAAATCGTGCGCGTGGTCCTGGGCGTAGTAGCCGAGGGTGACGTTCTCGGACCACTTGACCATGCCTGCGTCGGGCTCCAGGCCGTGGTGCTCGGCGCCGACCAGGGTGCGCAGCAGGGTGGTCTTACCGATACCGTTGGGGCCGATGATGGCGATCTTCTCGCCCACCTCGACCATCAGGTCGAGGCCGCTGAACAGCGGGGTGCCGTCGTAGCCCTTGGCCAGACCCTCGACCTCCAGCGCCAGACGGTAGAGCTTCTTCTCCTGCTCGAAGCGGATGAAGGGGTTCTGGCGGCTGGAGGGTTTGATCTCTTCGAGCTGGATCTTGTCGATCTGCTTGGCGCGCGAGGTGGCCTGCTTGGCCTTGGAGGCGTTGGCCGAGAAGCGGCTGACGAACTGTTGCAGCTCAGCGATCTGCGCCTTCTTCTTGGCGTTGTCGGCCAGTTGGCGCTCGCGTGCCTGGGTGGCGGCGGTCATGTACTCGTCGTAGTTGCCGGGGTAGACGCGCAGCTCACCGTAGTCGAGGTCGGCCATGTGGGTGCAGACGCTGTTCAGGAAGTGGCGGTCGTGGGAGATGATCACCATGGTGGAGTTGCGCGAGTTGAGCACCCCCTCCAGCCAGCGGATGGTGTTGATGTCGAGGTTGTTGGTCGGCTCGTCGAGCAGCAGGATCTCCGGGGCGGCAAACAGCGCCTGGGCCAGCAGCACGCGCAGCTTCCAGCCGGGGGCCACGGCGCTCATCGGGCCATAGTGCTGCTCCAGTGGGATCTCCAGGCCGAGCAGCAGCTCACCGGCGCGCGACTCGGCGGTGTAGCCGTCCAGCTCGGCGAACTGCTCTTCGAGGTCGGCCACCTTCATGCCGTCCTCCTCGCTCATCTCTGGCAGGGAGTAGATGCGGTCGCGTTCCGCCTTCACCTTCCACAGCTCGGCGTGGCCCATGATCACCGTGTCGATGACGCTGTACTCCTCGTAGGCGAACTGGTCCTGGCGCAGCTTGCCGAGGCGCTCGTTGGGGTCGAGGCTGACGTTGCCGCTGCTCGGCTCCAGGTCGCCGCCGAGGATCTTCATCAGGGTGGACTTGCCGCAGCCGTTGGCGCCGATGAGGCCGTAGCGGTTGCCGTTGCCGAATTTGACCGAGATGTTTTCGAACAGCGGCTTGGCGCCGAACTGCATGGTGATGTTGGCGGTGGTGAGCATGGTGGGGCTCCAAGGTGCGTTGGGGTGGGCCGTATAGGTATATAGGGCCGCACCCGTGGTGACGGGGCCGGAACACGCGGCGCTAAACCGCCCATTGTACCCGATCCACCCACGGCGGTCGCGGCACGTTATGCTGTGCGACATCTTTGATGGCACGGCGAGGTGAGGAGATGGACGAGGCAGAGCAGTTGGCGGCGCAGATGCGCCGGGAGCAGGCGAGCGACCCGCTACACGGGGTGACCCTGGAGCAGCTGGTGACGCGCCTGGTGGAGCACTACGGTTGGGAGGGGCTGGCGGAGCGCATCAACATCCGCTGTTTCAGCAACGACCCCTCGGTGAAGTCCTGCCTCAAATTTCTGCGCAAGACCCCCTGGGCACGGGAGAAAGTGGAGGGGCTCTATGTGGCGTGGCAGCGGGGGGCTGCGCAGCGGGCTAAGGGGGGGTAAGCATCGGCAGCCATACCCTGAGTTACGGCAAGTACCGGTCAAGGGGTGTGCCAAGACCTCTACGGAGGCCGGTAGGGGGGCTATTGAGTGACGGCCCGCGTCAGGGTTGGTGGTGGGTTGTCGGGTTACGGCGCGCGTCCAGGTTGGTGCCGGTTTTTGGATCGGACGACTGCGCGCCTAACCCAACACGCTTTCCTGGTAGCGAGGCTCTGCCTCGGTACCTCTCTTTTGCGGCTCTGCCGCGCGTGGGCATGGTGGGCCGCAGCGGGCTTGGCTGACGGCGGAGCCGTGAAGGGCCCGGTATCCGGCAGAGCCTGGCTGCCAATCAATCGCCGTTGCGACCTAGAAGATCCCCAGAAACTTCCCTTTCTTGTACTGCGACTCGGCCTCGGCGAGCTGCGCTGCCAGCTCGCTGTGGCCCGCCTCACGCGCCTGTAGCTGCGCACTTTGACGGCGCTGGTTGAGACGTAGCGGGTTGGCGCCGCGCTTGAGTAGCTCTGCCACGGACTGGGTCTGACCGGCGGCGGCGGCGCGCATCAGGGCGGTGTCACCGGCTTGGTCTTTGTGCTCCAGGTCGGCCCCAGCGTCGAGCAGCAGGTCGACGTCGCGCACATGGCCTGCGCCCGCCGCGCGCTGTAGCGGGGTGACGGCGTGGTCGTCGGCCTGATCGACCTTGGCCCCGGCGTTGAGCAGTTGGGCGACGATGGCGCTGTGGCCGCCGAGGGCGGCGCGGGCGAGGGCGCTGCTGCCGCTTCGGTCGCTGGAGTCGGCCTTGGCGCCTTGGCTGAGCAGGTCGCGCAGCAGGTCGCTGTAGCCGAGGTCTGCGGCCCGCCACAGCGGGGTGCGCCCGAGGTGATCGGCCCCTTCGGCGGGGGCCCCGGCGGCGAGCAGGGCGCGGGCCAGGGCGGCGTCGTGCAGGTCGAGGGCGGTGAGCAGCGGTGCCTGACCACTCCCGGAGACGGGGCGTGCCCCCGCCGCCAACAGGTGGCGCGCCAGGCCTGCCTCGCCCGCCAGCAGGGCGGCGTGGAGCGGGGTGTCACCCTGGTGGTCGGCGTGGTTGGGGTCGGCCCCGGCCCTCAGTAGTGCATCGACGACCGGGGTGTGGCCGTGGCGTGCCGCGTGCCAGAGCGCACTGCGCCCGTCGCCATCGCTCTGTGCTACCGAGGCCCCGGCGGCAAGTAGCAGGGTGACCACCTCGACGTGGCCGCCCCAGGCGGCACGCACTAGTAGAGGGTGGCCCTCGGGGTCGCCGCTGGTCACCTCGGCCCCGGCGGCGAGCTGCTGGCGGAGTGTCTCGACCTGGCCGCGCCAGGCGGCGATGGCGGCGGCGGACCAGCCGGGGTAGGCACCGCCGCTTTGCGGCGCACTCGACTGTGGGAGGTTGGGGGCGCTGGCCTGACGGCAGGGAACAGCCCCAGCGGCGGTGAGCTGCTCGGCCAGGGTCACATGCTCGGCCTGACGGGCGAGGGTGGCGGCGTCGCGCCCGGCACGGTCGCAGGTAGCGAGGTTCGCCCCGGCGCGGCGTAGGCTCGCGACCAGCTCGGCGTGGCCCGCGCCCGCGGCGAGTAGCAGGGGGGTGTTGCCCAGGGCGTCGCGCTGTTCCAGTCCGGCGCCGTGACGCAGTAGGAGCGCGACCAGCGCCCCCTCGCCATCACGCACCGCCAGGTGCAGGGGGGCATCGCCGAAGCGATCCGGGTGGTTGGGGTCGGCGCCGGCGTCGAGTAGGCGCTCGGCGCTGTCCCGGTGGTGCGCCGCCACCGCCTCGAACAGTGCGGTGCGCCCCCCCGGGTCTGCATGGTCGACCGGGGCCCCGGCCTGCAAGAGTGCGTCCACCTGGGCCACCTCGCCCTTGGCCGCCGCGTGACGCAGGCGGGCATCTTGGTCGTCGCTGGGGGTGGACGGTCCAGTGGGGAGGGCGGCGAGGCGCTCCCCGGCCTGGCGGTGGCCTTGGGCGGCGGCCTGCTGTAGCCAGTGGCGCCCCTGCGCCGGGTCGAGCGGGACGCCGGTGCCACTCAGGTAGAGCAGGCCGAGGGTGTACTGCGCCTTGGCGTGGCCCTGCTCGGCGGCGGCGGCGAACCAGCGTGCCGCCACCTGCGGGTCGCGCGCCGTGCCGCGTCCGTTGCGATAGAGCCCGCCGAGTTGGTACTGCGCCTCGGCGTCACCGCCCTGGGCCGCCGCGCCGTAGAGCTGCGCCGCGCTGGCGTAGTCGCGCAGGCGCACGGCGCGCTCGGCGGCCTCCAGGTCGGCGGCGTGGACTGGTGTGGTCAGTGCCAGCAGCAGTAGCGGAGTGGCGATTCGGCTGAGCATGGGGCTCTCCTCTCGGGGCCTGGATTAATGCGGATTCACCACGAAGGGCACGAAGGTGGCTAAGTTCCCATCGTTCCCACGCTGTGCGTGGGAATGCAGACTGGACTCGAACAGAGTACGTGTGCTCGTTGAGCACGGCACACGCTCCCACGCGGAGCGTGGGAGCGAGAAATTCACCACGAAGGGCACGAAGAGCACGAAGGTGGCTAAGCCCTCCGTGGCGAGGTTCTGATTGGTACTGAGGGCGCGTAGCAGATGGTTGCTTCCCACGAACCTTGGCTTATCCACCGATCCCCCCCTCTTTCACTTCGTGTCCTTCGTGGTTAGTCCTCTTCTTCAGGCAGTACCAAACTTGGTCTCCACCTCGACGCCGATCTTTTTCAGGAACGGCGTCGGGAGCAGGCCACCGGCGGAGACGATGATGGCGTCGTTGGCCAGCGTCTCGCTCTGCCCCTCGCCGAGGTCGATCTCAACAGTGTCAGCGGTGATGCGCGTGACGTTGGAGTTGAAGATGACCCGCAGCCGACCTGCGGCGACTGCGGCGTCGATACGTTCGCGATTCTTCGGTTTGGCCCGAGAGAAGGCGCCGGAGCGGTAGGAGAGGGTGACGCTGGTGCCGTTCTCGTCGCTCACCGCCAGGGCCGCCTCCAGCGCGCTGTCGCCGCCGCCCACCACCAGCACCCGCTGGCCGGCGTACTGCGCCGGGTCGATGAGGCGGTAGACCACCTTGGGCAGCTCCTCGCCGGGGACGCCGAGGGTGCGCGGGGTGCCGCGTCGACCGATGGCCAGGAGCACGGCGCGGGTGCGGTATTCACCCTGCTGGGTGGTGACGAGGAAGCCGTCGCCGCTCTGTTGTATATGCTCGACGCGCTCGTTGAAGCGCACCTGGAGCCCGGTCTTGTCGACCACCGAGTGCCAGAACGCGAGCAGCGCCTCCTTGGTGGTCTCGGTGAACTTCACCTTGCCGACCATGGGCAGCTGCACCGGCGCGGTCATGACGATCTTGCCGCGTGGGTAGTGCGCCACGGTGCCGCCGAAGCTCTCCTGCTCCAGGGTGACGAAGCGCAGTTTGTGCTGCATCGCGGCGAGAGAGGCGGAGAAACCAGCGGGCCCGGCGCCGATCACCACCAGGTCGAGCCCCTCGCCCTGGCCGATGCCGTCGAGCCTTCTGATCGCCTCCAGCGCCTGGCGCCCCTGTTCGATGGCGTTGCGGATGAGCCCCATGCCGCCCAGCTCCCCGGCGATGAAGATGCCGGGGACGTTGGTCTGAAAGTCGGGGCTGACCTGGGGGATGTCGACCCCGCGTCGGGCGCTGCCGAAGACCAGGGTGATGGCGTCGCGGTGGCAGGCGGCGGCGCAGGCGCCGTGGCCGATGCAGTGGCTCGGGTCGACCACCACCGCCTTGCCATCGATCATCCCCAGCACCTTCCCCTCCGGGCAGGCGCTGACGCAGCTGCCGGTGCCGATGCAGCGCGCCGGGTCGATCACCGGGTGCAGCGACATCGGCTCGGTGAGGCCCGCCGCTTGGCTCTCGGCGAGGGTGTCGCGGGCGCGCCGCTCGCGCGCGCCGCGCCAGGCGAAGTAGCCGACCCAGATGAGCAGCAGGGGGGTGAAGTAGAGCAGGTCTTGGTAGGGGGCGAGGTCCATGGGGCGCTCCGCGCGGGTTCGTCGTGGCCCTACTCTACGCGATGGGGGCTGAACCCACTCTTAACGCGGCGAAGGAAAAATGTCTTGAAATTCAATGGTGAGAAAACGCACCAGGGGATTTAAGTCGGAGTTAACTTAGCGGGCATAGGCTAACGCCGTAGAGATTACTCAGATTTGGGGGGAGCTGCCCATGGCAGAGGTGAAACGCGGTGGCATGGGCGGCATCCCCTGGGGGGGCTGGCTGCTGTTCATCCTGACCAGCGCCGCGCTCTGGTTCGGCTGGTCGATCCGCGACGAGCGCTACATCACCGCCGAGTATGGCCTTGGCTACGCGCTTGGCATCGTCGGCGGCTCGCTGATGCTGCTCCTGCTGCTCTACCCGCTGCGCAAGCACTGGCGCCGCCTGCACCGCGCGGGGCCGATCCACTGGTGGTTTCGCATCCACATGCTCTTTGGTCTGCTCGGGCCGCTCGCGGTGCTCTACCACGCCAACTTCCACCAGGGCTCGCTCAACAGCACGGTGGCGCTCTGGGCGATGCTCATCGTCTCTGCCAGCGGGGTGGTCGGGCGCCTCATCTACACCCGCATCCACTACGGCCTCTACGGCAGCCGCATGACGCTGCAAGGGCTGCGCTCCGACTCCGCCGAGGGGCGTGCCGAGTTCGTGCGCCTCTGCGGCGAGCTGCCCGAGGTGGAGCAGGCGCTCGCCGCGCTCGAAGGGGAGGCGCTGAAACCGAGTCGTGGCGTGCTCCAGGGGCTGTGGCGGCGGCTGCGGGTCGGCTTTGTCCTGCGACGTACCCGGCGCCGCGTCACGCCGCGGCTGCTGGTGGCGTTGGCCGCACAGGGCGGCGAGCCCAAGGCGCAGCGCTCGGCACGCAAGGCGCTCAAGCGGGCCCTGCGCGGCTACTTTGCCAGCGTCTACCGGGTGGCGCGCCTGGCGCTGTTCGAGCGCCTCTTCGCCTGGTGGCACGTGCTGCACCTGCCGCTCTTTCTGCTGCTGGTGGTGAGTGGGATTACCCACGTCGTCGCCGTGCACCGCTACTGACGCCCGAGGGAGAGTGCCATGCGTCTCGTTCTGCTCATCGTCGCCCTGCTTAGCTCGTTGTCGCTGCATGCCGCTGGTTTCGAGCGGCTGCTGATGCCCGGCGAGGTGATCCAGGGGCACGCCAAGTACGAGGCGCAGTGCGAGCGCTGCCACCTCGATTTCGACAAGGGTAAGCAGCGCCGCCTCTGTCTCGACTGCCATGAGCGGGTGGCGGCAGACGTCGCCGACGGCAAGGGCTTCCATGGGCGCGACCGCGCCGCCTCGCAGCAGGAGTGCCGCACCTGCCACACCGACCATAAAGGGCGCGACGCCGACGTGGTGCTGCTCGACCCGGAGCGCTTCGACCACAACCAGACCGACTTCAAGCTGGAAGGGGCGCACCAGGGGCGCGCCTGCGCCCTCTGCCATCAGGACAAACCCTTCCATGAGGCCCCCAGCGACTGCATCGCCTGCCATAAACAGGACGACCGCCACGCCGGGGCACTGGGCAAGCAGTGCGCCGACTGCCACAACGTCGAGCGCTGGAAGAAGCAAGAGTTCGACCACGACGCCACCCGTTTCCCGCTGCGCCAGGCGCACACCAAGGTGGCTTGCGCCGCCTGCCACCCCGGTGAGCGCTATCGCCTCTTCGAGGCCGGTGAGGTGGCGGTGCAGCAGGAGCAGGTCGGGGAGAAAAAGGTGGAGCGCGTCGAGGCGTGCAGCAGTTGCCACGCCACCGACGACCCCCACGCGGGGCGCTTTGGCCGCGAGTGTCAGCAGTGCCACGCCACAGAGAAGTGGGACAAGACGCGTTTCGACCACGACAAACAGACCGCCTGGCGCCTCACCGGTGCCCACCGCATCGAACCACGCGAAAAGGCGCGTGCCTGCAACGCCTGTCACGCCAGCGACTATCTCGATGCGAGCAGCCGCTGGCCTGACCAGCAGCGCAAGGGGCGTGAGTGCCTCGCCTGCCACCGCAACGACGACACCCATCGCGGGCGCAACGGGCAGAACTGCGCCGCCTGCCACACCACTGCACGCTGGGGCGAGAGCGGCTTCAACCACGACCGTGATACGAAATTCCGCCTCACCGGCAAACACGCCGACGCCGCCTGCCGCAGCTGTCACCGCGTCGCTCCCAAAGAGGAGAAGCTGGGCCGCGAGTGCGTCGCCTGTCATGCCCTGGAGGACCCGCACCAGGGCAACCTGGGCCGCGACTGCGCCAGCTGCCACACCACCGAAGGGTGGGGTGGCAAGGTGCGCTTCGACCACGACTTGACCGCCTTCCCGCTCATGGGCATGCACTCGGTGAGCCCCTGCGAGGCGTGTCACGTCGACCCCGACTACAGCCACACCCCCAAGGCGTGCAACGACTGCCACGCCGGTGACGACAGCCACAAGGGTGTGCTGGGCGAGGCGTGCGCCACCTGCCACAACCCCAACGCCTGGCGCCTGTGGCGCTTCGACCACCAGCGCCAGACCGAGTGGCCGCTGGAGGGGAAGCACGCCGGGCTGGTCTGCGCCGCCTGCCACCAAACGCCCGTCGCCGAGCGCCACGGTCAGCCGCCACGCCCGTGCATCGACTGCCATCTGGCCGATGACCGCCATCAGGGCGAGTTCGGCAGCGACTGTGGTCGCTGCCATGGGGTGGAAGATTTTCGTAAGGTCCGTTTGGACCGCTAGAGGGAGAGAGCCGTCATGCCGAGGAGTGTCCGTTCCGCCACGCGCTTTAGCGCGCGTGCGGCCATCCATCCAGCCCTGCTCGGGCTGCTGTTGTTGGCACTGCTGTGGGCCATCGTCACGCCCCCGGCCAGTGCTGCCGACGCTAGCTTCGACCACCTGAGCGTCGGCTTCGTGCTCGATGGCGCGCACCGCAGCGCCGCCTGTGAGGGGTGCCATGCGGGCGGACGCTTCAAGGGCACGCCGCGCCGCTGCGACAGTTGTCATGGGGTGGCGCAGATGCCGCGCGACCACATCCCCGCCGGGCGCGACTGCCAGAGCTGCCACACCACCGCCGCCTGGGCGCCGGTGGCGCGCTTCGACCACGGCAGCGTGGCCGGTCGCTGCGCCGCCTGCCACGACGGGCGCCGCGCCCAAGGCAAGGGGGCGCGCCACTTCGCCACCGGCGACGACTGCACCCAGTGTCACACCACTAGCAACTGGAACCTGGGCCGTTTCGACCACAGCAATGTGCAGGGCAACTGCGCCAACTGCCACAACGGTGTGCAGGCGAGCGGCAAGGGGGCCAACCACTTCACCACCAGTCGGGGCTGCGACGACTGCCACTCCACCCGAGGCTGGAGCCCGGCGCGCTTCGACCACGCCGGGGTGGTCGGCAACTGCACCAGCTGCCACAACGGCGTGCAGGCCTCGGCCAAGCCCGCCACCCACTTCCCCACCAGCGCCCCGTGCGAGGAGTGCCACTCTACCAATAGCTGGTTGCCTGCACGCTTCGACCACGCCGGTGTGGTCGGCAACTGCACCCAGTGCCACAACAACTTCAACGTCGCCGGTAAGTCCGCCAGCCACTCGCTCACCAGCAACCTGTGCGAGGCGTGCCACACCACCAGCCTCTGGAGCCCGGTGACCCGCGTCGACCACAACGAGGTGTTCGGCTCCTGCTCAAGCTGCCACAATGGCGTCACCGCCACGGGCAAAAACAGCGGGCATATCACCACCAGCAACCTCTGCGAGGATTGCCACAGCGCGACCACGTGGACCCCGGCCAAGGTCGACCACGCCCAGGTGAGCGGCAGTTGCGCCAGCTGCCACAACGGCACCACCGCCACGGGCAAGAACAGCGGCCATATCGCCAGCACCAGCCTGTGTGGGGATTGCCACACCAGCGATGTGTGGGCCCCGGCGCGGGTCGACCACGCCCAGGTGGTCGGCAGCTGTAGCAGCTGTCACAACGGCGCCACCGCCGAGGGCAAGCCGAGCGACCACGTCGCCACCAACGCCGAGTGCGACCTCTGCCACCGCACCCTCGCCTGGCTGCCCGCGAGCTTCGACCACAGCAGCGTGGGCAGCAACTGCTCCAGCTGCCACAACGGCGTCACCGCCACCGGCAAGGACGCCACCCACATCGCCACCAGCACGGAGTGCGGCAGCTGCCATGGCACCAGCGTCTGGCTCCCGGCGCGCTTCGATCACGCCGGGGTCACCGGCAACTGCGCCAGTTGCCACAACGGCACCACTGCCACCGGCAAGACCAGCGGCCACTTCGTCACCAGCCTGGAGTGCAACAGCTGCCACAGCACCAGCGCCTGGAGCCCGATCAGCTTCCGCCACACCACCGCCAACTACCCTGGCGACCACCGCGCGGCCCTGAGTTGCAACAGTTGCCACCGTAGCAACGCGCAGAGCGTGCCCTGGCCCTATGCCGCCTATGCGCCCGATTGTGCCGCCTGCCACGCGGGCGACTATCGCCCCGGTGAGCATCGCAACGCCTCGGTGAGCAGCCTGCGCAACTGCTCCGGCAGCTGCCACCGCCCAGGGCCTGAACACCGCGTTAGCGACCGCAGTTGGGATTGAGCCATGCGACAACTACTCCTCCTCATCACCCTCGCGGCGGTGCTACTGCCGGTGCGCCTGTGGGCCGAGACGGCCGTACTCGATACCCTAGAGACGCTGGAGAGCGACGCCGGGCCCCTGCTACGCATCCGCTTTACTCGGCCGATGCAGTACCTCAGCCACACCCCGCCGGACCGTGGCAGCCAACTGCGCATCGAGCTGCGCCCGGTGGGCATGAGCGACGATGAGCCGACCCAGGCCGAGCCGCCCGAGCGTGAGACCCTCGCGCGCCATGCCGACGCCCGCGTGCCGGTGCAGCGGGTGAGCTACGAGGAGGTGCTGCACGAGCACAACCTGATCGTCCAGCTGGCCAGCGAGGTGAACTTCGTGGTGCGTGCAGCGGCGGACTTTCGCGCCATCGATCTGATCTTTCCCGAGAGCGTCGCCGCCCCCGCGCCGGTGGCGCTGTGGGCGGTCAACCTGCGTGATGCCACAGGCCCCATCGATACCCGCTACCTGCCCAAGGTGGCGGCGCTGGCCGACGTGAGCCTCTATGTCGCCAGCTTCCGTCAGGCGGGGGGGATGGTCTATCGCCTGCGTGGCGGACCATTCGCCAGTCAGGCGGAGGCCGAGCGTCGTGCAGCGCGTCTGCGGCGTGACTTCCCTGCCGCGAGTGCGGTGGCCATTGCCCCCGGCGAGGCGGCGCAGATCCCTCGGTCTAGCGCCACGCCGAGCCCGCTCAGCGAGGCGGACCAGGCGCGTGTGCAGCGTGCCATGCAGCAGGCCAAGAGCGCCCTGTTGGTGGGCAATCCCGAGCAGGCGGTGCCGCTCTACACCCAGGTGTTGGCGCTGCCCGAGCACGCCGCCAGCGCCGAGGCGCTGGAGCTGTTGGGGCTGGCGCGCGAGCGCAGCGGGCAGAGCGCCCACGCCAAGGCGGAGTACGAGCGCTATCTGGCGCGCTACCCGCAAGGGGAGGGGGCCGAGCGGGTGCGCCAGCGCCTCGATGCGCTGGTCACCGCCGCGTTGACGCCCAAGAGCCTGCGCGAGGCCAAACCGCGCGCCGAGGAGCAGCCGGGCTGGGAGCTGTTCGGCTCGCTGAGCCAGTACTATCGGCGCGATGCGCTCACCCTGGATGGTTTGCCGAACGAGACTACGCGCAGCGAGCTGGCCAGCGACCTCAACCTGGTGGCACGCAAGCGCGGCGAGACGACGCTGGAGGAGTTTCGCCTGAGCGGCGGCTATCGCCACGACCTGCTCAGCGATGGCCCCGGCAGCCTCGGCAGTGTCTCCGCCCTCTATTACGACGTGCGCGCCCTCGACCGCCGTTACCAGCTGCGCCTCGGGCGCCAGAGCAACACCCACCCTGGGGTGATGGGGCGCTTCGATGGCCTCTTCGGTGCTTATAAAGTGGGCGAGAAGGGGCGCGTCACCGGCGTCGTCGGCGCCCCGGTGGAGCGCAGCGGCGACAACCCGGACGGCAGCCGCCTGCTCTACGGCGTCGGCTACGCCATGGATCGGTTGGCCGAGCGCTGGGAGCTGGAGCTCTACCTCATCGACCAGCGCAACCAGGGCATTGAGGAGCGCCGCGCCGTCGGCAGCGAGCTGCGCTACCTCGACGAGTCGACCACCCTCTTCGCCCTGGTCGACTACGACACCCTGTTCAGCGAACTCAACACCCTGATGCTGCTGGCCAACCAGCGCGTGGGGGCCGGGAGCCTCAACCTCACCCTGGACCGCCGCCGCAGCCCGACCCTGACCCTGAGCAACGCCCTCATCGGCCAGAGCGTCACCGACCGGCTCGACCGCCTCGCCGACCTCTATACCGAGGAGGCGCTGCGCCAACTGGCCCTCGACCGCAGCGCCGAGAGCGAGAGCTACACCGCCGGGGTCACCTACCCCTTGAGCGAGCGCTGGCAGTTCAACCTCGACCTCGGCCTCAGCCGTCTCGGCGCCATGCCCGCCTCGGGCGGCGTGGCGGCGGTCGACGCCAGCGAGCAGCGCGACACCCAGATCCAGCTGGTCGGCAACGGCCTGCTGCTCGACGGCGACATCGGCATCCTCTCGCTGCGCCACTCCGACGCCGATACCAGCCGCAGCGACAGCCTCACCCTCCAGGGGCGTTACCGCTTCGCCAGCTGGCGCGTCACCCCGCGCCTGCGCTTCGAGCAGCGCCACTACGACGCCTCGCTCACCCAGCGCCAGCAGACCTTCTCGCCCTCACTTCAGGCGGAGTACCGCTACGGGCGCAGCCTGTTTATCGACCTGGAGCTGGGCTACGAGAGCACCCGCCGCGAGCTGACCGACGGCACGCGCCAAGACGAGAGCAGCGACTACCTCTCGCTCGGCTACCGCTGGGAGTTCTAGCACTGCGGCGGGAGCGCCGCTTGGAGTCATGCCGATGCGACACTGGATGCCCCTCGTCCTGCTCATCCTCGCTCTCATGAGCCGAGAATCCGTTGCGCTGCCTGCCGCGTTCGAGGCGCAGCGCTTCGACCACATGACCACCGGCTTCACCCTGGAAGGCGCGCATCGCGCGCTCGACTGCGCCAGCTGCCACATGGCGGGACGCTTTCAGGGCACGCCGCGTGCCTGTGCCACCTGCCATCGCGCCTCGGGCAATGGCCGCATGCCCGCAGACCACGTCGCCACCAGCGGCGACTGCTCCGCCTGCCACAATAGCCAGAGTTGGGCCGTGGTGGCGCAGGTGGATCACGCGCAGCTCAGCGGCGCATGCAGCAGCTGTCACAACGGACAACGCACCAGCGGCCTCCCGCCACAACACATCCCGGTGCAGCAGGAGTGCAGCAGTTGCCACCGGACCCGGAGCTGGCGCAGCGCGCGCTTCGTGCACCTGAGCGGGGGCGAGTGCCGGGTCTGCCACAACGGCGTCGCCGCCACCGGCAAAGGGGCTGCCCACCTGCCCACCGGCGAGGTGTGCGACGACTGCCACCGCACCCGCGCCTGGCATCCGGCACGCGTCGACCACGCGGCGGTGAGCGCCGCCTGCGCCAGTTGCCACGATGGCCAGCGCGCGAGCGGTCGCCACGCCACCCACATCCCGACCCAGGCTGCGTGTGATGAGTGCCATACCAGCAGTGGCTGGAGCCCGGCGCGCTTTACTCATGCCAGCGTGACC
The DNA here is from genome assembly GCA_003252455.1 of Gammaproteobacteria bacterium. Taxonomy (GTDB): domain Bacteria; phylum Pseudomonadota; class Gammaproteobacteria; order Thiohalomonadales; family Thiohalomonadaceae; genus SZUA-467. The sequence continues at coordinate 27,245 of QKED01000005.1, forward strand.
GAGGGCTGTAGCCGCTGCCACAACGGTGTGCAGGCGAGCGGTAAGGGCGCAACCCATATCACTACCGATGCCGCCTGCGACACCTGCCATACGCCCCGTGGCTGGAGCCCGGCGCAGTTCGACCACGCCAATACCACCGCAGCCTGCGCTAGCTGCCACAACGGTACGCAGGCGAGCGGCAAGGGCGCGACCCATATCCCCACCGAGACCGCCTGCGACGCCTGCCACACGACCCGTGGCTGGAGTCCGGCGCGCTTCGACCACAGCGGCGTCACCACCGCCTGCGCCACCTGCCACAACGGCATACAGGCGACCGGCAAGGCGGCGGACCATCTCGCCACCGCCGAGCCGTGCGATCTCTGCCACACCTCGACGGCCTGGAGTCCCGCACGGGTCGACCACACCCGTGTCAGCGGCGCCTGTGCCAGCTGCCACAACGGCACGCAGGCCAGCGGTAAGGGCGCGCAGCACATCCCCACCTCAGCGGCGTGCGACGACTGTCACCAAACCAGCGGTTGGAGCCCGGCGCAGTTCGACCATGCCGGGGTCAGCGCACCCTGCGCCAGCTGCCATAACGGTGTGCAGGCCACGGGCCGGGCGGCCACGCACCTCCCCACCAGCACCACCTGCGACGACTGCCACACCCCCCAGGCCTGGAGCCCGGCACGCTTCGACCACGCCAGTGTCAGTGGCGCGTGTGTCGAGTGCCACAACGGTGTGCAGGCGAGTGGTAAGCCCACCACCCACGTCCCCACCAGCGCCACCTGCGACAGTTGCCACGGCACCCGCGGCTGGACCCCCGCACGCTTCGACCACGGCGGGGTCAGCGCGGGCTGCGCCACCTGCCACAATGGGGTTCAGGCGAGCGGGCGCAGCCGTACGCACCTCGCCTCGCTCGGGGTGTGCGAGCTGTGCCATACCAGCACGGCATGGTCTCCGGCAGGCTTCGACCACACCGCCGCCATCGGTAGCTGTGCCAGCTGCCACAACGGCACCCAGGCGACGGGTAAGACCACCACCCACCTGCCGACGAGTGCGGCCTGCGACGACTGCCACACGATCAGTGGCTGGACTCCAGCGCACTTCGACCACAGCGGCGTCACCACCGCCTGCGCCACCTGCCACAACGGCACCCAAGCGACGGGTAAGACCACCACCCACCTGCCCACCAGCGCCGCCTGCGACGACTGCCACACGATCAGTGGCTGGACCCCGGCGCGCTTCGACCACAGCGGCGTCACTACCGCCTGCGCCAGCTGCCACAACGGCACCCAGGCGACGGGTAAGGGCGCCGCCCACCTGCCGACGAGCACCGCCTGCGACGACTGCCACACGATCAGCGGCTGGACCCCGGCGCGTTTCGACCACCGCGGCGTCACTACCGCCTGCGCCAGCTGCCACAACGGCACCCAAGCGACGGGTAAGACCACCACCCACCTACCGACCAGTGCCGCCTGCGACGACTGCCACGTGATAAGTGGATGGACCCCGGCGCGCTTCGACCACAGCGGCGTCACTACCGCCTGCGCCAGCTGCCACAACGGCACCCAAGCGACGGGTAAGACCACTACCCACCTGCCCACCAGCGCCGCCTGCGACGACTGCCACACGATCAGTGGCTGGACTCCAGCGCACTTCGACCACAGCGGCGTCACCACCGCCTGCGCCAGCTGCCACAACGGTATCCAGGCGCGTGGCAAGAGCGCCCTACACATCCCCACCAGCGCGGCCTGCGACGACTGCCATACCACTATTAGTAGTAGCTGGACCCCCGCCCGCTTTGACCACACGGCGGTCAGCACCAGCTGCGCCAGTTGCCACAACAACGCGATTGTGGTCGGCAAGGGGAGCGGACACATCGCCACCAGCGGTGCGTGTGACGCCTGCCATGGCACCTCTGGCTGGGTCCCGGCCCAGGTCGACCACGCCTGGGTCAGCGGTAGCTGCGCCAGTTGCCACAACGGCACCACGGCCCAGGGGCGGCCAGCGGCCCACATCGCCACGTCGCTGCTCTGTGAGGCGTGCCACAGCCGTCAAAGCTGGACGCCTGCCAGTGTGGATCACGCCGAGGTGAGCGGCAGCTGCGCCAACTGCCACAACGGCTCCACGGCACAGGGGCGTGCCTCGAACCACATCAACAGCTCGGCCCTGTGCGACGACTGCCACCTGACCAGTGACTGGTTGCCCGCCAGGGTGGATCACGCCCAGGTGATCGGTAACTGTCTCACCTGTCATAACGGGGCGGTGGCCACCGGAATGGGGACGGGCCACATCACCACCACCGCGAGCTGCGACAACTGCCATACCACCCTCGCCTGGCTCCCCGCGCGCTTTGACCACGCCCTGGTGAGTGGTCGCTGCGACGGTTGCCACAACGGCGTGGGCGCCACCGGCAAGGGCGCATCGCACATGCTCACCGCCATCGACTGTGCCGAGTGCCACCGGGTGGGGGCCTGGAGTCCGTCGAGCTTCCGCCATCAGGGTGCCAACTACCCAGGCGATCACGCAGGTAGCCCGGCCTGCCGCGCCTGCCACACCGGCAATAGCGACAGTATCCCCTGGCGCTTCCCCGCCTACGCACCGGACTGCGCCGCCTGCCACGCGGCCGACTACAAGCCCGGCGAGCATCGCAACGCCTCGGTGAGTAGCCTGCGCGACTGCTCGGGCAGTTGTCACCGCCCCGGCCCAGAGCACCGCGCGGGTGATCGGGATTGGGACTGATGGCCGACTTGACAGGCCCAGGGGCAGTGACCAGCATGGGCGCCTCAACCGCGTCGACGATCGCCACCGAAGGATGAACCATGAAGACCCCACTACTCGCGCTCGCCTCGTTACTGCTTTGGTCGGGCCTGACCCAGGCCGCCCCGACCCACGGGGAGACCTTCAAAGACTGGACCACCTACTGTGAGAAGAACGAGGCGCAGGGCACCGAGCAGTGCTTCAGCGTGCAGAACATCACCCTCACCGAGACCCAGCAGCGCCTGCTCAACGTCGCCGTGGGCCACCAGCCGCAGAGCGGCCAGCCCATCGTCATCCTGACCCTGCCGCTGGGCATCTCCCTGCCGCCGGGGGTAAAGGTGCAAGTGGATAAAGGGGAGGCGTTCACCTTCCCGGTCGAGCGTTGCGATTCCAGCGGCTGCATCGCTGTCTTCCCCCTGCAGGCGGGGCTGCTCACCGCGCTCAAGCGCGGCAGCCAGGCGGTGGTGACCTTCTTCGACGCCACCCGCAAGGGTATCGGCGTACCGGTCTCGCTCTCCGGCTTTACCGCCGGTTACAAGGCCCTCGATGAGTGAGCCACTGGCCCCTCGCCGCGGCAGCGGCAGGGGCCGGGCGCCGCCCCGCCGCATGCCGTGAATGGCCCTGCAATCAACCTGTTATCCACCACTACAGGGCCCGATTTGGGGGCGCTCGTTGCCACTAAGGGGCCTCTTTTGGTAGACTCTCGTTCCTTTTTCTCGGCCCGCGCCGAGCCCTGGCTCCGACCCCACCCGCAAAGGGTGATTGGGTGCGGGGCCTTGCGCTGTCTGTGCAGGCTGCTGGTAAACCTAGACCGATGTGTAGAGACACCGTGAGCAGAACCACACTACAACCGTCCGGGGTCTATAACCCGTCCTTCGAGAAAGACAACTGCGGCTTCGGCCTCATTGCGCATATGGACGGTGGCCCCAGTCACTGGCTGGTGAGCACCTCCATTGAGGCGCTCTGCCGCATGACCCACCGTGGCGCCATCGCGGCGGACGGTAAGACCGGTGACGGCTGTGGCCTCTTGCTGAAGAAGCCCGACGGCTTCCTGCGCGCGGTGGCCGCCGAGGCGGGTATCGAGCTTACCGACGGTTACGGTGTCGGTGTGGTCTTCCTCGACCGTGCGGACGAGATGAGCGCCAGCGGTGCCAAGGCGATCTTGGAGCAGGAGCTGGAGGCCGAGGGGCTCAGCGTCGCCGGTTGGCGTGAGGTGCCCGTCGACCCCGAGGCGTGCGGTGAGTCGGCCAAGCTGACCCGCCCGCGCATCGAACAGGTGTTCGTCAACCCGCCCGCCGGCATGAGCGCCGACGACTTCGAGTTGCACCTCTTCATCGCCCGTCGTCGCGCCGAGAAGAACATCACCGAGGGGGGCGACGAGGTCTTCTACGTCCCCACCCTGTCGAGCAAGGTGTTGAGCTACAAGGGCATGGTGATGCCCGAGTTCCTGCCGCAGTTCTACCCGGACCTGGCCGACGCGCGCATGGAGTCCGCCATCTGCGTCTTCCACCAGCGCTTTGCCACCAATACCCTGCCGCAGTGGCGTCTGGCCCAGCCGTTCCGTTACCTCGCCCACAACGGCGAGATCAACACCGTGCAGGGCAACCGCAACTGGGCCAACGCCCGTTCGTTCAAGTTCCAGACCCCGCGCATCCCCAACATGGACGACGTGCGCCCCTGGGTCTCCATGACCGGCTCCGACTCCAACAGCCTGGACAACATGCTGGAGGCCCTGCTCTCCGGCGGTGTGGACATCTTCCGCGCCATGCGTCTGCTGATCCCGCCGGCCTGGCAGAACGTCTCCGAGATGGACGCCGACCTGCGCGCCTTCTACGAATACAACTCCATGCACATGGAGCCGTGGGACGGCCCCGCCGGTATCGTGCTCACCGACGGCGACTACGCCGCCTGCACCCTCGACCGCAACGGCCTGCGCCCGGCGCGCTATGTCATCACCCGCCCCGGCGGTGGTGAGATCGCCGACGGCGACTACCGCGGTTGCGTCATCACCCTCGCCTCCGAGATCGGCGTGTGGGATTACGCGCCGGAAGATGTGGTGCGCAAGGGGCGTCTCAAGCCCGGTCAGATGCTCGCGGCGGATACCCGTAACGCCACGCTGATGCTGCCCGAGGATGTGGACAACCACCTCAAGAAGGCCAAGCCCTACAAGCAGTGGATGCAGGAGAATGCCCGCCACTTGAGCAACAAGCTCGCCCCCGAGGCGCCGGTGGCGCTGATGGGTAGCGAGGAGCTGGCGGTCTACCAGAAGCTCTTCCTGCTCTCCTTCGAGGAGCGCGACCAGGTGTTGCGCGTGCTCGCCGAGGCGGGCCAGGAGGCGGTCGGCTCCATGGGTGACGATGCCCCCTACCCGGTCATGTCCAAGCTGGTGCGCTCGGTCTACGACAACTTCCGCCAGCAGTTCGCCCAGGTGACCAACCCGCCGATCGACCCGATCCGCGAGTCCATCGTGATGTCCCTGGAGACCCTGTTGGGTGCCGAGCGCAACCTCTTCGCCGAGGGGCCCGAGCACGCCGCACGTCTCATCGTCGACTCCCCGGTGCTCACCGAGGGCAAGTTCCAGGAGCTGATGAGCATCACCAATGCGGCCTATGCGCACGCGGTGATCGACCTCAATGTCGCCCTGGGCACCCCACTCAAGGCCGCCGTGGAGGCGATCTGCGACCAGGCCGTGGCCGCCGTGCGCGCGGGCAAGGTGGTCTTGGTGCTCTCCGATCGCGCCATCGCCGAAGATAAGCTGCCGGTGCACGCCGCCCTGGCCACCGGCGCGGTGCACCACCGCCTGAGCCGCGAGGGGCTGCGCTGCGACGCCAACATCGTGGTGGAGACCGCCACCGCCCGCGACCCGCACCACTTCGCCGTGCTGCTCGGTTACGGCGCCACCGTGGTCCACCCCTATCTCGCCTATCAGGCCATCGCCGACATGCAGCGCAGCGGTGAGCTGACCGGCAAGGATGGGGCCAAGCTGGCGGAGAACTACCGCAAGGGCATCAATAAGGGGCTCTACAAGGTGATGTCCAAGATGGGCATCTCCGCCGTCTCCTCCTACCGTGGCGCGCAGTTGTTCGAGATCGTCGGTCTGGCCGACGAGGTGGTGGAGCTCTGCTTCACCGGCACGACCTCACGCGTGGCCGGCGCCGACTTCAGCGACCTCGAAGAGGATGTGCAGAAGTCGATGAAAAAGGCGTGGAACAATCGCAAGCCCATCGACCAGGGTGGCCTGCTCAAGTTCGTACACGGCGGCGAGCAGCACGCCTACAACCCCGACGTGGTCAAGGCGATCCACACCGCCGTCCACTCCGGCAAGTGGGAGGACTACCAGGCCTTTGCAGCGCTGGTGAACGACCGTCCGCCCATGGTGCTGCGCGACCTGCTGCGCCTGAAGCCGGTGGAGACCCCCGTCGCCATCGACGAGGTCGAGCCGGAAGAGGCCCTGTTCAAGCGCTTCGACACCGCCGCCATGTCCCTTGGTGCCCTCTCCCCCGAGGCGCACGAGGCCCTGGCCGTGGCCATGAACCGCCTCGGCGGTCGCTCCAACTCCGGTGAGGGTGGCGAGGACCCGGCGCGCTACGTCGACCGCAGCAAGTACTCCAAGATCAAGCAGGTCGCCTCCGGGCGCTTCGGTGTCACCCCCGGCTACCTGGTCAACGCCGAGGTGCTGCAGATCAAGGTGGCCCAGGGCGCCAAGCCCGGTGAGGGCGGCCAGCTGCCCGGCCATAAGGTGAACGACACCATCGCCCGTCTGCGCTACACGCTGCCGGGTGTGCCGCTCATCTCGCCGCCGCCGCACCACGACATCTACTCCATCGAGGACCTGGCCCAGCTCATCTTCGACCTCAAGGAGGTCAACCCCGAGGCGCTGGTCTCGGTGAAGCTGGTCTCCGAGCCCGGCGTGGGTACCATCGCCGCCGGTGTGGCCAAGGCCTACGCCGACCTGATCACCATCTCTGGCTATGACGGTGGTACCGCCGCGAGCCCCATCGCCTCGGTGAAGTATGCCGGTAGCCCCTGGGAGCTGGGCCTCTCCGAGGCGCACCAGGTGCTGAAGATGAACGACCTGCGCGGCAAGGTGCGGGTGCAGACCGACGGCGGTCTGAAGACCGGCCTCGACGTGATCAAGGCGGCCATCCTCGGTGCCGAGAGCTTCGGCTTCGGCACCATGCCGATGGTGGTGCTGGGCTGCAAGTACCTGCGTATCTGCCACCTGAACAACTGCGCCACCGGCGTCGCCACCCAGCATGACGAGCTGCGCGCCAAGCACTATAAGGGTGCCCCCGAGCTGGTCGAGACCTACTTCCGCTTCATCGCCCGCGAGGTGCGCGAGTGGATGGCCGCCCTCGGCGTGCGCAAGCTCGACGAGCTGATCGGCCGCACCGACCTGATGGAGGTGATCGAGGGCGAGACCGCCAAGCAGCGCAAGCTCGACCTCAAGCCGCTGCTGGAGTTCGACCTCGGCTCGAAGGAAGGCCCCAACTGCTGTATCGAGCCGCGCAACGTGCCGTTCGACGAGGCCGAGCTGGCCAAGCAGATGGTCGCCGACGCGCTGCCCGCGATCACCGCCAAGAGCGGTGGTGAGTTCCGCTACGTGCTGAAGAACACCAACCGCTCCGTGGGCGGTCGTGTCTCCGGTGAGATCGCCCGCCACCACGACACCCTCGGCATGGAAGACGCCCCCATCACCCTGCGCCTCACCGGTACCGCCGGTCAGTCGTTCGGTGTGTGGAACGCCGGCGGCCTGCACATGGTGCTCGAAGGCGACGCCAACGACTACGTGGGCAAGGGCATGGCCGGCGGCAAACTGGTCATCTTCCCGCCCAAGGGGAGCCGCTTCAAGAGCCAGGAAAACGCCATCATCGGCAACACCTGCCTCTACGGTGCCACCGGTGGCAAGCTCTATGCCGCCGGTGTGGCCGGTGAGCGCTTCGGCGTGCGCAACTCCGGTGCCCATGCGGTCATCGAGGGTACCGGTGACCACTGCTGCGAGTACATGACCGGTGGTGTGGTGACCGTGCTCGGTAGTACCGGCGTCAACTTCGGCGCCGGCATGACCGGTGGCCTGGCCTTCGTGCTCGACGTCGAGGGTAAGTTCCCCGACCGGCGCAACGAGGATGTGGAGGAGGTGCGCATCAACACCGAGTCCACCGAGGCGCACCGCAACTTCCTCAAGGAGCAGCTTGAGGCCTTCGTGGCCGAGACCGGTAGCGCCCATGGTCAGTCGATCCTCGACAACTTCGATGACCTCATCGGCCAGTTCTGGCTGGTGAAGCCGAAGGCCGCCGAGCTGGAGACCCTGCTGCAGGTAATGTTGCGCGGCGCCTGAGGCCGCGTGGCGACAGGGCCGACGAACTAACGGGTGGCCACACCCCAACAAGATAGTGTGTAGACCGTGAGCAAGAAGAACGCATTACAGTTTCTCGATACCCCGCGCCTGGACCCGGCGAAGAAGTCCGTGGATGTGCGCATCCAGGAGTACGCCGAGATCTACGGCCACTTCGACGGTGAGACTGCGGGCGCTCAGGCTGGGCGTTGTCTGCACTGTGGTAACCCCTACTGCGAGTGGCGCTGCCCGGTGCACAACTTCATCCCTAACTGGCTCCAGTTGGTGAATGAGGGCAACGTGGAGAAGGCCGCCGAGCTGTCGCACAGCACCAACTCCCTACCGGAGATCTGTGGCCGCGTCTGCCCCCAGGACCGCCTCTGCGAGGGCTCTTGCACCCTCAACGACGGCCTCGGCGCGGTGACCATCGGTGCCGTCGAGCGCTACATCTCCGACACCGCCTTCGCGCGTGGCTGGCGCCCCGACCTCTCTGCGGTCAAGGCCACCGGCAAAAAGGTCGCCGTGGTCGGTGCCGGTCCTGCCGGTCTCGCCTGCGCCGACGTGCTGGTGCGCAACGGTGTGCAGCCGGTGGTCTTTGACCGCTACCCCGAGATCGGTGGCCTGCTCACCTTCGGTATCCCCGAGTTCAAGCTCGAAAAGGGCGTGGTGAAGAACCGCCGCGCCATCCTCGAAGGGATGGGCGTCGAGTTCCGCCTCAACACCGAGGTGGGCAAGGATGTCACCCTCGACGCCCTGCTCGGCGAGTACGACGCCGTGTTCCTCGGCATGGGCACCTACAACTACATGCAGGGCGGCTTCCCCGGTGAAGAGCTGCCCGGCGTCTTCCCGGCCCTCGACTTCCTCATCGCCAACGTCAACCACTGTCACGGCTACGAGAAGTCCCCCGAGGATTACATCTCCATGGAGGGGCAGCGCGTGGTGGTCCTCGGCGGTGGTGACACCACCATGGACTGCACCCGCACCTCCATCCGCCAGAAGGCCGCCAGCGTCACCTGTGCCTACCGCCGCGACGAGGCGAACATGCCTGGCTCCAAGCGCGAGGTGCAGAACGCCAAGGAGGAGGGGGTACAGTTCGCCTTCAACTGTCTGCCGGTCGAGGTGGTGGGTGAGGGCAAGGTCGAGGGGCTCAAGGTGGTCGAGACCGCCCTCGGCGAGCCCGACGAGCGTGGCCGTCGCCGCCCCGAGGTGGTGCCCGGCTCCGAGCGCATCATCCCCTGCGACCGCATCATCGTCGCCTACGGCTTCCGCCCCAACCCGCAGCCCTGGTTCGCCGATGCCGGTATCGAGGTGGATGATCGTGGCCGCGTCATCGCCCCCGCCGACGGTGAGTTCAAGTACCAGACCACCAACGCCAAGATCTTCGCCGGAGGCGACATGGTGCGCGGCTCCGACCTGGTGGTGACCGCCGTGTTCGAGGGACGTCAGGCCGCCGAGGGGATCCTCGACTACCTCGACGTCTGAATATAAAGAGCGCCACGGAGGCACAGAGGACACGGAGAGTTACGTTTACAGCGAAGGGTCGGCTTGAGGTCGACCCTTCGCGTATCAGGGATATAGAGTCGCGCCAGCGCCTTGCAATCTCTGTGACCTCCGTGCCTCTGTGGCTAATCTTCAATATCCCGTTCATGGACGAAGAGCGACGCCAAGGCTCGGAGCGATACGTCTGATGTGAAGGTCCGGCTTGAAGCCGACCCTTCGTGGTTCAGGGATATACAGTGGCGCCGTGGCCTTGTACTCTCTGTGTCCTCCGTGCCTCCGTGGCAATCCTCACCCGACCTGGAGCGAGTACCGTGGCAGAACTGAAGAACGACCGTTTCCTGCGCGCCCTGCTGCGCGAGCCCGTGGACATCACCCCGGTGTGGATGATGCGCCAGGCCGGTCGCTACCTGCCCGAGTATCGCGCCACCCGCGAGCGCGCCGGGAGCTTCATGGACCTCTGCATGAACCCCGACCTGGCCTGCGAGGTGACCCTGCAGCCGCTGGAGCGCTATCCGCTCGACGCCGCGATCCTCTTCTCCGACATCCTCACCGTGCCCGACGCCATGGGGCTGAAGCTGCGTTTCGCCACCGGCGAGGGGCCGATCTTCGACAAGCCGGTGCGCACTGCCGCCGACGTCGAGGCGCTGCCCATCCCCGACCCCGAGCACGAGCTGAAGTACGTGATGGACGCCGTGCGCACCATCCGTAAGGCGCTCGACGGTAGTGTGCCGCTGATCGGTTTCTCCGGCTCGCCCTGGACCCTCGCCACCTACATGGTCGAGGGGGGCTCCTCCAAGGAGTACGGCAAGGTCAAGGGGATGATGTTCGACCGCCCCGACCTGATGCACCGCCTGCTCGACACCACCGCCCGCGCGGTGACCGAGTACCTCAACGCGCAGATCGCCGCCGGGGCGCAAGCGGTGCAGATCTTCGACACCTGGGGCGGCATGCTCACCCCGCGCGACTACCGTGAGTTCTCGCTGCGCTACATGCAGCAGATCGTCGACGGCCTGACCCGCGAGTCCGAGGGGCGCAAGGTGCCGGTGATCCTCTTCACCAAGGGCGGTGGGCAGTGGCTGGAGGCGATGGCCGACACCGGCGTCGACGCGCTGGGCCTCGACTGGACCACCGACCTCTCCGAGGCGCGCCGCCGCGTGGGTAATCGCGTCGCCCTGCAGGGCAACATGGACCCCACCGTGCTCTACGCCTCGCCGCAGCGTATCCGCGCCGAGGTGGCGGCCGTGCTGGCCAGTTATGGCAAGGGTGAGGGGCATGTGTTCAACCTCGGCCACGGCATCCATCAGCACATCGACCCTGCCAATGCCGGGGCCTTTATCGACGCCGTGCACGAACTCTCTCTTGCCTACCACGGCTAGAGAAAATATTTACTCACCAGGGCTCGATTTTTGTTGCTTTCGCCTTGGGATGGTTTAATCTGTCTCTATTGATTGTCGAAAGTCGACTCTGTCGACCCTGCAGGTGAGAGAGGGCATCCGGTAGCGCCGTTTGACGGCAACGAGATCTGGACGAAACACCGGTTGCCGAGTGCCATGGCATGTGTGCCGAAGGCCGCCTCCTCGCCCGATCGCGATACCACTCCCCCCGCACGACACTCCCCAATACACGTACCCTCACTTTGTGGGACGTGTGGCCTGGTGACGTTCGATTTGGCCGTTGGTCGTGACGTCACTCATATCAAGCAATGGCACGTTCCCTAAGTGAGAAGTGGTATGTCGATTAATATCTATGTTGGAAACCTTCCCTACCGCATGACCGACGATGAGCTGCGTGATGCGTTCACCCCCTACGGTGACGTCATCTCCGCCAAGATCATCATCGATCGTGAGACCGACCGGTCCAAGGGCTTCGGTTTCGTCGAAATGAGCGATCGCGCTGAAGGCGAACGCGCCATCGAGGAGCTCAATGACAAGGACCTGAACGGGCGTCCCCTGCGCGTCAACGAGGCTCGTCCGCGCGAGCAGCGTCCGCGTCGCCGCTTCTAATCACTTGCCCCTTCGGGGGCGGGAACCGGCAAGAAAAACGGGGCTTCGGCCCCGTTTTTCATTTATACGCAAAATTCCTCGTGCCTCACCGATCGGATGGTCTGCACCCCACGTGGCGGTAAGGGTCTCGCCCCTGTGTGAGTAGATGTGTGTGGCTAGTGCCCTCGCGTCAACGTGGAGGGTACTCGGGTAGTGTCGGGTAGGTCTGACGGCCAGGGGCACCGGCTTCGACGCATGCCTGAAGCGCCCCGCCGTAGGGCCGGGGTCTAGGGCGCGAGTGCGGCCGTCGTCGGCCGCGGCGGCGAAATACACGTTGGCTGCATGTCGTGGGTCGACCCGCTCTAGGGGCCCCAGTAGGCTGGCGGGCAGCGCATGGGGGCGGGGCAGGGCGGTTCACGCCGGGTATAGCGCTCCGCGCTCTCCGGGGGTGAGGCCTGCGCCACAGCGCGGCAGCGCTCCAGCACCTGCGGCCAGTGGGTGAAAAAGAGCAGGTGACTCGCCTCGTCGACCCAGCGCAGTTCGCTCTGACCGAGGCGTTCGGCCAGGCGCTGTACCATGTCGCCGGGGATGTACTGGTCGCGCCCGCCGTGCCAGAGGGTGCTGGCGCAGCGCACCGCCTCGGGTTGCACCTCCCAGGGGCGGGCCATGCGGAGCAGCTCTTCGGCATAGTGCTCGTAGCCTTGGCGGGAGGATTCGTCCATCACCCGCACCAGTGCCCGGCGCACACTCGGGCGTGCGAGATAGTCGCGTTCGCTGTGGGTCATGCGGTGACCGCGCAGGGTGAGAAATTCGGCAGGCGCGGCCTGCGCACTCTGTGCCAGTGTACTGGCTAGGGGTATCAGCAGCGGTGGTGGTACGCGCAGGAGTGCCCGCATCATGTGGTAGTAGGAGCGGTGGCGTAGACTGCGTGGCTTGAAGTCGTACGGCGAGGTGGGGCTGACGAGCAGTAGATGGCGCACCCACTCGGGGTGGCGCCCGGCGAAGGTGATGGCATGGCGGGCCCCGGTAGTGAAGCCGGAGAGGATCACCGGTGTGCCGATCACCTGTTGGATGAAGTGCAGTAGGTCGTCACCCCAGGAGAGCATGTCGTGGCCCGGATGGGGGCTGGAGAGGCCGTAGCCGGGTCGCTCCGGTAGATAGAGCGTGATCCCTTGGAGCTGCGTCTGATCCATCTCTGGGGGGAGCTGCAACCGGCAACCTGAGATGCCGTGCAGGTGTACCAGGGGGATGCCGCCGGGTTGCCCATAGCGGGCGTAGCCGATCTCGCGCCCGTCAGGGAGGAGGTGGCGCGCATCGCGCTCGCTGCAGGTGATGCGGACCGCGTCTTGGTTCTGGGGCCCGAGGAGCAGGGGGTCGCGTAGCAGCAGATGGATCAATTCGCCCTGGTTGGAGCAGCCGGTCTTGGCCAGGAGGGCGTTGAGCTGCGTGCGCAGGGTGGTGAGGGCTCGTTCAAACTGCGTCGCACACTCCTCTAGGTTGTAGCCGCTGGCCAGCCCTTGGGCCAGACGCAGCTCAGCTGGGGTGAGCGCGTAACGCTCGGCGAAGCCCTGCCGATCGAGGTCGAGTCTCTGGTGTGAGAGGAGGAGGGTGACAAGCAGGGCAATGGTCTCCGCCTGCTCGTTGAGTAGGGGTGTGATCACCAGTTGGCCGTCCGGGGCCAGGGGAAGGTGGGTCAACACCTGCTGGCTTGTCGCGGTGGCGAAGTGGTCGCGTAAGGAGGCCTCAAGCTCACGCTCCGGGCTCTGCAGGCGCCCCTGATGCAGGTCGAGATTGCCGTCGTGGCGGGCGAGTTGGCGGTGAAAGGGGGCGTTGGCGGCGAGCAGGCGCAAGTCGGGGCCGAGTAGGGCGAGGGGCTGGGGCAGCATCTCCAATACCCGCTGGCCGTCACGCAGGGCACGTCGGCCGACCGCTAGGCGACCCTGCAGCCTCGCGACCCCCTCCAGGTGGGGGGCGAGTCGTTGCAGCAGTTCGCTCGGGTCCTCCTCTTCACAAAGCGTCTCTAGTTGGTCGATCAGCTCGGGCCAACGCTCGGGCTGGCGTGCCAAGCGGTAGAGGTGTTCGAGCAGTGCAGTGTAATGGCTCGGTTGCATGCGCTTACCCTCACAGCCGCAGTGGGCTCACCTCGGCGGGGAGGGTGAGCATGAGACGGGCCATCAACTGTCCTTGACGGCGAGTGGCGGTCTTGGCGTAGACGCGCCGTAGCTGGCTGCGTACGGTGTTGAGCGAGATGTTGTGGTTGCGTGCGTGGGTCTCCAGGTCGAGTCCGCCGATGAGGCTGTGTACCAGCTCGCCTTCTCGTTTGGTGAAGCTGAAGATGGAGAGACCGCGCAGACGCTGCTCTGGGGTGAGTGGCAGGGACATGGCGAGGAGGGCGCGGCGGGCCGGTGCACCCCGGCGCCCAAGGGGGTGGATGAGCAGGCTTATGGGCTGGGTGTGGCCGATGAGTGCAAGGGTGAGGTGGCGCCGCTCGCCGTGCGCCAGGGCCTCGCGCAGGCCCTGTGTGAGACGGCGCTGGGCGTCGCCCTGGGACAGATGCAGTCGCCCTTGGCGAAGAGACAGGGCGAGCCCGAGCGGGAGTGTGGGGCCCTCGGTGGTCCCGAGCTGATCCAGTAACCGACCTGAGCCATCCACCAGGAGTACCGCAAAGCCAAAGCGCCGGGGCAGCTCGCGCAGGGTGAGCCGTGCCAGTTGCGCGTTGCGGCAGAGCTCCTCATGGCAACTCAGCGCCTCGATGAGGTGCTGCTGTAACGGCTGCAGCCAGGGGAGAGCGTGGACACGGAACAGCGCCTGTGGGTCGATATACAGGGTCAGGGAGCCATACTCGGCGAGCGGTAGCTGCAGAGATGGTGACCGTGGGGGGCACACACCGCTGTGCAGCGAGCGCAGGCTGGACCAGGGGCTGTCGAGGTGCAGGAGTACGCCCTCGACACCCGCGAGTCGACGCAGGGTGTCGAGCAGCACGCCCCAGGCTTGTGCGTCACCCGGGGTGCTATAGAGTAGGGGGAGGAGTACCTCTAGGGTGGTCTCCTCCCCTGCGGATGGGCGTTCTCTGTCGTACATCGTATGACCCCAGGCTCAGGCGCCCTCGACGCCCTGGTGCTGTGTCAGAGGTCGCGGATGCCCATAGTTTCGATATGGGTATGTACCATAAGAGTACGCTTACGTAAGGGCAAGACATGACGCCTAGGTTAGGTGTCATAGTCGAGATGTTCTTACATACAAAGGCTAAAATGGCCTACAAAACTCAGGAGTGTACCGGTGAGTGAGTGTCACGAGGGTTGGATTGGCGGGCTCTACACGGGGCTGGTGGTGGTGATCAATCTGGTGCTGTTTGGGGTGATCCTGCTTGTCCTCCCCATTACCCAGGCGATTTTCAGCCAGACCAGTCATCAGTTGCCGGGACTGGCACAGCTGTTTGTGGAGATGCCGCTGTTACTGGCGATCGGGGTGTCGATGCCCTCCCTGGCGAGTGTGTTGGCCATCGCGGCCGGTCGGCGCCTGCTGTTCCATAGTGCGATGGCGCTGTCGATCGTCGTCACCCTCTTCCTGCTACTGGGACTCATGAGTGTGACGGTCCTGCCACTGCTGCAGGCACTGAGTGTGGTGCGCTGAACTCAGGCCGCGGGTTTCAACGCCTCGATGGTGGCGCTCACCACATAATCCTCCACCCCACGCCCGGGGGCCCAGTCGCTGATGAAGTGACGCGACTCGTCTTTCGGCGCGATGCGCACCTGGGTGAAGCCCGCCGCCGCTAGCCACCCCTCCAGCTCGTGGATCAGCGCCGCGTTGCCCATGCAGCCGGCGATCAGTGCCGGGTCGTTGCGCATCTCCTCGGGTAGTTCGATGGTCGCCACCACATCGGCGATGGCCAAGCGCCCACCCGGCTTGAGCACACGATAGGCATCGCGAAACACCTGCGCCTTGTCCGGCGAGAGGTTGATGACGCAGTTGGAGATGATTACATCCACCATGCCATCCGCCACCGGTAGGTGCTCGATCTCGCCGAGGCGGAACTCCACATTGGCAAAGTGCCCGCGCTCGGCGTTGGAGCGTGCCTTGGAGACCATCTCCGGGGTCATATCCACGCCGATGACGTGCCCCTCGGGCCCCACCTCATGGGCCGCCAGGAAACAGTCGAAACCGCCCCCGGAGCCGAGATCGAGCACCGTTTCGCCTGACCGGAGCGCGGCGATCGCCTTCGGATTGCCACACCCCAGGCCCATGTCCGCGCCACTCGGCACCTGGGTCAGCTCATCCTCGCTATAGCCCAGGCGGGTCGAGATGAGGGTGTTGATCGCACCATCGTCACTCACCCCGCAGCAGCTCGACTCCACCCCGCAACAGCCCCCGGCGTCGCTCGCCTTAGCCACCTGCGCATAGGCCACGCTCACCGCACGGCGATGGGCATCGTGTCCCGAGGTGACCATGGCCAAAGGGATCCCGACCTGCAAATCGCGCTTCTCAACACTCATGGTTTTCACAACTCCCGTGATTGGTCGTCTGCTCGGGTTCGAGCAACGCGGCCAGTTGGCGTGTCAGTTCGGCATCCACCCAGCACTCCACCCGCTTGCCGTTGCGTCGGGTGCGAACCAGTCCCGCTTGTTGCAGCTCTTTGAGATGGTGCGAGAGGGTGGAAGGTGCAATGTCGAGGCCGTCGCCCAGCTCACCCACGCTCAGGTGGATGGCCGTCTCCAACTCGCACACAGTGCCCGGTGCACAGCAGCGGAGCAGGCGCAGGAAGATGGCGAGGCGGTGGGGGTGACCCAGGGCCTTGAACATCGTGGCAAATAGTGAGTAGTCATGATTCGACATGTTTCGAATTATGAGGGCTTAGTGTATGAGATGCAATGGGATGCTTTTGTTAACAGGGCTGTATTAGTGATGGAGTTGTGTAGGAATAGGCTTACATAATTTTAATGAGCCGAGGTGTCTTCGAGTGTCATTTGTATAAATGAAGACGCTTAATCTGACTTGCGTTAGTGTTGTCTTTGTGCGGTTCAGTCGTAGTGCGTTTACTTTTACTGTTGCAATGATCTTTAAAAGGCACTGTAAAAATTAACTGTACATACATGACGTTAAGTCACTTTATTCACGCAATGATTTGGGGGGGATATGAAGATTTCTTGTCTTGCGCTTGGTGTAAACATCATGCTCGCATCTATGGCTAGCGTTGCTAATGAGTTGACTGCAGATCAAAAAGCCGCAGAAGAGGCGTCAAATGCAGCTGTCGAAGCGGCAGTTGCCGCAGCGGCGGCTGACGCAAAGGCAAACGCGCTTGCAGGGGATGTGAAAGTAAAGGATGTCGAGGAAGGTACGAATCTGGATCAGTTTGGTTTCGGGCCAGCGTTGTTTGTGATTGCATACAGCGAAGAGGTCTTGATGGATTCTAAGGATGTTAGGCTCAGGGGGGATGGTTCGATTAGTTCTTCAGGGTCGAGCTATTCAACAGCGTTGGGCTTTGAAGTGCACTATGGGTTTTCATTTGCGAATAAGGTGAAATGTAGAACGTATAGGTGTGAAAATACTTCGGATTATGTGGAAAGTTCAGGACATACAGTTTCACCATTTTTAGGTCTTTATGATGTTGAAAATGGAATCAATGGTGTGGTTGTTGGTGTTGTCTACGGCTATTGGCGGGGCGATGGCAACTATCAGAACAGAACTTCACTTAATGTGGGTGTCGGCTATACAGTTCACAAGGACAGATTAGTGCTTGGGCGTGGTGTGAAGGAGGGAGTGGCTCCTCCCGCTGGCTTGGTGTCAGAGGATTACACAGAAAGAAAGGATGTCGATGGGATAACCCTAATGATATCGGCATCATTAGGGTTCTGAGTCCGTGTCCAGTTGCTCGAATTTAGCGGGCAGGATAGTAGAAATAGGGTAGACTGGTCACAATATCCCTGCCGGTAGTTGCTGGTGGGGCTGTTGTGCATGATGGCTCATTATCGTATATACGTAAGGAGCATCACCCTATAGAGACCATTATTGCAATGTACTCGCGATTTCTATGCTTGTGCATCATTCTTTCCCTCACCGCCTGCTCCAGCGTCAGCTCCGAAGATGTCCGTACCAGTGGCCTCTACCTTGATGTCACCCTTATTGCACCCAGCAGCAGCGAGCTGCGCGCGACCGCCAGGCTCAAGGTGGGGACGGAGGACTCCAATACCCTGGTCACCCTGGGTCAGGGTGAGTACTTCTTGCTGGAGGAGGGGGCCCAGGGTGTGCAGCTCGGTGCCGTCGACTCCCTCTTTGGTGGTACCTACTATCGTGGCACCCTTGCTGTGGCCGACACCTCCGGCCTCGCGCTACGCTTGACCCTGGTGCGCAATGGCGAACAGCCCATCGTGACACGCTTTGCTATGCCCCAGGCCTTTATCATCACCGCCCCCGATGCCGATACTGCCTATTCCATCGCCGCCGATGCGCAAGTCGCGCTGAGCTGGACACCGACGCAGGGGACGGTCTCGGTCCTGATCGAGTCGCACACGGACTGTGGCGAGGGGCACAAGGAGTACTACTCCACCCTGCTCAACAGCGACCTGGGTTACCACACCCTACGTGTACGCGAGCTGGTCGAGGCCCTGCTCACCGACCCCCTCATCGATGTGGCTCAGCTGCACTGCACCACCACGCTCAGTCTCACCCGACGGTGGAGTCAACCAGCAGCCATCACCTACTCAGGGGGCGAGGTGAGCGCTAGTCAAGTGCGTGAGTTGGCGCTGCAGCTGAGACCCTGAGCGACGGGGCGATACCTGCCGATGGGAATTGTTCGCAAACATATTGCGAACAATTCCCATTTGTGTACAATCAACTGAAATCGATTCTCATTAAGATTTCAGTCGGAGCTGTACATGTCCCCTGTGCGCCACACCCTCACCGTCTTAGTCGCCACCCTGTTGCTGCTCCCTGCCGTGCCGCAGGCCGCTGAGCAGGTCAACATCTACTCGGCGCGCAAGGAGGCGCTGATCAAGCCCCTGCTGGAGCGCTTCACGGAGAAGACCGGCATCCCCGTGCGCCTGGTCACCGGCAAGGCGGATGCCCTACTTACGCGCCTGCAGCGCGAGGGGCGCAATTCGCCCGCCGACCTGCTCATCACCACCGACGCCGGACGCCTCTGGCGGGCCCAGCAGGCGGGGGTGCTCCAGCGGGTGCAGAGCGCGGTACTCGACGCCGCCGTGCCCGCCGCATACCGTGAGCCGGGCGGTTACTGGTTCGGCCTCTCGCTGCGCGCCCGCCCCATCCTCTACAGCACCGAGCGGGTCGACCCGAGCCAGCTCGCCCACTATAGCGACCTCGCCGATCCCAAGTGGCGTGGCAAGGTCTGCGTGCGCTCCTCCGACAACATCTACAACCAGTCGCTGCTGGCGGCGATGGTCGCCCACCAGGGCGAGGCCAAGACCCAGGCGTGGGCCGAGGGGCTGGTGGCCAACCTCGCCCGTCCACCGCAGGGCGGTGACCGCGACCAGATCAAGGCGGTGGCCGCCGGGCAGTGCGACCTCGCCCTGGTCAACAGCTACTACTTCGGCATGATGCAGGTGGACCAGGACGAAGAGCAGCGCGCCGCCGCGGCCAAGACCGCGCTCTTCTGGCCCGATCAGGATGGCAACGGCGTCCACGTCAACATCAGCGGCGCCGGGCTCACCGCCGCTGCCGAGCACAAGGCCGCCGCCATCCAGCTGCTGGAGTTCCTCGTCTCCGACGAGGCGCAGGCGTGGTACGCCGAGGTCAACCACGAGTACCCGGTCAAGCCCGGCGTCGAGATCCCCGCACAGCTCGCCGCCTGGGGGGCGTTCAAGGCCGACGAGCTGGGGCTCGACCAGCTCGGCACGCACAACCCCGAGGCGGTGCGCATCGCCGACCGCGCGGGCTGGAAGTAACCCATGCGGGGGCGGCTGAACCCCTGGGCCCTCGGTGCGGTGGTGGTGGGCGGTATGCTCGCCCTGCCTGCGCTGGTGGTGTTCGGCGCGCTGCTGACGCCAGATGCTGGCGTCTGGGCCCACCTGGCCGAGACCGTACTCGCCGACTACCTACTCAACACCCTCTGGCTCGCCCTCGGCGTCGGCCTCGGCACGCTCATTATTGGGGTGGCCAGCGCCTGGCTGGTGACCCTCTGCCGCTTCCCTGGGCGGCGCTGGTTCGAGTGGGCGCTGCTGCTGCCGTTGGCGATGCCCGCCTACATCATCGCCTACACCTACACGGGGCTGTTGGACTTCGCCGGGCCGGTGCAGACGCTCCTGCGCGACCTCACCGGCTGGGGCTACGGCGACTACGCCTTCCCCGAGGTGCGCTCCCTCGGCGGTGCCGCGCTGATGCTCACCCTGGTGCTCTACCCCTACGTCTACCTGCTCGCCCGCGCCGCCTTCCTGGAGCAGTCCGTGGCCGTGCTGGAGGTGAGCCGCAGCCTCGGCTGCGGTGCCTGGTGCGGCTTCTGGCGCGTGGCCCTGCCGCTGGCGCGCCCGAGCCTCGTCGCCGGGATGTCGCTGGCACTGATGGAGACCCTGGCCGACTACGGCACGGTGCACTACTTCGGCGTGCCCACCTTCACCACCGGCATCTTCCGCACCTGGTTCGGCATGGGTGACGAGCTGGCCGCCGCGCAGCTCGCCGCCATGCTGCTCGGTCTGGTGCTGCTGCTCATCGCCCTGGAGCGGGCGAGTCGGCGCAAGGCGCGCTTTCACCACAACGCCAACAGCGCGGCACGCCCACTACCCGGCTACCAGTTGCGTGGTGCGCGTGCCGTCGGCGCCTTCCTCGTCTGCCTGCTGCCGCTGCTGTTCGGCTTTCTGGTGCCCGCCGCGCAGCTCGGTGTCTGGGCCTGGCAGACTGCGCCGGCGATGGTCGACGTCGCCTTCTGGCGGCTCATCGGCCACAGCCTCGGGCTGGCCGGTGGCACCGCGCTCATCGCCCTCGCCGTGTCGCTCTTCCTCGGCTACGGTCACCGCCTCACCCCGCACTGGCTGGTGCGCAGCGCGGTGCGTCTGGCGGCCATGGGCTACGCCATCCCCGGTACGGTGATCGCCATCGGTATCCTGATTCCGTTTGCTTGGTTCGATAACGTAGTGGATGGCTTCCTGCGCGAGCACTTCGATGTGTCGAGCGGCCTGCTCCTCAGCGGCACCTTGGTGGCGCTGGTCTCCGGCTACCTGGTGCGCTTCCTCGCCGTCTCCTTGCAGACGGTGGAGGCGGGCCTCGGGCGCATCCGCCCGACCATGGACGACGCCGCCCGCTCCCTCGGCCTGCGCCCAGGCCAAGTGCTGCTCCAGGTGCACGTGCCGATCCTGCGCGGCTCGCTGCTCACCGCCGTGCTGCTGGTCTTCGTCGACATCATGAAGGAGCTGCCCGCCACCCTGGTGTTGCGCCCGTTCGATTTCAACACCCTGGCGGTGCGCGCCTTCGAGCTGGCCGCCGACGAGCGCCTCGCCGACTCCTCCACCGCCGCGCTGGCCATCGTCGCCGCCGGGCTGCTGCCGGTGATCCTGCTCTCACGCACCATCACCGCCGGGCGTGGCGAGGGGGTGAGTGAAGAGGGCCGGGCGGTGGCCGATACCCCGCGCGCCGATGAGGCGCCGTGCGATAGCTGCGCGCGCTGTGAGGCACCGGTGAGTTATCGCCCGGCTTAGAGTGCGTCGCCATTGCGCCCGGAGCTTCAAGCCAACGGCCTGAACGAGGCCCCGCCTGGAGCTTCAAGCCAACGGCTTGAACGGGGCGGGTGGAGATGCCCGATGCCGCACGCACAAGCCGTTGGCTTGTGGCTCCAGCGCCCGGCCAGCTCGGAGCTTCAAGCCAGCGGCCTGAACGAGGCCCTGCCTGGAGCTTCAAGCCAACGGCTTGAACGGGGCGGGTGGAGATGCCCGAGGCCGCACGCACAAGCCGTTGGCTTGTGGCTCCAGCGCCCGGCCAGCCCGGAGCTTCAAGCCAACGGCTTGAACGAGGCGAGGCCTGGAGCTTCAAGCCAACGGCTTGAACGGGAGCGAGGTCAAAGGCCGCTCACACAAGCCGTTGGCTTGTGGCTCCAGCGGCTCTAGCCACATCAGACAAAGACTGATTAACCAACCGATCGAGACACTGCCATGAGCAACCCAGACAACCCTTTGTTAAAGGTCGCCCAACTCGCCGTCCACTACCCCGGCAAGGCGGTGGTGCACGACCTCAACTTCGCCCTCGCCGAGGGTGAGATCGGCTGCCTGCTCGGCCCCAGCGGTTGCGGCAAGACCACCGCCCTGCGCACCATCGCCGGGTTCGAGCGCCCCGCAGGCGGCATGGTGCAGATCGGCGGTGACGAGGTGGCGGGCCCGTCTAAATTCATCCAACCCGAGAAGCGCAAGGTCGGCATGGTCTTCCAAGACTTCGCCCTCTTCCCGCACCTGAGCGTGGCGGCCAACGTCGCCTTCGGTCTGCGCGGCCTCAGCCGCAGTGAACAGAAACAGCGCGTCGCCGAACTCCTCGACCTGGTCGGCCTCGCCGATCGCGCCGCCTGCTACCCGCACCAGCTCTCCGGCGGTCAGCAGCAGCGCATCGCCCTGGCCCGCGCCCTCGCCCCGCGCCCGCGCCTCTTGCTGCTCGACGAGCCTTTCTCCAGCCTCGACAGCGACCTGCGCGCCCAGTTGGCCGCCGAGGTGCGCGCCATCCTGACGCGCGAGGGGATCACCGCCCTGCTGGTGACCCACGACCAGCACGAGGCGTTCGCCATGGCCGACCGCATCGGCGTCATGCACCAGGGGCGTCTCGACCAGTGGGCCGACGGCTACACCCTCTACCACCGGCCCGCCACCCGTTTCGTCGCCGACTTCATCGGTGAGGGCGTCCTGCTCCCGGGCGAGGCGGATGGTAACGGCATGGCAGCGACCGAGCTGGGCCGGGTCCACCTCGCCCCCGGCATCGCCACCCAGCGCGGCCCGGTGGAGGTGCTGCTGCGCCCCGACGACCTCACCCTACACAGCGACGGCCCACTGCACGCCGAGGTGACCGCGCGCGCCTTTCGCGGCGCCGAGTACCTCTACACCCTACGCCTGCCGAGCGGCGCGCGCGCCTTGGCGCTGATGCCGAGCCACCACCACCAGGCGGTGGGCAGCCGCACCGCCCTGCGGCTGACCCACGAAGCGCTGCCAGGCTTCATCGCCCACGGACAAATACCCTAGACTCTTCAGGTAATTACCGCTCGTCGCCTGTCATTTCCCGGTTATACGCCTGCGCTAACCTCACGCTACCTTTGGCCCCGGTGCTGCACCGGGGGTGTGCGAGCGAGGCGTGTGTCATGCAAGGCAAGATGAACTGGCCCAGTGGTGGTGAGCACCTAGGCAATCCCCTCTGGCCGCTGCGCGGTGCGCTGCGCAGCGACATAGGGCAGGGCCGAGGCCCGCACGTCGAGCGCGAAGATCAGGTGCAGATGGTCACCCGCTACGTCGAGCCCATCTCCCCCGACCTCGGCTGCCTCGATGCGCTGGAGCTGTTCCTACGCAGCGACCGCCTCACCGCCCTGCCGGTGGTGGAGCGCAACGGCTACCCCTTGGGCCTGATTAACCGCCAGCGCATGATCGAGCAGTTCAGCCGCCCCTTCGCCCGCGAGCTGAACCAGCGCAAGCGTGCCGCCGACTTCGTCTCGCGCCAGACCCTCTGCGCCGAGCGCGACAGCCACCTCGACGAGCTGGTGGAGCGCATCGGCAGCATCGAGCGCCCCGACCTGCTCACCGGCTTCGTGGTCACCGACCAGGGGCGCTACCACGGCCTCGGCACCCTGCACGAGCTGCTGCACCACATCACCCGGCGCAAGCAGGCGCACCTCTACCAGCTGGCCCACTTCGACGCCCTCACCCGCCTGCCCAACCGCCTGCTCTTCAGTGAGCGGCTGGAGCAGGTGGTGGCCGACGCGGCGCAGCGCGAGCAGCGCCTGGCGGTGATGTTCCTCGACCTCGACGGCTTCAAGTTCATCAACGACACCCTCGGCCACGCGGCGGGCGACCACCTGCTGTGCGAGGTGAGCGAACGCCTCGCCGAGGCGCTGCGCCCGAGCGACACCCTGGCGCGTCTCGGTGGCGACGAGTTCACCCTGATCCTCTCCGATGTGTGCGACCGTGCCGAGGTGCAGCGCATCGCCAGCGGCCTCTTAGGCGTCATCGCCCAGCCGGTCGCCTGGAAGGGGCAGAGCATGCAGGTGACCGGCAGCCTCGGCGTCGCCCTCTACCCGGACGACGACAGCACGCCGAGCCAGCTGGTGCGCAAGGCCGACCTCGCCATGTACCAAGCCAAGGGCCACGGCAAGGACAACTGCCAGTTCTTCTCCAATGAACTCAACCGCCGCTACGAGCTGCGCCGCTCCCTGGAGCAGGACCTGGGTCGCGCCCTCGGCGGCGACGAGCTCTTCCTCCACTACCAGCCGGTGGTCGGCGTGCAGGATGGGCGCATCCACGCCGCCGAGGCGCTGCTGCGCTGGAACCACCCCGAACACGGCCTGCTGCTGCCCGACAGCTTCATCGCCGTGGCCGAAGAGGGGCATCAGATCGAACCTGTGAGTCGCTGGACCCTGGAGCGCGCCTGCCGCCAGCTCGCCACCTGGGCAAGCCAGGGGGTGCGCGCCACCCTCACCGTCAACCTCTCCATGCAGCAGTTCCACAGCCCGCGCCTCTGTCACCAGATCGGCGCCCTGCTGGAGGCCTACCACCTCGCCCCCGACCAGCTGATGCTGGAGATCACCGAGCGCGTGGTGATGCACTCCAGCGAGCGCGTCATCCGCACCCTGCAAGAGCTCAAGCGCCTCGGCGTACAGGTGGCGCTCGACGACTTCGGTACCGGCCACTCCTCCCTCGCCCTGCTGCACAAACTGCCCATCGACTTCATCAAGATCGACCGCACCTTCATCCAGCAGATCGGCCTCTCGCACAGCAGTGAAAAGGTCACCCACGCCATCCTCGCCCTGGCCGACAGCCTGGGCCTGCGCACCGTCGCCGAAGGGGTCGAACACGAGAGCCAGCTCGACCTGCTGCGCAGCGAAGGGTGCCACTGCTACCAGGGCCACCTCTTCAGCCCCGCCATCGACGCCGACACCCTGCTGCCACTGCTGCGCGGGAGTGCCTGAGCGGGGAGAAGGTTAGCCACGCAGGCACAGAGGGCACGGAGGATCCAGGCGTAAATGAAAGGGAACTCCGGTAGGGTGGATAAGCGCAGCGCATCCACCACAACTACTAGCTGGAATCCGGTGGCGCGCAGACCGCTACCCGCTAAAGCGTCGACCTCCCGTACCTAGAGAGACCGAGAGTGGCGGCGTAGCCCGCGCGCCCACGGGGACGCTCCTACGACGTCCACGATGGTAAAGAGTCTCCTCGTAGACCGGGGAGGCCGACGCTTTAGCGGGTATCAGGCGGGAAGAAGAGCGCCGCCCTTCGCGATCGCCATGCCTTGGTGAACTATTCTGCTTGCGCTTGACCCTCCCCCCGCGCGTCCCCACCTGAAACCGATGAACCACAGCGGGAGGTGGCCGATGCAACCCTATCAATACCTTCAGAGCGTGGCGCAGCAGTTCGATCAGCTCGACCAGGCGACCCTCGACCGCGTCCTCGACGAGCTGGAGTACCTCTTCGACGCGCTGGACCCCGAACTCCAGCCCCTCTGTAGCGAGCTGATCAGCAAGGTGCGCATGCGCCTCGGCCTCGACGGTTGAACCCACGTGGCCCTCGACCTCTACAGCCGCCTCGACCTCCAGCCCTTCCACGGCCTCATCCAGTGGGCGGTCGGCGACGGCCTGCGCGCCCTCTCCCTCGACGGTGAGCACTGGCGCCTGCAACTGCGCGCCCCGGCCCAGCCGCGCCCCTGGGGCGCCCTCGACCAGACACCATCCGAACCCCGCTGGCACGACCTCGGCGACTGGAGTCCGACCCAAGGGCTGCAACTGCGCGGCCTCGCCCCGGAGCTGGCCAAACTCCAGCGCCAAGGTCAGGCCGAGGCGCTGGTGGCCGAGCTGGCCGCGCGCCTCGACCAGCTCCCCTTCCCGCGCCGTGACCTGCATGAACTCTGGCTCTGCGACGACCAAGGCGAGCCACTCGCCCTGCTCGCGAGTGGCGACAGTGCCGAGCAATTGCCCACCCGTCCGCTCTTCTGGCGCCCGCTCTACGAGGCTCCGGGCGAGGGTGAAGAGCGCGCGGGTCTCTTGAGCCCCGAGGCGGTCGCCGGGCTCACCGACGCCGTGCGTAGTCGGGCGCGAAGGCGTCTATGCCGCGCCTTGCAACGGGCAGGCGCCGCGCTCGTCGATGCCGAGGGGGGCGTGGTGAGCGCCCCCGAGTTACCCCTGTGCGAGTCCTGGCCCACCGAGCCCATCGCCCGACAGGTCGCCCACTACCACGCCTGGCACGCCCCCTGGCTGCTGCAACTGCACCACCTCAGTGCCACCACCCGCGCCCGCCTGGAGCAGGCCGCCTGCCAGCGCCCTTGGCTGGTGGCGGCGTTGCACCGCACCTGGCCGGTAATCATCGACGCCGAGCGCATCACCGCTGCGCGGGTCGAGGCGCGGCTGCGCGAGGGGGTGGAGAGCCTGTGAGGGGAGAGGTGGCTGCGCTAGGTGGATGTTATCTCAACATCCCCCCGCTCTTCGCTCACAGTGGGTAACGGTACTGACAGGGCGCAAGCCCCATCCTGCCAATCTCTCCCTGTTACGCTCTGTGCCCTTTGTGCCTCTGTGGCAAATCCCCCACCGGACAGGGTGCCGAGGCCTGAAACGACTGTTATCCTGCCCCGATTTGTCGGCACTAGCCAGGACGCCCCACGACGATGAACGGACTCGACCACACCTACCGCTACCCCGCACCCTCACTCGTCTCTACCCACGCCGGTGAGCATGGCATCTACCTCGCCACCGACACGCCCCCAGAGGCGCAATCTACTACGCAAGAGGCCTTCTTCGAGGGGCTCCTGCTCCACCCCTTTCTCACCGCGCAGCTGCTCGGCGCCCTCGCCCGCGTGGTCGGCAGCCGCTTCCACATCCCCCCGGCGATGCTCACGCGCATCCTCGCCCAGAGCGACCCGGTGGTCACCAGTGGCGGCGGGCTGCTGCGCTTCGAGGGGCTGTCGGGCTGCTGTAGCGCCTACGCGCGGGTGGACATGGCGCCCGAGAGCTATCGGGGCGAGGTGGTGCGCCACGGCACCACCAATGTCGACTTCAACCCCGAGATGCGCGCCGCCCTGGCGCAGCTGCGTGACGGGCAGCGGGTCGGCCTCGCGGTCGGTGGCGAGCAGTTGGTGCTGCGCAGTGAGGGGCGGGAGGTGGTCGAGCGCAAGGTGAAGCTGCCGCTGCGCTGGCTCAAGGCGTTCGTCGAACTCCAGCACTATCAGCAGCGCCTGGAGCCGAGGCTGCGCCTTGGGCGGGTGGAGCTGATGCGCCTCCTGCGCGCCCTGCCGCGCGCCACGACACGCGGCCACTTCTGGCTCGTGCCGCTGCGCGGGGGCGGGGTGCGCCTCTCGCCCCGTGCGGCGGCAGAGGGGGTCAAGCTGGCCGGGTTGGAGCGACTGCGCATCCTGGAGACATTGGCGCCGCTCGCCGATGGGCTCACCGTCTTCGCCGACCCGGCGGGGGAGGCGAGCGAGTGGCGCCTCGACTGCGGCCCGCTCAGCTTCTCCCTGACCCTGAGCGCCGATGTGTGGCGCGGCTTCTCTGGCGAGGGGCAGGCGCTGAGCGCGCTCACCCAAGGGGCGAGCGAGGCCGATGTGGCGGCGCTGCGTGCCCAGCTCCACTGGCAGGCGCTGCTCACGCCCGCGCAGCTGCGCACGGCCAGCGGCCTGGACTCGGCGCGCCTCACGCCCGCCCTGGCCCGCCTCGGTGCCCTCGGTCTGCTTGGCTTCGATACGGCCCACGCCGCTTGGTTTCACCGCCGTCTGCCGTTCGACCTGGCGCAGGTCGAGGCGCTCCACCCGCGCCTCGATGCGGCGCAGCGCCTGCTGCGCGAGGGTGGGGTGACGCTGCGTCAGGCGTCAGCTGAGTGGATCGAGGGCGATGTGCGCGGCAGTGGGGTGCTGCACCGTGTGCGCATCGGCGCGGAGCAGGCCGAGTGCGACTGCCTCTGGTACGCCCAACATCAGCTACGGCGCGGCCCGTGCAAACACATCCTGGCGTTACAGCTCTTTATGGAAGAGGGGGAGGGAAGATGAGCAAGGTCGAACTCGACGAGGCGCAGGTGGCGACCCTGCGGGCGCTATTGAGGCAGCCCGATTGCGAGGCGGTGGCCGACTTTTTTGCGTCGATGGATGAGGGACAGCGGGCGGCCTTTGCCGGGGTCACCGTGCCTTGGTACGAGTCGAACCAGAGTGGTGGTGAAGAGTACCGTCGACAACAGCAGGCAAATCTTGATGCAGGGAGGCAGGCTGCCCGTGATTGGAAGTTGTTCTCCGTCGCGGTGACGGCACTCATGGCCACAGGTTCGCAGGCAGAGGTTCAGCGCATAAACTGGCTATCGCTGTTCCGCTCTGCTTGGGTGCGCGTACTTGGTGAGCGCAGGCCGCCATGGTTGGCGGTATACAGTGAATATGCGCTCGATCATCTCCCTTTGACCTGGATCGGGATACAAGCGCTGGTGAGTTCAGGTCTATGCCCGCCACCTAAGAGTAAGAACTACACCCTCTCTGGGCTCTATCTCCGTGACGACATACGCCACTATCGGATGGTGGAGGGTGTTCGTGAGGAATGGGGGACGGCTGAGGCGCTCTGTGACCGGCTACTAGCCGAGCCAGCCTGGCTTGAGGGCCCCTTCTGGCGCCTCTTCGAGCTGGAGGGCGATAGCGACAAGAGCCTAGCCAATTTCGATATATACAGTAGTGAGGGCATCTGGAGCAGAGCGATGATCCTGCTCGGCGAGCGCGGCGCACTCGACCGCCAGCGTCTGCTCGACGCCAGCCTGGCCGCGCTCGGGCGTGACTTCATTCAGTACCGCGCCGGGTGGTTCTCGCGCTTTCACGAGGCGCTCAAGCCGACCCTCGCCGAGCGCACGGTGCGCATTGAGGCCTACCTGTCGCTCCTCGCCAGCCCCATCCCGCCCACCGTCTCCTTCGCCCTGAAGGCGGTGGCCAAGGTCGACAAGGCCAAGCCGATCGCCGCCGAGGCGCTCCTCGCTGC
Organism: Gammaproteobacteria bacterium; assembly: GCA_003252455.1. Classification (GTDB taxonomy): domain Bacteria; phylum Pseudomonadota; class Gammaproteobacteria; order Thiohalomonadales; family Thiohalomonadaceae; genus SZUA-467. Next base: position 55,914 of record QKED01000005.1, read on the forward strand.
CCTGCCGCCGGTGCTCACGGCGCGTGCCAAGGGCACGGTGAACGGTGGGCTCAAACTCCTGCACGCGTTGGCACTGCGCGAGCCGGAGGCGCAAGGTGCCATCTGCCTAGTCGCCTGTCAGGCGCTGCTGCACGAGTCGGCCGATGTGCAGGGGGCGGTCTGCGACCTGCTTGAACGCTTCGCCGAGCCTGGGGATGCCGCACTGAGCGCCGAGTTGAGTCGCCTGCAAGAGGCCGTGGCGGCCACACTCAAGGGGCGTCTTGCGCCTTGGTTGGCGTTGCCGACGCCTGAAGAGGAAGAGGTGCTATCTGAACCTGCGAGCGTCGGCTACGCGCGCCTCGCCCCCGAACGGGCGTTGCTACCGGTGCAGGACCTCAACGAGCTGCTGCTGCTCGCCGGGCAGCTGTTCGAGGATCAGCGCAGCCCGGAGCAGGTCGAGCGACTCTTCGACGGTATCAGTCGGCTCTGCGCCGAGCGCCCCGCCGACCTCGTCGAGCGCGGGGCCGCCCTCTGCCAGCGCATGCGCAAGCGCTTTGCCCGTCCGCACTACGAGGAGCGGCGCATCGAGCGCATGGTGGCCGGGGTGATCTTCGCCTGGCTGGAGGGGCGGCAGGGGCTGGCGGAGCTGCCCGAGGTGTGGGGCGGCGCCGAGGGGACGAGTGAGTTCGCCCTGCTGCGCTGCCAGCTGCTCGCCCAGCGTGTGGCCATGCCCCTGGCGCTGCCGCTGCTCTCGGCGCCCACCCACCAGTCGGGCTGGATCGCACCCTCGGCGCTGGTGGCGAGAATGGTGGAGTGGCAGCAGGCGGGCGTGCAGCCGGACCCCGCCGATCTGGTGGTGGCGCTGCTGCGCCTGGCACCAGAGCAGCGTGAGGCCGCCCTGGAGTGGGCCGCCGATCTCACGGGTGAGGCGGGGCGGGCCGTGCGCCTGGCGCTGGGTGGTGACGAGCCACTGGGCGAGGATAGCCCGCTCTGGATCGCGGCCTGGCGCAGTCGGCAACCCACTGGGCCGATCCCCGCGCTACCTGCGTTGGGACCGGGCGCGCGCGCGGATGCATGCTACCGCTGGGAGGCGAAGGTGCGTCGCTATGAGTATGCGGAGAGTGTGAGCCGTTCGCTCGATATAGATATCGACTGTGCTCCACCTTACCAACGCGGCAGCGATCCCTTGGCCTGGCCACTGTTAGAACACGCCTGGTTGCGTCGGCTAGAGGAGGATGGGTGGTATACCCTCTCGCAGGCCTACGCTCACGACCTCGACTACTCGCTCGTCGCCTGGACCGCGAGCTACTGGCCCGCCAATCGCGAGGCGTTCTTTGCCCGTGGCGCGCTGCCTCTCGATCACAGCTTTACCAGTGCCGAGGCGCAGGACCGCGAAACCCTGGCCTACCTGGAGCCGCTCATCGAACCCCACACCGCGCTCGGCGAGATGGCGCGCCTCGCCCTCGCCCTGGGGCTGGCGGTGGGCGACGCCGCGCTGCGCGGCGTGGCGGAGGAGGCGCTCATCGCCAGTATCGACGATGGGCGTTTCGACGCGGCCCAGCTGGGGGAGAGCTGTGCGCGCCTGCTCGCCACCTCGCTGCCGCCGATCAAACGCTGGTCGCTGAGTCTGCGTGAGGTGAGCCGTGTCTCGCCGCGGCATGCCAGGGCGGTGTTGGCGCTGTTGCAGGCGATGCTGCAAGGCGACCCGGCATCTGCCCCGCGCGAGCTGTTGGCGCTGCTGGAGCTGATGCACGAACTGCTGGCGCAGTGCGATGAGGTGCTGCGGCTGCCACAGGCGATCGCCTATCTACAGGGCATCCAGATTGGCGGGAAGACCGGAAAGCTGGTCAAGCGCCTGTTGGCCGAGGCGCAGAAGTAGGGGGCTTTGCGCGTCAACTCCCACCGCAGCCGCCACCACAACTGCTGCCGCCACAGCCGGAGTCCCCGGCGCAATCCGCACCGACACTGCCCCCGCCCTTGCCCCAGCGCGGGCTGCGCTTGAGCTTGGGGGCGATGTTGGCCAGCGCGGCGGCGCAGAACTGCGGTTTGCCCTCGGCATCTTCGCGTTGGCCGGTGCAGTCGAGTAGGTAGTAGTAGCCGTCGGGGATGGCCAGCTCGCGGTCGATGGCGAAGAGGGCAGGGAGGCGCTCGGCCTGGGTCGGGTTGATCCCCTCCTGTTTGCACGCCAGGTGCCAGGTGTGGCGCAGCACCTCCAGCCCGGAGAGCGAGGCGGGGTAGGCCTCCGCCGGGGTGTGGTGCAAAAAGCGCCCGAAGGCGCGTCGGCAGAACTGCTCGTAGGCGCGGGTGTAGAGGATGAAGGCGTGCCAGGCGTCGTCCACCGCCAGCGAAGGCATCGCCACCATCGGCTTGGAGCGTAGGCAGAGCAGGAAGTAGCCGCGTAGCGCCTCCAGCACCTGACGCCTTTGGTCTACATCGAGGTGTGGTTGGGTCTTGGCCAGGCTCTTCTCCACGGCGCTGTGAAACTGGTAGTCGCGGATGAAGCGTTCGCGGCGGGTGCGCCGCCAGCGCTTGAAGAGGGGAAGTGCCAGAAAGGCCAAGGGGATGAGTAGCAGCCACTCCATGGGGACGTTCTCGGCTGTGGTCGAAGGTCTAAACTACCCCAGGTAGATTCAGATGCACAGGGCACGGGTTCGGGGTGGCTCTTCTACTATCGGACCAATCAGCGGAAAATTTCACTGACTATTCAACAGGTAGGCTGTGCCGGTGACGCCGCTTCCAGGTTGTGACGTATGATTCGGAAGCTCACTAGGCGTACACCACACAGCTGAGGAGATCGCTATGCAAGCCATTGAGATAGAGACCACTATCGATGCCGACGGCACGATCCAGCTGCCTGAGGCGTATCGTGATCGCTTTGGGCGGGCAGCGCGTCTGGTCGTGCTCTTTTCCGAACCGGCTGAACCTGCGGCCCTGCGTCCAGCACCTGGTAGCGCAAAAGGTAGATTGGTACCGGCGCAAGACGATGACGAGCACCTGGCTGACTTCACGGACTACATGAAGTGAGCCTGCTGCTCGATACCCATACGCTCCTTTGGTACCTACTCGATGACCCCAGGCTCTCCTCTCGCGCCAGAGCCACGATACAGCAGGAGCCCGGTATATGCTGCATATCAGCGTCACCCACACAGCAGCGCTCTCGCAGCTCCCGTTTCACCACCGAGACCCATTTGATCGCCTGATCATTGCTCAGGCATTGGTCGAATGCCTGCCACTGGTGAGCGTGGATGGCCCGTTCAGCGCCTACGCTGTCGACCTGCTCTGGTAATCTGGTAAGGAGCGAGGCAAGCACGCCCCATTGCCTCAGCGCGCCTCCGGCCCGCGATGAAATACCAGCCTGTCTCCCTCCGCATGGCGCCGGATGCGCGTCAGGCAGGCGTAGGGTACCTCGATGTGGAAGAGTGACTCTTTGGGTGTATTCAGCACCTGGCGGTAGATCACCCGCATCACCGCGCCGTGGCAGATCACTAGAATGTGTTTGCCCGCATGACGCTGTTTGATCGCCTCCCACACTCCCTCAATGCGCACACAAAAGTCGGCCAGCGGTTCGCCGCCTGGAGGAGTGTGGCGGAACGGATCGGAGAAAAAGGCGCTGAGAAACTCGGGGTCCTGTTCGTGCAGCTCCAGGTAGCACTTGCCCTCCCACTCACCGAAGCGCAGCTCGGCCAGGTCGGGTTCGACCTCCAGCGGGATGGCGTGCTGTTGTGCCAGCTCGGCGGCGAACTCGGCGCAGCGTTTCAGCGGTGAGGTGACGATCGCCTCCCAGCCGTTCATGCCCGCCACGCTGTCGCGCATCTGTTGCCAGCCCAGTTCGTTGAGCGGGTCGTCCTGCGTGCCGCGAAAGCGATCGCCACCTTGGGGTTGGCCGTGGCGGATGAGGTCGATGAAGTAGGGCTCGAAGGGCATGCTCGGCTCCGGAGGCGATGGCTGAGGTGGCTATGCTACCCGAACTCGGTCTCTCTTCCTGCCTGACCTATGTCTGTGTCAGGGCAACCGCATACTTTTGCCACAGAGGCACGGAGGACACGGAGAGGTGCTATTCGGGCGTGATCGGAGGTCGAAGCGACCCTCTCCACCTATGTAGACAGCCTTGCTAATCCGCAAATACCGGTCATTCTCCGTCTCCTCTGTGACTCCGTGGCGGGTCTTTTGCGGTTTTGGGTAAAGTGTGCGGTTGCCCTGATGTCTGTGTCGCAGACCGAATGCGCCTCTTCGGTCGTGTTCTGCCAGTATCTTTGGCAACATCTCGTTCTGGATGGATGTTGAATTCTGCGGACCATGGCCTAGTGATGGCACTGCTGATTCGATTATGTTTGCGGCTCATCTTCAGTCAAACATAGGATGTTACCCATGACTTATCAGATGACCTGCACTCAGAGTACGATTCCGATCACTCGTCGGCGCTCGCTCGCCACCTTGCCCCTCGTTTTACTCCTGACCGCCTTTCACCCCTGTGCCCATGCTATCAATAAGTGCAAGGGGCCGGATGGTGGGATCACCTTTTCCGATATGCCTTGCCCCACCACAAGTCAGTCGGAGACGGTGGATCTCCAAGTGAACTCGGGTGGAAGTGAGAGCCGCGAAAGTGGTGAGGGCGTTCGGCCAGCGCTTTGCCAAGCGCAGTTTTCTCGCGGCATGCAGATAAAGGATCTGTTCGGAGATCTGCAGGTCGAGATCCGTGGCGGCACCCGCTACCCCATCTCCTCGACCGGTGAGGTGTTCGGCACCCATATCCTCTATCCCGTGAGCGGCGGTGTCGTCGACTACAAGGTCAAGCATGAGGGCGGCAATCCGACGATCACTCCAGGATGCGATAAGAAGGAGTACGAAGGGTCGTTTATGGCGTTTGCCGATACCACCTTCTACCGTGATAAAGGGCTCAGGCGGGTCGAGTGTCGTTTAGCCAAGGGGCAGATGTTCGATCCTGGTAGCTTCGCCAGCAAGGGCTACTCCTTCGGCCGGGATACGGATGCCATGGAGTACACGTTTGGTAAGCCGCCGCCTGGTTGCAGCAGTGAAACGCTCTATGTGCGTCTCAAACAGATGGAGGTTGCGGGTGTAAAGCAAGTTGTTATGCCCTTGGCCAAGGTGCTGGTCCGTTGAGCAGGGGGAGTGGCATGTTCAGCGCAGGGTCGATCCGTGCACCGTACAGAGCGTTGAAGTCGCTGCTGCTGGCGCTGCTCTGTTGCGCCGTGATACCGAGCGCTCAGGCCATCAATAAATGTACCGATGAGCAGGGGCGCGTCGCCTTCTCCGATAAGCCCTGCCCGAGCGAGAGTCACACTCAACGGATAGAGGTCGAGGTGCAGGGTGCTAAGGGCGGTAGTCAGGCGACTGCGTTTGACGAGGTCTGTCATGCCGTCTTCGCGCGCGACACCACCTTGGATGATGGTACGGGTGGCTATACGCAGAGAGCGCGTATGGCCACCCCGTATCCGATCGGTGGTCTCTCCAGCCACGGTTTCAGCACGCTGCTCTATCCGACCGAGGGAGGGGTCTATAGCCTGATCGTCAGGACCGACGGCATGCCACTACCCTTCACTACGACGTGTCGTGAGCATCGCACCCAGCGGTGGCTTGCGGTCTTCGAGGATGTGACCCTCTTCAGCGATGCCGCGTATACCCTGCCGGTGTGCCACCTGCGTAAGGGGAGCTTGATCCCGCAGGAGATGATAGGCTCGGAATACACCGTTGGGCCTGGTCGAACAGGGCAGGGTAAGTTGAAGTTCCGCGCCCCCATGGCCCAGTGTGGTGGGCGCACGGAGCTCTATCTGCCGATGAAACTGGAGATGATGGGACGGCTACCGGTGTTTACCGAGAAGTTGACCTCGGTGGTGGTGCCGAAGCGGTAAGGGTGGCCTAGGTGATCGGCGGCGCTCTCCCGGTTGTTGGCCCCAACCCCATCCGGTATCCTTCCCGGTTTTCCCAAATCCGCTGACAGGGTCCGCATCATGGCATTGGAAGAGCAATACGTTCCCCAGGAGATCGAGCAGGAGGCGCAGGCCTACTGGTTCGAGAATCAGAGCTTCAAGGCGCTCGATGACGACGCGCGGGAGAAGTTCTACTGCCTCTCCATGTTCCCCTACCCGAGCGGCAAGCTGCACATGGGCCATGTGCGCAACTACACCATCGGCGACGTGATCTCGCGCTATCAGCAGATGCTGGGCAAGAACGTGCTGCAGCCGATGGGTTGGGACGCCTTCGGCATGCCCGCCGAGAACGCCGCCATCAAGCACGGCGTGCCCCCGGCCAAGTGGACCTACGAGAACATCGACTACATGCGCGGGCAGCTCAAGCGCCTGGGCTTCGGCTACGACTGGTCGCGCGAGCTGGCCACCTGCCACCCCGAGTACTACCGCTGGGAGCAGTGGCTCTTCACCCGCCTGTTCCAGAAGGGGCTGGTCTACAAGAAGACCTCCAGCGTCAACTGGTGCCCCCACGACCAGACCGTGCTGGCCAACGAGCAGGTGATCGAGGGCCGCTGCTGGCGCTGCGACACCCAGGTGGAGCGCCAGGAGATCCCCCAGTGGTTCATGAAGATCACCGCCTATGCCGACGAGTTGTTGAGTGATCTCGACAAGTTGGAGGGGTGGCCCGAGCAGGTGCGCACCATGCAGCGCAACTGGATCGGCAAGTCCTTCGGCGTCGAGCTGGAGTTCGAGGTGAACGGCGCGCCACTGCCGGTCTACACCACCCGCCCCGACACCCTGATGGGCGTCACCTACGTCGCCGTCGCCCCCGAGCACCCGCTGGCCCGCAAGGCCGCAGAAAACCGGCCAGAGCTGGCCGCCTTCATCGAGGAGTGCGTCAGCGCCGGTACCTCAGAGGCGGTGATCGAGGCGCAGGAGAAGCGCGGCATGGACACCGGCCTCACCGCCATCCACCCCCTCACCGGGGGCGAGGTGCCGGTCTATGCCGCCAACTTCGTGCTCATGAGCTACGGCCACGGCGCGGTGATGGCGGTGCCCGCCCACGACCAGCGCGACTACGAGTTCGCGCACAAGTACGGCATCCCGCTCAAGCAGGTGATCGCCCCGCTGGACGCCCACGCCACCCCGATTGACCTGGGCAAGGAGGCGTTCACCGCCAAGGGCGTGCTGGTCAACTCCGGCGAGTTCGACGGCCTGGAGTTCGACGCCGCGCTGGAGGCGATCGCCGCCAAGCTCGAAGGGATGGGCAAGGGGCGCAAGACCACCAACTTCCGCCTGCGCGACTGGGGCATCTCCCGTCAGCGTTACTGGGGCGCCCCCATCCCGATCATCAACTGCCCGAGCTGCGGCTCCCTGCCAGTGCCCGACGACCAGCTCCCCGTGCGCCTGCCGGAAGAGGTGGTCATCCCGCCCGAGGGTGGCTCACCACTCAAGCAGATGCCCGAGTTCTATGAGTGCAGCTGCCCCCAGTGCGGCGGCGCGGCGCAGCGCGAGACCGACACCTTCGACACCTTCATGGAGTCTTCCTGGTACTTTGCGCGCTACGCCAGCCGCTTCGCCGACGGCGCGATGACCGACGCCAACGCCCACAGCTGGGTGCCGGTGAACCAGTACATCGGCGGCATCGAGCACGCCATCCTGCACCTTCTGTACGCGCGCTTCTTCCACAAGCTGATGCGCGATGAAGGCCTTGTTAGCGGTGACGAGCCCTTCACCAACCTGCTGACCCAGGGCATGGTGGTGGCCGAGACCTTCTACCGCCTCGACGAGCAGGGTAAGAAGGCCTACTTCGGCCCCGCCGATGTGACCGTCGAGCGCGACGACAAGAGCAAGGTGATCGGCGCCACCCTCAAGGCGGACGGCCAGCCGGTGCAGGTGGGCAACATCGAGAAGATGTCCAAGTCCAAGGGCAACGGCGTCGACCCGCAGGAGATGATCGACCGCTACGGCGCCGACACCGTGCGCACCTTCACCATGTTCGCCGCGCCGCCGACGCAGAACCTGGAGTGGTCCGACTCCGGCCTGGAGGGTGCCCACCGCTTCCTGAAGCGCGTGTGGAACTTCGCCCAGACCAACGCCGAGGCGATCCGCCAGGTCAACATGGAGATCACCGAGGGCGACGAGCGCCCCTTCGACTGGAGCGAGGTGCACGCCGACCAGCTCGCCGTGCGCGGGCAGATCCACGAGGTGCTGGCCCAGGCGCTGCATGACTTCGACAAGTACCAGTTCAACACCGTGGTCGCCGCCTGCATGAAGATCATGAATCTGCTGCCGACCATCCCCGGCCACGAGCAGATCACCGAAGGCAACCACGCCGAGGCCAACTGGGTGCGCGACGGCCTCCAGACCGAGGGCATGGGCATCCTGCTGCGCCTGCTCGGCCCCATCGCCCCGCACATCAGCCACCATCTGTGGGGTGAGCTGGGTTACGGCCTCGACATCCTCACCGCCCCCTGGCCGGTGGTGGACGAGTCCGCCCTGGTGAAGAGCGAGATCGAGCTGGTGGTGCAGGTCAACGGCAAGGTACGCGGCAAGGTCAAGGTGGCCGCCGATGCCTCCAAGGAGGCCTGCGAAGCCGCCGCCCTGGCCGACGAGAATGTGCAGCGTTTCATTGAGGGCGTCACCGTACGCAAGGTGATCGTGGTGCCGGGGCGTCTGGTCAACGTGGTGGCCAACTAACCATCCATAGCCCACAAGGAGCGCAGCGGATTGCGGGAGCCAGACGGTGCCGTTGGCTCCCGGCTTGGTGTTCTCTGCATATTTGCGGCTCCCCTGATTACGCTGCGCTGCATCTGGGCTACGGCTGCTTGTTAAGGTATGACCACATGAGTGCAAAGGAAGGCCGATGAACCTCGACAACTGGGAACAGCTTGCGCGCGATCTGGGAGCAATCGGCGAAAACGGCAATGAAAGCAGCTCAAGTACCCAGGCCCTTCGCGCCATCGAGTTGCTGCTGGGTGAAGATGCGCTGAGGGAGGCTGTTCACTACTACATCCAACGACGTCCGGGGCGGGAACTACTACGCTCGGTTTTGTGGCAGCTCCACCCTTGGAGCGCGATGGATGAGTGCTATCGAGTTTTCCGAGACGCTCCGAGCCTGTCATGCAAGGAGAGCGCAGTGGAGCTGTTGAGGGTCGTCGCAGATGAGCGTGCCTTGCCCTGGGTGAAGGAGTTTTTGGCGCATGAGGACCCTCGCATCCAAACCTGGGGGATTGGTGTCGTTGATCAACTCTTTTACTCTGAGCTATGTCACGCCGAAGATATTCAAGAGTTGCTCGAAACGGCGCTGAAACACGAAAACCCGTGGGTCAGAGAGCGTGCCGAGTACGTAGAACACATGGTACGCGCGAGGAGCGGGAGAGAGCGGCTACTTGAAGAGTGGAGCGCACAGTTTAGTGATGATGAACTCGAATGAGGATATTTGCTCATTTGGCTCATCTCGCTCAGCCGGAGTCGATATACCGACTGCTGACATTGTGAGCCAGACTACATCCGGGCTATGGCTACTACGCTTATCCGGGCTACGATTCCGAGAGATGCCTGGTGGCGGCTCGGCTGGGATGGAAAAGGACTTTACAGCATGGAGAAGCAAGTCTCTGGTAAGCAGTGCCCCTCCTGTGGGTACATCAACCCTATAGGTGCTGTCACTTGTGGTCGGTGTGCTGAGGAGGTGAGCACGCTTGCTACCAGTGATTTCGACCAGTCACTTCTCGACGCGCAGGAGTCTTCGACGCGGGCGGATACCCACGCAGGAGCGGGTAAGATTCTAAGTACTGGTATCGGTGTAACCCTATCTGTCATAGGATGGACTGTCGTGCTTATCGGGATGGCGATTGCGCTTGTTGCGAGTTTCGACTCAGGCGCGGCAGGCGTCATCTCGGGAGGGACGGTGTCATTGAGCGGACTGCTATTGGTCGCGGGTGGGCAGATAACCATCGCCTCTGTCGTTACAGCTAATAACACGAGCAAGATGCTTGAGTTGCAAAAACGGCCGTCCAAAGCGAGAGAAAGCGAAGAGTAAGTTTATGGGTCGCTGCACAACTGGTTACGAGGTAATCCACGTCGCTTAGGTCAGTAGGGCGACCCCGTAGGCACATCATGAAGTCCGAATACGCTTTCTCCCAGATGAAGTCGCGCAAGAACCCCTACGCGGCCAAGCTCAAGCGCCCGGTGACCATCCGCCTGGGAGAAGATGTGCTGGACTACTTCAAGGCGATGGCCGAGGAGACGCACATCCCCTACCAGAGCCTCATCAACCTCTATCTGCGCGATTGCGTGGTGCATCAGCGCAAGCTGGACCTCTTTTGGCAGGATGAGCAGGCGGAGGGTGGTGCTTAGCGCGGCTGTTCACCACATAGAACACAGAGAGCACAGAGCTTTCTCTGTTTTCTCTCGGTGTTCTCTGTGCCCTCTGTGGTAAAACTCTTCTGCACTCGTTTCGACTGGACCGCCCCATGACCCGACGCCTCCTCATCCTCTCCCTCCTCGGCCTGCTCACCGCCTGCGGCTTTCACCTGCGTGGCTCGGTGACGCTGCCGGAGGTGATGGCGCGCACCCACATCGCCGGGGTCGACCGCTACGGTGCGCTGGCCCGTGAGGTGGAGGCGTCGCTCACTGCGGGTGGGGCGCAGCGGGTGGAGACGGCGGCGGAGGCGACGGCGCGGTTGGTCATCAGCCGCGAGGGGGCGGAGCGACGGGTGCTCTCGGTGGATGCCAGCGGTAAGGTGAGCGAGTACGAGCTCTACTATCAGCTGGTCTTCTCCCTCTACAGCGCCGAGGGCAAGACGCTGCTGGTCGATGAGTCGGTGAGCCTCTCGCGCGACTTCGCCTTCGATGCCGACAACGTGCTCGGTAAGGGCGAGGAGGAGGAGCTGCTGCGCGGCGAGCTGATGCGTGGTGCGGTGCGGCAGATGTTCCAGCGCCTGCGCCGGGTGGGGCAGGGGGGCTAGGCGGTGCGCACCACCGCCGAGAAGCTGCCGCGTGACCTGACTAAGGGGCTCGCCCCCATCTATCTGCTCGCCGGTGACGAGCCGTTGCAGCAGATGGAGATGGCCGATGCCGTCCGTACTGAGGCCAGAAAGCAGGGGTTCAGCGAGCGCGAGCTGCTGGAGGTCGACGGCAAGGGCTTCGACTGGAGCGCCTTGACGGCGGCGGCGGGTAACCTCTCGCTCTTCGCCGACAAGCGCCTCATCGAGCTGCGCATCCCCTCGGGCAAGCCGGGGGCCGACGGCTCCAAGGCGCTCACTGCCTGGGCCGCGGACCCACCGCCGGACCTGCTGCTACTCATCACCTGCGGCAAGCTCGACCGCCAGCAGCAGAACGGCAAGTGGTTCACCGCCCTCGACAATGCGGGCGTGGTGGCGTTGATCTATCCCATCGACCACGGCCAGCTCCCTGGCTGGGTCGCCCGGCGCCTGAAGCAGAAGGGGCTCACGGCCCCGCCCGAGGCGCTCGCGCTCCTCGCCGAGCGGGTCGAGGGCAACCTGCTCGCCGCCGCCCAGGAGGTCGACAAGCTCGCCCTGCTCCATGGGGAGGGTGAGTTGAGCTTGGCGCAGGTGCGCGAGGCGGTGGCCGACTCGGCGCGCTTCAACCTCTTCGACCTGGTGGACGCCGCCGTGGCCGGGGAGGCGGGGCGCGTCGGCCACCTGCTCGACGGCCTGCGCGGCGAGGGCACGGAGCCGATCCTGGTCAACTGGGCCCTGGCGCGCGAGCTGCGCCTGCTCACGCGCATCAGCGCCGGGATGCAGCGCGGCCTCGCCTTCGAGCTGCTGTGCAAGGAGCAGAAGGTGTGGCAGAACCGCAAGGGGCTGGTGCAGCGCGCCCTCAAGCGCCACCCCACGGCGCAGCTCTCGGCCATGCTCGGCCACTGCGCGCGCATCGACCTGACCATCAAGGGCGAGCGGTCGGGCAACCCCTGGCACGAGCTGATACAATTGTCGCTTGCCCTGGCCGGGCGGCCCCTGCCGCTACCGCCAACCCCCTGAATTCGAATGTGCCACGGAGGCACGGAGGACACAGAGAGTAAGAAGTTACTCCGTGTCCTCCGTGCCTCCGTGGCCATTCTTGGTTTTACGCCAGTCGGAGAGAAGAAGAATGGAGCAGAACATCAGCGACTATATGCAGCAGCTCGGGCAGCGTGCCCGTGCCGCCTCGCGCCAGATGGCCCGCGCCGGTACCAACGCCAAGAACGCCGCGCTGCACGCCATCGCCGACGCCCTCCTGGCCGCCGAGGCGACCCTGGTCGCCGAGAACGAGCGCGACCTGGCCGCCGGGCGTGCCCAGGGGCTCGACGCCGCACTCATCGATCGTCTGATGCTCAACCCCGAGCGCATCGCCGGGATGGCCGAGGGGCTGCGCCAGATCGCCGCCCTGCCCGACCCGGTGGGCGAGATCGCCGACATGACCTATCGCCCCTCCGGCATCCAGGTGGGCAAGATGCGCGTGCCGCTCGGCGTCATCGGCATCATCTACGAGTCGCGCCCGAACGTGACGGCGGATGCCGCCGCGCTCTGTCTGAAGTCCGGCAACGCGACGATCTTGCGCGGCGGCTCCGAGGCGGCCCACTCCAATCAAGCGATCGCGGCCTGCATCCGCCAGGGGCTGGAGAGCGCAGGTCTGCCGATGGACGCGGTGCAGGTGATCGAGACCACCGACCGCGCCGCCGTCGGCCTGCTCATCACCATGCCCGAGTATGTGGACGTGATCGTCCCGCGCGGCGGCAAGGGGCTCATCGAGCGCATCAGTGCCGAGGCGCGCGTGCCGGTGATCAAGCACCTGCACGGGGTCTGCCACGTCTACATCGATGACGAGGCGGACATCGACAAGGCCCTGGCCATCGCCTTCAACGCCAAGACCCACCGCTACGGCGTCTGCAACGCCATGGAGACCCTGCTGGTGGCCGAGGATATCGCCGAGCGCGTCTTGCCCGAACTCTCCGGCATGTACTTCGAGAAGGGGGTCGAGCTGCGCGGCTGTGCGACCACCTGCCGACTGGTCGAGGGGGCCGTGGCCGCCACTGAAGAGGATTGGGACACCGAATACCTCGCGCCGATCCTCTCCATCAAGGTGGTAAAGGACATGGACGAGGCGATCGAGCACATCCACGCTCACAGCTCCGGTCACACCGAGGCGATCGTCACCGACAACATCGCCCGGGCGCGGCGCTTCATCACCGAGGTGGACTCCAGCTCGGTGATGATCAACGCCTCCACCCGCTTCGCCGACGGCTTCGAGTACGGCCTGGGGGCCGAGATCGGCATCTCCACCGACAAGATCCACGCCCGTGGCCCGGTCGGTCTGGAGGGGCTCACCTCGCAGAAGTACATCGTCATCGGCGACGGCCACATCCGCCAGTAGGCGCCGACCTCGGTAGGCGGGTAGCAGAGCAGCATGCGCGGCATCTTCGGCGGCACCTTCGACCCCATCCACTTCGGCCACCTGCGCCCGGCGCTGGAGCTGGCCGAGGGGCTGGGACTGGAGGAGCTGAGGATTATACCCAGCGCCCAGCCGCCGCATCGTGGCACCCCGGAGGTGACGGCGGCGCAGCGGCTGACGATGGTGGAGCTGGCCTGCGCCGGGGAGTGGCGCTTCGTGGTCGACGACCGCGAGCTGCGCCGCGACGGCCCCTCCTACACCCTGCTGACGCTGCAAGAGCTACGTCAGGCGTGGGGCGAGCATGAATCCGTGGTCTTGTGCCTCGGCCTCGATGCCTTCCTCGGCCTGCCGAGTTGGCACCAGTGGGAGCGCATTTTGGGGCACTGCCACATCGTCGTCGCCCACCGTCCCGGTTGGCACATCGAGGCGCTGGCGGAGGATGAGACCATCGCCGCGCTGCTCGACACCCACCGGGTCGACAGCGTGGCGGAGCTGGAGACGACCTCGGCAGGAGGCATCTGGTTTCAGCCGGTGAGCCAGCTGGCCATCTCCGCCACCGAGATCCGCCAGCGGGTGCGCGAGGGGCAGAGCATCCGCTACCTCACCCCGCAGGTGGTGGTGGAGTACATCGCCGGTGAAGGGCTCTATTTGTGATGCGCTACAGTAAGAATGGAAAAACGGGAGGATAAGGATATGGATGATATGAAACGCAAATACCGCTTCAAGACCACCTCGCGTCAGGTGGCGGAGCGGATGCGCAGCCAGCCCCATGCGGCCAGCAGCGCCCCGGTCAGAGGCATTGTGAGCGGCAACGGCACGGACCTGAAATCGCTCTTCCAAGCGGCTTCGCGCAACGTAAGGAAGCGACTATCAGCGGCCTAGGAGGCATGACTCATGGAAGAGAGGCAGACGCAGGAGCACAACTACATGTACTCCAAACTGGTGGAAAATCAGGATGATATCCTCGGGATTCTGGCCTACTCGATCTACAAACGACAGAAGATCGAATACATCCAGACTAAGCGTACGGCCAAGGGACGCGAACTGACGGACGACGACCTGGAGGAGTTCTTCCGTATCTCCAACACCCCGTCACAGATGCAGTTTTATCGGGCAGAGGCGGAGCTGCTGGCCGACGAGTTTCTGGCTCAGGCCCTGAGTACGGAACTCGGTAAGGTCGAGAGCGAGCAGGAGCGCAGGTACGAACAGCGCTTGCTGCTGGAGCTGAAGGGGCTCCGATGTGGCTTCTGGTCCGGCGTGGCGCAGAGCCTCATCGGTTCGGTGGTCTTCGTGCTGTTTGTGGGGTTGGTAGTGGCCTTTGCCTGGAGTCTCAACCAGGGGGCGGAGCAGGTGATTGAGCAGATCTTCAATGTGGAGATCTCGCCGCGAGATGAATGGGCGCAGCGCGCCGGACGAAACGTGATGGGCGGCATGTGCCGCAACGAGGATATTGTGCAAAAAGACGAACTATTGAAATTGGTGGTCGACGCCCTGGAAGACGTGAAGGCGATGGACCTGCGGGTGATCGACGTGGAGGGTAAGAGCGGCTTCACCGACGTCATGGTGATCGCCAGCGGTAACACCGCGCGTCAGGTCAAGGCGCTGGCCGAGAACGTGGTGATGAAGTGCAAGGAGGTCGGTCACCCGGCCCTGGGCGTGGAGGGCGAGCGCGAGGGCGAGTGGGTGCTGGTGGACCTGGGCGATGTGGTGGTCCACGTCATGCTCCCGGCCACGCGTGACTACTACAACCTCGACCGCCTCTGGGGCGAGGGCTCCCCCCAGGCGGAGGGCGCCGCCGAGGCCAAGGGCAAAGACGCCCAGGCCTGAGCCGAAGGTGCGTATCCAACTCATCGCCGTGGGTGGCAAGATGCCGGGCTGGGTCGAGCAGGGCTACGCCGAGTATGCCCGTCGTCTGCCCCCGGAGTGCAGCCTGGCGTTGAGTGAAATCGCGCTGACCAAGCGGCCCAAGGGCGGCGATGTGGCGCGGCTGATCCGTGCCGAAGGCGATAAGATGCTCGCCGCCGTGCCCAAGGGGGCGCGGGTGGTCACCCTGGAGGTGACCGGCAGGCCGTGGAGCACCGAGCAGCTGAGCAGTCGCCTCGACTTCTGGCTCGCCGAAGGGCGCGACCTGGCACTGATGGTGGGTGGCCCCGAGGGGCTCGCGCCGCAGGTGCAGGCCGCCGCCGACGAGCGCTGGTCGCTCTCACCCCTGACCCTGCCGCACCCGCTGGTGCGCATCGTGGTCGCCGAACAACTCTACCGTGCCTGGAGTATCCTGCAGGGTCACCCCTATCATAAGTGACCCCCCTTCCGGCCCTCTACTCGCACCAAGGACCTATCCCATGCCGCAGGAGCATGACGCCCCCTTCCACCTCTATCTCGCCTCCGCCTCACCGCGCCGCCGTGAGCTGCTCGACCAGATCGGCGTCCTCTATCGCACCCTGTGCTGCGAGGTGGACGAGACGCCGCACGCGGGCGAGGAGCCGGAGATGTACGTGCTGCGTCTGGCCCAGGCCAAGGCGCGAGCCGGGCTGGCGCTTATCGACGTCGCCGACCCACACCCGGTGCTCGGTGCCGACACCGCTGTGGTGATGGGCGATACCATCCTCGGCAAACCGCGCGGTCGCGAGGAGGCGCTAGGGATGTTGGCGCGCCTCTCCGGGCGTACCCACCGCGTCTACTCGGCGGTGGCCCTGGTCGGTCATGCCGAGGAGGAGGGTGAGACCCCCTTCGCGCAGACGCGCCTCTCCGTCACCGAGGTGACCCTGCGCCGGGTCGAGAGCGCCGAACGCGCGGCCTATTGGGCCAGTGGCGAGCCGCAAGACAAGGCTGGCGGTTACGCCATCCAGGGGCGCGCCGCGCGCTTCATCCGCCGCATCGAGGGGAGCTACTCCGGGGTGATGGGGCTGCCGCTGGAGGAGACCGACGAACTCCTCGCCGCCTTCGGGCTGCGGGTGTGGTGACGAGGGGCTCGCTGCCGTACCCTATGACGAAGCCAAATTCGAGCCAAGAGAGCCTCCCCATGCGCACCAGTGAAGAGCTGTTGATCAACGTCACCCCCCACGAGACCCGCGTCGCGGTGCTGGAGAACGGGGTGCTGCAAGAGGTGCACGTGGAGCGTCAGCGCCGTCGGGGGCTGGTGGGCAACATCTACAAGGGGCGCGTCTGCCGTGTGCTGCCGGGGATGCAGGCGGCCTTCGTCGAGGTGGGGCTGGCGCGCACCGCCTTCCTGCACGCCTCCGACATCATGCAGGAGGGCGACGAGGAGGGACGCAGCAACGACAACATCTCCGCCCTGCTGCACGAGGGCCAGGAGGTGCTGGTGCAGGTGGTGAAGGACCCGCTCGGCACCAAAGGCGCGCGCCTCACCACCTTCATCTCCCTCGCCGCGCGCTATCTGGTCTTCATGCCCGGCACGGTGCACGTCGGCGTCTCGCAGAAGATCGACGGTGAGGGCGAGCGCGCGCGCCTCAAGGAGTGCGTGCTGCGCCTCGCCCCCGAGTTCGAGCAGGGCGGCTACATCGTGCGTACCGCCGCCGATGGCTGCACCGAGGAGGCGGTGCGCAAGGACATGGCCTTCCTCACCAAGATCTGGCAGGCGGCCAAGGAGCGCGCCGGGCAGGTCGCCGCCGGCACCCTGGTGCACGAGGATCTACCGCTGGTGATGCGCCTGATGCGCGACCTCGACGCCACCGACATCGAGAAGGTGCGCATCGACTCGCGCGAGACCTACCAGAAGGTGGCCAAGTTCGCCGGTAAGTTCATCCCCGAGCTGGAGCCGCACACCGAGCACTACAGCGGTGAGCGCCCGATCTTCGACATCTACGGTGTGGAGGACGAGATCCAGAAGGCGCTGGAGCGCAAGGTGCAGCTCAAGTCCGGCGGCTACCTGATCCTCGACCAGACCGAGGCGATGACCACCATCGACGTCAATACCGGCGCCTTCGTCGGCCATCGCAACCTCGAAGAGACCATCTTCAAGACCAACCTGGAGGCGGCCCAGGCGATCGCCCGTCAGCTGCGTCTGCGCAACCTCGGTGGCATCATCATCATCGATTTTATCGACATGATCGACCACGAACACCGCCGCCAGGTCCTGCGCGCATTGGAGAAGGCGCTGGAGCGCGACCACGCCAAGACCCAGATCAGCGAGGTCTCGGCCCTCGGCCTGGTGGAGATGACGCGCAAGCGCACGCGTGAATCGCTGGAGCACCACCTGTGCGAGGTCTGCCCCACCTGCAACGGGCGCGGCACGGTGAAGACGCCGGAGACGGTCTGCTACGAGATCTTCCGCGAGATCATGCGCGAGGCGCGTCAGTTCGACGCCAATCAACTGCTGGTGCTCGCCTCGCAGGAGGTGGTCGACCGCATGATCGACGAGGAGTCCACCGGGGTGGCGGAGCTGGAGGCGTTCATCGGCAAGCCGATCCGCTTCCAGGTAGAGACGCTCTATAACCAAGAGCAGTACGACGTGGTACCCATGTAGGCCCGGGGTGGTGGTGTCGAGGGGGCGCGGATGAGGCGCAGGCTCAGCCTGCTACATCGCTGGAGCTGGTACCTGCTGGCGCCACTGCTGCTGCTGTTGGCGCTGACGCTGCTCGCCGCGCGCCTGCTCGGGCCGGAGCTGAGCAGCTTGCGTCCGGATCTGGAGCAGGCGGTGGGCGAACTGCTCGGGCGCCCCCTCACCATCGCGGCCATGGAGACCACCCTGGTCAACAACCGCCCCACCCTACGACT
>QKED01000007.1 GCA_003252455.1 Gammaproteobacteria bacterium
CGAGTGCTTGGGTGAACAGTGCGGTAGTGGGGTCGCTCATGGGATCGTCCAGATGGGGGATTGACTACGTGTTCAACACAAGATGTGGTGGTCGTGGTAAGCCGTTGATCTTAGCGTCTACCCACACTGATCGCGAAAGAGCCAAGCTTTGCCACATGCTGCCTTGGTAGGGTGCCGGATACAATTGCCCTGCGGTCATGGTCAGCGCTATCGTTGGGTCATAATACATGCGGATGCCTATAGAGCCATCCGCCTGGCCCACAAGCAGAAAACTCTGCCAGGTATTTCCTGCATATTCGTACGGATATACCGCGTTAGCGTGCATGGTTAAAGCGATAGTGTCGTCATAGTACATGCGGATACCTTGTGACCCATCGGCTTGGCCCACCAAGCGCAGGCTCTGCGATGCGATACCGCTATACGGGGCTGAATAGGCACTTTGCGGATTCATTGTAAGGGATGGGAGTCCGACTACCGGAGGTGGAAGTACCAGCGCAGGATCGATATACCCGCTGGTTACTCGTGCTACCTGGTACCAGTCCAATTGAGAGCCGGAGAGATCGGACATGGAGTTCGATGTCCAGCCGTCATAGGCGTAGCCGATATCATCGCCCTTTCTCCAGGTATATTGATTATCCGTGCAGTCTCTATTGACGGTTAGCTGATAATGCACTTGGAGTGGTGACCAGGTATCGAGGCGAACCGCCCAGCTATGCACCGCCATCGACTCTGGCTCTCTAGAGCATGGGCTGGTCCACCAGCGCCAGGGGGCGGAGCGAAAGTCGGCCTTAAAGCCCCATGTTTGCGAGCAAAAGGTAGGGCCCCATCCAGGTTGATACCCCGCACAGCTCGGCTCTGGTAGTACCTCAAAATAGAATTTTTCATGATTCATGCCGGTATCATGCCCATCGATCTCGATGTGGGCCGTGTAGGCGGTGCTGTTTCCATCATCGTTTGGTGCCCACATGGTGCCTCTTTTTTGGTCGTTTTGATCGGCGATGGCGTGGGTTGTCACTAATCCTGTCAATAGCACCGCAACGATAGTGCTAGATATTTTGTTGCTCATTGTATTTCCAATAGAGATGGTGATTGAGGATAGGGCGTAAATCGAACGCAGAAAGTGACTGCTGTGGGAACATATCCGAGTAGAAACGAGACCTGCAACGCCGTAGATTCCCTTATTCGATTTCTGGGTTGTCCGGGCAATAGCCATCTCGATGTAAGCAGAGCCTACGTTGTTCGCGTGTGTGGATGGGGTATTGGTTGTGGTTTGTCGTTGATGTTTTTTGTCGCATGTCAGGCGGTTTTTGCTGATATTTGGCAGCAAAACGAGGATGGCCAGCGTGGTCGCGCTTGAATAGGCCGCGTCGCGGGGTATGGGTATGTCTAGAACTCGACTGGATATCTCTCAAATGGTAAGACAATTCTTACCCTGTTCCGGGTGTAGTGCATCAGCTAAAAGTATCAAGCAACTGACGACTCGGCTCTTTGTATTTAACCGGCGGGGTGGCGAGTTTGCGGTCGTGGATCGGAGGGGGGCGCGCAGTTGCACGGCCGGTGTGAGTGATTGCGGCTGCTGCACGCTGAGCACGTGCGCGTGGCTGACCGAGGTGTCGGGGTGATCGAGCGGGTGTCTACCGGGCCAGTGGCCTGGTTGGATTCTGGTGACCTAGCGCAGAGAGGGCACGGATGGGGAGGGGAGGGTGCGGTGCTTCGCTACTGGATGTAGGTGGCGGGGGTGTCGACCTCGATAGGTCGACACTGCGCAGTCTCGACCTCAGGCCAGCAGGGCCTTGGCGTGGTAGGCGAGATGCTCGCCGATGAAGGTGCCGATAAAGTGGTAGCTGTGGTCGTAGCCCTCCTGACGACGCAGGGTCAGGGGGAAACCGCGTTCGGCACAGATCGCCTCTAGGTCTTGCGGGTAGAGCTGCTCGGCGAGGAACTCATCCCCTGTGCCCTGGTCGATGAAGAGCGGGATCTTCTCGGCCCCGGCGCGGATCAGCTCGACCGCGTCGTAGCGCTTCCAGCTCTCTTTGTCGTCGCCGAGGTAGGCACCGAAGCACCCCTCACCCCAGCCACAAATAGTCGGGTGGCAGATGGGTGAGAAGGCCGAAACAGAGCGATAGGCCCCCGCCTCCTTGAGCGCGCAGATGAGCGCACCGTGGCCGCCCATGGAGTGACCGGTGATCGACTTCACCCCTGGGATCAGCGGCAGCTCGGCCTCCACCAGCACGGGCAGCTCGCGCGTGACGTAGTCGTACATCTGGTAGTGCTGGCTCCACGGCGCCTGGGTGGCGTTGACGTAGAAGCCCGCACCCTTGCCCAGGTCGTAGCGCTCCGGCACGTCGGGCACATCGTCCCCGCGCGGGCTGGTGTCGGGCATCACCAGGGCGATGCCCAGCTCGGCGGCGTAGCGCTGGGCCCCGGCCTTGGTGCGCACGTTGTCGTCGGTGCAGGTGAGGCCGGAGAGCCAGTAGACCGCGGGCACCTTGCCCTCGGCGGCCTGCGGCGGCAGGTAGACCGAGAAGGTCATCGTGCAGTTGCAGGTGCTGGAGTCGTGCGTATAGCGGTTGAGCCAGCCGCCGAACTCCTTGATGCTTTCGATGAGTTGCATCCCGCCCACCTCAGAAGATGATCACGGAGCGGATGCTCTCGCCGCTGTGCATCAGGTCGAAGGCGCGGTTGATATCTTCGAGGCCCATGGTGTGGGTGACCATGGCGTCGATCTCGATCTCGCCGCTGAGGTAGCGGTCCACATAGCCGGGCAGCTCGCTGCGCCCCTTGACGCCGCCGAAGGCGGTGCCCTTCCAGGTGCGCCCGGTGACCAGCTGGAACGGACGGGTGCTGATCACCTCGCCCGCACCGGCCACGCCGATGATGGTCGAGACGCCCCAGCCCATGTGGCAGCACTCCAGCGCCTCGCGCATCACGTGCACATTGCCGATGCACTCGAAGGAGTAGTCGACGCCGCCCTTGGTCATCTCGACGATCGCCTCGGTGACGCTGCCGCTCAGCTCCTTGGGGTTGACGAAGTCGGTGGCGCCGAGCGCCTTGGCCATCTCCCACTTACCGGGGTTGATGTCCACCGCGATGATGCGGCTCGCCTTGGCCATCACCGCCCCCTGGACGCAGGAGAGGCCGATGCCGCCGAGGCCGAACACCGCCACCGTGGAGCCCGGCTCCACCTTGGCGGTGTTGAGCACCGCGCCGATGCCGGTGGTGACGCCGCAGCCGAGCAGGCAGACCTTCTCCAGCGGTGCCGCCTTGTTGATCTTGGCCAGGGCGATCTCCGGCACCACGGTGTACTCGGAGAAGGTGGAGCAGCCCATGTAGTGGTAGATCGGCTTGCCGTTCATGGAGAAGCGGCGGGTGTGGTCGGGCATATAGCCGGTCCAGACGGTGCCGGCGATGGACTGGCAGAGGTTGGTCTTGGTCGAGCGGCAGTACTCGCACTCGCCGCACTCGGGGATGTAGAGCGGGATGACGTGGTCGCCCGGCTTGAGGTTCTTCACCCCTGGGCCGCATTCGACCACTTCGCAGCCCCCTTCGTGGCCCAGCACGCTGGGGAAGACCCCCTCGGGGTCGTTGCCGGAGAGGGTGAAGGCGTCGGTGTGGCAGACGCCGGAGGCGACCACCTTCAGCAGGACCTCGCCCTCCTTGGGGCCCTCGACGTCGATCAGTTCGATGGAGAGGGGCTTTTTCGCCTCCCAGGCGACAGCGGCGCGTGCCTTCATGATTGGGTTCCTTTCGGGTTTGTGCTCGGTACGGATGGATGCCGGATGTGTCCGGTCTGGGTGTGATGGGGCATAAAAATAGAACGAATGTTCATTGCGGTCAACTATTGGGTTAGGCTTACGTATAATTCAGCGCCGCTGTCGCCCGGCGCGAGGAACAACCATGCCCTACCTGAAGAAATGCACCCCGGAAAACGAGCCGGTGGATTGCCGCATCCTCACCGCCGCGCTGGAGCTGTTCGTCGAGCGGGGCTACCACAACGTCTCGGTGCACGATGTGCAGAAGCGCGCCAACGTCAGCATCGGCTCCATCTACAACCACTTCGGCGGCAAGGAGGGGATCGCCAAGGCGCTCTACCACCACCTGATCAACGAGTTCGATGAGCTGGTGCAGGACGTGCTGGCCGAGGCGAGCGGGGCGCGGGCGCGCTGCAACCTGATCATCCAGCGCCTCTTCGAGTACACCGAGACGCGCCGCCACATCATCGCCTACATGCTCCATGCCAAGCACCGCGAGTTCATGCCCGAGGAGCCGCCGCTGTGTAGCTCCAGCCCCTTCGTCGCCCTGCGCGACATCGTGCGCCAAGGGATGGAGGACGGCGAGATCCGCCAGGGCGACCCCTGGGTCATCACCTCGGTGCTCTTTGGCGGGGCGATTCGGCTGGTCCAGCTGCGCCTGGATGGCGTCATTGACGCGCCCCTGATGACGCACTATGAAGAGCTGGTCGAGGCCACCTGGCAAGGACTCGGCTCCGCTTGACAACGACCCACCCGAGTTCGACCTCTGCCCTGTCGACCCTCCCCTGAGTGTGCAGCGACCCGCCCGGTGAGGTGGGCGTACCCACCACACCCCGCCGATACATGCCACCTCCAGCGTGCGTATCCCTCCGCCCGGTCATTCTTGTATTGAGAGTAGTGAGTTGTGGCGGTGAATCTCACCTTTCTATCTCCATCTCCATGTTCTACACGATGGTTGCGATCGGCCCTGTGGTCATGTACTCGACAGCTAGATGTGTCTGTCGTGCATAGACCACCATCCCACCTTCTACGGACCGTCGTCTATGGTCGTTGGGTTTGCTCGAATAGATGCGAAAACGCCGAATGACCTAGGTCGTAGACTACGATTATTGTCTAGGGTGACAGGTGCGCAGCGCGGTTTTTATACTCACAAATACGTGGGGTGCACAGTTACACCTGTGGGGCTTGTTACGGCCTTTAATGGTCTGATTTGATGCGGCGTGGATACCCTTGGTCGTCGCTCTGGTCAAGGCCACCGCTGCCTGTCGGCAGATGAACATGGCCCCGAGACAGCGTCTATCCGCACCCCATCCCACAGCGACTCTTTTCATCCTCACCGCGTTCGGTGGGTCGAGCGTGTTGGGCACGTTGAGCGTAGCAATAACGACGGAGAGTTCTCATGAAACTGCAAAGGATCGGCAATACCCTATTGCTGTTATTACCCCTGAGCTCGGTGGTATGCGCCGAGGCGGCTGTCGAGGCGACGACACCCAAGCCAAAATATAACGTCATCTACTTCCTCGCCGACAATCTCGGAATGGGGGAGTTGAGCGGTTATAGCGGTGGACCGCTGCGTGGTGCCACCACCACGCACCTCGATGATTTCGCCAATCAGGGTATGAAGCTCCTCAACTTCGCCCCCGAGTCTCAATGCACTCCGTCGCGCTCGGCGTTGATGACGGGGCGCTACTCCATCCGCTCGGGTAATCAGCGCGGGCCGAGCAAACTGCGCGATGTGGCCAGTGGTCTGGTCTCCTGGGAGCGGACCATCGCGGATGTCTTCTCCGACGGGGGCTACAGGACCTTTATCGTCGGCAAGTGGCACATTGGTAATGCGGATGGGCGTTGGCCCACTGACCACGGCTTCGACGAGTGGTATGGCATCACCGACTCCTACGGTGAGTCCACCTGGCCGAGCGACCCCTACTATCGCGGCAAGGTCGCCGTTCAGGCCGATAAAGACAACGCCAGCGGACTGACTGCCCCGCTGATCGACCCGAGTCTGCACACCGAGGACGGTGAGCGCGACCTGCAATCTTGTGCCCCCTACCAGACGGTGAGCCTGGCCGAGGACTCCCGCGATCCGGTAGTCACCGTGATGCACTCGGTGCGCACGCCGTTACCCGGTGGCAGCTACAAGGTCGAGAGCGCCTCCCTGTGTATGCTGGACCAGAGCGTGCGTCGCGACATCGACCGCGTCTATCTCGACAAGGCCAAGGCGTTTATCGAGCAGGGGCTGAGTGGGCCGGACAAGAAGCCCTTCTTCCTCTACTTCAACCACTCCATGATGCACATGCCCAACATCCCCAGGCTGCGTTACAGCGGCAGCACGGGGCGGGGTGATTGGGCCGACTCCTTGGCGCAACTCGATGGCGACTTCGGCGAGCTGATGGCGTTTCTGGAGAAGAGGGGGCTGCGGGAGAACACCATCGTGGTCTTCTCGGGCGACAACGGGCCTGAAGACTACGAGTTGTGGCGCGGTGACGCTGGCCATTGGGCTGGCTCTTACTTCACGGGCATGGAGGGGTCACTGCGTACCCCGGCGATGATCCGCTTCCCGCACAAGGTGGCCGAGGGGCAGGTGAGTAACGAGATCGTCCATATCACCGATATGTTCACTACCTTGATCCGCTGGGTCGGGCTGGAGGTGCCGAACGACCGCGTCATCGACGGTCGCGACCAGCGCCACTTCTTCGAGGGTGCGCAGTCCTGCTCCAACCGCGTCAGCTTCCCCTACTGGCTCGGCGACACCCTCTACGGCATCAAGTGGCACGACTTCAAGGCGGTCAATGTGCTGCAGCGCCACCTCAGTGACCCTGCGCTGGTACTGCCGACCCCGAATATCGTCAATCTGGACAGCGACCCGAAGGAGACCCGCCCGTTCGATCTCCCCTATCTGCACACCTGGGTCGCCGAGCACGCGCAGGAGACGCTGGTCGATTATCAGCAGAGTGTACTCTGCGAGTCGCTCATCAAACCCAATGCGGCCCTGGATACCCTGCCGCAGTACGCCTCGGACTCCTGTGCGCAGCGCTTCAGCCCGGCCGCCGCGCCGGCTCTCCTGAGCCGGGAGGCGTGTGCCGCGCAGTGAGCACCGCGACGAACCGTGGGTGTTAGGGCCGTCGGCCCGGGGATGTGATGCGTCTGTTGCTACTACTGCTCAGTGTCTGGCTACCGCTGCTTGCACAGGGCGTGGTCGAACCCTCCTCGCCTTGCGCCCCACACACGCGTTGTGTGGGCGAGGGCTATGTGGGCAGCGCCGCGTGCGCCGCCTGTCACCCGGACTCCTTCGCCGCCTGGCAGGGCTCGGACCACCGCCGGGCCATGCAGACGGCGACGCCCGACAGCGTGCTCGGCGACTTCGATGGCCGGCGCTTTACCTGGGAGGGGGTCGCGACCCGCTTCTACCGCGAGGCGGGGCGCTTCATGGTGCAGACGGCGGGTCCCGACGGGGTCGAGGCGGTGTATCCCATCGCCTATACCTTCGGCCACTACCCGTTGCAGCAGTATCTGGTCGAGTTCCCCGACGGGCGACTGCAGGCCCTGGGCATCGCTTGGGACAGCCGCCCGGCCCGCGAGGGGGGGCAGCGTTGGTTCCACCTCTACCCCGACGAAGCGGTCGGCCCCGACCACCCGCTCTACTGGACCGGGCGCTATCAACGCTGGAATCTCCAGTGCGCCGAGTGCCACACCACCGCCCTGCACAAGGGCTACGACCCCGACACGGACGGCTACGACACGCACGCCAGCGAGCTGACGGTCGCCTGCGAGGCGTGTCATGGCCCTGCCCAACGTCATCTCCAGTGGGCGTCACAGGCCACCCCCTCGGCGGCTGTCGCGCATGCCGGTTTCACCCGCCCGCTCACCGGCGACCACTCCTCGGCGTGGCACTTTGCCGATGAGCAGGCGCGCATCGCCCAGCGTGCGCCGAACACAGGCGACCCGGGGATGTCGGTCTGCATCGCCTGCCATGCGCGCCGCTCGACCCTGAGCGAGGGTGGCGCGCCGGGCGGCCCGCTGGAGGATAGCCACCTCCCGGCACTGCTCAGCGAGCCCGCCTACTTTATCGACGGTCAGCAGCGCGAGGAGGACTTCACCTGGGGCTCGTTCCGCCAGAGCCGGATGTATGCCGCCGGCGTCACCTGCCTCGATTGTCACGACCCCCACACCCTGCGCACCCGCGCCGAGGGCAACGCCCTCTGTCTGCGTTGCCACCGCAGCACGGCGTTCGATACCCCCGAGCACCATCACCATGCGCCCGGCTCCGGCGCTGCCGAGTGCGTCGCCTGCCACGCCCCGACGCGCGACTACATGGTGGTCGACGCGCGCCACGACCACAGCTTTCGCCTGCCGCGTCCCGACCTCAGCCAGCGCCTGGATACACCCAACGCCTGTACCGGCTGTCACACCGAGCAGGACGCGGCCTGGGCCGCCAGCGCGCTGGACACCTGGTATGGCCCGGCGTGGCGTGAGCGCCCGCACTTCGCCACGACGTTCGCCGCGGTCGGTGCGCAGGGCGACGACGCCTGGAGCGCACTGCTGACGCTGGCGCGTGACCCGCAGCAGTCCGCCTGGGTGCGTGCCAGTGCCTGGCAGCTCGCCGCCCCCCTGGGTGGGCAGTGGCCCGGGTTGGCGGCACAGCCCCTGCACGACCCCGACCCCAGCGTGCGCATCGCCGCCCTCAAGATGCTCGAAGCGGCCCCCGCCGATGAGCGCCTGCGCCTCGCTGCCCCCAGTCTGGAGGACCCGGTGCGCGGGGTGCGCCTGGAGGCCGCCAGCCTACTGGCGGATTGGTACCCGCGCCCACTCCCCGAGGCGACTACTCAGGCCTTGGCCCGGGCCCTCGACGAGTACGAGGCCTACCTCGACCTCAACGCCGATTGGCCGGGGGTGAACATCAACCGTGGCAATCTGCGCCTACGCCAGGGTCGTTTCGACGCGGCGATTAGCGCCTATCGGCGTGCCGCGCAACTGGAGCCTGGACTCGCGGCGGCCTACCTCGGCCTCGCCGAGATCTATCGCCAACTCGGGCAGGACGACCGCGCCGAGCAGGCCCTGCGCACAGGGGTGGCGGAAACACCGGATGCGGCTGCTCTCCACCACGCGCTGGGTCTGGTCTTGGTCCGCCGACACCAGCCGCAGCAGGCACTGGAGGCCCTGGCCGAGGCGGCCCGTCTCGCCCCCGAGAACACCCACTACACCCTGGTGCAGGCCGTCGCCCTGCACACCTACGGCCAGCGTGACGCGGCGCTGCAACGGTTGCGTCAGGCCCTTTTGCAGCACCCGCGCGCGGTCGAGCTGCGGGACACCTTGCGTGCGATCGAGGCCGAGTCGGGTACCGCAACCGCTACCGACAGACCCTCCGACACCGCCCAAGGCGCAGTGGGCGAACATCGCTAACCTCTTACCCATTCACCGCCACCCTCACGCCTGCCCGTGCGCGGCCTCGCGCTGGCGGTGTGGGCCCGTAGTGCATCATTTCCTCCCCCTTCACTGGACCTCCCCCGCAACCTCAGGTAGCGTCTGCCCCTACACGACCATCGCGCCAAAGGGAGGAGAGTCACATGTTCGGGATACGCTTCATCAAGGTCGAGCCGACGGACTTTGTCCTGCAGTACAAGCGCGGGATGGTGGCACGGGAGGGGGCGGGGCTCGCCTTCTTCTACTTCGCCCCCACCACCTCGCTGGTGCGGGTGCCGGTCGGCAGCGTCGACGTGCCCTTCATCTTCGAGGAGGTGACCGCCGACTTCCAGGAGGTGACCGTACAGGGGCAGCTCACCTACCGCGTCGCCGAGCCGAAGAAGCTCGCCGGGCTGATGAACTTCACCCTCAACCCACGCGGTGACGACTACATCTCCGACGACCCGCACAAACTGCCCCAGCGCCTCATCAACCACGCCCAGGTGCTGACCCAGGCCTCACTCAAGTCGCTCGCGCTACGCGCAGCGCTGGGGCACTCCGACACCTTGGTCGCGGCACTGCGCCAGGGGCTGCAGAGCGCCGAGTCGATCACCTCGCTGGGCATCGAGATCCTCGGTCTCTCGATCCTCGCCATCAAGCCGACACCGGAGACCGCCCGCGCCCTGGAGGCGGAGGCGCGCGAGCAGATCCTGCTGGAGGCGGACGAGGCGATCTACCGTCGGCGCAACGCCGCGGTGGAGCAGGAGCGCGCCATCAAGGAGAACGAGCTGAACACGGAGATCGCGGTGGAGAACAAGAAGCGCGAGATCCAGGAGACGCAGATGGAGGCGAAGAAGGCGGTGCAGAAGAAGGAGCGCGAGTTCCGCGAGGCGAAGATGGCCACCGAGATCGCCCTCGAAGAGCAGAACCGCGCCCTGGTCGAGCTGGCCAGCGCCAACGCCCGCACCGAGGCGGAGGCCAAGGCCTACGCCATCGAGGCGATGATGAAGGCGTTTAGCAGCAGCGACCCCAAGACCCTACAGGCGCTCAGCCACGTCGGCATGGACCCCGGTCAGCTGATGGCCCTCGCCTTCCGCGACCTGGCCGACGGCGCCGAGAAGATCGGCCAGCTCAACATCTCCCCCGACCTGCTGCGCGAGCTGCTCAACCCCGCCCCGGCGGCCCCCGCCAAGGCGAAAAATGCAGCCAAGTAGCGAGAACAAGATCGTCCTGGTGGTGCGTCGCACCCGCCTCGACGACCTCGTCAGCCGCTTCAACACCCTGGAGCAGGCGCGCTTCTACGTCGAGCACTTGGGCGCCGACTTCTCCGACTACCAGGCGGAGGACCGCCACTACAAACAGAGCGTGCAGCAGGCCCAGGCGAGCCTCGCGCGTCTCGGCCGACTGCAGTTGGTCGACCGCAGCTTCGTGCCCAACTTCATCTTCGGCCCGCGCGATACCGTGGTGGCCCTCGGACAGGATGGGCTGGTGGCCAACGTGCTCAAGTACCTCGACGGCCAGCGCCTCATCGGCGTCAACCCCGACCCGCAGCGCTGGGAGGGGGTGCTGCTCCCCTTCGGCGTGGCCGACCTGGCCAAGCTCCTGCCCGAGGTGTTCGCCGGGCAACGCCCGGTGAGCGAGGTGACCATGGCCATGGCCGAACTCAACAACGGCGAGCGCCTCTACGCGGTCAACGACCTCTTCATCGGCCCGCGCAGCCACACCTCGGCGCGCTATCACCTGGCGCAGGGTGGGCGCGAGGAGGACCACTCCTCCAGCGGCATTATCGTCTCCACCGGCCTCGGCTCTACCGGCTGGCTGCGCAGTCTGGTGGCGGGGGCGGGGGGTATCGCCAGTGCCTTTTCCGACGCGCCGGTGGCGCTGGCGAAAGAGGTCGCCTTTGCCTGGGACGCCCCCCAGCTCTGTTTCACCGTGCGCGAGCCCTGGCCGAGCACCACCAGCTCGGCGGAGATCACCTTCGGCCACATCACCCGCCGCCAGCCGCTGCGCCTCACCTCGCAGATGGCCGAGCACGGCGTCATCTTCAGCGACGGCATCGAGAGCGACTTCCTGCGCTTCAACGCCGGGACCCAGGCGACCATTAGTCTGGCCGACAAGCGCGGCCTGCTGGTGGTGTGAGGCCTCCTGCCCCGGCTTGGCGATGATCATCCGTGTGGGCACAGGGAAACCCGTGAAAATGGGCCACGCAGACACAGAGGGCACGGAGCGGCGTACGACTGCGAGCAGACCAGCCCCCGCTGGATGGAAAGGATTGGTTCAGACCCAGACAGGGTGTTCTCCGTGTCCTCCGTGCCTCTGTGGCAAAGCTTCAACGCCGCGGGACCCAGGCGACCATCGGCCTGGCCGACAAGCGCGGCCTGCAGGTGGTGTGAGGCGTCCTGCCCCGGCTTGGGGATGGCCATCCGGTTTGTGGACACAGGCCAACCCGTGAAAATGGGCCACGCAGACATAGAGGGCACAGAGTGGCGAGCACTGTGAGCAGACCAGCCCCCGCTGGATGGAAAGGATTGGGTCGAGGGATCACACTCTGACCCAGACAGGTTGTTCTCCGTGTCCTCCGTGCCTCTGTGGCAAAAATGGGTGGTTACCCGGCTTGCAAACCACGCCCCAATCCAGTCTAGTGGCCCCTTTATTCTCAGGAGAGACCCGAACATGGCTGCCGGAATCCTCGCGATCCTCGATGACGTGGCGATGCTGCTCGACGACGCGGCAACGATGAGCAAGGTGGCGGCGAAGAAGACCGCCGGCATCCTCGGCGACGACCTGGCGGTCAACGCCGAGAAGGCCACCGGTTTCCATGCCAGCCGCGAGCTGCCGGTGATCTGGGCCATCACCAAGGGCTCGCTGCTCAACAAGCTGATCATCCTGCCCATCGCCTTCCTGCTCAGCGCCTTCGCCCCCTGGCTCATCGTGCCGATCCTGCTGCTCGGCGGCGCCTACCTCAGCTATGAGGGGGTAGAGAAGGTCGCCGAGTGGGTTTTGGGTGTCCATGAACAGGTGGTGCACGCCCGCCAGGCGCAGAGCCGCGAGGAGTTGCTGCGTCTGGAGGCGCAGAAGGTGAAAGCGGCCATCCGCACCGACTTCATCCTCTCCATCGAGATCGTCGTCATCGCCCTGGGCACCGTGCTGGAGGTGTCGATACCGCTGCAGGTGGCGGTGGTCTCCTTCGTTGCCCTGCTCGCCACCGTGGGTGTCTATGGCATCGTGGCGCTGCTGGTGCGCATGGACGACGCCGGTCTCTACCTCATCCGCCGTGCCCTGGAGCTGCAGGGCGGCATGGCCAAACTCACCCGTGCCACCGGTCGCCTGCTGGTCGCCTCCCTGCCCCAGGTGATCCGCCTGCTCGGTGTGGTCGGGACCATTGCCATGCTGCTGGTGGGGGGAGGGATGTTCGTGCATAACATCGAGTGGGTCCACCACCTACTGCACGCGCTGCCGTCGCTATTGGCGGACCTGGTCATGGGGTTGCTAGTAGGGGCTGTCGTTGTAGCAGGGGAGAGGCTGGTGCATCGGCTCAGGCATGGGGCTTCTGGCTCTCTGCACTGAACTTTCGGGTGATGACACGGTTAGGCGCTCTCCGATGAACTCGGTACGCATGCGCAAGGGTAGATGTGGTGCGGCCACTGCGAGAATGCGTGTGACTATTTTCGACATATCGTGCTAGGCGTGACGACGCGAAGAGACTCAGGCCGAGCTTGCGCGGCTTTATGTAGGATGGGCTCACTTTGTGCCGGGGTTCAGGGGCGGCCTGGGTCAGGCAACCCCGCATCTATTTGGGGGCAGGCGAGCGCCTGAGCCGAATCGTCGCGTGATTAACTGTCGCCTGATCCAGGCTGCCGAGGGCGAACGGGTAGGCCTTGCTATACGGGCCGGGCTTAAGTAGAGATCAATGGAACTCATGTGCTGACGCGGCTCAGATCGTCTTGCCGCCCCTACCCGATGGCCCCTGAGTTCATGCAACTTCAGCACGTTGCCGGACCCACCTAGCGAGTGCTGCAAGCAGCCTGCGCGAGATTCGTGACAGTGTATTTTGCGCTTGGCGCTTGGCGCTTGGCGCTTTGCACCACTCCCTGGCAAAGACACTCCCCAATTTTTGCCACTTAGCGCGGCGATAGTCAGAATCTCGCCCTCATCCTGCGGACGCCTACAAGGCAAGAGCGGCGACTACTTGACCTTCATCCCCGGCTCGGCCCCCTCGTCGGGGTTGAGGATGAAGATCTGCTTGCCATCTTTGCCGCCGGGCCCGGCAGCAAGGACCATCCCCTCGCTCATCCCGAAGCGCATCTTGCGTGGGGCCAGATTGGCCACCATCACGGTGAGCTTACCCTCCAGCTCTTCCGGGCTGTAGGCGGACTTGATGCCAGCGAAGACGTTGCGCGTCTCGCCACCCAGGTCGAGGGTGAGTTGGAGCAGCTTGTCGGCCCCCTGTACATGCTCTGCCTTGACGATGCGGGCGATACGCAGGTCGACCTTGGCGAAGTCGTCGAATTCGATGGTCTCGCCGATGGGGAAGTTCTCCAGGTGCGGGTTGGTCGCGGTGACGGGGGGCTGTGCCACCGCCACCGTCGCCTTGGACTCCTCCAACATCGCCTCTACCGCCTTGGGGTCGATACGTGTCATCAGCGGCTCGAAGGCGCTGATCTCGTGGTCGACCAGGGGACGCTGAATGTTGTGCCAGGTGAGCTCACCGAAGTTGAAGAAGCTCTCCACCTTGGCCGTGGTGATCGGCAGCACCG
Organism: Gammaproteobacteria bacterium; assembly: GCA_003252455.1. Classification (GTDB taxonomy): domain Bacteria; phylum Pseudomonadota; class Gammaproteobacteria; order Thiohalomonadales; family Thiohalomonadaceae; genus SZUA-467. The sequence continues at coordinate 13,910 of QKED01000007.1, forward strand.
GTTTGAGGTAGGCGATGAGCACACGGAACAGGTTGAGGCCGACGGTGCAGATATCCTGCACGGCGCTCTCCATCCCTTCGTCCTTGATCAGCACCCAGGGTTTGTTCTCGTCGATGTACTGATTGGCACGGTCCGCCAGGGCCATGATGGCACGCATGGCGTGGGCGTATTCGCGCTTCTCGTAGAGTTCGGCGATCTCGGCCCCAGCGTCGACGAACGACTGGTAGAGGTCCAGTTCGGTGCAGGTGCGCGAGAGCTGGTTGGCGAAGTTCTTATTGATGAAGCGGGCGCAGCGGCTGGCGATGTTGACCACCTTGCCGACCAGGTCGGAGTTGACGCGCGCCTGGAAGTCGTCGAGGTTGAGGTCGATGTCGTCGATACCGGAACCGAGCTTGGCGGCGAAGTAGTAGCGCAACTGCTCGGGATTCAGGTGCTTGCGGTAGGTCTCGGCCATGATGAAGGTGCCGCGCGACTTGGACATCTTGGCGCCGTTGACCGTCAGGAAGCCGTGGCAGAAGACGCCGTTAGGCAGGCGGTAACCGGCACCGTGCAGCATGGCAGGCCAGAACAGGGTGTGGAAGTAGGCGATATCCTTGCCGATGAAGTGGTAGAGCTCCACCTTGCTGCGACCGTCCCAGTACTCCTCGAACTTGTATTCGGAGCGCTTGCCACAGAGGTTGAGGAAACTGCCCATGTAGCCGATGGGGGCGTCGAGCCAGACGTAGAAAAATTTGCCCGGTGCGCCGGGGATGCCGAAGCCGAAGTAGGGGGCATCACGGGAGATGTCCCAATCCTGTAGGCCCGACTCGAACCACTCGTCGAGCTTGCGCGCGATCTCCGGCTGGATGTGGCCGCCCTTGAGCCAAAACTGGAGCATCCCCTCGAAGTCGCCGAGCTTGAAGAAGTAGTGCTCGGAGGGCTTCTCGATCGGGGTGACACCGGAGAGGGCGCTGACCGGGTTCTTCAGGTCGGTGGGGCTGTAGGTGGCGCCGCACTTCTCGCAGTTGTCGCCGTACTGGTCATCGGCGCCGCAGCGCGGGCAGGTCCCCTTGATGAAGCGGTCCGGTAGAAACATCTGCTTCTTCGGGTCGTAGGCCTGCACGATGGTGCGCCGGGCGATGTGGCCGGTCTTCTCCAGTCGGGTGTAGATGGTCTCGGCGCACTGCCGATTCTCTTCCGAGTGGGTGGTGTGGTAGTTGTCGAAGCGGATGTGGAAGGCGTCGAAATCGGCACGGTGCTCACGCCCGATGCGCTCGACCAGCTCCTCTGGGGTGATCCCCTCGTTTTGTGCGCGCAGCATGATCGGCGTGCCGTGGGCATCGTCGGCACAGACGTAGGTGCAGTGGTGGCCACGGTGCTTCTGGAAGCGCACCCAGATATCGGTCTGGATGTACTCCACCAGGTGGCCCAGGTGGATGGGGCCGTTGGCGTAGGGGAGGGCGCTGGTGACCAGGATCTTCCGTTGTGCGTTTGCCATCTGTAGAGAGGCTCCGTAGCTGCTGGGCAAAGCGCAGAGTATAACCGATGATTGGCCGGGGTGAGCGCCACCGCGTGACCGGGCAGGGGAGCGAGCGCAGTGTGCACGTGGCCGGGATTGGCCGCTTGGCTCTAATCGAGTGGCCGCCCGTGCAAAAGTGACATGACGTATGGTGGTGGTGCTGGTTGATTAGTATATTAGTGCGTTTGGTACGACTTGAATCCACGCCAAGGGTGACCATATAGGTTCAAACCCGTCTGGCGGGAGCGCTTGGGAGGGGTCGCCTGCACGACCGGGACCTTCCACTGTATTTTCTACTGTCCACTTTTAGTCGGGGCACCGTACGCCCCGTGATGAATCAGGAGAAGAAGATGTCCGAGGTTACTAAGGCGCAGGTTGAAGAGGCGCTCAAGGGCTATGTGGATCCCTACCTGGGTAAGGATCTGGTCGCCGCCGGTGTGGTGAAGAGCATCGTCATCGATGGCGGCAGTGTGAAGGTGGAGCTCACCTTCGGCTTCCCCATCAAGGGCTATCAGGCGCAGATGGAGGCCCAGGTGAAGGCCCTGGTCGAGGGCGTGGAGGGTGTCGCCGCCGCCACCATCGACACCGCCGTGCAGATCGCCTCCCACGCCGCGCAGAAGGGCGTCGGTCACATCAAGGGGGTGAAGAACATCATCGCCGTGGCCTCCGGCAAGGGCGGTGTGGGCAAATCGACCACCTCTGTCAACCTGGCCTTGGCGCTAGTCGCCGAGGGCGCCACCGTGGGTCTGCTCGACGCCGACATCTACGGCCCCTCTCAGCCGCGCATGCTCGGCGTGCCGGATACCAAACCCGATTCGCCGGACGGTACCAAGCTGGAGCCGGTGGTGAGCCACGGTCTGCAGTCCATGTCCATCGGTTACCTGATCGACGAGGAGACGCCGATGATCTGGCGTGGCCCCATGGTCACCCAGGCACTGCAGCAGCTGCTCAACGATACCGTCTGGCGCGAGGTCGACTACCTGGTGATCGACCTGCCTCCGGGTACCGGCGATACCCAGCTGACCCTGGCGCAGAAGGTACCGGTTTCCGGTGCGGTGATCGTCACCACCCCGCAGGATATTGCCCTGCTCGACGCGCGTAAGGCGTACAAGATGTTCGAGAAGGTCGAGGTACCGGTGCTCGGTGTGATCGAGAACATGAGTATCCACATCTGCTCCAACTGCGGCCACGCCGAGCACATCTTCGGTGAGGGCGGTGGCAAGAGCATGGCCGATCAGTACGGGGCGGACCTGCTCGGTGCACTGCCGCTGGACATGGCCATCCGTGTGCAGGCCGATGGCGGTAAGCCCACCGTCGCCGACGACCCAGAGGGCCAGGTGTCGCAGATCTACCGCGACATCGCACGCAAGACCGCGGCCAAGCTCTCCCTGCGTGCCAAGGACTACAGCGCTCGCTTCCCCAAGATCGTCATTCAGAACAACTGATCGCACCCTTGTGGAGGGGCGAATTCGACGCGAATTCCCCCTATAATGGCGGCGGCCCCGGATGGGGCCGCCGTTTTTTTTCGACTCTTTTATCGTCTAGAGCAGAGGCAGCGCTATGAGCATCAAGTCGGACCACTGGATCCGCCGTATGGCCGAACAACAGGGGATGATCGAGCCCTTCGAGCCGGGTCAGGTGCGTCACGTCAAGGGGGAGCGGATCATCTCCTACGGTACCTCTAGTTACGGCTACGATGTGCGCTGCGCCGACGAGTTCAAGATCTTCACCAACATCAACTCCGCCATCGTCGACCCCAAGCAGTTCGACGAAAGCAGCTTCGTCGACGTGCAGTCCGACGTCTGCATCATCCCGCCCAACTCCTTCGCCTTGGCGCGCACCGTGGAGTACTTCCGCATCCCGCGCTCGGTGCTCACCGTCTGCCTGGGCAAATCCACCTATGCGCGCTGCGGCATCATCGTCAACGTCACGCCGCTGGAGCCGGAGTGGGAGGGGCACGTGACCCTGGAGTTCTCCAATACCACCACTTTGCCCGCGAAGATCTACGCCAACGAAGGGGTGGCACAGATGCTCTTCTTCGAGTCCGATGAGGTGTGCGCCACCTCCTATAAGGACCGTGGTGGTAAGTATCAGGGGCAGACCGGTGTGACCCTGCCTAAGACCTGAGCCAGCGCCTGCGTACCAAACGCCAACGGCCCCACATTATAGGGGCCGTTTTTTTTCGCATTGGCGTTGCCAGCGTGGGCAACAAAAAAGGGGTGCCATAGCGGCACCCCTCTTCGTGTTTGCACCACCTCGCCCCAAAGGGGCGAGGTGGTAACAGCTTACTTGCTGTTGTCGACCATGTACTGGATGGCACCCTGCAGCTCGGCATCGGTGCAGTCGGCGCAGGTACCACGCGGGGGCATGGCGTTCAGGCCGTTGAGAGCAGAGTGCATCAGGCCATCCATACCCTTGGCGATGCGCGGGGCCCACTGCTCGGCGTTGCCGAAGAGCGGGGCACCGGCGGCACCAGTGGCGTGGCAGACGAAGCAGGCCGCGTGGTAGATGGCATCACCGGAGCGACCAGCAGCGGCCTCGGCAGCAGGCGCCTCGACAGCGGCGACCGGGGCGGGTTCGGCAGCGGGGGCGGGCGCAGCAGCAGGTGCCTCAGCGGCAGCCGGGGCGGCGGCGGACTCACCACCGCTCTTGCTCACCATGAACTCGATGGCGGCCTTTAGCTCATCGTCGGAGCAGTTGGCGCAGGTGCCGCGCGCGGGCATGGCGTTCAGGCCGTTGAGGGCGGAGTGCATCAGGCCATCGATGCCCTTGGCGATGCGCGGGGCCCACTGCTCGGCGTCGCCGAACTTGGGGGCACCTGCGACACCGTTGGCGTGGCAGGCCATACAGACGGTGTTGTAGATCTCTTCACCGCTGCGGGGGGCGGTGCTGCCACTGGCGGCCGGGGCGGGAGCGGCGGCTGCGATAGGTTCGCCGGTGTTCATCTGGCCCACGGGGGCGATGCGTTCGGCCACGGCGGCATCGCTCATGTCGGCAGGAGGGGGGCTGGTCAGGGCGCCGACCGCCGTCTTGATCACCACGATCACCACGATGGCCACGCCGAACAACACCATGCTTAAACCAAGACCTTTTTCTGAACTGCTAGCGCTCACCATATGCTCCTAATTGTCATTCAAAGAGAGGAAGATTCGTCTCCAGCCGCGTCTCGATTATGTCGGGCGGACACACCGAGTTCCCCACCTAACAAGGCAGACGGCCACCACAAAACGGCTTTATAAGTGATTAATTATACATGTATCTCCCCGCCACTCAATCCTATCGTCGATAAAATGTCGAGATGGCCGTAGGGGTTTTGCGGTGGTCGTTGCCACCCTCGGTCGGGAGGCGGCGTGGATGTTCGTCCGGGGGCGGTGTACTCAACTCACATGCGGGGATGGACCTGATCCAGGCTCAGGGGTATGATTGCCGCTCTTGGCGTTATGCACCCCCCGGTTCCATACGCCAAGAGTCAGCGCCCGTAGCTCAGCTGGATAGAGCGCCACCCTCCGGAGGTGGAAGTCAGGGGTTCGAATCCCTTCGGGCGCGCCAATTACCTCCCCGACTCTCCCCCTATCTCTCCCCTCGCGCGCCTCACCCAAAGGGAGCATCGCTCTCGCCTTGGACGCGGATTAGTCTGGTGTTCACCCGCTGTCGGTACACCACTCTCGCCCCGCTAAGGAGGGCCCCATGCGTCCTATCTATCTGTTGCTCATTACCCTACTGCTCAGTGCGGCGGTCTCGGCCGGTGAAAAGAAGGAGCCGAAGGAGCGCCCAAAGCTCATCAATCGTCCAGTGGTGGTGCAGCCAGGAGAGGTACTCATACCAGTGCGTGACGCCACGGTGGGGGAGCGGGGGCAGAGCGGCCAGACCCCGCCGGCGCAGCCCCCTGTCCGCTGACCCCTGTCCGATTCGATAGGTTACTTGGTCAGCGCCATGAAGAGCTGTGGGAGCCGCTCGGGCAGCCGCTCGATGCGGTCGATGACGCTGAACTGCTGGCCGAAGATGTCACCTACGTAGTCGTCGGCCTTGGGGTCGAGGCTGATGCAGTAGGTGAAGATGCCCGCTTGGTCCAGCTCCTGCACCGCCTTGGTGGCGTCCTCGATGAGCAGCTGCTCGTCGTGCACGTCCACGTCCGAGGGCATGCCGTCAGTGAGGACCAGCATCAGCTTCTTGTCGGCCTTGCGTGCACCCAGGTAGTGGGCGGCGTGGCGCATGGCGGCGCCCATGCGTGTGGAGTAACCCGCCTCCATGGCCGCGAGGCGCCCCTTTACATCGTCGTCCCAGTGTTCGGTGAAGCCCTTGATGTGGTGGTAGCGCACGTCGTGGCGGGTGTTGGAGTGGAATCCGGCGATGGCGAAGGGGTCGCCGAGGCGCTCGATGGCCCAGGCGAGCAGCGAGACCGCCTCCTGGCTCAGCTCCAGGATGGTCTGCTGTGAGCCGGCCACCTTGTCGTTGAGCGACTCGGAGAGATCGAGTAGCAGCATCACGGCGATGTCGCGGCCATCGGTGCGGTGGCTCATGTTGATGCGTGGGTCGGGGGTGGCGCCGCCCTTGAAGTCGATGAGCGAGCGGATGGCTACATCGAGGTCGAGTTCGCTCCCCTCCTCCTGGTAGCGGATGCGCACCTTCTCCTGCGGTTTGAGCAGATCGAGCATCTGCTTGAGGCGCTTGGCCAGGCCTGCGTGCTTGGCCAGCAGGTCCTCGATAGTGGCGGGGTTACCGCTCGGGTGCAGGGCGCCGTAGACGCTGACCCAGTCGGGGCGGTAGGTCTGGCTGGTGTAGTCCCACTCTGGGTAGTGGCGCGGCGGGAGGCTGTTGAGCTCCTCCTGCGGCTCCACCGGCTGCTTTTCGTCGAAGGTCTCCTCCTCGTCGCCCTCCTCGATGAAGCGCCAGAGGTGGCGGTTGTCGTCGCGGTAGTCGACCACCGTGTCCTGGAAGTAGACGTTGGCGGCCTGGTCACTCTGACGGCGGGTGCGCGCGGCGTAGCTCAGGGCCAGGGAGGCGATCGCCTGAGTCGAGCCCTCGCCCTTGGCCATCAGCTCATGGAAACGGGCGACGAACTCCAGTAGGTCCTTGCCCTGATAGCCGTGGTCGGGGTCGAGTAGGGCGCGCGAGAAGACCGCCAGGCGGTGGCGCAGGCAGGCATGGGTCTTGGGGTCGCAATCCTGCTCGCCCGGTTTGGGGTGCAGGGCGAGGAAGATGCGCGCAAGACCCGGATACTCGCGCATCAACAGGGTCTCGATGCGGCAGTCCTCCATCACCTCCACGCACATGCGTTGCAGGGGACTCCAGTTGTCGGCCACCAGTGGGGCAGACCAGCGGCGGTGGCCGACCATGTGTGCCAGGGTGGCGCGGTAGCGGTCGATACCACGCACCTGATCGGTATCGTCGTAGACATCGGGCAGGCGCATGCCGAGATGGTCGTAGTAGGGCATGGGCCTGGGGTGGACGTCGAAGGCGGTGGAGTAGGGCACCAACATCTCGCTCTCCTGCCACAAGGCGCGCAGGTAGAGGTCGAGCTTGCGCTCCACGTCGGAGAGCAGGGTGCCGTGGCGCTCGCGCTGCATCACCGCGCGACTGTCGGCGGACTTGAGCGAGAAGTATTCGACCTGCCGTTCGGGGTGGTTGTCGTAGTTGCGGATACCGTATTCGACCCAGTTCTTCAGCCCCGAGAGGGTCAGTTGGCTGAGTAGATTGGGCGCTTGGGCGAAGAACGCCGGCATGCCGGGGCTGGCGAAGGTGGTGTGGTGACCGTGGATGGAGCCGGTGGTGCGCTCCATGAAGTCGAGAGTGATCTCCAGATAGTGGCCGAGCTGCTCGCGCGCGTGCAGGCGGCGTGCCACTGGGGCGAGGGTCTCCAAAAAAGGGGCGATCGCCTTGCCGTTGGGGGAGCGCTGCATCTTATGCACCACCGCCATCACGTCGGGCAACGCCTCCTCACCAACGGCGTGCGCGGTGGAGGGCCACTCCTCCAGGAAGGCGAGCACCGGGTCGACACCGCGCCCGAGGCGTCCGATGAGTGCGGCGGCGTCCAGATAGGCGTCCACCCCGGGGAGGGTGAGGACGGCGAGGGCCTCGGCCATCACCTCCTCGAACACCTCCTCGACCTGCGGGAAGGCGAGGTTGAGGCGGGTCCAGTAGGCCTTCATCTTGGGGTGGATATATGCGCTCTCGCTCATGGGCGGCTCTCTCCGGGCGGCGGCAGTCGTCCGCGTGGGGCGTTCCCCACGCGCCTTCAGGCGTAACGGCTTGGGTTAGGCGAAGGTGGTGTCGATGGCGTGGTCGAGGGTCTCTCGGATGTCGGCATCGTCGGTGATCGGGCGTACCAAGGCCATGCGGCAGGCGTCCTTGGCGGCGACACCATCGTTCATCAGGGTGGCCGCGTAGACCAGTAGACGGGTGGAGATACCCTCGCTCAGGCCATGGCCTTTAAGGTTGCGCGCGGCCAGGCCGACCTTCACCAGCTTGGCGGCCAGGGCTTGGTCGATACCGGTCTCCTTGGCGACGATCTGCGCCTCCAACTCGGCGGTGGGGTAGTCGAAGTCGAAGGCGGTGAAGCGCTGTTTGGTGGACTGCTTGAGGTCCTTCATCAGCGTCTGGTAGCCGGGGTTGTAGGAGATCACCAGCTGGAAGTCGGGGTGGGCGTTGACCAGCTCGCCTTTCTTGTCGAGCGGCAGGGTACGACGGTGGTCGGTGAGCGGGTGGATCACGACGGTGGTGTCCTGGCGCGCCTCGACGATCTCGTCCAGGTAGCAGATGGCACCGATGCGTGCGGCGGTGGTCAGCGGGCCGTCGAGCCAGCGGGTGCCGTTGGCCTCCAATAGGTAGCGACCCACCAGATCGGAGGCGGTCATGTCCTCGTTGCAGGCCACGGTGATGAGCGGCTTGCCCAGTTTCCACGCCATGTACTCGACGAAGCGTGACTTGCCACAGCCGGTCGGGCCTTTGACCATCACCGGCAGGCGATTGCGATAGGCGGCCTCGTACAGCTCGACCTCGTTGGTCTGCTGCTGATAGTAGGGTTCGGTGGAAACCTTGTACTGCTCTTTTTCGTTCATGTTTGGGCTCCTTGGGCGACCTCGGGGAAGGGGGGCCGAAGCGATCATCGTCGGAGGGGGGCTCCCTTTCCAGAGGCCACTATACGGGGGCAGGAAGAAAAACGCCTCCTTGCGGAGGCGTTTTTCAGTCACGCGGACAGGGGGTGCTTACTTGTGCACGCCCAGCTTCTCGCGCCAGCCGGGGAAGATCTTGTCGGCATCGTGCGGGAAGGACTCGAACGCGCGGGCGAACTCCTTGTGCTCCTTGGCGTACTCGATCGGGTCGGCACCGGACTTCCAGCAGTCGTAGGCCTGGCGCAGGGAGATGGCGCCAGCGGCCGGGGAGTCGATGTGGCCGTAAGAACCGCCACCAGAGGTGTTGATCACGTTGCCGTGGCCGAGGTTCTCGAAGAAGCCGGGCAGACGCAGGGCGTTCATACCACCGGAGATGATCGGGGTGGTGGGCTTCATGCCGTACCACTTCTGGTAGAAGGCCGGACCCTGGCACTCGTCACGCTCGATCATGTAGGCGATGATCTTGTCGGTGGCGTCGCCCTCCATCTTGCCGTAGCCCATGGTGCCGACGTGGATACCGGAGGCACCCTGCAGACGGCTCATCTTGGCCAGCACGAAGGCGGTGTAGCCGCGCTTGGAGCTGGGGGAGGTGACGGCACCGTGACCGGCGCGGTGGTAGTGCAGGTACTGGTTGGGGAACCAGCGACGGGCGGTGGTCACCATGCCGGGGCCGCCGACGTAACCGTCGACCAGGAAGGCCACCTTGTCGGCGTCGGGGCCGAAGGTCTCCAGGATGTACTCGCCACGGGCGACCATCTCGTTGTGGTCGTCGGCGGTGATGTTGGCGGAGAAGAGCTTGGCCTCACCGGTCTCGTCCTGGGCGCGCTTCATGGCGTCGGCGACCAGCGGGATCACCTTCTTGGTGGGGCAGAAGACCTGATTGCCCTGGGGCTCGTCGTTCTTGATGAAGTCACCACCGAGCCAGAACTGGTAGGCGGCCTCGGCGAAGGGCTCGGGGCGCAGGCCCAGCTTGGGCTTGATGATGGTACCGGCGATGTAACCGCCGTCGACCACGGGGCGACCCAGGATGCGCCACATGTCGCTGATGTCCTTGGCCGGGCCGTCGAACAGCTGGATCATGCGCTCGGGCATGTAGAAGTCGTACATCTTCAGGTAGGCGCAGTCGCCCATGCCCTGATTATTACCGATGGTCAGGGTCAGGAAGGAGACCAGCATGGCGCGACCGTCGGTGATGTTGCGGTCGAACAGGTCGATCGGGTAGGCGATGCGCAGCTCTTCGGTGGCCTCGTCGATCAGGTAGACCAGCGCGTCGACGCCCTTGGTGAAGTCGTCGGTGGTGCACACCTCGACGTTGGTGCCGGTGGAGGACTCGGCGGCAACGTGGGCGGCCACTTCGAGGAAGCCATAGCCGGTGGCAGGCTTCATCTTGTAAGCGACGAGGACGTGCTTACCACCAGCGATCAGGTCCTCTTCTTTCAGGGAGAGGTCGGCGTAACGTGCGGATTGATCCATCTTAATACCCCAAATGTTCTTTAGTTGGTCTAAGAAGCGCTGGAGACTGTGGGCATCTCCGAGCTGTGATTAGCGGCTTGTTTCAAGCGTGGTGCCATCTTAGGGAAGGCTGATGCATAAGTAAATTCATATCTTCTGATTGCCAGCATAAGTCAGAGTTTATGAATGTCCGGCCATCCCATGGGCTCATTCGACCTTAACACCCCCTGTGGCGGGGGTCTCTCCCCTGTATGGGGTAGGCCGGGGCGGTCTCACCTTCTTATATATGTGTTGCGGCAGAGCCCTCAGCTCTTGTAGGCCATGGCCACTGTGTAGTTTTTGCCCTGCTTGAGCTTATCGTAGTTACCGTAGACTTCGAGCAGATGACGCTGCATGAACTTGCGCAGGCCATTGATGGTGACTACGTAGATGCGCCCACCAGGGTTGAGCCGCTCATAGGCATCATTGAGGATCAGTTGCAGCAACTCCTTGCCTACCTTGGCCGGTATGTTCGAGGCGATGAGGTCGAAGTGTCGTGGTGGGATCTGGTCGAAGGCATTGGAGAGCATCGCCTCGGCGTTGCTCAGACCGTTGAGGCGGATGTTTTTGTTGCTGAAGTCGACCGCGACAAAGTCCTTGTCCACCAGCAGGGTGCTGCCTTGAGGGGCGAGCTTGGCCAGGGTGACGCCGATGGGGCCGTAGCCGCAGCCGAGGTCGAGGCAGTGGTCCCCCTCGAACACCTCCATGTGGTCGAGCAGCAGGCGTGAGCCCTCGTCGATCTCGCGTGGCGAGAAGAGCCCCCAGGTGGAGTGGAAGACAAACGGCTGCTCGCAGAGGGTCGCGCGGATGACGATATCCTCGCGTAGGGAGGCCAGGTACTCGCTCTGTTTCATGGTGCTACCAAGGTCGGGGAAGGGGAGTGGAGCGGGGAGTATATCCAGCGCTGAGGTGCGCGTGTAGGCACCCCCGAGGGTTAGGGCCCGCAGGTGCGAGCCGCCGCGTTGGAATCGATACCTGACGGGGCCACTCGCCGCTCTCTAGTAACCCGCAGTGGGCACAATGCCCTTGTATTGGTGTGGAAAAGGCGTTTGCCTGGAGATTACCGTTTGCGACAGGTTTGTGTCGTGTGGTCGAAGGCGGGTGGGGCGCCGAGTCGGTGGCGAAGTGACCATATCCGCTGGGGATAAGGCGTGCCTATGAGGGTTATCTACGATGGGATATAGCCCGATTCGTGATCTCACTAAGTGATTCTCCACACGCGTGAAAAATCCCACCAATAATAATGACTTATAGATAATTTTATCTCATAAGTATGCTTTATCAAATTATAAGCGCATGAATTCATTGCGTTTTTGACGATTCGCTGCGGTTGACACGTAGTGTGGGGCTCCCATAGACTCGACCTTCCTCAGAATCAGGAACATGAGAAAGACCCGCCGCTATTCACAAGAAGCGGGACCATCCGTAAGGGGACTGCCTACTCATGCTGGAAAATTACCTCCCGGTACTGATCTTCCTCGTCATAGGATTCGGTTTCGGTGCATTCATGATGGCCTTGGGGTTCATCCTCGGTCCACGTCGTCCGGATAGCGAAAAGCTCTCCCCCTACGAGTGCGGCTTCGAGGCGTTCGAAGACTCGCGCATGAAGTTCGATGTGCGCTTCTATCTGGTCGCCATCCTCTTCATCATCTTTGACCTGGAGATCGCCTTCCTCTTCCCGTGGGCGGTGGTGCTGCGCGAGATCGGCATGTTCGGCTTCGTCGCCATGGTGATCTTCCTCGCGCTGCTGGTGGTCGGTTTCATCTACGAGTGGAAGAAGGGGGCTCTGCAGTGGGAATAGAGGGCATTCTCGAAAAGAGCGTCGTCACCACCACGGCTGACTCGCTCATCAACTGGGCGCGCACCGGTTCCATGTGGCCGATGACCTTCGGTCTCGCCTGCTGCGCGGTGGAGATGATGCACGCGGGTGCCGCGCGCTACGACCTCGACCGCTTCGGCATCATCTTCCGCCCGAGTCCGCGCCAGTCCGACGTGATGATCGTCGCTGGTACCCTGGTGAACAAGATGGCCCCGGCGCTGCGTAAGGTCTACGACCAGATGGCCGAGCCACGCTGGGTCATCTCCATGGGCTCCTGTGCCAACGGCGGCGGCTACTACCACTACTCCTACTCGGTGGTGCGCGGCTGTGATCGGGTGGTGCCGGTGGACATCTACGTCCCCGGCTGCCCGCCCACCGCCGAGGCGCTGCTCTACGGCATTCTGCAACTGCAGAACAAGATCCGCCGTACCAACACCATCGCCCGCTAGAGCCAGACGGAAGCCAAGGTATGTCCGACTATTACCAAGAGTTAGCCCAGAAGGCCGCTACGGCCTTCGGCGAGGCCCTGGTCAGCAGCAAGGTCGAGTTCGGTGAACTGACCCTGGAGGTGGCCCCGGCCAACCTCATCGCCGTGGCCACCGGGCTGCGCGATGGCGCCGAGTTCGCCTGCGAAGAGCTGATCGACCTCTGCGGTGCCGACTACTCCGAGTACGACCACGGCAGCTGGTCCGGCGAGCGCTTCGCCGTCATCTACCACCTGCTGTCTGTTAGCAAGAACCACCGCATCCGCCTGCGCTGCTTCGCCGAGGGCGAACTGCCACGCGTCGAGTCGGTGGTCGATGTCTGGAACAGCGCCAACTGGTACGAGCGTGAGGCGTTCGACATGTACGGCATCGTCTTCGACGGCCACCCGGACCTGCGCCGCATCCTCACCGACTACGGCTTTATCGGTCACCCCTTCCGCAAGGATTTCCCCATCTCCGGCAACGTCGAGATGCGCTACGACCCCGAGCTGCGCCGCGTGGTCTACGAGCCGGTGACCATCGACCCACGCAACATGGTGCCGCAGGCGTTCCGCGAGGATCACCGCTACCTGGCCCAGGAACTGGGAGGTGACAAGCGTGGCTGAGATCCGCAACTACACTCTGAACTTCGGTCCCCAGCATCCGGCCGCGCACGGTGTGCTGCGCCTGGTGCTGGAGATGGACGGTGAGGTGATCGAGCGCGCCGACCCGCACGTCGGCCTGCTCCATCGCGGCACCGAGAAGCTCGCCGAGACCAAGCACTACCTACAGAGCCTGCCCTACATGGACCGGCTCGACTATGTCTCGATGATGAGCAACGAGCACGCCTACTGCATGGCCATCGAGCAGATGCTCGGCCTCGAAGTCCCCGTGCGTGCCCAGTACATCCGCGTCATGTTCGACGAGATCACCCGCCTGCTCAACCACCTGATGTGGCTCGGCGCGCACGGTCTCGACATCGGCGCCATGACCGTCTTCCTCTATGCCTTCCGCGAGCGCGAGGACCTGATGGACTGCTACGAGGCGGTCTCCGGCGCGCGCATGCACGCCGCCTACTACCGTCCCGGCGGCGTCTATCGCGACCTGCCCGACACCATGCCGCGCTTCAAGGGTGCGAGCAAGTGGCACTCCGAGGCGGAGATGAAGGCGCTCAACGAGACCCGCGAGGGCTCGATGCTCGACTTCATCGAGGCCTTCACTGAGCGCTTCCCCGGCTATGTGGACGAGTACGAGACCCTGCTCACCGATAATCGTATCTGGAAGCAGCGTACCGTCGGTGTCGGCGTGGTGAGCCCCGAGCGCGCCCTGCAGATGGGCTTCACCGGGCCGATGATCCGTGGCTCCGGCATCGCCTGGGACCTGCGCAAGAAGCAGCCCTACGAGGTCTACGACCGCCTGACCTTCGACATCCCGGTGGGCGTCAACGGTGACTGCTACGACCGCTATCTGGTGCGTATCGAGGAGATGCGTCAGTCCAACCACATCATCAAGCAGTGTGTGAACTGGCTGCGCAAGAACCCCGGCCCGGTGATCAGCGACGACCACAAGGTGGCCCCGCCGAAGCGCCAAGAGGTCAAAGAGGAGATGGAAGCGCTGATCCACCACTTCAAACTCTTCAGCGAGGGCTTCAGCCTGCCCAAGGGCGAGGCCTACGCCGCGGTGGAGCACCCCAAGGGGGAGTTCGGTATCTACCTCTTGTCCGACGGCTCCAACAAGCCCTACCGCCTGAAGATCCGCGCCCCGGGCTTCGCCCACCTCGCCGGTATGGATGAGATGGTACGCGGTCACATGCTGGCCGACGTGGTCGCCGTGATCGGCACCCAGGACATCGTTTTCGGAGAGATTGACCGCTGATGAGCGCTGCAACCATGCAACTGCTGAGCGACGCCTCGCGCGCCGAGATCGACCGCTGGATCGCCAAGTACCCGCCGGAGCAGAGGCAGTCGGCGGTGATGGCCGCCCTGCGCATCGCCCAAGACCAGAATGGTGGTTGGCTGACCAACGCGCTGATGGACGAGATCGCCGCCTACCTGGAGATGCCGCCCATCGCCGTCTACGAGGTGGCCACCTTCTACTCCATGTACGAGCGCGAGCCGGTCGGGCGCCACAAGATCTGCGTCTGCACCAACATCTCCTGCCTGCTGCGCGGCTCCGACGAGGTGGTCGCCCACCTGGAGCAGCGCCTCGGCATCAAGCTCGGCCAGACCACCGAGGACAACCGCTTCACCCTGAAAGAGGTGGAGTGCCTGGGGGCCTGTGTCAACGCACCGATGATGCAGGTTGGCCGCGAGTACTACGAAAAGCTGACCCCCGAGACCCTGGACACCATCCTCGACGGGCTGGAGTAACCGCAAGGCCCAAGGCCACGCGTGGAGTGAATCGATGGCGAACGAAGTCTGTTTCCGTACCCTGCACCTGGAGAACTCCTGGACGCTCGATGCCTATCAGAGCGCCGGTGGCTACGAGGTGTGGAAGAAGATCCTCGCGGAGAAGACCCCGCCCGAGGAGATCATCGAACAGCTCAAGATCTCGGCCCTACGTGGGCGCGGCGGTGCGGGCTTTCCCACCGGTCTGAAGTGGAGCTTCATGCCGCGCACCATCAGCGGCCAGAAGTACATCGTCTGTAACTCGGACGAGGGTGAGCCCGGTACCTGCAAGGACCGCGACATCCTGCGCTACAACCCCCACCAGCTCATCGAGGGGATGTGCATCGCCGGTTACACCATCGGTGCCACCGTCGGCTACAACTACATCCGCGGCGAGTTCTGGGAGCCCTACGAGCGCTTCGAGGCGGCCCTGGAAGAGGCCCGCGCCGCTGGCCTGTTGGGTGAGAACATCCAGGGCTCCGGGGTCGACATGCAGGTGCATGCCCACCTCGGTGGCGGGGCCTATGTCTGCGGCGAGGAGACCGCGCTCATCGAGTCCATCGAGGGCAAGAAGGGCCAACCGCGCTTCAAGCCGCCGTTCCCCGCCAGCTACGGTCTCTACGGCCGCCCGACCACCATCAACAACACCGAGACCCTCGCCTCGGTGCCGGTGATCCTGGCCAATGGCGGGCAGTGGTTCCTCGACCTCGGCAAGCCCAACAACGGCGGCTCCAAGCTCTTCTGCGTCTCCGGCCACGTCAACAAACCCGGCAACTACGAGGTGCCCATGGGCACCCCCTTCAGCGAGCTGCTGGAGATGGCCGGTGGCGTGCGCGACGGGCACAAGCTCAAGGCGGTGATCCCCGGTGGTAGCTCCACCCCGGTGCTGCCCGCCGAGGTGATGATGGCGTGCACCATGGACTACGACTCCATCGCCAAGGCGGGCTCCATGCTCGGCGCCGGGTCGGTGATCGTCATCGACGACTCCACCTGCATGGTCAAGCTGCTCTCGCGCCTGTCGCACTTCTACTTCGAGGAGTCGTGCGGCCAGTGCACCCCCTGTCGTGAAGGCACCGGTTGGCTCTCACGCATCGTGCACCGCATCGAGCATGGCCAGGGGCGCCAAGAGGACCTCGACCAGCTGATGGATGTGGCGAGCAAGATCGAGGGGCGCACCATCTGCGCCCTCGGCGACGCCGCGGCGATGCCGGTGAAGAGCTTCGTGACGCGTTTCCGCGACGAGTTCCAGTACCACATCGACCACAAGAAGTGCATGGTGGGCGGCTGAGCCGTCCCCACGAAAGACTGCACCCCTAGAGGAATTGGAAGGTAGCGACAGCCGATGGTGAATATCGAAATCAATGGCATCCCCGTGCAGGCCGCCGATGGCTCGATGCTGATCGAGGCCGCCGACCAGGCCGGTATCGCCATCCCGCGCTTCTGCTATCACAAGAAGCTCTCCATCGCCGCCAACTGCCGTATGTGCCTGGTGGAGGTCGAGAAGATGGGCAAGCCGATGCCCGCCTGCGCCACCCCGGTCAACGAGGGGATGAAGGTCTTCACCAAGTCGCCCAAGGCGATCTCGGCGCAGCGCGCGGTGATGGAGTTCCTGCTCATCAACCACCCGCTCGACTGCCCCATCTGCGACCAGGGCGGTGAGTGCGACCTGCAAGAGATGGCCCTCGGTTACGGCAACGGCACCTCGCAGTACGGCGAGGCCAAGCGCGTGGTCGCCGACCAGCCCATCGGCCCGCTCATCGCCACCGAGATGACCCGCTGTATCCACTGCACCCGTTGCGTGCGCTTCGGCCAGGAGATCGCCGGTGTCATGGAGCTGGGCGCCACCGGGCGCGGCGAACACATGCGCATTGGCACCTATGTGGCCAAGAGCGTCTCCTCCGAACTCTCCGGCAACGTCATCGACCTCTGCCCGGTGGGCGCGCTCACCTCGCGCCCCTACCGCTACTCCGCGCGCCCCTGGGAGCTGGATAGCCACGACTCGGTCTCGCCGCACGACTGCCTTGGCGCCAATATCCAGGTGCAGTCGCGCCGTGGTGAACTCCAGCGCGTGCTGCCGCGGGACAACGAGGCGCTCAACGAGTGCTGGCTGTCCGACCGTGACCGCTTCGCCTATCTCGGCCTAGCTGCCTCCGACCGCCTCAGCGCACCGCGCATCAAGCGCGACGGTGAGTGGCAGACGGTGGATTGGGACACCGCCCTGACCTTCGCCGCCGAGGGGATCAAGGCCGCTGGCAACAGCGTCGGAGCCCTCGCCGGATACAGCTCGACCACCGAGGAGTACTACCTGCTACAAAAGCTGGTGCGTGGCCTCGGCTCGAACAACATCGATTTCCGTCTGCGTCAGCTCGACTTCAGCGACCAGGCCCGCCTCCCGGCCATGCCCGGTCTGAGCCTGCCGGTGGTCGAGATCGAAAGCATCGACGCCGCCCTGCTCATCGGCGCCAACGTGCGTAAGGAACAGCCGCTGCTCGGTCTGCGCCTGCGCAAGGCCGCACTGAACGGTGCCGCGATTCACAGCGTCGCCGCCGTCGACTACGCCGCCAACCTGCCCATGGGTCAGCGTATCGTCACCGCCCCCGAGGCGATGGTCGCCTCGCTCGTCGCGGTGGCCAAGGCACTGCTCGTCGAGGGTGGCTCCGCCCCCGAGGGCTTCGCCGCCCTGGCCGAGAAGGTCGAGGTGAGCATCGAGGCAGAGATGATTGCCGCATCACTCAAGGGCGCAGAGAAGGGCATCGTCTGGGTCGGCGCCATGGCCGCCGGTTCCCCGGACGCCGCCGCGCTGCGCTCGCTCGCCGCACTCATCGCCGACCTCAGCGGCTGCCAGTTGCAACTGCCGGGGGAGGGCGGCAACAGCGCCGGTGCCGCGCTGGCGGGTTGCCTGCCGCACCGCGCCGCCGCTGGGTCCGAGGTCGATGCCGCGGGTCTCGACTGGCGCGCCATGCTGGGTGCCGGGCTCAAGGCCCTCGTGCTGATGAACTGTGAGCCCGAACTCGACTGTGCCGACTCCCGTACCGCTCGCACCGGGCTCGAACAGGCCGGTTTCGTGGTCGCCCTGAGCGGCTATGCCAGCCAGGCCATGGTCGAGCGCTGTGACGTGCTGCTGCCCATGGCCATGAGCTACGAGACCTCCGGCACCCTGGTCAACGCCCAGGGCAACTGGCAGGGCTTTGGTGCAGCCATCGCCGCACCGGGCGATGCCCGTCCTGCCTGGAAGCTGCTGCGCGTGCTCGGCAACCTGCTCGACCTCGACGGTTTCGAGCAGTTCTCCTCCGAGGAGATCCGTGACGAACTCAAGGCACTCACCGGTGCCACTGGGACCATCGCCAACCAGTTGCGCTGGCAGCCGGTGGCCCCCTCTGTCCGGGTCGAGGGGCTCTCCGGCATCGCCGAGTTCGCCATCCACGGAGTCGACCCTGTGGTACGCCGGGCCGCCGCGCTGCAGGCGAGCATCGATGGACAGGGTGCCAGCGTCGTGCGTGTGCACAGCACCACTGCTGCGGCCCGCGGGTTCAACGATGGGCAGAAGGTGATGCTGCGCACGGGGGAGTGGAGCTGCGCGCCTATGCCCTTGGTGGTGGACGATACGGTACCTGCTGGCTGCGTGCTGCTGCGTAAGGGCACCGAGGCGACCCAGGGATGTAGCAGCGGCTTCGGCCCTGTCGAATTGATCCCGGCCTGACACTGTCGCTGACCGATAAGCGAACCATACGCTCGATAACACAATGATGAGTGGAGTAAACGGATGATTGAGTTGCTGCAGTCCCTCTTGCAGTGGTTGCCGGAGAGCCTTCAGGTGCTGGCGATCATCCTCATCAAGATCGTCGTCATCCTCGCCCCGCTGCTGGTCGCGGTGGCCTACCTGACCTACGCCGAGCGTAAGATCATCGGCTACATGCAGATCCGTATCGGTCCGAACCGTGTCGGCTTCTTCGGCCACTCGCTGTGGGGTCTCGGTCAGCCCATCGCCGACGCGGTGAAGCTGATGTTCAAGGAGATCGTCATCCCCAGTGGGGCGGACAAGTTCCTCTTTATCGTCGCACCCATGCTCTCCATGGGGCCGGCACTGGCAGCGTGGGCGGTCATCCCCTTCGGTGACGAGCTGATCCTGGCCGATGTGAACGCCAGCCTGCTCTACGTGTTGGCCCTCACCTCTCTGGGTGTCTACGGCGTGATCATCGCCGGTTGGGCCTCCAACTCCAAGTACGCCTTCCTCGGTGCCATGCGCTCTGCCGCGCAGATCGTCTCCTACGAGATCGCCATGGGCTTCGCCCTGGTCGGTGTGCTGATGGCCGCCGGGAGCATCAACCTGGGTGAGATCGTGCAGGCGCAATCCGGCGGTTTCTGGACCTGGTTCATGGTGCCGCTGGCCCCGCTCTTCGTCATCTACTTCATCTCCGGCGTGGCCGAGACCAACCGCGCGCCATTCGACGTGGCCGAGGGTGAGTCGGAGATCGTCGCCGGTTTCCACGTCGAGTATTCCGGTATCACCTTCGCGGTCTTCTTCCTCGCCGAGTACGCCAACATGATCCTGGTGGCGATGCTCACCGCGCTGATGTTCATGGGTGGCTGGCTCTCCCCCTTCCAGGGGCTGCCGGTGGTGGGCGACACCTTCCTCGCCGCGCCGAGCCTCATCTGGTTGTTGGCCAAGGCGAGCATCTTCCTCTTCCTGTTCCTCTGGTTCCGTGCCACCTTCCCGCGCTATCGCTATGACCAGATCATGCGTCTGGGTTGGAAGGTGTTCATCCCCCTGACCATCGTCTGGTTGATGGTGGTGGGTGCGGTGATCATGGCCGGTGGCATTGGCCCCTGGCTCCACTAAGGCCACGTAGCGAGACGAGGTAACACAGATGAATCTACTCCGTTCCTTCAAGAGCCTGTTCCTGCTGGAGCTGCTCGGTGGTATGCGCGTCACTGGTCGCTACCTGTTCAAGAAGAAGTTCACCGTACAGTACCCGGAGGAGCGCGCGCCCATGTCGCCGCGTTTCCGTGGTCACCACGCCCTGCGTCGTTACGCCAATGGCGAAGAGCGCTGCATCGCCTGCAAGCTGTGTGAGGTGATCTGCCCGGCGATGGCCATCACCATCGAGCTGGCCGAGCGTGACGACGGTACTCGTCGCACCACACGCTACGACATCGACATGACCAAGTGCATCTACTGCGGCTTCTGCGAAGAGGCCTGCCCGGTGGACGCCATCGTCGAGACCCGCGTCTACGAGTACGTGGGCGAGGAGCGCGGCGACCTGCTCATGAGCAAGGAGAAGCTGCTCGCCATGGGCGACAAGCACGAACAGCAGATCGCCGCCGACCGTGCGGCCGATGCACCCTACCGCTAACGGGCGCACGACGCCGGGCGAACACCGAAACACAACAGCGGGCCTGCGACAGATATGAGCTTTGAACAGATCCTCTTCTATGTCTTCTCCAGCTTCCTGGTGCTGAGCGCCGGGGCGGTGGTGACCCTGCGCAATCCGGTCCACTCGGCACTGGCCCTGGTGCTCGCCTTCTTCAACAGCGCGGCGCTGTGGATGATGCTGGAGGCGGAGTTCCTCGCCATCACCCTGGTGCTGGTCTACGTCGGCGCGGTGATGGTGCTGTTCCTCTTCGTGGTGATGATGCTCGACATCAACATCGCGCGCATGCGTGAGGGCTTCGCCCAACTGCTGCCCATCGGCATCGTCGTCGCGGTGTTGATGTTCGGGGTGATGTATCAGGTCTACAACGGGGACCGCTTCGCCCCCGGCGACATGCCGGTGCCGACCCCGCACGCCGCTGACTACGAGAACACCCGTGAGCTGGGCCTGCAGCTCTACACCACCTATGTCTTCCCCTTCGAGCTGGCCGCCGTGGTGCTGCTGCTGGCCATCGTCGCGGCCATCGCCCTGACGCTGCGCCGCCGCGAGGGGACCAAGTATCAGGCACCGGAAAAGCAGGTGGTCACGCGTCGCGAAGACCGTGTGCGTCTTGTGAAGGTGCCGTCCGAGGCGCGCAAGTAGTGCGCGGCGTGCGGATGTCGATGAACAACAATCTTGAGGGATGGGAATGGTAGCTCTATCCGATTACCTGACGGTCGGTGCGATCCTCTTCTGCATCAGCATGGCGGGGGTCTTCATCAACCGTAAGAACCTCATCATCCTGCTGATGTGCATCGAGCTGATGCTGCTGGCGGTGAACATCAACTTTATCGCCTTCTCCCACTTCCTCGGCGACAGCGCCGGGCAGGTCTTCGTCTTCTTCATCCTCACGGTGGCGGCGGCGGAGGCGGCCATCGGCCTGGCCATCCTGGTGGTGCTGTTCCGCAATAAGCGCAGCATCAATGTCGACGATCTGGATACGCTGAAGGGGTAATCGCGTGACCGAGAGCCTGCACAACATCCTAGTCGCCATCGTCCTGGCACCGCTGATCGGCTCGATCCTCGCCGGTCTCTTCGCCGGGCCGCTGGGGCGCAAGGGCGCGCACACCGTCACCATCGTCGGCGTGGCTATCGCATGCCTGCTGTCGATGTACGTCTTCAAGCGCATCGCCATCGACGAGATCGGCGTCTTCAATCAGACCATCTACACCTGGCTTAAGTCCGACGGCATCAGCTTCGAGGTCGGCTTCCTGGTCGACAACCTCACTGCCATGATGATGGTGGTGGTCACCTTCGTCTCGCTCATGGTGCACGTCTACACCATCGGCTACATGAGCCACGACGAGGAGAACTGGCCCGAGGGCAGTGGCGCAGGAGTCAACAGCTACCAACGCTTCTTCAGCTACATCTCGCTCTTCACCTTCTCCATGTTGATGCTGGTGATGGCGAACAACTTCATGCAGCTCTTCTTCGGTTGGGAGGCGGTCGGTCTGGTCTCCTACCTGCTGATCGGCTTTTGGTCGGTTCGCGAGACCGCCGTCTTCGCCAACCTCAAGGCCTTCTTGGTCAACCGCGTGGGCGACTTCGGCTTTATCCTCGGTATCGCCGGGGTGCTGATGTACTTCAACACCCTCGACTACGCCTCGGTCTTCGCCGTCGCCGAGCAGCACAAAGACCTCACCATGAATATCTGGGGCGACGAGCAGTGGAGCGTGATGACGGTCATCTGCATCCTGCTCTTCATTGGTGCCATGGGTAAGTCGGCGCAGGTGCCGCTGCACGTCTGGCTGCCCGACTCCATGGAGGGCCCGACCCCCATCTCCGCGCTGATCCACGCCGCGACCATGGTCACCGCCGGTATCTACATGGTGGCGCGTATGTCGCCGCTGTACGAACTCTCCGAGACCGCGCTCACCTTCGTGATGATCATCGGCGCCCTGACCGCCTTCTTCATGGGGCTGCTCGGCCTGATCCAGAACGACATCAAGCGCGTGGTGGCCTACTCCACCCTGTCGCAGCTCGGCTACATGACCGTGGCCTTGGGCGTCTCCGCCTACGCCGCCGGTGTCTTCCACCTGATGACCCACGCCTTCTTCAAGGCGCTGCTGTTCCTCGGTGCAGGCTCGGTGATCATCGCCATGCACCACGATCAGGACATGCGCAACATGGGTGGCCTGCGTAAATACATGCCCTGGACCTGGGGTACATCCTTAGTGGGTTCTCTGGCCCTCATCGGTGCCCCCGGTTTTGCCGGTTACTACTCCAAGGACAGCATCATCATGGCGGTGGGCGCCTCCCATCTGCCCTACGCGGACCTGGTCTATGTGATGGTGCTGGCCGGTGTCTTCATCACCGCGCTCTACAGCTTCCGTATGTACTTCCTGGTCTTCCACGGTGAGCCGCGTATGGACGAGCACACCAAGGAGCATCTGCACGAGTGCCCAAGAGTGGTGACTTGGCCGTTGATTGCCCTCGCTGTCCCGTCGGTTGCTGCGGGTGCGGTGTTTGTCAGCAGTATGCCTTTCGGTGACTTCTTTGACGGTGCCATTAAAGTGGCCCATGAGCACGATACCCTCGCCCATGTAGGTGAGCACTTCCATGGTTGGTTCAGCATGTTCCTGCATGGCTTTGTAGCCCTGCCGACTTGGCTCGCCGCTGCCGGTGTCGGCACCGCCTACTACCTCTATATGAAGCGCCCCGACATCCCGGCCATGATCGAGCGCAAGCTCTCCCTGGTGCACTGGGTGCTCGACAACAAGTACGGCTTCGACGCCTTCAATCAGGGTGTCATCGCTGCTGCCAGCCGTGGCCTGGGCCGCTTCCTGTGGAAGGTGAGCGACCTGCTGCTGATCGACGGTCTGGTGGTCAACGGCTCCGCTAAGAGTGTGGGGCTGCTCGCGGCGGTCACCCGCCATCTGCAGAGTGGTTACCTCTACCACTACGCATTCGTGATGATCGTCGGCCTGTTGGCGCTGTTCGGCATCTTTATCCTGCAATAACGCAGTCAGGCATAACGAAATACAAGGGTCGAGTGCATGAATTCTGATCTCGCACTTCTCAGTCTGGTCATCTGGACGCCGATCATCGGTGGCCTGCTGATCCTGGCGATCGGCAGCGGTGGCGACGGCAAGGGGACGGGTGCCAAGTGGCTGGCGCTGCTGGTCTCTGTCGCCGCCTTCCTGCTCTCAGTGCCGCTCTACACCGATTTCGACACCACGACCCACTTGATGCAGTTCGAGGAGATGATGCCGTGGATCGAGGCCGGTAAGGTCACGGTCAACTATCACATCGGGGTCGACGGCTTCTCCATGCCGCTGATCCTGCTCACCACCTTCGCCACGGTGATCGTCGTCATCGCCGGGTGGGAGGTAATCGAGGTCAAACCCGCCCAGTACATGGCCGCCTTCCTGATCATGGAGGGGGCGATGAACGGGGTCTTCGCCTCCCTCGATGCCATGCTCTTCTACGTCTTCTGGGAGGCGATGCTGATCCCGATGTTCATCGTCATCGGTATCTGGGGTGGCCCACGCCGCGTCTACGCCACGCTGAAGTTCTTCCTCTACACCTTCTTCGGCTCGGTCTTCATGCTGGTGGCACTGATCTACCTCTTCTTCCAGACCGGCAACTTCGAGATCCTCGCCATGCACGGGGTGAAGATCGGCCTTGATGCGCAGATCCTCATCTTCTTCGCCTTCCTCATCGCCTTCGCGGTGAAGGTGCCGATGTGGCCGGTGCACACCTGGCTGCCCGACGCCCACGTCGAGGCGCCCACCGGTGGTTCGGTGATCCTGGCGGCGATCATGCTCAAGCTCGGTGCCTACGGCTTCCTGCGCTTCAGCCTGCCGATCACCCCTGACGCCAGCGCCGCGCTCGACTGGCTGATGATTCTGCTCTCGCTGGTGGCCGTGGCCTACATCGGCTTCGTCGCCATCGTGCAGAACGATATGAAGAAGCTGATTGCGTACTCATCCATTGCACACATGGGCTTCGTCACCCTCGGTTTCTTCATCGCCTTCGCCATCTACCGCAACACCGGTAGCTTTAGCGGCGCGGCCATGGGTATCGAGGGCGGTATCGTGCAGATGGTCTCCCACGGCTTTATCTCCGGGGCGATGTTCCTCTGCGTCGGTGTGATGTACGACCGGGTGCACAGCCGTGAGATAGCCGCCTACGGCGGTGTGATCCACACCATGCCCAAGTTCGGCGCCTTCTTCGTGCTGTTCGCCATGGCCAACGCGGGTCTGCCCGGCACCTCCGGCTTCGTCGGCGAGTTCATGGTCATCCTGGCCAGCTTCAAGGCCAACTTCTGGTTCGCCTTCATCGCTGCCACCACACTGATCCTCGGTGCCGCTTACACCCTGTGGATGATCAAGCGCGTGGTCTATGGCCCGGTGGCCAACGACAACGTGGCCAAGCTGACCGATATCAACGGCCGTGAGTTTCTCTTCTTGAGTGTGCTCGCGTTGATGGTACTGCTGTTCGGTATCTGGCCAGCGCCGCTCCTGGAGGTGATGCACGCCTCGGTCGAGCACCTGCTGCAACACATCGCCATTTCCAAGCTTTAATACGGGGCACGATCGATGGATCTCACACTCACCAGCTTCGCACCGGCCATGCCCGAGATGTTCCTCCTCGGCATGCTCTCTCTGGTGCTGGTCGTCGACCTCTTCCTCACGGAGCGTACCCGTCACATCACCTACATCCTGAGCCTGCTCTCGTTGGCCGGCACCTTCTGGTTGGTGCTCGACGGGTATCCCCGGTTGCCTGAGTTGGCATTCCACGGTAGCTACATCAACGACCCGATGGCGGCACTGCTCAAGCTCTTCATGCTGCTGGCCGTGATGGTGGTGCTGGTCTACTCCAAGGAGTACATCAAGCAGCGCGATATGTACAAGGGCGAGTTCTATCTGCTCGTCCTGTTCGCTACCCTAGGCATGCTGGTGCTCGCCTCGGCCCACACCCTGCTCACGGTCTATATGGGTCTGGAGCTGCTCTCCCTCTCTATGTATGCCATGGTCGCCCTGCGGCGTGACAACGTCGACGCCTCCGAGGCGGCGATGAAGTACTTCGTCCTCGGTGCCATGGCCTCGGCCATGCTGCTGTACGGCATGTCGCTGGTCTATGGTGCTACCGGTACCCTCGATTTCGCCTTGATGGGCGAGGCTGCTGCAAAGCTTCCTACCAACGACGTGACCATGCTCTTCGGCATCATCTTCATGCTCGTCGGTGTCGCCTTCAAGCTCGGTGCCGTGCCCTTCCACATGTGGGTACCGGACGTCTACCACGGTGCCCCCACAGCCGTGACCCTGTTCATCAGCAGTGCCCCCAAGTTGGCCGCCTTCGCCATGCTGATGCGCATCTTCGTCGATGGTCTCGGCGAGCTGCATCAGCAGTGGCAGGGGATCTTGATAGTGATGGCGCTGCTCTCCTTCGGCCTCGGTAATCTGGTGGCGATCGCCCAGACCAACCTCAAGCGCATGCTCGCCTACTCGGGTATCTCGCATATCGGCTTCCTGCTGCTCGGTGTGCTCTCCGGGACATCTGAGGGCTACGCCGCCTCCCTCTATTACGCCATCACCTATGTGGTGATGAGCCTGGGTGGCTTCGGTATGATCCTGCTGCTCTCACGTGCGGGCTTCGAGGCCGATAAACTCGACGACCTCAAGGGGCTCAACGACCGCTCGCCCTGGTTCGCCCTGATGATGATGATGCTGATGTTCTCCATGGCCGGTGTGCCACCCTTCCTCGGCTTCTGGGCCAAGCTGGCGGTGATCCAAGCGGCCGTGGGTGTCGGTCTGGTGTGGTTGGCCATCGCTGCGGTGGTGTTTTCTGTGGTGGGTGCCTTCTACTACCTGCGCATCATCAAGTTGATGTACTTCGACAAGCCCGAAAGCGATGCCCCCATCGAGAGCAGCGCCGACCTGCGCATCCTGCTCAGTGCCAATAGTCTGGCCGTGGTCGGTCTGGGGCTCTTCCCCAGCTCGCTGCTGGCCATCTGCTCCGCCTCCATCGGATAGGTCATCATGGATGCCAAATCAGCCGCCTGGGCGGTCATCCTCATCGCCTTGGTCAGTGCCAATCTCCCCTGGCTCAGCGAACGCGTGCTGCTGGTGCTGCGCCCCGCCGGGGGGAGGGCCAAGGCGGCCTGGTGGCGTTGGTTGGAGTGGACGCTCCTCTATCTGGTCATCGGTGCGCTGGCCCTCGGTCTCGAACAGAAGGTGAATGGTCAACTCTACCCCCAGGGGTGGGAGTTCTACGCCGTCACCCTCTGCCTGTTTCTGGTCTTCGCACTGCCGGGTTTTATCTACCGTTACGACCTGCGCCAGCGCCTAGTGGGTCAGGGTGAGCAGGCCTCTGCTATCGAATGAGAAATAACTGTTGTGTTACAGGACAACTCTCCGTATAATTCTCTTTATCGGATGCGGGGTGGAGCAGTCCGGTAGCTCGTCGGGCTCATAACCCGAAGGTCGTAGGTTCAAATCCTGCCCCCGCTACCAACAACAAAAAACCCCGGACCCCGGGGTTTTTTTTTACCGGGATATGCATACGACGCTGTGTGCATGACGTATCCGGCCATGCGGCAACCTCAAGAGTGCCCATGGAGAGTGTGTTACACGTCAGTGGGCCTATGGCCCACTTTTTGTTTGTGGAAACTGTTCGATGGCAAAAGAGCGTCGTCTCACCGAAATGCTTGCGCCCGTGGCCGAGGCCTTGGGCTATGAGTTGTTGGGTGTGGAGTTTATGCCGCAGGGGCGTCATTCGCTGCTGCGCATCTATATCGATGGCCCCGACGGGGTCACGGTGGACGACTGCGCCAAGGTGAGCGAGCAGGTGAGTGCGGTGCTCGATGTAGAGGACCCGATCCAGGGTGAGTTCACCCTGGAGGTCTCTTCGCCGGGTCTCGACCGCCCACTGTTCACGCAGGCGCACTTTGAGGCGGTCGTCGGCAAGATGGTTCAGGTACGACTCGCGTTCCCCGTAGAGGGGCGGCGCAAGTTCAAAGGGAGGCTGTTGGCAGTCGAAGAGGGCCAGCTGTCGGTCGAGGTGGACGGTAAGAGTTATGCGCTCCCCGTCGATCAGGTCGATAAGGCGAATCTGGTCCACGAGTGGTAGGGGCTCCCGGGCGCGGCGACAGCACGCTGACACCAAGGGTTGGCTAGGAGGCCCGCGCGGCGGGTTAGGTTTGAGCAAGAGGCTGGCTAATGAGCAAAGAGATTTTGTTGGTCGTTGACGCGGTATCGAACGAAAAGGGTGTCGACAAGGGGATCATCTTCGAGGCAATCGAGATCGCCCTGGCCACTGCCACCAAGAAGCGTTATGGCGGGGATACCGACATCCGTGTGGTTATCGACCGCAAGACCGGCGCCTACAAGACCTTCCGCCGTTGGCAGGTGATCGACGATAGCGACGGCGAGCCCCTCGACGCCCCCGAGCGCCAATACACCCTGAGCGCCGCGGTGGAGCTGGAGCCGGGTATCGGCGTCGGCGACTACATCGAGGAGGAGGTCGAGTCCAGCGAGTTTGGTCGTATTGCCGCACAGACCGCCAAGCAGGTGATCGTGCAGAAGGTGCGCGAGGCCGAGCGCGCCCAGGTGGTCGATGCCTACCTCGACCGCAAGGGCAGCCTCATCAGCGGTGTGGTCAAGCGCATGGAGCGTGGCAACGTGATCATCGACCTGGGTGGCAACATCGAGGCGCTCATCACCCGTGACAAGCTCATCCCGCGCGAGGCGATCCGCCCCGGTGACCGCATCCGCGGCTTCCTGTTTGATGTGCGCCACGAGCCGCGTGGCCCGCAGCTCTTCGTCAGCCGCACCTGCCCCGAGTTTCTCATCGAGCTGTTCAAGCTCGAAGTGCCGGAGGTGGGCGAGGGGCTCATCGAGATCCGTGGCGCCGCCCGTGACCCGGGCCTGCGCGCCAAGATCGCCGTCAACTCCCGCGATGACCGTATCGACCCGGTCGGTGCCTGTGTCGGTATGCGCGGCTCCCGCGTCCAGTCCGTGACCAACGAGCTGAACGGTGAGCGCGTCGATATCGTGTTGTGGAACGACAACCCGGCGCAGTTCGTCATCAACGCCATGTCCCCCGCCGAGGTGCTCTCCATCGTCGTCGATGAGGAGCAAGAGAGCATGGACGTGGCGGTGGCCGAGGAGCAGCTCTCCCTGGCCATCGGGCGCAACGGTCAGAACGTGCGCCTGGCCAGTGAGCTGACGGGCTGGGAGCTGAACGTCATGAATCAGACCGAGGCGGAGGAGAAGAGCGAGGCCGAGGCCCGCGCACTCCTCGACCTCTTTATGGAGAGTCTCAACGTCGACGAGGACGTGGCGACCATCCTGGTGCAGGAAGGGTTCTCCAGCGTCGAAGAGGTCGCCTACGTCCCGGTCCACGAGATGTTGGAGATCGAGGAGTTCGACCAGGAGATCGTCGATACCCTGCGTGCCCGTGCCAAGGACGTGCTGCTGACCAACGAGATCAGCCGCGAAGAGCACAGCGCCGGGGAGCCGGCAGCGGATCTTTTGGAAATGGATGGTATGGATAACGAGCTGGCGGATATACTCGCCGCCCGTGGCGTCACCACCATGGAAGATCTGGCCGAGTTGGCGGTGGATGACCTCCTCGATATCGAGGGGATCGATGAAGAGCGTGCCGCCGCACTGATCATGACCGCGCGTCGCCCGTGGTTCGAAGAGAGCAACGAGCAGCAGGACTAGGTGGGGGAGAGGTTAGTCGTATGTCGGATGTTACTGTCAAAGAATTCGCCGAGGCCATTGGGGTCCCGCAGGATCGTCTGCTTGCCCAACTGAAGGAGGCGGGGATCGAGGTCGAGAGCACCGACGACGCCGTCAGCCTCGAAGATAAGCAAAAGCTGCGTAATTACCTCAACCAGAAGCATGGTAAAGAGGATGGATTGGGCGAAGAGGGGCCGAAGAAGGTGACCCTCAAGCGCCGCGTCACCAGCGAGCTGAAGCAGCCCACCGGCATGGCCGGAAAGGGCAGCAAGACCGTTACCGTGGAGGTGCGCAAGAAGCGCACTTACGTCAAGCGCAGCGTGGTCAACGCCGAAGAGAACAAGCGCATCGACGCCGAGGTGGTGGAGCGCCTGGAGAAGCAGATCGACGAGGATCAGCGCCTGCACGAGCAGGAGGCCGAGTCCGCGCGTATCCGCGCCGAGGAGGAGGCCCGCCGCCGCGCCGAGGAGGAGGAGGTCGCGCGCCTGGCCGCCGAGGAGCTGGCCCGCAAGGCCGCCGAGGAGGCCGAGGCCGCGCGCATCGCCAAGGAGGAGGAGAGCCGTCGCGCCGCCGCGAGCAAGGCTACCTCTCCCAAAGAGGCCGATGAGGAGCCCGCCGCCCGCAAAGCGCGTAAGGAGAAAGAGGTCAAGACCCGCGAGATCAAGGAGAAGGAGAGCGACAAGGGCGCCAAGCGTGGTGCCAAGCGCAGTGGTCGCTCCGAGGGTGGTGACGAGGAGCTGCACATCGCCGGTGGTAAGGGTCGCCGCGGCGCCGGTAGCAAGAAGAGTGGGCGTACCGCGACTGCCAAGGGTGGCCGTCGTGACACCCCGGTTGCCGCCGCTGCGCACGGCTTCACCCGTCCTGCGGGCCCCGTGGTACGCGAGGTGAGCCTGCCCGAGACCATCACCGTCGGTGAACTGGCAGCGAAGATGTCTGTGAAGGCCGCCGAGGTGATCAAGCAGATGATGAAGCTCGGCACCATGGTCACCATCAACCAGGTGCTCGATCAGGAGACCTGCGCCATCCTCGTCGAGGAGATGGGGCACGTACCGATCCTGATGAAGGAGAACGCCCTGGAAGACGAGGTGCTGAGCAGCCACACCCACGAGGGTGAGGAGCTGCACCGTGCGCCGGTGGTGACCATCATGGGTCACGTCGACCACGGCAAGACCTCGCTGCTCGATTACATCCGTCGTACCCGCGTCGCCCATGGCGAGGCCGGTGGCATTACCCAGCACATCGGCGCCTACCACGTCGAGACCGACCGCGGCATGATCACCTTCCTCGACACCCCCGGTCACGCGGCCTTTACCAGCATGCGTGCCCGTGGTGCCGAGGTGACCGACATCGTCATCCTGGTGGTGGCCGCCGACGACGGCGTGATGCCGCAGACCCGTGAGGCGGTACAACACGCCAAGGCCGCCGGCGTACCGCTGATCGTCGCGGTGAACAAGATCGACAAGCCCGAGGCCGACCCGGACCGCGTCAAGAACGAGCTCGCTCAGTTCGATGTGATCCCCGAGGATTGGGGTGGCGACACCATGTTCATCAATGTCTCCGCCAAGGCCGGTACCGGCATCGACGCCCTGCTCGAGGGCATCCTGCTACAGGCCGAGGTGCTGGAGTTGACCGCCGTGACCGACGGCCCTGCCAGCGGCTTCGTCATCGAGTCACGCCTCGACAAGGGGCGCGGCGTGGTGGCCACCGTGCTGGTGCAGCGCGGTACCCTGCGTAAGGGCGACATCATCCTCGCAGGCCACGAGTATGGCCGCGTGCGTGCCATGCTCGATGAGAACGGCAAGTCCATCGACGAGGCCGGTCCCTCCATCCCGGTGGAGATCCTCGGCCTCTCCGGTGCCCCCGCTGCCGGTGAGCAGGCGCTGGTGACTACCGACGAGCGCAAGGCGCGCGAGGTGGCGAACTTCCGTCAGGGTAAGTACCGTGACGTCAAGCTCGCCCGCCAGCAGCAGGCCAAGCTGGAGAACATGTTCTCGCAGATGGAGGAGGGCAAGGTCAGTACCCTCAACATCCTGCTCAAGGCCGACGTACAGGGCTCGGTGGAGGCGATCAGCGATGCGCTGAACAAGCTCTCCACCACCGAGGTGAAGGTGAAGATCATCGCCAGCGGTGTCGGTGGCATCAACGAGTCCGATGCCAACCTGGCGATCGCCTCCAACGCCATCGTCATCGGCTTCAACGTGCGTGCCGACGCCAGCGCCAA
The DNA here is from genome assembly GCA_003252455.1 of Gammaproteobacteria bacterium. Taxonomy (GTDB): domain Bacteria; phylum Pseudomonadota; class Gammaproteobacteria; order Thiohalomonadales; family Thiohalomonadaceae; genus SZUA-467. The sequence goes on from QKED01000007.1 coordinate 45,003, forward strand.
GCGCCTGATCGACGAGCAGGGCGTGGACCTGCACTACTACAGTGTTATCTACGAGCTGATCGACCAGGTGACCCAATCGCTTACCGGCCTGCTACAGCCCGAGTTCCGCGAGGACATCATCGGCATCGCCGAGGTGCGCGACGTGTTCCGTTCCCCCAAGTTCGGCGCCATCGCCGGCTGTATGGTCATCGAGGGCACCATCCGGCGCTCCAATCCGATCCGCGTGCTGCGCGAGAACGTGGTGATCTACGAGGGTGAACTGGAGTCCCTGCGCCGTTACAAGGACGACGTCTCCGAGGTCAAGAACGGCGTCGAGTGCGGTATCGGTGTGAAGAACTACAACGATGTGCGCGTGGGCGACCAGATCGAGGTCTACGAGCGTATCCAAGTGGCGCGCACCCTCAGCAGTAGCAGCAAGTAAGGGCGGACCGGTCAGCAAATGGCAAACGACTTCAGCCGTGGCCGCCGTGTCGGCGAGCAGATGCGCCGTGAATTGGCGGAGCTGCTCCAGACCGAGGTGAAGGACCCGCGCGTCGGTATGGTCAGCATCACCGCCGTCGAGGTGAGCAAGGACATGGCCTATGCCAAGGTCTTCATCAGCACCTTCACCGGCGATATCAAGGAGACACTCACCGCACTCAACCGTGCGGCGGGTTTCCTGCGTCACGAGCTGGGTCGGCGAATGACCCTCCGCTCCATCCCACAACTGAAGTTTGTCCACGACACCTCCATCGAGAACGGCAACCGCATGAGTCGCCTGATCGATGAGGCAATCGCCGAGGACAAACACGACGCCGAAGAAGAGTAAATAACAACGTGGCACGACGCAGAAAACTCCGTGGCCGTCCGGTCAATGGCATCCTCCTGCTCGACAAACCGATCGGCTCTACCTCCAACGGTGCGCTGCAAGAGGTGAAACGCCTCTTCTTCGCCCAGAAGGCGGGCCACACCGGCAACCTCGACCCCATGGCCAGCGGTCTGCTGCCCCTCTGTTTTGGTGAGGCGACCAAGCTCTCGGCCTATCTGCTCGACGCCGACAAGGCCTATGAGGGGACCGCGACCCTCGGTAAGCGCACCACCACCGCCGATACCGAGGGCGAGGTGATCGACGAGCGTCCCGTGGGCGACTACTCCGACGCGCTGATGGCCGAGGTTCTGGCCCGTTTTACCGGCCCCATTGAGCAGGTCCCGCCCATGTACTCGGCGCTCAAGCACCAGGGACAACCGCTCTACAAGTTGGCCCGCGAGGGGGTCGAGGTGGAGCGCAAGCCGCGCACCGTAACCATTCACGAACTGGTATTGCGTGGACGCACGGCCACCGAGTTGGAGCTCGGCATTCACTGCACCAAGGGCACCTATGTGCGTACCCTGGTGGAGGATATCGGCGAGGCCCTCGGCTGCGGTGCGCACCTGAGCGCGCTACGCCGCACCCGTGTCGGCGCCTTCGACATCAGTGCTGCGGTGAGCCTCGATGAGGTGCGTCGCATCGCCGATGAAGAGGGCTCAGCGGCCCTCGATCGGCTGCTGATCCCGTTCAAGGAGGTGTTCGCCGACTGGCCCGCTGTCCAGCTCACCGAGACCCTCACTTTCTACCTGCGCCAGGGGCAACCGGTTATCGTGCCCCAGGCGCCCACGGGCGGTATGGTCAAGCTGCTCGACCAAGACGGGGATTTCCTCGGCGTCGGGGAGATCCTCGACGATGGTCGTGTGGCACCACGCCGCCTCCTGCAGATCCAGGCCTGACCGGCGAGCCCCCGAGGCTGCGGCCTTCGGTGGCACGGGGGGTGATCTCCCGGTCGGCTTGTTTGACCCGTTACGGTGCGGGTAAAATTCACCGTTTTCGATAAGCGAAATTAACATTCAAAATTTGGAGTTTCATCGATGGCACTCACTGCTGAACAGAAAGCCAGCATCGTTAGCGAATACGGCGGCAACGGCAACAACACCGGCACCCCCGAGGTGCAGGTTGCCCTGCTCACCGCCCGTATCAACGACCTCTCCGGTCACTTCAAGGACCACATCCACGACCACCACTCCCGCCGTGGTCTGCTGCGCATGGTGAGCCAGCGCCGCAAGCTGCTCGACTACCTGAAGAATAAGGATGTCGAGCGCTACCGCAGCCTGATCAGCCGCCTCGGCCTGCGTCGCTAAAGACCGTAAAGGGCCGCCTTCGGGCGGCCCTTGCGCTTTATATGTCCGCTGACACAGGCGTCACACATACGCCGCGGGCATACCCCAGCAGAATTATCCAAGCAACTGGAAGGAAGCGAGCAAAGTGACCCCCATCCGCAAAGAGTTTCAGTACGGCGCACACACCATCAAGCTGGAGACCGGGGTGATCGCCCGTCAGGCTAACGGCGCGGTGATGTGCAGCATGGGCGATACCGTGGTGCTGGTCACCGCTGTGGCGGTGAAGGATGCGGAGGAGGGACGCGACTTCTTCCCGTTGACGGTGAACTATCAGGAGCGCGTCTATGCGGCCGGTCGTATCCCCGGCGGCTTCTTCCGCCGCGAGGGGCGTCCCACCGAGAAGGAGACCCTTACCTCGCGCCTCATCGACCGCCCCCTGCGCCCGCTCTTCCCCAAGGGTTTCACCAACGAGGTGCAGGTGATCTGCACCGTGATGTCCATCGACAAGGACATCGACCCCGATATCCCCGCCATGATCGGCGCCTCCGCCGCCCTGGCCATCTCTGGTCTGCCCTTCATGGGCCCCATCGGTGCCGCCCGCGTCGGTTACCGCAATGGTGAGTACCTACTCAACCCCGGCTTCACCGACCTTGCCAACTCCGAGCTCGACCTGGTGGTCGCGGGTACCGAGGACGCCGTGCTGATGGTCGAGTCCGAGGCCAAGATGCTCAGTGAGGAGGTGATGCTCGGCGCGGTGATCTTCGGTCACGACGCCATGCAGGCGGTGATCGGTGCAATCCGCGAGCTGGCCGCCGAGGTGGGCAAGCCCGCCTGGACCTTCACCCCGCCCGAGAGCGACCAGGGGCTCGCCGCCAAGGTCGAGGCCCAGTGTGGTGCCGCCCTGGCCGAGGCCTATCGCATCAGCGAGAAGCTGGCGCGCTACGCCCAGGTCGATGAGGTACGCGCCGCCCTGGTCGAGGCGCTCTGCGGCGAAGGCTCCGAGTACACCAAGGCCGATGTGGTCAAGGCCTTCGGCAAGCTCGAAAAGAACCTGGTGCGCGGCAACATCCTGCGTGGCGAGCCGCGTATCGACGGTCGCGACAACCGCACCGTGCGTGCCATCAACGTGCAGACCGGCCTGCTGCCGCGCACGCACGGCTCCGCGCTGTTCACCCGTGGCGAGACCCAGGCGCTGGTGGTCACCACCCTCGGTACCGCCCGTGACGCGCAGATCATCGACGCCCTCGAAGGGGAGCACAAAGACCCCTTCATGCTGCACTACAACTTCCCCCCCTTCAGCGTCGGCGAGTGTGGTCGCGTAGGGAGCCCCGGGCGTCGCGAGATCGGCCATGGGCGTCTGGCCAAGCGTGGCGTCGCCGCCGTGCTGCCGAGTCAGGAGGAGTTCCCCTACACCATCCGCGTGGTCTCCGAGATCACCGAGTCCAACGGCTCCAGCTCCATGGCCTCCGTTTGTGGCAGCTCACTCTCCATGATGGCCGCCGGTGTGCCGCTCAAGGCCCCGGTGGCCGGTGTGGCCATGGGCCTGATCAAGGAGGGCGACGACTACGCCGTGCTCACCGACATCATGGGTGACGAGGATCACCTCGGCGACATGGACTTCAAGGTGGCCGGTACCGCCGGTGGTGTTACCGCCCTGCAGATGGACATCAAGATCAACGGTATCACCCGCGAGATCATGCAGACCGCGCTGGAGCAGGCCCTGGAGGCGCGCTTGCACATCCTCGGTGAGATGAACAAGGTGGTCAGCGCGCCCAGCACGCAGATGTCCGACTTCGCCCCGCGCTATCTCAGCTTCAAGATCAACCCCGAGCGTATCCGCGACGTCATCGGCAAGGGCGGTGCCACCATCCGCGCCCTCACCGAGGAGACCGGCACCTCCATCGATATCAACGACCAGGGCGTGGTGACCATCGCCTCCGCCGTGGGTAGTGCCGCCGAGGAGGCGCGGCGGCGCATCGAACAGCTCACCGCCGATGTCGAGGTCGGGCATATCTACGAGGGTCGCGTGACCAAGCTGATGGACTTCGGCGCCTTCGTCACCATCCTCCCGGGTAAGGATGGTCTGGTGCACATCTCGCAGATCTCCGAGGAGCGCGTCGAGCGCGTCAGCGACAAGCTGGCCGAGGGCGACGTGATCCGCGTCAAGGTGCTGGAGGTCGACAAGCAGGGGCGTATCCGCCTGAGCATGAAGGCCATTACCGTCGACGAATAGGTGTAGCCGCACCTGCCAGTAGCCGAGGGACCGCTTGTCGGTCCCTCGGCGTTTCTGCCCCCCTGACGAGAACAGGAGCCGCCATGCAGACCCTCTATCGAATCGTAGATAGCCTCAATCCCCTGGCCCGCCTGGTGTTGGCGTTACTCTGTCTGGTGCTCTCCATACTGTTGATGCTGGTGTTTCGCTCCGGCATCAGCATGGTCACGCTCTCCCTCGCCCTGGTGCTGGTGTGGGACTTCTTTCGCAACAGCTCGGTCTGGATCGCCTTTCGCGCCTTTCGACGGGGTGAGAGCACCCAGGTGCCCTACCTCATCGGCCTGGTCACCTGGCCGCGCCTGCTGGGTGCCAGTGCCCAGGCCTACTACCACTGGATGAGCGGCGTCGCGCGCATCACCCAAGGCAACTGGCTGGAGGCGAAGCTCTTTCTCCTCAGTGCCGCCAGCGGCGCGATTCGCACCGAGAACGACCGCGCCCTCATCCAGTGCATGCTCGCCGAGACCAACCTCCAGCTCGGTGCGCGTGAGGAGGCACTCAGGCACCTACTACTCGCTACCCGTCTGGAGCACCACGCCGAGGTCGATCGGGTGATCGAGAAGCTTCAGCAGCGGATTAATCAAGCCGGTTAATGCAGTGGCCAGTTAGTAAGAGTAGTGAGTAGGGCTTCGCGCCCATGGGGACGCTCCTACACGTGCGTTCGTAGGAGCGTGCCACGCCCGCGATGGCGCAGCGCAAGACCTTCGCGCCCATGGGGACGCTCCTACAGTGGTGTTCGAAGGTAGGAGCGGGCCACGCCCGCGATGGCGGTGGCACGGCCTTCGCGCCCATGGGGACGCTCCTACAGTGCTGTTCAAAGGTAGGAGCGGGCCATGCCCGCGAGGGTAGAGGCACGGCCACTGCTGCATGAGGAGGCATCTAAGGCACTTTCACATGAAGTGAGCTGAGGCACGTGATGCACTGACTCAGTACAGGCGATATCCTCAATCCCTCCGCCGCCCAGGCCGGGTGATCTGATAGACATGACTCAAATCATAGGCCCGATACCGCGCAGGGGCCTTCCGTCTCTCCCCTCCGTAACTGAGCATCAATGCCTCCCTCGCTTCAAAGTCGAGCCAGGCGACAAAGATCGCGCTGTGCTCCACATCCCCATAGCTGTGGTTGATGTAGTAGAGAAAGTCGCCGGGTTGGATCTGTGCCGGGTCGGCATAGGGCCCACGCTGTTTCGTCCCCTTGAACAGGGTAAGGCGCGCACTGGTAGTACGTGGGTAACCCGCGCGGGTGTAGACCGCATCGGCGTAGTCCCAGCAGCTGCCGCGGATGATCTCGCGGTTGAGCAGGGTCATCACCCGTCCCGTCTGCAACACCTGACGCCCTGCCGGGGTGGCGACGGCCTCGGCCTGAGCCAGGCGCTCGGCGAGAGAATGGCTCGCCCCAGGCGCCGGACGACTCACCACACCGGCCACAGGTGCGGGTGGTGACTCCCCGGAGGGGGTGCTGCCACAACCGCTCAGCAGCAGGCCCGCGAGGGCCAGCACACCGAGCGTGCCGCGTCCGGGCGAGACACCTCGTGCGTTTGGCCTCGCTGTTGGGAACCTGCGTGAAACCACTACTCCTCCAGCCCCCCGACCTGCCCGCGCACCTGCTCCAGCAGCTGTGCCAACTGCCGAGCCACATCAGTAAGCCCCAGCCGCTCCGCCCCCTCACGGGAGCGCTCCAGGGTCACCAGCCCCGCGTCCCGCTCGCCGAAGGCCAACTGGAGCTGGCCATAGGTGGCACCGACGAAGACGATGCCATCCAGGCGCCCCAGCTCCAGCAATAGCGGGTAGGACTCGTTGAGCAGCCGATAGGCCTCCTCGAAGGCCTGCTGCGCCAGTGCGATGTTTGCCAGGTCAAACAGGGCCGCAGCGATCCCATCCTTAGCGCCAAGGTTTCGGTTAACAGCCAGCCGTTCGCCTTGTAGGCGCACTGCCGTCTCTATCTCCCCCTCTTCGAGCCGGATGCGAGCGATATCGCCGAGGGTGACGGCGCGTTCGCGCAGGTCGCCAAGTTCCTCGAAGATACGTAGCGCTTCGTGGTGTAGATCGAGTGCTTGGTTGATGTCGCCTTGGTCGGTTTTGATGTGAGCAATTTCACCAAGAACTGTAGCTAGATCCAATTGGTCGTCTAGTTGACGGTACACGGCTCGTGCCGAAGTCAGCGCTGACAACGCATCGGTATACCGCCCAAGACTTGAGAAGAGTCTCCCTTGTTCTAGCAGGAGGTCTGCATGCCCACGATCTTGAACCTTATGGCGTTGAAGAAAGTTAGAGATCTCTTCAATGCGTTTGCGCCTCTCTTTTGCGCTGGCTTGGCCAAGGTAGGATGCCATACCGAGGTTATTTGGTGTGACCTCAAGGACTGAAGCCTCCTTCGTCTCGGTGAAATCGAGCGTACTACTCCGCCAAGACCAGAAATCCGCCGCGCCACGCGCCAGTTGATTGATCCCCAGAGGAGTCAGCCAGATCACAAGAAGAGACGGGCAGAGTTCCGCAATCCGCTCACGATGGTAGTTGAGCCCCTGAAAAAACGGTGCCTGCCAGGCCTGACACTGCTCCAACTCGGTCAGATGCAGGGTGGGAAATAACTGGCACTGCTCGGCGAGCAGGGCCTCGAAGTCACTGAACTGGGTGAGGGATTGGCTGGCGCTCAGCTGCCCGACCCCCTGTTGCTTGAGATGGTGGGCGATGAGACGGTCGCGGTAGGTGGGGTCGTTGTATTCGGCGATGAGGTAACGAAATCCCTGTACGCGTTTGGCGATGCGCTGGAGTTGTAGCCAAGCACCGCTATGCAATGGGTGGATCGGAGAGTCGCTCTCACTCACGCCTGTGTAGAGCCTTCGGCGGCCTTGAGGTAGCCCGGCAGGGTGCGGATGGTGGGGTGTGACTGCCACCAGTAGCTGTTGTACTCCAGCAGGGCGAGGTCGTAGAGCAGCTTGCGGCTGCGCTCGTCGTTGTGGTCTTCGTCGGGGTGGGTGTCGATGGTGACGAGACGGGGGTAGTCCTCGGCGTCGAGCAGGCGGCGGTAGTCGGTGGCGAGCTGCTTGATCGCTTTATCGATGGCGACGGCGTCGAAGCGCTCACCGTCGGCGGCGTTGAAGGCGTAGCCGAGCAGACGCAGCAGGTCACGCGGGTGGCCGCCGGAGTGTTGGATCAGGCGGTCGAGGCTCGCCTCGCTCTCGAACAGGTCGGGGTGGGCGCGGCGGTAGATGAGTTCGCGCAGGGTACGGTAACCGCGCTTGACCCGGCTGCCGTCACGCTCGTTGAGCTTGACCATCGGCAGTTTGAAGCTGTGCGGGAAGATCTGGTTGATCTGGCCGTGCTCGTAGATGAGGTGGATGGGGGCGCAGTAGATGAAGAGCCCCTGGATGGTCTGGAGCTGGTAGGCGTCGGCGATGAAGAAGCGGTGGCTGTCTTCTTGATTGAGGCGGTCGGCACCGTCGACCACGAAGAGGATCGCTTGGCCCAAGCCTTGGCGTTTGACGGCGTCGCGGGCTGCACGGATGAGCTGGTTGAAGGCGTCGGCAAACTGGCTGAAGTGGTTCTTGGTGACCTTACGCAGCTCCTCTTTATAGGTGGAGTTGGTGCGCACGGCGGTGGTGATCTCGGTGAAGAGTTTGGCCAGCAGGGGGATGCCGCCTTCGGCCTTGATGCCCGCCTTCGCCTCGGCGGCGAACTCCTTGGTCTTGTCGTGCCTTTCAATGCGCTCGACGAACCAGTTCTCCAGATTGTGGGTGAAGACGGGGTCGACCACCACCTCGGCCTGCTCCAGACGCTCCAGCAGACGGCGCGCGAGGGCGAGGAGGATGTCGGTGTACTGGAGGTTGTTGATGTCGAGGGAAACAAGGGCGTCGAGGCTGACGACGAAGAAGCGCTCCGGGTCATTGAGATGGCGTGCGATGCGGCGCAGCTCGGTGCTCTTGCCGCAGCCACGGTGGCCACAGAAGAGCATGTAGCGCTGCTGCTCGGGCTCGACCATCAGCTCCCAGTTCTTGGGGTTGATGCCGAGGGGCTTGAGCAGGGCGTTGTAGTTGAACTCGGGACCACGTGCGCGTGATGTGTCGACAAAGCGCGGGTCGTCACTCTCCAGGGGCTCGTCGAAACGGATCGAGGGGCCGACTTCCCAGATGGAGTTGGGGGCTTCGTAGGTCATGTGCGAGCACTTAATAAATTGCGGACGAATGGCTGCGATTGTAGAGGATGTGTGCGTTGGGCGCACAGGCCAATAAACGCAGCTTAGCGTCGCTGATCAGCGACTTAATGCGCGAATGGTGCAGTGTAGGTGCCTTGTCAGGCCGAGAAGAGAGAGCGGAGGCTCGTAAGGTAGAGTGCCCACGGTCGTGAGCCCTGAAATGCGGCCTCTCCGTGCCCTCTGTGCCTCCGTGGCAAATAGAAGTGGTGTTTGGCGAAACGAGAACCGGCCCCGAGGGGCCGGTCGGCGACGGCATCAGGCGATGCAGTCGACCCAGTGGTGGCGCAGGTTGTTGCTGCTGATGAACTGCTCGATGAAGCCGAAGGCGGCGGGGTTCTTGTCCGCCAGGTCGGAGTCGACCATCAGTACCTTCTGGCCGTTGCAGATACCGGGGGCGACGCCCTTCTGGTAGCGCAGGCGGCGGTCGGTGCCGAACTCGGCGAAGTTGGCGGCGAGGCGCTCGATCCAGTCGCTGGGGCGGAAGCGGCGCTCGTCGACGGTGACGCTCTCGATGATCAGGCGGCGGCGACGGGCCACCTCCTGGACGGGAGCGGGGGCGGGGGTGACCTCGGTGGAGGTGTATTTACGTGCGGTAGCCATGGGGCATCTCCTGCATATTTGAAATTGTTGATATACAGGTTATATCCCAAAGTGGATAGGATCAAGGTGCGGGGGGATATATATTTCGGGTGGGTGTGACCCCGTTCACCTATCCCCTTGGAGATCTACTCCCCCCCCATGCAGAGATACTTCACCTCCATGTACTCCTCCATGCCGTATTTCGAGCCTTCGCGTCCCAAACCGGACTCCTTGACCCCACCGAAGGGGGCGGCGGCGTTGGAGATGAGCCCCTCGTTGATCCCCACCATGCCCGCTTCCAGCGCCTCGGCGACGCGCCAGCAGCGGTGGATGTCACGACTATAGAAGTAGGCGGCGAGGCCGAAGGGGGTGGCGTTGGCCAGCGCGATCGCCTCGGCCTCGGTACGAAAGCGGGTGAGACCGGCGAGGGGGCCGAAGGTCTCCTCCTGGCACATCTGCATCTCGGGGCGCACCTCGCCGAGCAGGGTGGGGACGACGTAGCTGCCGCCGAGGGGGTGGGGCGTGCCGCCCTCCAGCACCTTGGCGCCGTGGGCCAGGGCGTCGGAGAGGTGCTCTTGCACCTTGGCGGCGGCCTTGCGGTCGATGAGCGCGGCCTGGGTCACCCCCTCCTCGAAGCCGTCGCCGACCTTCAGTTGGCGGATCGCCTCGCGAAAGCGCGTGGCGAAGGCGTCGTAGACCCCCTCCTGCACCAGGATGCGGTTGACGCAGACGCAGGTCTGCCCGGTGTTACGGAACTTGGAGGCGAGGGCGCCCTCGACGGCGCGCTCTAGGTCGGCGTCGTCGAAGACGATGAACGGCGCGTTGCCGCCGAGTTCCAGAGAGATCTTCTGGATGTGTTGGGCGCTGGCGGCCATCAGTGCGCGCCCCACCTCGGTGGAGCCGGTGAAGCTCAGTTTGCGCACCTGGGGGTGGCCGGTGAGCACGTCGCCGATGGCCCCGGCGCTGCCGGTGACCACGTTGAACACCCCGGCGGGGATGCCCGCGCGCTCGGCGAGTACGCCGAGGGCGAGGGCGGAGTAGGGGGTGGCGGAGGCGGGTTTGACCACCAGGGTGCAACCGGCGGCCAGCGCGGCCCCCGCCTTGCGCGTGATCATGGAGCTGGGGAAGTTCCACGGGGTGATGGCGGCGGCGACGCCGATGGGCTGCTTGATCACCACGATGTGCTGGCCCGGTTTGGCGCCGGGGATGGTGTCGCCGTAGGCGCGCCGCGCCTCCTCGGCGAACCACTCCAGAAAGGAGGCGGCGTAGGCGATCTCGCCGCGCGACTCGGCCAGCGGTTTGCCCTGCTCCAGGGTCATGATGCGCGCCAGGTCTTCGCTGTGTTCGTGCATCAGGCGGAACCAGGCGTGCAGCAGCTTGCCGCGCTCGGCGGCGGTGCGGCTGCGCCAGTCGGCGAAGGCGCGGTGGGCGGCCTCGACCGCGCGGGTGGTCTCGGTGGCGCCCATGCGCGGTACCTCGCCCACGGCGCTCTCGTCGGCGGGGTTGGTGACGCTGAGGGTGGCGCCGTCGTCGGCGTCGCACCACTGGCCGTCGATCAGGCACTGGTGGCGTAGCAGGTCGGGGTCGGTGAGGGGGGGCATGGGCATGGTGGCTCTCCGCGTGGCATCTTGGGCAAAAGCTAACAGATGGCGCGGGAGGGTCCAAGGGTTGCACGGCCCGGGGGCGGGGTGGGGCGCCTAGGGGGTCTCGTCTTGGGCGGGGGCGGCCTCGTCGTCGCGGGCGAGCTGGAGCGGTACCCGTTTCTCTTCGAGCCAGAGCAGGATGTCGAGGTAACTGCGGATGTTCTCTACATACTGGGTCGCCTCATCGCCGCGGGCGAAGCCGTAGCGGGTCTGGCTGTACCAGCGCTTTTTGCGCAGCAGCGGCAGGTAGCGTTTGAGGTCTTTCCAGCTGTCGGGGTTGCCGCCGTTATTCTCGGTGAGGATGCGTGCATCCTCTAGGTGGCCGTAGCCGATGTTGTAGGCGGCCAGCGCCAGCCAGGTGCGGTCGGGCTCCTGGATGCGCTCGGGGATCTTGTCGAGGATGTGGCGCAGGTACTGGGCCCCGCCGTGGATGCTCTGCTCGGCGTCGCGCCGGTCCTCGATGCCGAGCTGTTTGGCGGTGGCGCTGGTGAGCATCATGAAGCCGCGCACCCCGGTCGGCGAGACGGCGTCCGGATTCCAGTGCGACTCCTGGTAGGCCACGGCGGCGAGCAACTGCCAGTTGAGGTCGTGGCGTTCGGCCTCCTGTTGGAGCAGCGAGCGGTACTTCTCGAAGCGGCTGTGGTAGTGGTGAAAGAAGGTGCGTGTGCCCACGTAGTCGTAGTTGACCAGGTGGCCGTAGTAGCGCTCCAGTAGCTGCTCCAGGGTGCCGTCCTCTTGCAACTTGTCGAGGTATTTCACCGCCGCCTGATAGAGCGCTGGGTCCTGCTGGCGCGAGAAGGCCCAGGCGAGCTGCTGATCCTCGCCCAGGTCGAAGCCCACACGCAGTTCCGGGTAGTAGCGTCGTGCCAGGGCCACCTCATTGGAGTTGCACAGGGTGTAGTCGAACTCGCCACCCCAGAGGCGGGCGATCAGCTCGTCGATCTCCGCCTGCGGGTCTTCGTGCCAGTCGAGGTCGGGGTGCTCGGTGTGCAACCGGCGCAGTGCCTCGCTGTGGTTGCTGCCCACCGCAACCACCAGGGTACCGTCGAGCTGGTCGAGGTTGCGTGGGCGGTTGCCGCCGCTGCGGTAGATCAGCTGCTGGGTGATGGTCTGATAGGGGGGGGTGAAGCGCACCAGGGTCTTGCGTTCGGGGGTGATGCTCAGGCCGGCGGCGGCGAAGTCTACCTCGGGGCGGCTGAGGCTGTAGAGGATGTCGGCGATGTTCTCCTCGACCACCAACTTGAGAGTCACACCCAGCTCCTGGGCGAAGCCGAAGGCGAGGTCGAACTCCATGCCGCTCGGGCCGTCAGGGCCCTGGTAGTAGGTGGTGTCGGTGTTGCGCGTGAGCACGCGCAGCTCGCCGCGCTCCAGTACCCGGTCGAGGGAGTTGGCCCAGAGGGGCGGGATGCAGGCGAGGAGTAGTACGCAGAGGGGTAGACGCGATCGGCGTGAGGCTCTTGGCTCGGTGCGCATCTCCCCTCCTGGTAAGGTCGTTGTGTCGACCGCTCTAGCGGCGGCTCTCGACGTTATACCACGCAAGGGTGGAGCCGCGTAGCCGGGTCGGGGCCCTCTAGAGGATGGACGGTCGAGCCCGGGGGGACGAGCGGTCTGGGCGGCGGCTCAGGTGAGCAGTCCGAGAGGTTCGACCTCCACGAGGGCCCCCGCCTCTACCCCGGCGCACTCGGGTGGCAAAATGATGAGGCAGTCGGCCCGGCTCAAGGAGGTGAGGCGGTGCGAGCCCTGGGCCCCGAGCCCCGTCACCTGCAGCTCGCCCGCTTCGCTGTAGTGCAGTTGGCCGCGCTGGTAGTCGGCGCGACCGGGGCGCTTCTTCAGCGCATGGGTGACCGGTAGACGCAGGCGTAGGGGGTGGCGTGCCTGCTCCCCCTGCAGGCGGCGCAGGGCCGGTAGCACAAACTCGTGGAAGGTGACCATGGCCGATACCGGGTTGCCCGGCAGGCCAAAGAAGAGCGCCGAGCCGAGCCGACCGAAGGCGAGCGGCTTGCCCGGCTTGATGGCGATGCGCCAGAGGCCGACCTGGCCGAGGCGCTGCAGGGTCTCCTGCACATAGTCGGCATCGCCCACCGAGACGCCGCCGGAGGTGAGCACCAGGTCGGCCACCTCGCTGGCCTGGGTGAAGGCCGCCTCCACCGCCTCGCGGCGGTCGGGGATGATGCCGAGGTCGATCACCTCGGCCCCCGCCTCGCGCAGCTCGGCGCCGAGGCCATAGCGGTTGGCGTCGTAGATCTGCCCGGCACCGAGAGGGGCGCCGAGGGGGCGCAGCTCGTCGCCGGTGGAGAAGAGCGCCACCTTGACGCGACGTACCACGCGCACCTCGGCCACGCCGAGGGTGGCGAGCAGGGCCAGGTCGGCGGGGCGCAGGCGGTGACCAGCGGGGAGCACCGCGTCGCCCTCTGCCAACTCCTCGGCCCGACGGCGCACGTTGTCGCCGGCGCGTAGCGGGCCGGTGAGGCTCAGGTGCGCGCCATCGACCGTGACCTGCTCCTGCATGACCACCGTGTCGGCCCCCGAGGGCAGGGCGGCGCCGGTCATGATACGCACCGCCTGCCCCTCGGCCAGGGTGCCATCGAACGGGGTACCGGCGTAGGCACTACCGATGATGGTGAGCTGCACAGGCCCGTTGCGTGCGGCGTCGTGCGGGTGCAGGGCGTAGCCGTCCATGGCCGAATTGTCGAACGCCGGCACCGGGATGGGGGAGTGCACGGCGCTGGCCAGGGTACGCCCCAGGGCGTGGGCCAGCGGGCAGGGTTCACTCTCACCCAGCGGGGTCACCTGCGCGGCGATGCTGGCGTGCGCCTCGGCGATGGAGATGAGCCCCTGGGGGGCGCTGTGGACTTGGCTGGAGACAGGGCGGTCGCTCATCGGGGGTCTCTTGGTGGGACAGGGTTCGGGTCGCTGTGCACACTATTAGGGCAATCCCCGCCTGGTGCAAGCCAGTGGAGGATGAACTCGGCGATCGCCACCGGGTCGTTGAGGTCCAGATAGGGGAGGTGCAGCCCGGGGGGCGGGGGGGCGTCGCTGGCCAGGGCGATCACCTGCGTGTCGTCGGGGTAGAGCAGGGGGTGGCCGAGGGCGGCGCGGTGCAGCTCCACCTTGGGAAAGGGGTGGTGCTTGAACCCTTCCACCAACACTAGGTCACACAGGGCGGGGTCGAGCTGGGCGACCAGGGTGTCGAGGGTCGGCTCGGGCTGGTCCGGGGTCTCGGTGAGTAGGGCCCAGCGGCGGCACGAGGCGAGTAACACCTGACGCGCACCGGCCGCGCGCAGGCGGTAGCTGTCCTTGCCCGGGGTGTCGAGGTCGACGCTGTGGTGGCTGTGCTTGATCAGTGCGCAGCGCACCCCGCGCGCGGCGAGTCGCGGGATCAGCCGCTCCAACAGGGTGGTCTTGCCGGTGCCGCTGCGGGCGACGAAGCCGAGCAGGGGGAGGTCAGCCATGGGTCGGCTCCAGTCGGGCGCGCAGCGCCTCCAGATCGGCCTGGGTATTGATGTTGGTGAAGGCGTCGACAGCATCGGCCAGCGTGCAACTGCTACTCTGCACCTGCGCCAACCAGCCATGAATGCTGTGGCCGCCCCCGTCCAGGTAGCGGCTCAGTGCCGGTGCCAGTTCGCGACGTAGCAGCAGCACGCCGTTCTGCGCCCTGACCCCATCGTGGGCCACCAGCGCCTCGGCACCGCTCTGCTCGGCACAGGCGAGCAGGCGTGGCGCGAGGTCGGGTGGCAGCAACGGGGTGTCACAGGGCAGGGTGAGCAGCCAGGGTTGGCCACAGCGGACGAGGGCCGCCTCCACCCCGGCGAGGGGGCCTGGGTGCTCGGGGCGCAGGTCGGGCAGGGTCGGCAAGCCCAACGCGGCATAGGCCAGCGGTTCGTTGCAACTGAGCCACAGCTCCCGCAGCCAGGGTGAGTGTCGCTCCAGCAGGTGTGCGACGAGGGGGCGTCCGGCCAGGGGCAGGAGCCCTTTATGTGCCCCGCCGAAGCGGCTTGCGCGTCCCCCGGCGAGGATCACCGCGGCGATGGGGAGGGGAGGGGAAGTGGCAGCGAAAGGGCTCAAAATCGGCACCATAGGGGTAAATAAGTGTCATTTTACGGTAACGGCGGTGGTGGTTGTAACCCGACGGGCTTGCCGGTAACCTCTCCACTCTTGTGCAGACCGTGCCCGTTTTGGATGCGGCAGAGTTGATTAATTTTATATGTTGGACCTGAAATCGTGGATGCCGAACCGCCTGTTGGAGGGTGGGGTACAGGGCTGGGTGACCCTCGTGGAGCTGGGGCTCGTCTCGGCCCTCGCCTACAGTGGCGCCCAGCTCGCCTGGCAGGTGGTCCCGGCACCCGAGCCGCTGCCGGTGGTCGCCCTGCGTCCACTGCAGGCGACGGAGGGTGACCCGGCAGGGGCCGCGCCGCGTGCCAGCCTCGCCCAGGTCGCCCGTCTGCACCTCTTCGGCGAGGCGGACAACAGCCCGCCGCCCCCGGCCCCGGTCAGTGTGCCCGAGCAGAAGGCCCCGGAGACGCGCCTCAATCTCACCCTGCGCGGCGTCTTCGCCTCCACCGTGGATGAGCAGTCGGTGGCGCTCATCGCCAAGGGCTCGGCCCAGGAGGAGCTGTTCCGCATCGGCCAGACGGTAGACGGTGGTGCCGTCCTGCACAAGGTCCACGCCACCTATGTGGTGCTGCTGCGTGGTGGGCGAGAGGAGACCCTGAGCCTGCCCCAGGAGCGCGAGGTCGAGAGCGTCGCCAACACCGATGAGCGCGGCAATCCGGTACGCGGACCTGGCTCCAGCCCCTACTCCAGTAACCCGGCCACGGCCCCCTATAACAGTCGGCAGGGCTCGGCGGAGCGCTTCAATCGCGCCCCGGGTCCCGTCTCTGCGCAGGAGAACAGCCCCCCGCCGATCCACTCCACCGACCGTCGCGTCGCCGCCGAACTCGGCTCTTTGCGCGAGCAGATGATGCAAAACCCGATGGAGATGACCAAGCTCGCCTCGGTACAGCCGGTGATGGAGGGGGGCGAGATGCAGGGCTACCGTCTCACCCCCGGCAGCAACCGACGCCTCTTCTTCCAGACCGGCCTGCGCAGCGGCGATCTGGTGACCCAGGTCAACGGCATCCCGCTGACCAACGCCGCGCAGCTGCCGCAGGTGATGCAGGCCCTGACCAAGGAGAGCCGCTTCGAGGTGCACATTATTCGCAACGGCACGCCGAGCGTGCTGCAGATCGACGTGGGCAACTGACCCCGTCGCGCATGAACCCCTTCTATACGACAACGGAATCGCGGATGCAGAGCATGGGTAGACGATGGCACGGCAACCGGGCGGCGAGGCTCCTCGTCGGTCTTCTGCTGATCACCAGCCTCAGCGCCGGGGCCGCCGAACCGGCGCCCCTCAACCTCAACCTCAAGGATGTGGAGCTGAGCAACCTCATCGAGTCGGTCTCGGCCATCACCGGGCGCAACTTCATCATCGACCCCCGGGTAAAGGGCAAGGTGACGGTGATCGCCCCCGGCCAGCTCTCCCCCGAGGAGGCGTATCAGGTGTTTCTCTCGGTGCTCAGCGTGCACGGCTTCACCGCCGTCCCCGCCGGCAGCGTGATCAAGATCGTCCCCGAGGTGAACGCCAAGCAGGACGCCATCCCCACGGTGACCGACCGGGACCCCGGGGTGGGCGATGAGGTGGTCACCCGCGTGGTGCAGGTGAACAACGTGGCCGCGGTGCAGTTGGTGCCGATCCTGCGTCCGCTGCTGCCGCAGGAGGCGCACCTGGCCGCCTATCAGCCGAGCAACGTCCTCATCGCCTCCGGCACCGCCGCCAACATCGAGCGCATGGTGCGGCTGATCCGCAGCATCGACCAGACCTCCGAGGCGGAGATCGAGGTGGTGCGCCTGCAGCACGCCTCCGCCGACGAGGTGATGCGCATCCTCACCTCGCTCAGTGCCGCCTCCAAGGGGGCCGCCGCCGGTGCCCAGGGCGGGGTCGACTCGGATATGAAGATCGTCGCCGACACGCGTACCAACTCCATCCTGCTCTCCGGCGACAAGTCCGAGCGCAACAAGGTGAAGCAGATCATCGACGACCTCGATACCCCGCTCAACAGCGGCGGCAGCACGGACGTGATCTACCTGCGCTACGCCGACGCCACCGAGCTGGTACAGGTGCTCAACGGCGTCAGCAGCTCCATCACCAGTGGCGCCAACAAGGGGGGCACTGCCGCCGCCGGTGGGGCCACCGCCGGGGTGGGTAACGCCAAGGTGACCATCCAGGCCGACGAGGCGACCAACGCCCTGGTGATCAACGCCCCGCCCGATGTAATGCGCGACCTGCGCACGGTCATCAACAAACTCGATGTGCGCCGTGCCCAGGTGCTGGTGGAGGCGATCATCGCCGAGGTCTCCTCCGACAAGGCCAACGAACTGGGCGTGCAGTGGGGCTACGATGGCTCCAGCGAGAGTGCCCCGGTGGGGATCGTCAACTTCGGTGGTTCTGGCTCCGGCATCGCCACCCTGGCCACCGGCATCCTCTCGGGTTCGCCGAGCATCGGTGACGGCCTCACCCTGGCCATGGGCGATACCAACGGCGAGGGTAGCGGCGTGGCCGCCGTGCTGCGCGCCCTGGCCGGCGACGCCGAGACCAATATCCTCTCGACCCCCTCGCTGGTGACCATGGACAACCAGGAGGCCGAGATCGTCGTCGGCCAGAACGTCCCCTTCGTCACCGGCTCCTACACCAGCACCGGTTCCACCTCCACCGTGAGCAACCCGTTCCAGACCATCGAGCGCCAGGACGTGGGCCTTACGCTCAAGGTGAAGCCGCAGATCAACGAGGGCGACACGGTGAAGCTGGAGATCACCCAGGAGGTCTCCAGCATCAGCTCCTCCACCACCGGCGCCTCCGACCTCATCACCAACAAGCGCTCGCTCACCACCACGGTGATGGTCGACGACGGCAGCGCCATCGTCCTCGGCGGACTCATCGACGACACCCTGCGCGAGAGCGTGCAGAAGGTGCCGCTGCTCGGCGACATCCCCCTACTCGGCTCGCTCTTCAGCTACCGCAGCACCACCAAGGTGAAGCGCAATCTGATGATCTTCCTGCACCCGGTGATCCTGCGCGAGGCGGGCCAGCACGCCGCCATCAGCCGCGACCGCTACGGGCGCATGCGCAACCACCAACTCGGCATGCGCGAGCGTGGGGTACACCTGATGGCCGACAGCGAGGCGCCGTTGATGCCCGACTGGAACGAGTTGCTGGCCCTACCACCCTCGTTCGACAACTGGCAGCAGCAACACCCCGGAGAGAGCCGTGTCCAGCTCCCCCCCGCCGAGTGACGCCCAAGCGCTGCCCGCGCAGCGCCTGCCGTTCACCTTCGCCAAGCGCTTCGGTGTGTTGGTCGCCGAACCGGGGGAGCGACCGCTGGTGGTCTACCGCCCCAACACCCCGAGTAGCGCCCTGAGCGAGGTGCGCCGACGCCTCGGTTGCCCGCTGCGCCTCGCGCGCATCGAGGCGAGCGCCTTCGACACCTTGCTCCAGCAGCACTACGAGTCGAGCAGCGGCGGCGCCATGCAGATGATGGACGACCTCGGCGGCGAGATGGACCTCGACGCCGTGGCCAGCTCCCTGGCCGAGCCCGAGGACCTGATGGAGTCCGAGGACGACGCGCCGATCATCCGCCTGATCAACGCCCTGCTCACCGAGGCGGTGCGTGAGAACGCCTCGGATATCCACATCGAGCCGTTCGAGAATCGCCTGGTGGTGCGCTTTCGCGTCGACGGGGTGATGCGCGAGGTGCTGCAGCCGCAGCGCGGCATCGCCCCGCTGCTGGTCTCGCGCATCAAGGTGATGGCCAAGCTCGACATCGCCGAGAAGCGCCTGCCGCAGGACGGGCGCATCTCCCTGCGCGTCGCCGGGCGCGCGGTGGACGTGCGCGTCTCGACCCTGCCTGCCGGTGGCGGAGAGCGCGTGGTACTGCGCCTGCTCGACAAGCAGGCGGGGCGCCTCGACCTCACCCAGCTCGGCATGGAGCGGCGCTCGCAGGAGCGCATGGACCGACTGATCCACGAGCCCCACGGCATCATCCTGGTCACCGGCCCCACCGGCTCGGGCAAGACCACCACCCTCTACGCCTCGCTCACGCGCATCAACGACCAGAGCCGCAACATCATGACCGTGGAGGACCCCATCGAGTACTACCTCGACGGCATCTCCCAGACCCAGGTCAACACCAAGGTCGACATGAGCTTCGCCCGCGGCCTGCGCGCCATCCTGCGCCAGGACCCGGACGTGGTGATGGTGGGTGAGATCCGCGACCTCGAAACCGTACAGATCGCCGTGCAGGCGAGTCTTACGGGTCACCTGGTGCTCTCGACCCTGCACACCAACACCGCCATCGGCGCCGTGACCCGTCTGCGCGACATGGGCGTCGAACCCTTCCTGCTCTCCTCGACCCTGCGTGGGGCCCTCTCGCAGCGCCTGGTGCGCCGCCTCTGCCCGCAGTGCAAGCGCCCGCACGCCGCCAACGAGGCGGACTGCCAGGTACTCGGCTGCGACCCGCGCGACCCACCGACCATCTACGCCCCGGTCGGCTGCGACGCCTGCAACCGGCTTGGCTACGCGGGCCGTTTCGGCATCTACGAACTGGTCGAGATGGACGACACCCTACGTGGGCTCATTCACGACGGTGCCGGTGAACAGGCGCTGGAGCGCCACGCCCGCACACGTACCCCGAGTATCCGCGCCGACGGCATTCGCCGCGTGCTGGCCGGTGACACCGCCCTCGAAGAGGTGCTGCGTGTCACCCACATGGAGAGCAGCGACTAAGCCATGCCCGCGTTTGCCTATACCGCTATCGACCCGCGCGGCCGCGAGCGCAAGGGGGTCGCCGAGGGCGATACCGCACGCCAGGTGCGCAGCCAGTTGCGCGAGCAGGGGCTCACCCCGCTCAGCGTCGAGCCGGTGCTGGAGAAAGAGCGTAAGGCGGGCCGTGGTCCGGCGCTGTTTCGGCGCGGTATCAGTGCCACCGACCTCGCCCTCATCACCCGCCAGCTCTCCACCCTGGTGCGCGCCGGTCTACCGCTGGAGGAGGCGCTGCAGGCGGTGGCCCGCCAGTCCGAGCGCGACCGCGTGCGCAGCATGCTCCTCGCCGTGCGCTCACGCGTGCTCGAAGGTCACACCCTGGCCGACGGCATGGGCGACTTCCCGCACATCTTCCCCGAGCTCTACCGCACCACGGTGAGCGCCGGTGAGCAGTCCGGCCACCTGGAGGTGGTGCTGGAGCGTCTCGCCGACTACACCGAGGCGCGCCAGCAGATGCGCCAGAAGATGATGCTGGCGCTCTTCTATCCGACCATCCTCACGGTGATGGCGATCCTCGTGGTGATGGCCCTGCTCACCTACGTGGTGCCACAGGTGGTGCAGGTGTTCGACGACATGCAGCAGGAGCTGCCGCCGCTGACCACCGGGCTCATCGCCACCAGCGACTTCCTGCGCGACCAGGGTATCTGGCTGCTGCTCGGCCTGGCCGCTGCGATCACCCTCTGGCGTATGCTGATGCGCTCACCGGTCTGGCTGCGCCGCTGGCACCGCCAGCAGCTGCGCCTGCCGCTGGTGGCGCGCCTCACCCGTGGCGTCAACGCCGTGCGCTTTGCGCGCACCTTCAGCATCCTCACCGCCAGCGGCGTGCCGGTGCTGGAGGCGCTGCGCATCAGCGCCGAGGTGCTCTCCAGCCTACCCATGCGCGATGCCGTCGGCGACGCCGCCACCCGCGTGCGCGAAGGCAGCGGCATCGCCCGCGCGCTGGAGGCGAGCGGCTACTTCCCGCCCATGACCCTGCACCTCATCGCCTCCGGCGAGCAGAGCGGCAAACTCGAAGAGATGCTGGAGCGCGCCGCCGTCAACCAAGAGCGCGAACTGGAGACCACCGTCGCCGCGCTCATGGGCCTGTTCGAACCACTGCTCATCCTCACCATGGGCGGCGTGGTGCTGATCATCGTGCTGGCGATTCTGTTGCCCATCTTTAACCTCAACGACTTGGTGCATTAGGGAATTTGCCACGGAGGCACAGAGGACACGGAGAGAGTCAGGTTTTGGCTGGTGCGGGGGCTCAGAAAAGATTTGCCACGGAGGCACAGAGGACACGGAGAGATACAGGTTTATCTGGTAACGGGCTCTCTCCCGGTACCCGTGCCAGCCGAGTGCTCGGATCAACCGGAGTCTTCTCCGTGTCCTCTGTGCCTCCGTGGCGCATTCCCGAATTATTGAACGACAAACCGGAGTAGAAACCCATGCGCAGAAGCAACCAAGGCTTCACCCTGATCGAGGTGATGGTGGTGGTGGTGATCCTCGGCATCCTCGCCGCGGTGGTGGTGCCGAAGATCATGGACAACCCGGACAAGGCCCGTGTGACCAAGGCCAAGGCGGATATCCGCGCCTTCGAGAGCGCCCTCGACCTCTATAAGCTGGACAACTTCAACTACCCCAGCACCGACCAGGGTCTGGAGGCGTTGGTGAGTAAGCCCGCCGGCTCCCCCGAGGCGAAGAACTGGAAGGCCGGTGGCTACCTCGGCAAGCTGCCCAACGACCCCTGGGGCAACCCCTACCAGTACCTGCAGCCCGGTTCACACGGCTCGGTCGATATCTTCTCCTACGGCGCCGACGGGCGTCCGGGTGGCGAGGGGGTCGAGGCCGACATCGGCAACTGGAACATGCAGTAAGCCATCTCGTGCGCACCGCCCCCGCCCGCTGCCGAGGCTTCACCCTCATCGAACTGATGGTGGTGATCGTCATTGTCGGCATCATCACCAGCCTCGCCGCCCTCTCCGTGGGGCGTAGCGGCGACGATCAGTTGGGGGAGGAGGTGCGCCGTCTGGCCGCACTGTGCGAGCTGGCCAGCGAGGAGGCGATCATCACCGGTCGACAGTTCGGTGTGCACCTCACACCGCAGGGGTACCGCTTTTTGGTCTATCGCGAGGGGCAGTGGCAGGACCCGCAGGACGACCGTCTGCTGCGTGAGCGCCACCTCCCCGAAGAGCTCGATGCGGTGTTGCGCCTCTACGTGGACGGCCTTGCCGTGGTGCTCGACGAGGAGTCGGGTGTACAGAAGACCCCGTCGAAGAAGGGGTCGGTGCAGGGGCAAGAACAGGAGCAGGGCCTCCTGGCCGAGGCCGACGAGGGGCCGCGCCCGCAGCTGCTGTTCCTCTCCAGCGGGGAGCAGAGCCCGGCGGAGTTGGTGTTCGCCCCGCGCTTCGAGCGTGGTCAGAGCTATCTGCTACGCATCCCCCCCCTGGGGCGTCCAAAGTGGGAGCCGCTGGATGCGCAGGGCTGAGGGCTTCTCACTGGCTAAGGGCTTTTCACTGGCAAAGGGCTTTACCCTGCTGGAGGTGATGGTCGCCCTGGCGGTGCTCGCCGTGGCCCTCGCCGCACTGGTCAAGGCGAGCAGCGGTAACGCGGCCAACGCCGCCCACCTGCGTGACAAGACCTTCGCCGCATGGGTGGCGCAGAACCAGCTCGCCGAGTGGCAGTTGGAGCGTGAGTGGCCGAGCACCGGCACGCGCAAGGGGAGCAGTGAACTGGGTGGTCACGAGTGGTACTGGGACGCCACCATCGACGCCACCCCCGACGACGATATGCGCCGCGCCGAGCTGCGCGTCTACCCGTCGCGGCAGGCGCGCAGCGACGAGCACGCCCTACTCACCTTCGTCGGCTTCCTGCCGCGCCCACAAGCGCCGGTGACCACCCAATGAACCGTGTCGCACGCGGCTTTACCCTGCTGGAGCTGCTCATCGCGGTGAGCGTCTTCGCCCTCATGTCGGCCATCGCCTATGGCGGCCTGCGCAGTGTGCTGCACGCGCGCGCCGCTACCGACGAGCAGGCCGCCGCGCTACGCGAGCTGCAGTTGGCGGAGATGTTCCTGGCCGGCGACCTGCGCAGCCTCATCGCGCGCCCGGTGCGCGACGACTATGGCGACAGCCAAGGCGCCCTTCGCGTCGACGAGTTGGGCGAGCAGCGCCTCGTGCTCACCCGCGCCGGTTGGTCCAACCCGCTGGATGCGCCACGCAGCGAGCTGCAGCGGGTCGCCTGGGGCATCGAGGATGGCCATCTGGTGCGCCTCTACTGGCCGACCCTCGACCGCCTGCCCGGCAGCGAGGCGCTGCGCGTCGAGCTACTCGCCGGGGTGCAGGCGTTGGGTGTGCGCCTGCTCGACGCCGCCGGGCAGTGGCACACCCAGTGGCCCGACGAGCGCGCCGGGGTGACCAGCGACAGTACCCTGCCGCGCGCCATCGAGGTGACCTTGGAGACGGAGCGCTACGGCGCCATCCGCCGCCTCTACCCGCTCGATGCGAGGGGGGGGTGATGTACCGCCAGCGTGGCGTCGCGCTCATCACCGCGCTGCTGGTGGTGGCCTTGGCCACCACGGCGGCGGTGGCCATGGTCTCGCGTCAGCACCTCGATCTGCGCCGCACGGAGAACCTGCTCGGTGCCGCCCAGGCCGACCTCTACGCCCAGGCGGTGGAGGATTGGGCCGCGGTGGTGCTGACCCGTGACCGCAAGGATGGCCCGATCGACCACCCCAAGGAGGATTGGGCCATCGAACTGCCGCCGATCCCGGTCGACGGCGGTACCATCAGCGGCAGCGTGGTCGACCTGGATGGGCGCTTCAATCTCAACAACCTCACCGCCGAGGGGGCCGCTGGCGAGCTCGCGCGTACCCGCTTCGCCCGCCTTTTGAGCCTGCTCGGCCTCGACGCCGACCTGCTCAACACCACCCTCGACTGGATCGACGGCGACCTGGATACACGCTTCCCCGGTGGGGCCGAGGATGACTACTACCAGGGGTTGGAGCGCCCCTACCGCGCCGCCAACCGCCCCTTTGTGCACATCAGCGAACTGCGCCTGCTCAAGGGGGTCGACGGCGAGGTCTACCGCACCCTGGCGCCGCATGTCGCCGCGCTGCCGCAGGGCAGCACGATCAACGTCAACACCGCCACCGCCTCGGTGCTGCAGTGCCTCGGCCCCGAGGTGAGCGAGGCGGATGCGGAGAAGCTCATCGAGGGGCGCGGTGACGATGGATTTGCCAGTGTGGATGCCTTCATGCAGCATGAGGGGTTGGCCGGTCGCACCGTGGTGCCCGACGGTCTGGATGTGAAGAGTGGCTATTTCGAGGTTCGGGGGCTCATTGCCCTCGGCCGCCTGGAGCGCGCCTACCGTACGGTGATCGCGCGTGACGAGAGTGGGCGCACGCGGCTTATCGCGCGCGCACAGGGAATCATCGAGTAATGCTGAAGCGAACCCTGATCGTCCGCCTGGACGAGCTTGCCGAGAATCTGCGCTGGTACACCAGCGACGCCGA
This sequence comes from Gammaproteobacteria bacterium, assembly GCA_003252455.1. Taxonomy (GTDB): domain Bacteria; phylum Pseudomonadota; class Gammaproteobacteria; order Thiohalomonadales; family Thiohalomonadaceae; genus SZUA-467. The sequence continues at coordinate 69,164 of QKED01000007.1, forward strand.
GGGTCAACCGCGCCACGGGCGGGGGCGGCTCGACGAGCTGCCCGCGCTGCTGCGTGGGCGGCGGCTGTTGTTGTTGGTGCCGGGCGATGCCGTGCTCCTTACCCACACCGAGCTGCAGGTGCGCAACCGCCAGCAGCTACGCCGTGCGCTGCCCTTCGCCCTGGAGGAGCAACTGGCCGACGATGTGGACGCCCTACACTTCGCCATCGCCCCCGGGAGTCAGCCGCTCGGCGTGGCGGTGGTGGCGCGCACCACCCTGGAGGGGTGGCTCGCACGCCTCGCCGAGCACGACCTCCAGCCCGACGCCCTGCTCCCCGAGACGCTCGCCCTGCCGATCATCGACGGCGAGTGGACGCTACTGCTGGAGGATCTGCGCGTCTCCCTGCGCTGTGGCCCGCTGGCCGGTCTCGCCTGTGAGCCGGAGAACCTCCCTGCGCTGCTCGAACTGCTTCTCGCCGAGGCCACCCAGGCGCCGGTGCGTATCCGTGGCTTTGACGCACGCAGCGACCGCAGCCTACCGCCCGGGGCGATCCTCGCCGAGGGGCCGGACCTGCTCTGGCAGCCGCTCGGCGAGCCGGGGAAGTGGATGGCCGAGGGGCTCGAAGTGCTGCCGATCAACCTGCTCCAGGGCGAATACAGTCGCCAGGAGCAGCTGCAAAAGCTGTGGCGCCCGTGGCGGGTCAGCGCGGCACTCCTGCTCGCCTTCGGCCTGCTGCAGCTCGGTCTCGGTGTCGCCGACTACCAGCGTCTCAAGGCCGAAGATGTCGCCCAGGTGGCACGCATGGAGCAGATCTACAAACAGGCCTTCCCCGAGGCCAAGCGCATCGTCAACCCGCGCCATCAGCTCGACTCCGGGCTACAGGCGCTCAAGGGGGGCGGCGGTGACGCCGCACTGGTGAGCCTGCTCGCGCGCTGTGCACCGCCGCTGCAGCAGCAGGCGGGGCTCGACCTGACCAACCTGCGCTATCGCGAGGGGCGGCTGGAGCTGGAGCTGCGCCTGCCCGACCTGAGTGCACTGGATAAACTCAAGGCGGCCCTCGGCGCGGCAGGGCTCTCGGTCAACATCCAGAACGCCTCCTCGCGCGAGGGCAAGGTGGAGAGCCGCATGGAGATCAGTGAGGTGGGCGCATGAAGGCGTGGTGGGATGCTCTCCAGCCGCGTGAGCGGCAGGTGCTGCTCGCAGGGGCCGTGGCGCTGCTGTCGATGCTGCTCTATGTCGCGGTCATCGACCCCTGGGGTCAGGCGTACAGCCGTCTGGAGCAGCGCGTGGCCAGTCAGGCGCAAGATATCGCCTGGATGGAGCAGGCGGCGCGGGAGGTGGCGACGCTGCGCGGTAACGGCGCGGCGGGCAAGCCGGCAGACCGGGGTGGTCAGTCGCTGATGACCCTGATCGACACCAGCGCGCGCAGTGCCGGGCTCGGCGAGAGCCTCAAGCGGGTGCAGCCGGAGAGCGACGGGCGCGTGCGTGTCTGGTTCGAGGGGGCGAGCTTCGATGGCCTGCTCGGTTGGGTCGATACGCTGATCAACCGCTACGGTGTGGCGGTCGACTCCCTCGCCGTGGAGCGTGGCAAGGGGCCGGGTCAGGTGGACGTCCGAGCCCTGCTGGGGGAGACGCCATGAAGCGCAAACTCCTCTACCTGCTCGTCGGCCTGCTCGCCTTCGGCGTCACGCTGCTCCTGCGCGCCCCCGCCGAGCAACTGGTGACCCGGGCGGCCAAGCCGCTGGCGCAGCAGCAGGTGCACCTGATCGGCGTGGGTGGCACGCTGTTGCACGGTCACGCGGCACAGCTCGGTCTGCGCGGGAGCGACCTCGGGCGACTGGAGTGGCGTCTGCACCCGCTCTCCCTGCTGCTTGGCGAGGTCGCGGTGAGTTTCACCCTGGAGGGGCCCGATGGGCGACTCTCCGGTGAGCTGAGCGTGGCCGCCGACCAGAGCCTGCGCCTCGGCCCACTACAGGGGCGTCTGCCGGCGGCAGCGCTGCTGGCGCTGGCCGAGCTGCCCCTGCCGGTGGTGGTCGAGGGCTATGCCGCGGTGCGCCTCGACACCCTGCAGCTCGACCCCCACGGCCTACCGCAGCGCGCCGAGGGGGTGATCGGCTGGCAGGAGGCGGCGCTGCGCTCGCCCCAGGCGATGGCCCTGGGCGAGCTGCAACTGCGCCTTGAGACCCGCGACGACGGCATCCACGGCACCCTCGTCGAGGGCGGCGGACCGCTGCGCCTGGAGGGGACTTTGACACTCACGCCGCCGGGTGCCTGGACGCTCGACGCCGGCCTCGCCGCCCGTCCCGAGGCGGTACCGGCACTCGGTAACTATCTGCGTATGCTCGGCAACCCCGACGCCGAGGGGCTCTACCGCCTGCGCCAGAACGGCCAGTTGTGAGTCGTGTCGATCTCTCTGGGCGCCGACCGCGTGGCGAATGTGGTCGCCCGGGTGCCCAATTATGTGCCGCACCGAGTAAACTACGGAGAGTTACGCTTGTCGTCCAGGGAGGGGCGCACATAAGCTGAGGTGACCCTCCACCATAAGGTTGATACAACGATGAAGCGTGCCCCTCTCCCCCTGGCTGGCCTGCTCACCACTCTGGCCATCACCCTCCCTGTCGCCGCCCCGCTGGCCGACGACACCGTCTACGTCCCGCCCATGCGCGGTGCCCCCACGGTACGGGTCGGCGGCGGCAGCCGTGGCGATGCGCAGAGCGACGCCACGCTGCAGCTCTACGCCCCGGCGCAGATCGCCTACACCGCTACCCCGAGTCCGACCCTCTACTGGAGCCTCAGCCCTGGTGGCGGTGAACTCGACCTGGTGATCACCGAGCAGCGTGCCCCCGAACCGCTGCTGGAGATGACCCTCCCGGCCAACTTCGCCCCCGGCCTACAGGGCATCGAGCTGGGTGCCCACGGCATCCGCCTCGCCCCCGGCGTGGCCTATCGCTGGAGCGTCACCTACATGCCCGGCAGCGGGGGCGAGCAGTTCGCCTCCGGTATGGTGCAGTACCAGCCGCGCACGGCGGCGGGGGAGGGGGTCGAGGCGGTGCGCGAGCTGGCCGGCAGCGGCTACTGGTACGACGCCTTCGCCCTGGCGCAACAGGGTGCCGCCGACCCCGCGCTGGCGGCCTTGGCCGCACGCCTGGTGGTCGAGGCCGGGGTCGGCGGGGCCAGCGATAGCCCTTGAGTCCGAGCAAGCCCGCCGCGCAGGGAGCGTTACGTCGTCAGCAGGACAAGGCAGAGGAGCTGATCGCTCCCCTCGGTCCGGCGCGGCTCTTTTCCTTCGTGTTGGCCTGTGCCGTGTTCGCCACGCTCTGCGTCTGGGGCGGGCGTAGCACCGGCGCCTTCCAGGCGCTGGAGATGGTGCTGCACGACCGCCTCATCACCCTCATTGCCCCGGCACCCGCCCCGCCTCCCATCGCCCTGGTCACGGTCGACGAGCAGGACCTGCGCCGCTTCGGCTGGCCGCTGCAGGACGGCATCCTCGCCGAGGCGCTGGCGCGTCTGGAGGCGGCGGGTGCACTGGTCATCGGCGTCGACCTCTACCGTGACCTGCCGGTGCCGCCCGGCAGTGCGCGCTTCGAGCGCCTGCTGGTCGAGCACCCGAACATCTACTGGGTCTACCACTTCAGCCACGGCGAGCGTGACCCTGGGGTAGCCCCCCCGCCCGTACTCGCCGATACCCCGCGCATCGGGTTCAACGACATCACTCCCGACCCGGGCGGCGTCGTGCGCCGCGCACTGCTCTATCAAGATGACGGTGAACGGGTCGGTACCGCCTTCAGCCTGCGTCTGGCCCAGGCGCTGCTGGCGCACGAGGGGATCTTACCGGTGCCGGGGCACGACGGTCACATGCGCCTCGGGGCCGCCGAGTTGGTGCCGCTGGAGGCGGACTTCGGCCCCTATGTGGGGCTCGATGCACGCGGCTATCAGATCCTGCTCGACTACCGCACCCAGAGCCCGCTCCCCAGCCTGAGCCTGGCGCAGCTGCTCGACGGGCCATTCGACCCCGGCGTGCTGCGCGGCAAGGTGGTGCTGCTCGGCAGCACGGCGGTGAGCGGGGGCGACCTCTTCTACACCCCCTTCAGCTGGAGCCATGCCGACTATCCCCGACACATCCACGGCGTGAAACTGCATGCGCGCATCACCGATCAGATCGTGCGTATGGCGCGTGGCGAGACCCCACCCATCACCAGTGTCGAGTTCCACTGGCAGTGTCTCTGGTGCCTCGTCTGGGCGCTCTTCGGTGGGCTCATCGGTGTGCGCTTCGTCGGTCTGCACGGTGCCCTGCTCGCCACCCTCGGTATGGCCGGCCCGGTGCTGCTCGCCTGGGTGGCGTTGACCCAGGGGGTGTGGCTTCCGCTCCTGCCGCCGATGTTGGTGGTGGGCCTGGCCTTCCTGTTCAGCAGTACGCTCACCGTGCAGCGCCTGCGCCGTCAGCGCGACTACCTGGAGCAGGCGCGCGGCGAG
>QKED01000115.1 GCA_003252455.1 Gammaproteobacteria bacterium
TGGGAGGTCGAGGCCTTAGCCGGTGAGAGGTGGTTTTGTCGAGCGGTATCCGCTAAAGCGTCGACCTCCGACGGGGATTCTCTGGGAGTCGCGGCATTAGCCGGTGAGCGGTGGCTTTGTCGAGCGCTACCCGCTAAAGCGTCGACCTCCGAGGGGGGATTCTTTGGGAGGTCGAGGCTTTAGCCGGTATCAGTTGGCTACGGAGGGCAGACTTCGTTGACGCTCCGACACACTATGGGCCGATATGGGCGTTCTAGCTTCTATCAGGTTGAAGCTCTTCAACCACCTTCGTGCACTTCGTCTCCTTCGTGGTGAAGAGCGGGCCTAGACCGCCGCCTCATCCCCCACCGCAGCCGCAGGCGCCTCTGGCTTGGCCGGGGCCGCCGCCGCCTTCTCAGCCATCCGCGCATCGATGATGTTCTTCACCGCGATCAGCAGCCCGAGACCGAGGAAGGCGCCGGGCGGCAGGATAGCGAGCAGGAAGCCGTGGTAGTCGCTACCCAGGCTGAAGGTGAGGTGGTGGCCGAACTCGCCGAACATCAGGTGCGCCTGGGCGAATAGGGTGCCGCTGCCGAGCAGCTCGCGCATGGCACCGAGAAGGATGAGCACCCCGGCGAAGCCGAGCCCCATCATCAGCCCATCCACGGCGGCGTGGCCGACGCTGTGCTTGGAGGCAAACGCCTCGGCGCGCCCGAGGATCACGCAGTTGGTGACGATGAGCGGGATGAAGATGCCGAGGATCTTGTGCAGCTCGAAGAAGTAGGCGCGCATCAGCAGCTCGACCATGGTCACCAGCGAGGCGATGACCAGGATGAAGACCGGGATGCGGATCTCCGGGCGCACCAGGTTACGGATCAGCGAGACGGCGATGTTGGCGGTGAGCATCACCACCAAGGTGGCCATGCCGAGGCCGAGGCCGTTGACCGTGGTGTTGGTCACCGCCAGCAGCGGACAGAGGCCGAGCACCTGCACCAGCGCCGGGTTGTTGTGCCAGAGGCCGTCGAGGCTGATCTTGCGCAGGCTGGGATCACTCATGCTTGGCCTCCTGAGCAGCCGGAACGAACAGCGCATCGCGCTGGTCGCGGAAGTAGAGCAGGGTACGCTTTACCGCCGCCACCACCGCACGCGGGGTGATGGTGGCGCCGGTGAACTGGTCGAAGACGCCGCCGTCACGCTTGACGCCCCACTTGCCCTCGACCGGGTCGAGCAGGGAGCGCCCGGCAAAGCCGAGGATCCAGGCGTTGCGCTCCGCCTCGATGGCGTCGCCGAGGCCGGGGGTCTCTTTGTGCGCCACGACGCGCACCCCGGCGAGGGTGCCGTCGGAGTTGATGCCGACCAGCAGCTGGATATCCCCGGAGTAGCCGTCGGGGGCCACGGTGGTGAGGATCGCCGCCACCGGCTGCCCCGCCTTGCGTGCGCGATAGACGGTGAGCGGGGCGCCATCGGCGCGCAGCTCGGGCACGTGCAGTTGCAGGGTGTCTTCACTGATGGCGTTGTCGTAGCTGCCGGGGGGCAGCAGGGCGTTGAGCGAGTCGAGCAGCGCCTGGCGCTGGTTCTCAGCGATGCGCTCGGCGGTGGCTAGCTGAGTGACCGCCACCAGGGCGGTGCCGCCAGCGGCGAAGAGGCCGAGGATCAGGCCGCCGATGAGCATGTTGCGGGCGATCTTCTCCATCGATTTACTCCTTCGCCCCGTGGCCGAAGGTGCGCGGCTTGGTGTAGTAGTCGATGGTCGGCGCGGCCATGTTCATCAGCAGCACGGAGAAGGCGATGCCGTCCGGGTAGCCGCCGAAGACGCGGATGATGTACTCCAGAAGGCCCACGCCAAAACCAAAGATGAGCCGCCCCCGGTCGGAGGTGGCGGCACTCACCGGGTCGGTGGCGATGAAGAAGGCGCCGAAGATGGCGCCACCGCTGAAGAGGTGGAACAGGGGGCCGGCGAAGCGGTCGGCGTCGTAGAGGTGGAAACTGAGGGCCACCAGCATCAGGGTGCCGAGTACGGCGACAGGGATGTGCCAGCGGATCACCTTGGCCCACACCATCCACAGGCCGCCGAGCAGGATCAGGCCGTTGAAGATCTCCCACTGCTTGCCGCCGAAGAGGCCGAACACCGGGCTCGAACTCATCGCCTCGCCCACCGTGTGGTGCAGGCCGATCTGCGTGCGGATCACATCCAGCGGCGTGGCCATGGTGAGGGCGTCGAGCTGCATGCCGTTCGGCAGCTGGCCGCCGAAGACGTAACTCAAGGCGTCGATTAGCGAGAGCGACTCGCCGCGCAGGGCGATGGGTGGTAGCCAGTGGGTCATATCCACCGGGAAGGAGATGAGCAGCACCACGTAGCCGACCATCGCCGGGTTGAAGGGGTTGAAGCCGAGGCCGCCGTAGAGCTGCTTGGCCACCACGATGGTGAAGAAGGTGCCGACCAGTAGCAGCCACCACTGCGACATCGGCGGTAGGGCGATGGCCAGCAGCACGCCGCTGAGCAGCGCGCTGTTGTCGATCAGCGTGTGGCGCGGGTCGCGGCCACGGGCGAGGAGGCTCAGCGCCTCGAAGCCGAGGGCGAAGATGGCGGCGAGGGCGACGTTGAGCACGATGCCCCAGCCGAACAGCCAGTAGTGGGCCAGTACCGCCGGGATCAGGGCGTAGACCACCTTGAGCATCACCTGCCCGGTGTCACGCGCGTTGGCCTGCAATGCGCTCATGCCAGCTCCTCGTTGGCGGATGATTGGCCACAGAGGCACGGAGGACACGGAGTCATGCGCAGAGTGGTGACGTCGTGTAAACGCCCTGCCTTTCTCTGTGTCCTCCGTGCCTCCGTGGCAAACAGTTGTTGGTCATTCATGCCGATCCCTCCGGCGTCTGCGAATCGTCGGCCAGCGCCTTGGCGGCGGCGCGGCGCTCTTCGGCCTCGTCGATCTGGCGCTGCTGGTCGGCGGTGAGGTGGTCGGTGTTCTTCGGTTGGGCGGCGGCCTTCTTCGCCTTGGCCCGCTCCAGGGCGGCCTGGATGGCGGCCTGCTTTGGGTCCACCGCCGGGGTGGCCCCCTCGGCAGTGCCACCCTCGGCGGCGGCCTTCTCCTCGGCCAGCTTCTTCTTCAGTGCGTCGGTGTCGAGGGCGGCTTTTTTCTTCGCCAGCGCCTCGGCGCGCTCCTGCTTCTCGCGCTCCTTGCGGAACTCGCGAAACTCGTGGCGCTCGCGCGCCTTGTCGGCCTTCTTGCGCTCGCGCTCCTGACCCCAGATAGCGGTCTTGGCGAAGCGGTAGTAGCTCACCAGCGGGATCTCGCTCGGGCAGACGGCGTTGCAGCAGCCGCACTCGATGCAGTCGAAGAGGTTGTAGTCCTGCGCCTTGTCGAAGTCCTTGGCGCGGGCGTACCAGTAGAGCTGTTGCGGCAGCAGGTTGGCCGGGCAGGCGGCCATGCACTCGCCGCAGCGGATGCAAGGTTTGGGCGTGTGGTGCGCTTCGGCGGGCAGCTCCAGCAGGCAGTTGCCGGTCTTTACCAGCGGCAGGTCGGTGCGCGTCAGCGGCAGGCCCATCATCGGTCCGCCCATCAGCAGGCGCGATGCGCTCGACTTGGCCCCGCCGCAGGCGGCCAGTAGCTCGCCCACAGGGGTGCCGATGAGCGCCTGGATATTACCCGGCGTGCCCACCTCGCCGGTCACCGTCACCACGCGCGAGATGAGCGGCTCGCCGTGGACGATGGCACGGTAGACCGCCGCCGCCGTGGCCACGTTATGGCACACCACGCCGATCTCGATGGGCAGCCCGCCGGAGCGCACCTCCTTGCCGGTGACCACACGAATCAGCTGCTTCTCGCCGCCGGTGGGGTAGCGCGTCGGCACCGTGACGATCTCGATGTCGCACAGGCGTCCGGCGGCGCGCTTCGCCTCGTGCAGCGCAGCAATCGCCTCGGGCTTGTTGTCCTCGATGGCGATGACGCACTCACCGGCGTTGATCGCCCGGCGCATGAGGCGCGCGCCGAGCAGGATCTCGTCGGCACGCTCGCGCATCAGGCGGTCGTCGCAGGTGATGTAGGGCTCGCACTCGGCGCCGTTGAGCAGCAGGGTGTCGACCGCGGTGCGCGCGCCTGGATTGAGTTTGACGTGGCTCGGGAAGCCTGCGCCGCCGAGGCCGACGATGCCCGCCTCGCGCACCTTGGCGCGCAGTTCGACGGGGTCGGCCTCCCACGGGTTCTCCAGCGGGTGCAGCTCGCACCAGCTCTCGTCGCCGTCGGTGACGATGGTGATGCAGAGGGCGTCGAGGCCGGAGGGGTGGGGCACCGCGTGGGGGCCGATGGCGCTCACCGTGCCGGAGCTGGGGGCGTGTACCGGGGCGCTGACCATACCGCCCGCCTCACCGATGAGTTGGCCTTTGAGTACCTTGTCGCCTACCTGTACCGCCACCTGGGCCGGGGCGCCGATGTGCTGTTGCAGCGGCACGATGAGCTGGGCGGGGAGGGGGCCTTGGCGGATCGCCGCGCCGTTGGAGAGGGCCTTCTGGTCCGGCAGGTGCAGACCGCCGTGGAACGTGTGCAGGGTGCGGCTCATGCGCGCGCCTCCGTCTCCGGGTAGGGCCACTGCCAACCGGCCAGACCGCCCTCCACCGGCACCAGGCTGATGCAGTCGACCGGACAGGGGGGCAGGCAGAGTTCGCAGCCGGTGCACTCCGCCTTGAGCACCGTGTGCATATGCTTGGCCATGCCGACGATGGCGTCCACCGGGCAGGCCTGGATGCAGAGGGTGCAGCCGATGCAGGTCTGCTCGTCGATCAGCGCCACCACCGGCCCCTTCTCCTCGCCCGCCTCGGCGCCGTCGAGCGGCTTGGGGTCGACGCCGAGCAGGTCGGCCAGGGAGATGATCACCGCCTCGCCGCCGGGGGGGCAGCGGTTGATGTCGTCCTCACCGGCGGCGATCGCCTCGGCGTAGGGGCGGCAGCCGGGGTGGCCGCACTGACCGCACTGAGTCTGCGGCAGGATCGCGTCGATCTTATCGACGATGGGGTCCGCCTCTACGCGAAAGCGCACGGCGGCGTAACCGAGCAGCAGGCCGAAGGCGAGGGCCAGGCCGAGCATGGCGCCAACAGCAGTGACAAGCTCCATCCACATAGGCCGCTTACCCCTTCACCAGTCCGGCAAAGCCCATAAACGCCAGCGACATCAGCCCGGCGGTGACCAGGGCGATGGAGACGCCACGAAACGGCAGCGGCACATCCGCCACGGCGATGCGCTCACGCATGGCGGCGAAGAGCACCATCACCAGCGAGAAGCCGATGGCCGCGCCAAAGCCGTAGACCGCCGAGTCGAAGAAGCCGTGCTGCTCCTGCACATTGAGCAGCGCCACGCCGAGCACCGCGCAGTTGGTGGTGATCAAAGGCAGGAAGATACCGAGCAGTTGGTAGAGCACCGGGCTGGTTTTGTGCACCACCATCTCGGTGAACTGCACCACCACCGCGATCACCAGGATGAAAGCGATGGTGCGCAGGTACTCGATGCCGAGCGGGGTGAGGAGGAATTCGTTGACCAGATAGCTGCTCACCGAGGAGAGGGTGAGCACGAAGGTGGTGGCCAGCCCCATGCCGATGGCGGTCTCCAGCTTGCGCGAGACCCCCATGAAGGGGCACAGGCCGAGAAACTTCACCAGCACGAAGTTGTTCACCAGGATGGTGCTGACCAAAATGAGGGCAAACTCGCTCATGCGGTGACTCTCGGCTATCTGACTCGCTGGGGACGGTCCGGGGTGTGGCCGTGGTTGGCCGTGGTTGGCCGCCTATTGTACGCCATCTGACGCACGCGATGGCATATTAGCAGACGCTAAAGTTCCCCTGGGCGGCGTAGCTGGTCAAGATTGAGGGTCTAGTGGGTGAAATCAACCATAGGGTGAGTAGGGGCAGAACAGGAGCGCCCCACAGGCGCGATGGCCAAACCTGCCGTTCTGCGGTCCCCGTAGGAGCGCCCCACGGGCGCGATGGCCAAACCTGCCGTTCTGCGTTCCCCGTAGGAGCGCCCCATGGGCGCGATGGCCGAACCTGCAGTTTGCGGTCCCCAAGGGCACGATGGCCGCACACCACCCGCTGCCGTTCAGAAGCTAGTGTCTCTCTCCCCCCAGCCCCATGGGTTTTGTCCCGATGCCCACCCAAGGCTATCATCCCCCACACTCGGCACGCCCCCTCGCGTGCCCACCAAACGCCAAGCCGGAGACCCCCATGGCCTGCTACGACCTCTTCAACGGTGATGCCGACGGCATCTGCGCCCTCCACCAACTGCGCCTCTCCGACCCCCGCGACTGCGAACTGGTCACCGGCATCAAGCGCGACATCGCCCTCATGGAGCGCCTCGCCCCCGCCAGCGGCGACCGCATCACCGTGCTCGACATCTCCCTCGACAAAAACCGCGCCCCGCTCATCGCCGCACTGGAGGCGGGTGCCCAGGTGAGCTACACCGACCACCACTTCGCCGGTGAGATCCCAAGCCACGCCAGTCTCGACGTGCTCATCGACCCCGCCCCCGAGACCTGCACCAGCCTGCTCATCGACGGTCGTCTCAGTGGCGCACAACGCCCCTGGGCAGTGGTCGGCGCCTTCGGCGACAACCTGCACGCCTCCGCCCGCCGCGCCGCCGAACCCCTCGGCTACAGCGAAGTGCAGCTCGCCGCGCTGGAGCAGCTCGGCACCTGCCTCAACTACAACGGCTACGGCCACAGCCTCGACGACCTGCTGTTCCACCCCGCCGACCTCTACCGCGCCGTACAGCCCTACGCCGACCCCTTCGCCTTCATCGCCGAATCCACCGACTACGCCCGCCTGCACGAAGGCTACCAGGCCGACTTCGCCCAAGCCGACACCCTCACCCCCGACCACGCGGAAGCGACGCTCGCCCTCTACACCCTCCCCGACGCCGCCTGGGCCCGCCGTGTCAGCGGTGACCTCGCCAACCAACTCGCCCGCGCCAACCCCAGCCGCGCCCATGCCATGCTCACGCTCAAATCCCCCGGCGTGTTCCAAGTCAGCCTGCGCGCCCCGCTGGAGAACCGCCAAGGCGCCGACGAAGTGTGTCGCCAGTTCGAGACCGGTGGCGGGCGTGCCGCCGCCGCAGGCATCAACGCCCTGCCGGAGGGGGAGGTGGGGAGATTGATTGAGGTGATGCGTAAGCAGTATGGGGGCTGAGCGTCTTTGAGGAAGTGTGAGCGAAGGCCCGACGCTCCCCGTGGGGGCATGCCCAGCCACGAGGATGGCGTCGGCCCACCCCGTGTTGACCCCGTATTGACACAAACCACGGTTAGCATCGCGCGCTGAGATAGAGGCCTCGAATCGTTGAACGCCTCGATAAGGTCGCCCATGACACAGCCGCTTGTTGCACACGGTATTTGCCCGCCACTGGCCTTTGGTTATGCGTTACAGCACGGCGTTGCTGAGCCCCCAAGGCCTCTGCCCCCCTCACTCGCGACGCATCTCTGGCACGGCTTGGCCCAGCGCCTCATCGAGGAGCCCGGGCTGCACAACTACAGCGGCGAGACACTGGAGTCGCGCTGGCGCGAGGGGCGTGCCGCCGTTGCGGTGGCAGGCGGCGAGATCGTCTCCTACATCTCGCTGATCCCGCTCTTCACCCAGGAGCGCCAGCAACGCCTGAATGCGCATGCGTGTTCGTCGTCAAAGCCCCCCGCCATCGAGCTCTACGAGTCGGCCACCGGCTGGACTCACCCTAAGTGGCGCAGCCTCGGTGTCAGCCGCTTTCTGCGCCGCCAGCTGCTGCAGCGCGATGACGCCCCGGCGCGTCTCTACCTTAGCGCCACCATCGGTCTCGGGGCCTCTCGTGTGCTGCCCGGGCTCGGCTGGCGTCTACGCTCTTGGGCCGAGTTTCCCTTCGTCTCGGCGCTCATCGGTATGCCCTGCGCGCAGCCGCATGCCCATCCACATCTCATCCCGCGACAGCCGAGCACTCTGGGCCCCTATCTCGGTATGCCGCTCACCCCACAGCAGAATCCAGACCACCGCTGGGGCGACTACTCTCATCTCTGGTTATCCGACATCGAGTTGGCCAAGGCCCTCGATCGCCAGCTCGCCGGGTTGGTGGATGGAGAGTTGACCCGCTGGCGCGAGCGGGTGGCCACCCTCTATTGCCGGGAGCCACCGGAACCAGGTTGGAAACCCTTCCTATTCACGCAACACTACGACGCATCGCCTCTGCCCTCGACTCAGGCCGCCCGCGCCACCCCAGGCCGCCGATAACGCAACAACGCCACCAGCGGCAGCATGCAGGCGAAGCTGTAGGTGACGAAGGTGTAGGCGTCGAGCATGCCGAGCATGCGGCTCTGGCGCGCGAGTTCTTGGGCGATGATGGCGGCGCCTTGGGCGCTCTGCGGGTCGAGGCCGAGGGGGGCGAGGTAGTGGCTGGCGGCGGGGTTGGCCAGGGTGATGGCGCCTCCGAGGCTGTTCCAGCCGATCTGCGCGTGGTCGGCCATGATCCCGGCGACGATGGCGATGCCGACGGAGGCGCCGAGGGTGCGCATGAGGCTGTAGATGCCCGCCGCCTCGGCGGCGAGCTGGGGCGGCAGGGTGGCGTAGGCGACGGTGGAGAGGGGCACGAAGACCAGGCCGAGGCCGAGCCCCTGGTAGAGGCTGGGGATGACCACGTCGAGGCTGGTGACGGCGAGGCTGTAGTGGGTGGTGAGCCAGGAGCCGTAGGTGAAGATGGCGGCCCCGGCGGCGACCATCAGGCGCGGGTCGTAGCGGCGCATGAGGCGCCCGACCAGCAGCATGCTGAACATCGAGGCGAGGCCGCGCGGGGCGAGCACTAGGCCGACGGTGGTGGCGGGGTAGTCGAACAGGCCGCCGAGCATCATCGGCAGGATCAGCATGTTGCCGAACAGGCCGAGGCCGAAGACCGCCAGCAGCACGCTGGCCATGGTGAAGTTGCGGTCGCGGAAGATGGCCAGGTTGACGATGGGGTGGTCGCTGCCGCGTAGGGCGTGCCAGATGAAGGCGGCGAGGCCGAACAGGGCGAGGGCGGCGGCCAGGCGCCCCTCGCCGGCGTCGAGCCAGCCGAAGCTGCTGCCACGGTCGAGCAGGTACTGCAGGCCGCCGATGGCGATGGCCAGGTAGGCGAGGCCCCAGCCGTCCATCGGGCGGTGGCGGCGCTCGCTGTCGGCCACCACCTGCCAGGCGAGCAGGGCGGAGAGGAGACCGACGGGTAGGTTGACGAAGAAGGTCCAGCGCCAGTCGAGCACCTCGGTGAGCCAGCCGCCGAGGGTGGGGCCGAGGATCGGCCCGACCATCACCCCCATGCCCCACAGCGCCATGGCGCGCCCGCGCTCCTCGGCGGGGAAGACCTGCACCATGATCGACTGCGACAGCGGCACCAGGGCGGCGCCGAAGACCCCCTGCAGCAGGCGAAACAGCACCATCTGCTCCAGCGAGGCGGCGAGGCCGCAGAGCATGGAGGCGAGGGTGAAGCCGCCGATGCTCAGCAGCAGGTAGCGGCGCTGGCCGATGCGGTCGGTGAGAAAGCCGGTGAGCAGCATGAAGACGCCGGAGGAGACCAGGTAGCTGGTGAGCACCCAGCTGATCTGGTCCGCCGTGGCGCCGAACTGCCCCTGCATCTGCGGCAGGGCGACGTTGACGATGGTGGTGTCGAGCGCCTGCATCACGGTGGCGGTCATCACCGCCGCCGTGGTCAGGCCGCGATGGCGGCGCATGCTGTCGAGGGAGAGGGTCACCGCGCGGGCCGTGCGCTACGGCAGGCGGGCGGCGGCGACCTGGCCGTCGCCGTTCGCCGCGCGGGTGTCGATGCGCACGCTGGCGCTGGTGCCGACACGTAGCGGGTGGTCGGCGTCGCCGTCGAGCAGGCGCACGCGCACTGGCACGCGCTGGGTCACCTTGACCCAGTTACCGCTGGCGTTTTGCGGCGGCAGTAGGGAGAAGGCGACGCCGCTGGCCCCGGCGATGCTCTCCACCTCGCCGTGGAAGGGGTGGCCGGGGTAGCTGTCGAGGGTCACCGCCACCGGCTGGCCGGGTTGGATGCGCGCCAGCTGGGTCTCCTTGAAGTTGGCCTCGACCCACGCCTGCTGGTCGCACACCAGCACGAAGTCGGGGCTGCCGCTGGCCACGGCGTCGCCGACGTTGAGCTGCTTCTGCGCGATGCGTCCGCTGCAGGCGGCGCGCACCTCGGTGTGGTCGAGGCGCCACTGCGCCTGGTCGAGGGCGGCACGCGCGGCGCGGATGGATTGGTTCTCCTCGCCGCTGGCGCCGAGTTGGGCGCGCGCCTCACGCAGCTGCGCCTGGCCCACGGCGAGGGCGGCGGCGGCGGCGCGCTCCTCGGCCTGGGCATCCTCGGCGGTCTGACGCGAGACGTAGCTGCCGCCCTGCAGTTCGGTGTTGCGCTTGGCGCGCTGCTTGGCGTTGTCGAGCAGCACCTGCAGGCGCGCCACCTCGGCCTCGGCGGAGGCGACGGCGGCGGCCTCCCCGGCCACCTGCTGGCGCACCTTGTCGAGGTCGGCGCGGGCGCTGGCCAGGGCCAGCTCGAAGGGGCGCGGGTCGATGCGGTAGAGCAGCTCTCCGGCCTGCACGCGCTGCTGGTCGCTGAAGGCGAGGGCGACCACCTGACCGCTCACCTGGGGGGCGACGTGGACCACCTCGGCGGCGATGTAGGCGTCGTCGGTGGCCGGGTGCAGGTCGCTGTAGGCGGAGTAGGCGTAGAGCGCGCCGCCCACCGGGGCGAAGGCGGCGAGGGTGATGAGGGCACGTTTGAACATAGTGGTGGTCCTCGGCGCGTCAGAGGTCATTGGCGCGCTGCTTGAGCTGTTGCAACAGGGTCATGCACTCGGCCAGACGCGAGGGGTCGAAGCCGTTGAGCAGCTCGCGGCGCAATTGGGTGGCGATCTGGCGGATCTCGATAGTGGTGGCCATCCCCTGGGCAGTGCGGTAGACGCCCTTGGCGCGGCGGTCGTGCGCCATCACCCGGCGCTCGATGTGGCCGCCTGCCTCCAGGCGGTCGAGCACCCCGACCAGGCTCGGCCCCTCGACGCCGATGTGCTCGGCCAGCTCGCGCTGGCTCAGTCCGTCGCCGTGGCGGTCGAGGTGGATCAGCACCAGCCAGCCGGATTGGCTGAGACCGAGGGGTTTGAGGCGCGCATCGAGGCGGTTGCGCCAGGTGTGCGCGGTCTCACTTAGGAGTAGGCCGAACTCTTCGAAGTAGTGCATGGTGGTCGATGATGGATTAATAGATAGCAAGCTAATAATTAGTGCATGAATCTATGGTCGTGTGTGGATAGAGTCAATAGGGTTACCAGCGTCTTTTAATTGAACGGTGCAGGGAGCTGCCATGGTGCGTGGCATACACGGGCGTGGGGGGCGTGAAATCGGCTCGGTAACTGATCAATCTCAGCTAAATGTCCCTACCGGCGGTGGGGTGCTGGCCTCGCAGGGGCTAACCTTTCACAATGCCGCGTACCCCTCGACCCCGAGATGTGAACCCGTATTCATCCCAGACCCTTGAAAATGCTATATTAGAGAACATTAATATTAAATCCGCGCCCGTGGAGGGTGCTATTCAGCTTTTGGGGATTCGTAAGATGTTGAAACCACTCTCTTTGGCTCTGCTGTTGGCGCTCGGCGCCACCCTGCCCGCCGTGGCGGCACCGGCGCTGGAGACGGCCCCCGCCGAGCAGCGCACCCTGGCCCGCCAGCAGGTGTTCGACGCCCTCATCGAGGCGGTCAACCGCACCACCCTCTCGGCGCAGACCTCGGGTCAGTTGCTGGAGGTGAACTTCGACGTGGACGACCAGGTCGAGAAGGGCATGGTGCTGGTGCGTATCCGCGATACCGAGCAGCGCGCCGCCCTCGATGCCGCCGAGGCGCGCTACACCGAGGCGCAGGTCAACTTCAAGCGCGCCCGCGAGATGCGCGCCAAGCAGCTCGCCCCCGAGGCCGATTACGACAAGGCCGAGGCGGCGCTCAAGGCGGCCAAGGCGCAGCTGGAGCAGGCCCAGGCGCAGCTCGAATACACCGCGCTCAAGGCCCCCTACAGCGGCATCGTGCTGGAGCGCCACGTGCAGCCCGGTGAGATGGTCAACCCCGGCGTGCCGGTGATGACCGGTATCTCGCTCGATAACCTGCGCGCCGTGGCCCGCGTGCCACAGCAGCACATCGCGACGATCCGTGCCTTGGGCAAGGCCCAGGTGCTGCTCGGCGACCAGGTGGTCGAGGGCGCCACCCTCACCATCAGCCCCTACGCCGACCCCAACACCCACACCTTCTTCGTGCGCGTCGACCTGCCCGAGGGGACCCCAGGGCTCTACCCCGGCATGTTCGCCAAGGTCGCCTTCGCCGTGGGCGAGCGTGAGCGTCTGCTCATCCCCGCCAGCGCGGTGGCCTACCGCAGCGAGGTGACCGCCGCCTATGTGGTGGCGCCTGACGGGCGCATCGCCATGCGCCAGCTGCGCCTCGGCGCCAAGCAGGCGGACGGCACCATCGAGGTGCTGGCCGGTCTCGCCCCCGGCGAGCAGGTGGCGTTGGACCCGGCGCGGGCCACCGTGGCGCTCAAGGAGCAGCGCGCCGCCAAGGCGGGTGAATAAGCCATGAGTGCCGTGAGCGATAAATTGGGCTTCTCCGGCGGCGTCGCCAAGAAGTTCCTCACCACCGAGATCACGCCGCTGCTGGCGCTGGTCGGATTCCTCCTCGGCCTCTTCGCGGTGCTCATCACCCCGCGCGAAGAGGAGCCGCAGATCAACGTCACCTTCGCCAACGTCTTCATCGCCTACCCCGGCGCCAGCGCGCAGGAGGTGGAGCAGATCGTCGCCTCCCCGGCGGAGCAGGTGCTCTCGGAGATCGAGGGTGTGAAGCACGTCTACTCCGTGTCGCGCCCCGGCATGGCGGTGCTGACCATCCAGTACAAGGTGGGCGAGGACCGCACGGCGGCCATCGTGCGCCTCTACAACGCCCTCTACTCCAACGCCGACTGGCTGCCGCAAAACCTCGGCGTGGGTCAGCCGATCATCAAGCCCAAGGGCATCGACGATGTGCCCATCGTCACCCTGACCCTCTGGAGCGAGGATGAGAAGACCGGCGCCTTCGAGCTGCAACAGGTGGCCCACGCCATCGAGACGGAGCTCAAGCGCGTCAAGGGCACCCGCGACATCTACACCATCGGCGGTGCCGATCAGGTGGTGCACGTGCTGCTCGACCCGATCAAGCTGGCCGGTTACGGCATCGCCCTGGACGACCTGCGCACCGCGCTCTCGGTGAGCAACGCCACCGGGCCGGTCTCGGCGCTGGTCGACGACAACCGCGAGGTGCAGGTGCAGGCGGGTGACTTCCTCACCACGGTAGACGAGGTCAGCTCGCTGGTGGTGGGCATCTACGAGGGCAAACCGGTCTACCTGAATGACGTGGCCACGGTACGCCGTGGCCCCGACCAGGCCGAGCAGTATGTCTGGCACGGCACCGGCCCGAGCCTCACCGAGGGCGCGGTGCCCGGCGAGTTCCCCGCCGTGACCATCGCCATCGCCAAGCAGCCGGGCAAGAACGCGGTGGAGATCGCCGAGACGGTGATCGACCGCTTCGAGCAGCTCAAGGGCACCTTCGTCCCCGAGGGGGTGCGCGCCACGGTCACCCGTGACTACGGCGCCACGGCCGACTCCAAGGCGAAAAAACTCATCAGCAAGCTGGTCTTCGCCACCGCCTCGGTGGTGCTGCTGGTGCTGCTGGCCATCGGCTGGCGCGAGGCGTTCATCGTCGGCATGGCGGTGGTCATCACCCTGGCCGCGACCCTCTTCGCCTCCTGGGCCTGGGGCTTCACGCTCAACCGCGTCTCGCTCTTCGCGCTGATCTTCTCCATCGGTATCCTGGTGGACGACGCCATCGTCGTGGTGGAGAACATCCACCGCCACATGCAGATGGGTGCCAAGAGTCTGCTCGAATCCATCCCCGCTGCTGTGGATGAGGTGGGCGGCCCGACTATCTTGGCCACCTTCACCGTCATCGCCGCGCTGCTGCCGATGGCCTTCGTCACCGGCCTGATGGGCCCCTACATGAGCCCCATTCCGATCAACGCCTCTATCGGCATGCTCATCTCCCTGGCGGTGGCCTTTATCTTCACCCCCTGGCTCTCCAACAAGATGCTCGCCAAGGCCCACGTGCACCACGCCGAAGAGGGCGAGGAGAGCGGCCTCTACAAGCTCTTCACCAAGGGCGTCGGCCCCTTCCTCAACGGCGACGGCGGGCGCATCAAGCGCATCGGCCTGACCCTCGCCATCCTGCTGCTCATCGCCGGTTCTGTCGGCCTCGTCGTGAGCAAGCTGGTGGTGCTGAAGATGCTGCCGTTCGACAACAAGTCGGAGTTCCAGGTGGTGCTCGACATGCCGGAGGGGACCAGCGTGGAGCAGACCGCCCACGTCCTCTCCGCCCTGTCGGCCTACATCGCCAGCGTGCCCGAGGTGAGCGACTATCAGGTCTACGCTGGCACCGCCGCGCCGATCAACTTCAACGGCCTGGTGCGTCAGTACTATTTGCGGGAAGGCGCAAATGTGGGTGATATCCAGGTCAACCTGGTCGACAAGCACCACCGTGAGCGCAAGAGCCACGAGGTGGCCCTCGCCATGCGCGAGCCGCTGCAAGCGATCGGCAAGCGCTTCAACGCCAACGTCAAGGTGGTCGAAGTGCCCCCCGGTCCGCCGGTAATGTCGCCGCTGGTGGCCGAGGTCTACGGCCTCGACTACCACGGCCAGATTGCCGCCGCCAAAGAGATCCGTCAGGTCTTCAGCGACACCGCCGACATCGTCGATGTGGACGACTCCGTAGAAGAGAAAGAGACCCGTCTGGTGCTGCGCTTCGACCAGCAGAAGGCGGCCCTGCTCGGCGTCTCCAAGCGTGCCGTGGTCGGCGCCCTGGGCACCGTGCTCTCGGGTGAGGATGTCTCCTACCTGCACGGCGCCAACGTCAAGTACCCGCTGCCGATCCGCCTGGAGTTCAGCGTCGCCGACAAGGCCGAGATCCAGAAGCTGCTCGACCTGCGTGTGCGCGGCATCGGCAACAACCTGGTGCCCCTCTCCGAGGTGGCGAGCATCGAGCGTGACACCCGCGAGGTCTCCATCTACCACAAGGACCTGATGCCGGTGGTCTACGTCACCGCCGACATGGCCGGGCACCTCGACAGCCCGCTCTACGGCATGGCCGAGATCCACTCGACCCTGGCCGACCAGGGCAAGTACGAGCAGTCGCTGATCAACCCGCCGGAGAACCCCTATGAGTACAGCGTCAAGTGGGACGGCGAGTGGCAGGTGACCTACGAGACCTTCCGCGACATGGGCATCGCCTACGGCGTGGGACTTATCATGATCTACCTGCTGGTGGTGGCGCAGTTCCGCTCCTACTGGGTGCCGGTGGTGATCATGGCCCCCATCCCGCTGACCGTCATCGGCGTGATGCCCGGCCACGCGCTCATCGGCGCGCAGTTCACCGCCACCTCGATGATCGGCATGATCGCCCTGGCCGGTATCATCGTGCGCAACTCCATCCTGCTGGTCGACTTCATCAACCAGCAGGTGCGCGAGGGGATCGAGTTCCAGGAGGCGGTGATCCGCTCCGGTGCGGTGCGCGCCAAGCCCATCGCCCTTACGGGCCTCGCCGCCATGCTCGGCGCCTTCTTCATCATCGACGACCCAATCTTCAGTGGCCTGGCGATCTCGCTCATCTTCGGTATCTTCGTCTCCACCCTGCTGACGCTGGTGGTGATCCCGGTGATGTACTACGCCTCCTACTACAAGAAGGTCGACTGCCTGAAGCAGGAGGTGGCAGAGGCGTGAGTCGGGTTGTCGATATGGGAGTGGCCCTGGCCTGAGTACCGGGGACTAACGCGAAGGGGCGGCCAGAGATGGTCGCCCCTTTTTGTTGTGTGGCCTGCGGCGTGGGGTAGGGGATGGTTCGAGAGGGGCTGTTCACCACAGAGAACACAGAGAGCACTGAGATTTCCCGCTTCCACGCTCCGCGTGGGAGCGAGGCAGAACAGTGCCAAGCTGAAGCTTGGACTACAAGTCGGACAGTGTGTCGGTACAGCTTGAAGTCTTCTCTGTGCTCTCTGTGTCCTCTGTGGTGATATACCCTGCTCGCTGTGGGCACGTCGAGTGGACCAGCCCGGTCTGCATTCCCACGCGGAGCGTGGGAACGAGGCAACGCTATCGCTTTTATCCCCGAAGGGGGAACCCGACCTACACCGCTCCAGCGAGAACAGCATGGGTAGCGCTTCTCTGTGCTCGCGCATCCTCTGTTCTGAACGAATCTCCAACGCAAAAGGGGCGACCCACTGGGCCGCCCCTCATCACTCAAGCCGCTAAAAACCGAACTCAGAACTGCGCGTCGGTATAGACGTTCTGCACGTCGTCCACGTCGTTGAGCATCTCCATCAGCTTCTCCATCACCGCCACGTCGTCCCCTTCGAGCGGGGTCTGACCCTTGGGCAGGTACTGGATCTCGTCGACCTCAAACTCCAACTCGCCGAAGGCATCGGTGAGCGCCTGGCGGGTCTTGCCGTACTCGGTGGTGGGCACGTAGACGCTGATCTGACCCTCTTCGGCCTCCAGATCGGTCACGTCCACATCCGCCTCCAGCAGCGCCTCCAGGGTCGCCTCCTCCTCACCGGGGAAGACGAACACCGCGCAGTGGTCGAACATGTGCGCCACCGTGCCGGGGGTGCCGAGTTTGCACTTGGTGCGGTTGAAGCAGGTGCGCACATCGCCGATGGTGCGGTTCGGGTTGTCGGTCAGACACTCGATCAGCACCATGCTGCCGCCGGGACCGAAGCCCTCGTAGAGGGCCGGAGAGTAGTCCTCGCCGCCGCCGCCCTTGGCCTTCTCGATGGCCTTGTCGATGACGTGGGTCGGTACCTGATCCTTTTTCGCGCGGTCGATGAGACTGCGCAGGGTCAGATTACCGTTCGGGTCAATGCCCCCCGATTTGGCGCTCATGTAGATCTCGCGCCCGTACTTACTGTAGACCTTGGTCTTGGCCGCGGCCGTCTTGGCCATGGACGCTTTGCGGTTTTGATAGGCTCGGCCCATTGCTGTGCTCCGATGAGAATTTCGAGGGCGAATGGTAGCGCAAAGCGGGGTGTGGATGCATCGGGGGAGCAAGAATCAGGCACGAACGTAGCCAGGATAAGCGTAAGCGCATCCGGGAGCGGTGCTACAGCGCCCCCACCACCCCACGCGCCAACAACCGCCGACTCAACTCCCCCGGCGTGACCCCCGCTGCATCGGCTGTCTCGTGCGCACCCCGGTCCCGCAGCAGGTCGAGCAACCCCTCCTGGCCAAACTGTACGGCGTGGTGCATGGGGGTACGCCCCTCATTGTCCGCTGGATTAACGGCGGCGCCGCGCAGGAGCAGGCGTTCGGCCATCTCTCTTTCACCCAGGGCGACGGCCCAGTGCAGCGGGCGCCAGCCTTGGGCGTCTTGCGCCTCCAGCAGGCGTTGCGGCAGCAGCGGTAGCCAGAGCAGCAGTTTGAGGGCGCGGCGTTGGCGGCGGATCACCATGCGGTGGAGCAGGTGGAGGCCGAGCGCTTGGGTGGGTTCTTGGTTCTTGCTCATGGGGGCACTCAGGGGAGGGGTTCGAGGTCGTCGAGGAGGCGGGTGTGCTTGAGCACGCGGTCGGTGTAGCGGTTCCAGATCTGTGCGGGGAGTTCGCCGCCGCTCATGCCGGGCATGGGGGTGTGGTTGTCGTTGCCGACCCAGACGCCGGTGACCATGCGCCGGTTGTAGCCGATGAACCAGGCGTCTTGGTACTCGTTGCTGGTGCCGGTCTTGCCCGCAAAGCGCTCGCTGCCGTCGAGCCCGGCGATGGCGGCGCGTCCGGTGCCGCGCTGTAGCGCCTGGACCAGCATGCGGTTGATGGCGGAGAGGTCACTGCCGCTGAGGTCGTCGAACCCCTTGGGCGGGTCGTGGGGCCAGAGTTCGCGCCCATCAAAGTCGATGAGCGAGCGCACCAGCCAGGGGCGGTAGGCGGCGTCGCCGTTGGCGAAGGCGGTGTAGGCGCCGACCATCTGTGTCAGCGGTAGTTCGACACCGCCGAGGGCGAGGGACCAGCGTGCGTTATCGAGGCTCGGCGCGTCGATGCCGAGGCGGCGCGCCATCGCCTTGGCCGGGTCGAGGCCGACTTGGTCGTGCAGCAGGCGCACGGCGGCGGTGTTGACCGAGTCGACCAGCATCTGCTCCAGGGTGATGGGGCCGGGGTAGCGGCGGTTGCGGTAGTTGCTCGGGGTGTAGCCGCGCAGCCCGGCACGCTTCTCCTCCGGGGTGGGGGGGATGGTGATGGGGCGGGCGTCGATGGGGCTGGCGTGAGTGAGCCCCTGCTCCAGCGCGGCGAGGGCGAGGATCGGTTTGAAGGTGGAGGCGATGGGGCGCGCCTCGAAGCCGTCGACGTCAACGGTGCGGTTTTTGTAACGCCCCGACTCCCCGGCGCCGCCGACCATGGCGAGGATGGCGCCGCTCTCGGCGTCCACCGTCAGCAGGGCGCCCTGGTGGGCCTGGCGCTGGCTGGCGATGAGTTGATCGACCGCGTCTTGGGCGTAGAGCTGGAGTTCGGCGTCGAGGGTGGTGATCACCTTGTACTGGCCGTCCGGGTGCCCCTCCAGCAGCGGGCGCAGCTGCGGTTCGAGCAGGCGCAGCAGGTGGCCGAAGTAGGGGCGGCGGCGCACCGGCTCGGGGTTGAGCGGGACCTGGTCGGGGAGCTGCGCCTGGGCGGCGCTGATGTAGCCGTGGCGCGCCATCTGGTCGAGCAGCACGCTGGCGCGTTGGCGCGCAGCGGGGAGGTCGGCGAAGACGTTGTCCGAGGGGGTCTTGATCGCGGCGGCGAGCAGTACCGACTGGTAGAGGTTCAGCTCGCTCACCGGGGTGTCGAAGTAGTAGCGCGCGGCCATGCCCACGCCGAAGGTCTGGTTACCCAGCGGCACGCGGTTGAGGTAGAGCTCCAGCAGGGTGTCGGGGTCCAGAAAGAGGTCCATCTTGATCGACCAGACCAGCTCCATCAGCTTGCGCGAGAGGTCGCGGTAGCTGCTCACCAGCAACTGGCGCGCGAGCTGCTGGCTCAGGGTGCTGCCGCCACGGCAGTCGTCCGCCAGCCCCACCTTGCTGCCGACGCACTCGGCGCCGACCTTGGTGAAGTTGCCGAGCTTGTAGACCACGCCGTACCAGAGGCGCGAGCCGAGGGAGCCGTCGCGCTGGCCAAAGCGGTAGTCCTCGCTGGCGATCACCGCCTGGCGCAGGGGCGCGGCGATGTTGTCGAGGCGGAAGTGGTAGGCGAAGGGGATCTCGCCCTGGGCCAGTTCGACGCTGCCATCCTTCTGCGTGCTTTTGACCACATAGAGGTGCACGGCGCGGGCCATCTGCAGCGTCTCACCGGCGCTCGGGGTGATGGCCCAGAACCAGATGAAGGTGGCGAGCAGGCCGCTGACCGCGAGGGTGCCCAGGGCGAGCAGCCAGCGCAGGCCGCTTGCGGGCGAGCGCGGTAGCCTGACGCTACTCTGCACGGCCCATACTGGCAGCAGCAGGGTGAAGAGCAGCAGGCGCCGCCAGCGCGGGGGGCGCACCGCCTCGATGCCAGCGGCGAGGTGGCGCCAAGCGGCGGCCTCGTGGGGTGAGAGGGTGCGGCCACGGGGGGAGTCGTGGTGGCCCCCGTGGTGCTCACACGGCACGCGCTGATGCAGCGCCCGCAGGCCCGCCACCAGGTGGTGGGCCTCGGCGCTCTCGATCTCGCCCACCGTGCGCGGCGCAGGCTCCACGGGTCTCGTCCCCTACGTTCAGTGTGGAGGGCGAGTCTAGCAGAGGAGGCGGTGCGGCTACACCGGACATCCCCTCGTTGCGTCGTTCGCAGAGGGCGTTGCCACGGAGGCACGGAGGAGATGCAGAGGAGGGGGGAGACGAGGTCGGGAGGTTGTTGAGGGCCGTGAGCCACTTCGGCCCGACCACTCCAAGAAGCTCTCTGTGCCCTCCGTGTCTGCGTGGCTAAAGAAGTTCATCCGCTCGCTCCACACTGATGCGCCTGCCAGGATGGTAGAATCACCTGCTTTTTTGCGAGTCAGCAGGAGGGGGGCATGGCCGCACACCGTAAATGGGCCAACATCGAGCACGGCAAGACGGCCCATCACACCAGGCACGGCAAGGCCATCGCCCGGGTGCGCGCGGGGGACGAGGTCGTCAGGCGGCCCGCCACCAGCGCCGAGCGGGCCCTGCGGCTCGCTATCCGCATCGGCCTCGTCCTGGGGCAGACGCAGGGGGGGGGGACGCGGGTCTATAGACTCGAAGCGCTGGACGAGGTGCAGCCGCTCTATCAACGGGTCGGCGTCTGCGCCGAGGAGATGGCGCCGCTCTAGCCCGAGCCGCCGCCAGCCTATGCCCCGCATCATCGGTATCGACCCCGGCTCGCGCATCACCGGCTTCGGCGTGGTGGACTTCGAGGGCGGACGCCTCAAGTACGTGCAGAGCGGCTGCCTGCGCCTCGGCGACGGCGACTTCATCGCCCGCCTGAAGACCATCTTCGACGAGGTGAGCGACCTGGTGCGCATCTATAAGCCCGACCAGGCGGCCATCGAGCAGGTCTTCATGCACCGCAACCCGGCCAGTGCACTCAAGCTCGGTCAGGCGCGCGGCGCGGCCATCTGCGCGCTGGTCGGCGCCGAGCTGCCGGTGAGCGAGTACATGCCCGCCGAGGTGAAACAGGCCCTGGTGGGCAAGGGCAACGCCGCCAAGTCCCAGGTGGGGCACATGGTCCAGGCGCTGCTAGAGCTGCCCGGCCCGCCGCAGGAGGATGCCGCCGACGCCCTCGCCATCGCCATCTGTCACACCCACTCCGCCCACACCCTCGCGCGCCTCGGTGGGGCGCGTGCCATGCGTCGAGGACGCCTCAGATGATCGGACGCCTACGCGGTACCTTGCTGGAAAAACGCCCCCCTTGGTTGCTCATCGACGTGCACGGCGTCGGCTACGAGCTGGAGGCGCCCATGAGCACCTTCTACCAACTGCCCGAGAGCGGCGCCGAGGTGATCCTCATCGTGCACATGGTGGTGCGCGAGGATGCACAGCTGCTCTACGGCTTCGCCAGCAGTCGCGAGCGCGAGCTGTTCCGCGCCCTGCTCAAGGTCAACGGCGTCGGCGCCAAGCTCGCCCTGACCCTGCTCTCAGGGATAAGTCCAGATGACTTAGTACGCTGTGTGCAGCACGACGACACCGCCACGCTGGTGCGCCTGCCCGGCGTGGGTAAGAAGACCGCCGAGCGTCTGGTGGTGGAGCTGCGCGATCGCCTCGACGGCATCGCCGGTTTCTCCGGCACCCTGCCCACCTCGGCCACCGGTGGCTTCAGCGTCAGCGCACCGGATGCCCCGGTGGACGCCATGGGCGAGGCGCAGGCGGCGCTCGTCTCCCTCGGCTACAAGCCTGCCGAGGCGAGCCGTCTGCTCTCGAAGATCGACGGCAGTGAGGAGATGAACAGTGAGCAGCTGATCCGCGCGGCACTCAAGCAGGCGGTGCGCTGAAACGCGCCTCAGCGATCCAACCCCAAGACCCCGACGATCTTGGCCCCTTGTACCTCCATGACCAGCACGTCGAAGCCATCGCGGGTATTGATGTCGAAGAAGGCCAGGGCCTCGGCCGGATAGCCGTGATCATCGGCAAACGCTTGGGCTCGGGAGCGGAGCGGCTCCTGATCACGCGTGTCGATGCGCCGGGTGAGGGAGTTGGACACCATCTCGTCCCAATGCGGATGGTAGTCGCGGTAGCGCTCGGCAAACTGCGCCAGGCCGACCCCACGCTCCATGTAGGCCATCACGAGCGCTAAATTTTCCTCGCGGCTGCTGGCTGGCTGCGCATATACCAGAGGCGGTGGAGAGGCGGGCGCCACCCCATCGGGGAGCTTGCCGAGGTCGATCCCCTGGTAGTTGACCACCTCCATACGGGTCCCGACGTAGACCAGAAACGCAGGCCGTTCCAGGTAACTGAACCAGACGCCGGGTGCCAGACATACGAGCTGCAGTACACCGATGACAATGAGGTCGACCACTAGCCCCGGTTTGCCGGGTTTGTAGAGGTAGAGGGTCAGGAGCGGCCCCAGCAGACCAACGCCGACGAGCGTCAACGAGTTGATCTTGAGAACCGATTGTAGACAGAAATAGGGGTTTGGGTACCAGGTCAGTGCCAGCGCGAGCAGGTAGATTGCGAGTAGGCAGAGGCTGACGACGGCATGGAGCAGCGCGGCGCGGGTACGGGTCAGGGTCGACATGGTGATGTAGCGTGTGGCGGATGTGTCGCGATCCTGCCTAGCCAGCCCAGTGGATGCAATACTGTTTGCCGGGTACCTCTAGCGCTACTGCACGATGAACCTGTGTAAGGTAGGGTTCGAGCGACAGATATCCGTCATCCACCCGTACCCAGGAGGTTGCCTTGCCATGTCTTCAACCCTGATTATCCAGCTCAAACCGATCCGTGGACCCATGCTCAAGATGGGCGCTGTGGAACTCTTCGTCGATGATGCGCTCGCCCTCACACTGCAGATGGGGGAGGGTGGCACTGTAGCAGTGGCCGCAGGCCCTCACACGGTGCACACCGTGCTGCACGGCGCCCTCAAGCGCAAATCTCGCCCCTGTAAGGTGAGCCTTGCCGAGGGCCAGAGTGTCGAGGTGACGGGGAGCTATAGTCGCCTGTGGGGCAACATCAAGCTGACGGCTGGGTGATGGCCAACGGGTTGGTGGAGAAGCGGCTCCCCGGATGACGCTGCGCTTATCCGGGCTACGTCAATCCAGCCCCAGGTCGTCGATCCACTTCGAGTGGAGGTGGATGCGCTCAGGGTCGATGGCCAACTGCTCCGCACCGATACGCCTGACCTCGGTAAAGATATCGGTTCGATTCCACTCCCGTGTGGAGGTTGAGGAGAGTAGCTTGGTCAGGTCGCCGAGGGTGGTATAGCCATCGGGAAAGGTGTGCTCGAAGGGGGTTAGTAGCCATTCTGCGAGCCAGAACGTGGTGGCTAACAGGAGTAGGCCGAAGAGCCAGAGTTCTACGGGTAAAATGAGAAGAATTAGCGCAACGCCGCTGAGTGGGAGTACCCATCCGGGGGGGCGACGCTCCTTGTGCAGTAGGCACAATTTCAGCCACGGCACCTGCGTTTCACTCCCGGTGACCATCGCCAATAACTGTGGCCAGAGGCGCCGACGTTCACTGCGCGGCATGAGTGCGGCCAGCGGTGTCTTGGGTGTGAGCGCGGCCCGCTCGGGGGAGCCGAAGTCGGGGTGGTGCAGCAGCTGTCGTCGGATACGATAGAAGGCCGCCTGGCTCAGGCAGGGTGAGGTATTCCGAGACCTGACCTTCTGGTAGACGAGTTCCACCAGATCTCCGACCGTGTAGACGCTCCCCGCCTCGTCGTCGCCGATCGTGATCTCGAACTCCTCCTCGACCGCCATCAGCAGCTCTACGCCATCGAGTCCCATGGTCCGCTCCTTGGGTCAATCTCAAGTGTTGACAGTCATCATAGCTAGCCCTTGGGTCGGGGTGATAGGGGTTGGAAGCAAGGCCGGTGTTAGGTGGAGGCTCGTTCCCACGCTCCACGCCATCGGTGTTTTTCAAGATAGTTGTCGCGTCACCTATCAAGCAGCGGCTTTGCTCTCCAGCCGCGGCTCGCTTCGCTCCGGGTTCAACCGAACCACCGGCTCCAGTTCCCAGTTCCTCGTCTTGCCGCTCCAGCGTTCTGGATAC
>QKED01000065.1 GCA_003252455.1 Gammaproteobacteria bacterium
AGCAGCAGGCGGGCGGGCATGGGGTCGCCGTTGCGCCGACGGGGGATGGTGATGTTGTGGTCGCCGTTGACGTAGAGCAGGTCGAACTCGTCGTCCGGGCTCTCTGTGAGGCGCAGTTTGAGTTTGTCGATGAGTACGGCGTCGAGCACGGCGTTGTCGCGCAGCAGGCCGTCGGCCTCGGCGGCGGCGAGGCTCGGCAGGTTGCGCCAGACGATGAGCAGCTGTTGCCCGTCGCGGTTGCGCCCGGTGACGGTGCGGAACCACCAGCGTCCGTTCTCGGTGCGGCGCACCTTGGCGCTGCGCCGACCATACTCGCACTGGGTGAACTCGGCGTCGAAGTGCAGCGGCGCGGCGATGTACTCCACCTCCAGCCCCAGCAGCCAGTTGAAGGTCTCCAGCAGGTCGACGCACACCTCGCGGGTCTCGTCGCCGGTGGGGTTGCGCACCTTGAGGCGGTAGGCGCTGGGGTCGACGAAGCGCGAGAGGTCGAGCAGCGAGGCGGAGCCGCGGCTCTCCACATCCAGCAGGTAGTGCAGCAGATAGGCCTCGCGGGCGCGGCGGCCCTCCTCGTCCTGCGCGGCGAAGAGGTCCTCTTGCGGTTTGTCGCGCTTGAGCGCCAGGTTGGCCAGGGTGTCCTCGTAGCTCTCCAGGCGCAGGTACTTGAAGCAGTGGGAGAGGCCGTTGTAGCGGTTGACCGTGGCGTCGGCGAAGAGGTCGTCCTCACTCGGCGCGGCGTTGACCACCAGTGGGCGCCCCTCCTTCCACCGCTCGGCGAAGACCACCTTCTGCAGGCGCGGCTTGAGCACGGTGTCGAAGTAGGCGCCCATCTCCACCAGCAGGTACTTGCGCCTGCCACCATCATCGCGGTTGAGGTTGATGACGGCGTGGCCGGTGGTGCCGGAACCGGCGAAGTAGTCGAGGGCGGTACGTACCTCATTGTCATTTGCTCGGAGACTAAGAAGCTTTTGTATCAATGATGTTGGTTTTGGATTATCAAACACAGACTCTCCAAATAATCCCTTTACGATAAGTCCACCGTCGTCAGTTGTGCCTGCCTCCGTGTGTTTCCATACGTCGACGGGGACCATTTCGTCTTTAGCATCAGACAAAAATGATTTTAGACGAGGGTATTCATAGCCTCCGTCTAAGCCCCAATACACCCTATCGTTCTCCAGGTGTTCTAAGTACGTGTTGTAGTCATACTTCCACGCGTGTGTTGGGTGCTCTACCCTCACTCCAGTGGTTGGGTTGCATATTGGATAGACAAGATTTCTACGTTTATCCTTTGTCGCGGGGTTGACGTATGACGAGCTAATCCATGGACCTCTTTCGTCATTGTCTGGATTGGTGTAATTGCCTCTGGATGAGTCAGTTCGAGGTTCTTTTAGTTTGTTAACAGCACATCTTGAATATACAAAGACACTGTCTTTCAAGCTGTAAAACATATTTGCATTGTTGCTTCTTGTGTATCGCTTTTCCCATGCAATGTCCGCTGTGAACGTGGTGTTTATTAAGCTCTCGTCCATCAATAGTTTGAGCCTGGAGTGCTCAACATAATCGATTGATACAGTTATTGTTCCTGTGTCGCTCAAGAAAGGTTCTGAGGAAATAAGTCTGTCTCGAAGTAAACTAAGCCAAGATGAGTGTTGGTAGCTGTCTTTATATACAAAACCATCAACGCCAGTGTTATATGGGGGGTCAATGAAAATGGCATCAACTACACCACTGCTCTTTGTTTCGAGCAGTTTAAGCGCCTGAAAATTCTCCGAATGCACCAGCACCCCATCACACTGCCTATCCAGCCCCTCGACCTCGGCCAGCAGCCGCGCCTTGAACCCGGCATCGAACAGCCCGGTATCTACCATGAGGTAGGGGTTCTGCCGCAATACCTCCTCTCTTCCCTCCGTGCCTCCGTGGCTAATCACTCCCAGCGCCTCCCACTGCGCCCACTGGGAAGGGTTGGCGGCGATCTCGGGGTAGAGGCCCGCAGGCAGGCGGTCGAGGGTGATGCAGTAGTTGACCTCGGTGACGAACTTCTTCTTCAGCCAGAGGCGCTTCTGGAAGTTCTCCAGCTGGGCGAGGAAGGCGATGATCTTGGCGCCGATGGCGCGGATCACCGCCACCTTGGAGAGCAGCGGGGCGAGGCGCGCGGGGTCGCTCTGGTGGGCGAGCAGTTCGTCCCAGTGCAGCAGCTCGTTCTTTAGGTAGAACTCCAGCTCGCGGGTGAGGAAGCCGCCGAGGTCTTTGTGGATGAAGTAGTCGAAGGTGTTGCGCTTGGTGTAGCCGTTGAGCTGGCCTTGCAGGGTGGGGTAGTCGGCGAACTCGCCGTCGGCCTTGCGGTAGGGGTGGGCGAGGGGGGTGCGCCAGGCGGCGGGCAGCTCGCTCCCCTCGTCGAGTAGGCGCTCGCAGGCGATGGCGATGAGGTGCGCCTGGGTGGGGGGCTTTTTCACGGCGGCGGCGGTGGCGGCGCGCTTGGCCTTGGTGGTCCAGTCGGCGGGGGTGGCGGCGCGGTAGTGGAAATGCAGGGTCAGCTCGGGGCCTTGGGGGCCGGGCTGCTCGGCCCACGGCTGCTCGGCGTCGAGGATGAAGAGGCGCTTGCTGGCGTCGTTCTCTTTGTTGTTGTTCTGCGCCCCGGCCTCGGCGTCGATGAGGCGGAAGTGGACGCGCTGGGGGGCGGCGTCGTTCTCCGGGTCGAGGCGGAAGCTGTAGTCGCGCAGGGTCTCGGAGGATTTGATGTAGTACTGGTCCTTGTTGGCCCAGTGGAGCACCACCTCTTCGCCGCTGTAGGGGATGGCGTAGGTGCCGTCGCGGTAGACGCGGCGGGAGATGAAGTCGCCCTCGTCATAGTAGCGGGAGAAGAAGGTGATGAGGGCGTCGTAGACCTCGCCCTCCTCGCGGCCCACGGCGTGGCCCGCCGCCAGAGCGGCGCGCAGCTCCTGAACCTTGGGTGACGCCTCGGGGTCGAAGCCCGCCTGCTCGGCGGCGCGCACGGCCTGCTTGAGCGCCTGCTCCTGCGCCACCCGTCCCTCGCTTTGGTAGCTGGCGAACGCCTCGCCCACCAGGCGCGGTAGCTCGGTGTCGATGAACTGGCCGATCTCCGCCTTGCGCGCGTGCATGATGCGGTAGATGCCGAAGTCGAGCTCCGGCTGGTTGAGCTGGAACAGCTCGCGCAGGAGGTCGGCGAATTGGCGGCGCTTGGGGTAGTCGCTGGCGGTCATGGGGAGGCCTTGGCTGGTGGTTGGGTCGGGGTGATGCGCTCAAGCGTGGGGCTTGTGGGCGTGTTCCGGGCAGAGCTGTTCTATCTCGACGTCGAGTTGGTCGAGCAGCACCTGCTGTTCGTGCCAGTCGCTATCGGTGGCGTTGACCAGGCGGCCTCGACCGACGAGGGCGACGGCGAGGAATTTGCGGTCGGAGGGGTCGAGGCTGTTGGGTGGTAGCTCGTCGAAGCCGCGTGTCTCGTCACTGGGGGTGATGGGGACGCGCTCGACGTGGCGCGGGTCACCCTGGTGGCGGTGCAGGTGGAGGAAGAAGGCGTCGCCGATCCCTGGTTGACCTGAGTAGCTGAGGTGCTTGCGATACTCGCTAAAGAGGTGGTCGGCGGTGTCGATGAGGGTTTGTTGCCGCTCGCGTGCCCGCTCCAGCGCCTCGATGGAGGCGAGCTGGCAGGCGAGGCTGGCGTGGGTGTCGCGCCCGTTGGCGACGATGGCGACGTTGGTGTCGAGCGTGACGCGCTCGGGCAGGCTTGCCTTTGTCATTCCTGCTCGGCCTCCATGCGCCGTTTGAGGCTGGCCTTCTGGATGGCGGCGATCTCGCTGAAGTCGTCGCCAAAGAAGTTCTCCGGCCAGTTCTCGATCTCGCCGTAGTTGTTCAGGCGGAGGTTGTCGAGGTGTGCCTCGCCCTTGTGCTGGGAGCAGAAGTAGAGATTGACGGTGCTTGCCGGGTGTTTGCCCTCGGCCACGCGCCGTTGCAGGCGTTTGAGTAGGTGCTCGCTGTGTGACTCGACGATCACCTGGAGGTTGCGCGTGGTAGCGGCGCTGAGGATGGCATCGGCCAGCCCGCTCTGCACCGAGGGGTGGAGGTGGATCTCGGGTTGTTCGAGGAGGAGGGTTGACCCTTCAGGGACGTAGTAGAGCAGCACCAGCACCGGCAGGACCTGGGAGACGCCGAAGCCTACGTCGGTGAGCAGGGCCTCGGGGCCTTTGGCTTGTTGGCGCACATGGGCGCGGTAGAGGTTGGACTCTTCGCCAATCTCTTCGACGCGGAATTCGTGGATCAGGCCGAGTTTGCGTAACCAGTGGGCGATGATCTCCTGGAAGGGTTTGTAGTGGGTGCGTTTGCCAAGGTTGCGCTGCTCGTTGGCCGCCGTCGCGGCGAGGATGGCGTCCATGGTGCGCTCGCCACGCAGGCCTACATCGGTGGGGCTGGCGCCAGACCAGTGGTAGTCGCGCCGGGGGTGATCCCTGAGTGGGCCGAGGTAGAAGATGCGGTCGATCATCGCCTCGTATTCGGCCTCGAAGTCGCTGAGGAAGTCGGCGTTCTGGTGGTAGGTGCGGGCCTGATCGGGGAAGCGGTAGTTCTTCACCGGACCAGGGAGCGCCCAGGGGCGCCCCTTGGTACGCAGGAATCTGAACTCGCTCCCCTCGGGGCCGTCGATGTCGAGTGCGTATTCCGTCTCACCGGCCATTTTGGGCTTGAGGCGAATGTTGTGTTCGGCGAATCGGTACTCCAGTTCGGTGGCGGTCAGGCGCTTGGCGTCCTGCTGGATGACGCCGCGAATCTGTATGGAATCTGCTGCGAAGAGCGGTGTGTTGCGTTTGTCTGACGAGTCGGTGATGCGCAGGTCATAGTCGTCAAAGGACCATGCGAGTTGCCATTCGAGTGGGGTATCTGTGTCGTGGCGGTGGATGATGTCTTTGAACGAACCGAGATTGACGTACTGGCCGTGGGCGCCGAGGTCGAGTACCAGGCCCATGTCGGTGGCGTTCTTCGTCTGCTTGAGCAATAGCAACCACTGTATGAGCGAACTCTTGCCTGAACTATTGGTGCCGAACAGGCCGGTGATCTGACCGAATGTGATATCCAGCTCGCGCCAGGCCTTGAAGTGGTTCAGTTTGAGGCGTGTCAGCATGGGTGGGTACCAGATGGGCTGGGAGAGGTTGGCCAACCGCGCGGGCCGAGGCTCAGTTCGAGGCCGAGGCAGTGGAGCACCTGCAGCACCTTGCCCAGCTCCAGGGTGGGCTTGCCGTTCTCCAACTCGGAGATGAAGCGCACGCCGACGCCGCAGAGGGCGGCGAACTCGGCCTGGGTGGCGCCCTGCGCCTTGCGCTGGTGGCGCACGAGGCGGCCGAGTTGCTCGGGGGTGGTGATCTTCCCGTACGGGATTGTTGTGGCCTCAGACATCGCTGGCGCTCAAGAATATTACCGAACGGGAATAATATCGGGCGGTTAGGCGGGCGGCAAGCGGAATATTCCCGTGCGGGAATGTCATACCAGCACCCAGCGGATATGCAACAGGCGCTCGCGTTGGAAGTAAGGCCGTATTGTTCCTGGGCGTGGGCTTCAAATCCGGGCGCAGAATTCACCAAACCCCATCAGCGTCGGTAGACGGACTGCCGATGCCCGACCCGGATCACCTCGATCGAGAGTACCCCGGAATCCACCGAGTAGACCACGCGATACTCACCCACACGGATACGCCAAAGGTGATCCGCCCCTTGGAGCTTTTTGCAGCCGTTGGGCATGGGCTCATCGGCCAGTGCCGCCACAGCGGCCAGGAGCTTGGGGACGGCAGCCCGATCCATTCGTCTTAGCTCTTTTATCGCCGAGTGTTTCCAGCGGATGCTATAGGAGGCCATCGCCCTTTAGCTCCGCCACCAACTCTGCATGGCTCACCGTGGGCTCGTCGCGGCGCTCGGCCACTGCGGCCAAGTCGGCCAGGTCTTCGAGCAGCGCCTCGTACTCGGCGAGGGAGAGGATCACCGATTGCTTTTGGTTGCGTTCGTCGACGATGAATTGGGGGTGTAGGTCGGGCGGGGTCATGCCGGTTACCTCTCTGCTCGGGTGTGTGCGTGAAGCGATAGCCAAGTGTAATGCACGCAGGGGGATTCACCCCAATCGCTCGCCAGCTGCCCTATCCAGCCAGAGACTATTCCCGAATGGGAACATCAGACCAGCACCCAGCGGAGGCGCAGTAGCCGTTCGCTGCCGCTCTGTTGGTGCAGACGCGCCTCAAGGGCGGCGATGAGCTGGTCGCGGCGCGCCTCGATTTGGTCATCCACGTCGAAGATGGCCTGACGGTGGCGGCGCTGTTCGCGTTCGAGCTGTTTGAGCCTCTCCTGGTGCTGCTTCTGCTCCTCGACGCTCTGGGCAGTGCGGGCGCGGCGTTTGCTGTCGCGGATCTGGAGTTTGGTCTCTTCGAGCTGCTGTTCGGCGGCGTGGATCTGGTCTTCGGCCCACTGGTCGAGCTTGTCGCGCTCGCGCTGGAAGTAGTGGTCGTTCTGCTCCAGGGCGTGGGCGAGGGTGGCCTCCAGCTGGCGGGTGCTGGTCTCGGCCAACAGGGGCGGCACCTCGGGCAGGGGGCCGGTCACCTCGGCGTGGAGGTTGAAGAGGCGCTCGCACGCCTCCGGGTCGAGCAGGGTGCCGTCGTCGGCCAGGGCGGTGAAGACCAAGTGCTCTTCGAGCTGGAAGCTCTTGAGGCTGAGCAGGTGCAGTTCGAGCCAGCCCTGCTTGGCGGCGAGGTTGTCGAGCACGCTGATGCGGTGCGGGTGGCCGCTGAGGTCGAAGGTGAGTTCGGCGTCGGGCGGGGTGAGGGCGCGGCCTTGGTCGAGCAGGTATTCGCCGAGGGGGTGGGCGAGGCGGTAGAGGTGGGCGTTGTCCGGGATGGGTTGGCCCTTGCGGATGAGCTGGTAGAGGCCGGTGGGGGCGTTGGGGGTCGGGCTCTGGGTCAGGGTGAAGGCGAGGGCGTCGTCGTCGAACCGGGCGGTGCCGAGCAGGTGGCGGGAGAGGTACCAGAAGAGGCGGGTGATGCGGTCGAGGGCCTGTTCGGCGCGCTGGTGGTGCAGGCGCAGGCGCTCGTGGATCTGCTCGTCGAAGTGGGCGAGGAGCTTGGCCTCGGTCTCCTCCATGCGGCGCTGGATGCTCGCCTCCAGCTCTTTGCGCAGGGCGTCGAAGGCGGCCTCGATCGCCTCCGGGGTGCGGGCCTCGGCGTAGATGGCGGCGATGCGCCGTTCGATGTCGAGGCCCGACTCGATGCGCCCGAGCACATCGTCGGAGGCGCCGAAGAGGCCGTCGAAGAGGTGGAACTTCTCGCTCAGGAGTTCGAGCACGCGCCGGTCGGCGGCGTTCTGCTGGTTGAGGAAGTTGACCACCACCACGTCGAAGCGCTGGCCGTAGCGGTGGCAGCGACCGATGCGTTGTTCGACCCGCTGCGGGTTCCACGGCAGGTCGTAGTTGACCACCAGGCTACAGAACTGGAGGTTGACGCCCTCGGCGGCGGCCTCTGTGGCGATGAGGATCTCGGCCTGGTCGCGGAAGTGGTCGATGAGGGCGGTGCGGCGGTCGACAGCCGGGCTGCCGGTGATGTGGTCGCTGCCCTGGTGCTGGCGCAACCAGCGCTGGTAGATGCCATTGACGCCGGGGCCGCTGTTCTGGCCGCTGAAGGTGACCACCTTGCCTGCGAGGCCGTGGCGCTCCAGATAGCGGGCGAGGTACTCCTGGGTGCGGCGGGATTCGGTGAAGATGACCGCCTTGCGCGGGGCACCCATCTCGTCCATACGGCTGAAGCCGACCTCCAGCGCCTTGAGCAGGGCGTGGGACTTCTCGTCCTCGTCGATGGTGTGGGCGAGGGTGAGGTAGTGCTCGATCTCGGCGATCTCGCCCTGTAGCTGGGTGAGGTCGACCTCCGGTGCCGTCTCGGCCTCGGCTTGCGCGTCTGAGTCGCCCGCCTCGTCGAGCAGCTCTTCGTCCACCGCTTCGTCGGCCAGTAGCCGGTCGAGCCAGTCGTCGTGTCCCGCCTGGGACTGCTCCAGACGGCGCAGGCGGTCGAGCAGGGTCTCCAGGGTGTTGATCACGGCGCTGGTGGAGGAGGCGAGCAGCTTGCGGATGACCAGGGCGACCAGGTGACGCTGGCGGTGGGGCACGCCGTAGCTGTTCTCCCGTTGCAGGTAGGCGGAGACCAGTTGGTAGAGGCGCTGCTCGTCGGCACTCGGGGTGAAGGGGAAGGTGAGTGGCATGCGCTTCGTGTAGCGCACGTATTCGAGCACGTCGCGGCGCAGGGTGCGGCGGCAGAAGCCCTCAAGCCGTGCGCGTAGACCCTCAATGTCTCCACCTCCCTGCATATACATGGAGCGAAAGCTCACCGCGTCGCCGAACAGCTGCTCGTCGAGCAGGGTGGAGAGGCCGTAGAGTTCGAGTAGGGAGTTCTGCAGCGGGGTGGCGGTGAGCAGCAGTTTGCGCGACCCGGCGAAGGTGCGGCGGATGGCCTGGCCGAGGATGTTGCTGTCGCGGTGGGCGTTACGCAGCTTGTGCGCCTCGTCGAGGGTGACCAGGTCCCAGGGGTGTGCGCGCAGTTGCGGCTCCATCTTGGCGGCGAAGTGGTAGGAGACGACCGAGATGATCGGTTGATCGAAGGGGTCGTGGATACCGCCCTTGCGCTGCTCGCGCCAGGTGCGGGCGTCGAGCACCTGAGTGGGCAGGTGGAACTTCTCGGTCAGCTCGTTGGCCCACTGCTTGCGCAGGGCGGCGGGGCAGATCACCAGCAATCGACGGCGACGTTCGGCCCAGTACTGGCCGATGACCAGGGCCGCCTCGATGGTCTTGCCGAGGCCCACCTCATCGGCGAGCAGTACGCCCTTGGTGAGTGGATTTTGCAGGGCGAAGAGGGCGGCGTCGATCTGGTGCGGGTTGAGGTCGACCGAGGCGTCGAAGAGGGATTGGCTGAGGCGGTCGGGGTCGTGGCTGGCACGGCGCCGGGTCAGCTCGTGGGCGTAGTATTTGGCCTGGTGGTCGGTGAGCACGGTCCGATCCCTGAGTCGCTAGCGGTTAGCCCTGTAGAGCGGCGGGCTAGGTGGTGACCTCATTATGCAAAGGCTAGGCTCTGCTGTCACGGCAAGATCGAAGGTGAAAACGGCGCTGTCGCGCACAATAAAAAAGGCCCGGTATCTGTCGATACCGGGCCTTTTTCAGGGTTTGGTCGGGACGAGAGGATTTGAACCTCCGACCACCTGCACCCCATGCAGGTGCGCTACCAGGCTGCGCTACGTCCCGTGAGAGACGCGCATATTACACCAGTTTTGCGAAAAAGCAAGCGTAATCTGCGCTACGGGTCAGTTGTCGAGAATGGCCAGCACCTCTTGCAGCTCGGCCTGGAGCTGGGCGAGCAGCTCTAGGTCTTTGCAGGCGCCGGTCTGGGTCTCTTCTTCGGGCTTGACGGTGGTATCGAGCTGCTGGCGCGCGCCACCGATGGTGAAGCCCTGTTCGTAGAGCAGGCTGCGGATCTGACGGATCATGATCACGTCGGAGCGCTGGTAGTAACGGCGGTTGCCACGGCGCTTGGCGGGCTTGAGCTGGTTGAACTCCTGCTCCCAGTAGCGCAGTACGTGCGGCTTGACGTTGCACAGCTCGCTCACCTCACCGATGGTGAAGTAGCGCTTGCTGGGGATCTCGGGGAGTTCGTTATTCTGACTCGGTTCCAGCATATGCCTCTACCCTCGTTTTGAGTTTTTGTCCGGGGCGGAAGGTGACCACGCGGCGGGCGGTGATGGGGATCTCCTCGCCGGTCTTGGGGTTGCGTCCGGGACGTTCTTTTTTGTTGCGCAGGTCGAAGTTACCGAAGCCGGAGAGCTTGACCTGCTCTCCGTTCTGCAAGGCGTTGCGGATCTCCTCGAAGAACATCTCGACGATCTCCTTCGCCTCGCGCTTGTTCAGCCCGAGCTCTTCGAACAGCTTTTCAGCCATGGAGGCCTTGGTCAATGCCATGGGTTACTTGTCTCGCAGGGTGGCGCCGAGGCGGTCGCGCAGCGCGGCGATGACCGGCTCGACGATCGCATCAATCTCACTATCAGTAAGGGTGCTCGATTGTGCCTGCAAAATCAACCCCAGAGCGACACTTTTCCGTCCGGAATCAATATGTTCGCCCTCATAGACATCAAACAGCTTTAACTGTTGCAAACTGTCAGGTGCAACATCGGCGACACAATCGAGGATTGCGGCGGCGTTGACCCCACGATCGATGAAGAAGCTGAGGTCGCGGCGCACGGCGGGGAAGCGCGACAACTCGCGGAATGCCGGCAGGGCGGCGCGGCCCAGGGCGTCCAGCTCCAGCTCGAAGAGCCAGGTGGCGGCGGGCAGGTCGAGGGGCTTGGCGAGGCTCGGGTGCAGGGCGCCGAGCCAGCCGATGTGCGTCTCGCCACGCAGGATGCGCGCGCTGCGCCCAGGGTGCAGGGCGGGGTGGCTGGCCACCTCGAAGCGGTAGGCCTCGCCTTGCGGCAGCAGGCCGAGCAGGCTCTCCACCTCGCCCTTGAGGTCGAAGAAGTCGTAGGCGCGACGCGCGGTGCCCCACTGCTCGGGCAGGGCGGAGCCGACGACGATACCGGCGAGCCCCTCGGTCTGGCGCGGCAGCTCGGCGCCGTGCTCGACCTGGAAGCGCAGGCCGCTCTCGAACAGGCGTACACGCTCCTGCTGGCGGTTGAGGTTGTGGCGCGCGGCGGGGATGAGCCCGGCCCAGAGGGTGGTGCGCATGACGGCCATGTCGGCGGAGATGGGGTTGGCCAGCTCCACGGCGGGGTTGGCCGGGTCGAGCAGGCTCTGCACCTTGGGCTCGACGAAGGAGTAGGTGATCGCCTCCTGGTAGCCGAGGGCGACCAGGTGCTCCTTGAGGCGCAGGGTGCGCAGCAGCCCCTCGGGCTGCTCGGCCATGTGCAGGTTGGCATGGGGCAGGCTGGTGGGGAGGTTGTCGTAGCCGTAGATGCGGCCCACCTCCTCGATCAGGTCCACCTCGATCTCGATGTCGAAGCGGTGCGCGGGCGGGGTGACCAGCCACTCGCCGTCGGCGCTCTCCACCTGCATGTCGAGGCGTTCGAGGATGGCGGTGACGCGCGCCTCGGGGATGGCCGCGCCAAGGATGCGCTCGATGCGCTCGGCGCGCAGGCGTACCGGAGGGCGTTTGGGCAGATGGGTAGACACCTCGGCGACCACCAGCGGGCCGGGCTGTCCGCCGCAGATCGCCACCAACAGGGCGGTGGCGCGCTCGATGGCGTCCACCTGGCCAGCCGGGGAGACGCCGCGCTCGAAGCGGTGCGAGGAGTCGGTGTGCAGGCCGTACTCGCGCGCCTTACCGGCAATCGCCTCGGGGCTGAAGAAGGCGCTCTCGAAGAAGATGTCGACGGTGGCGTCGGTGACTGAACTGGGCTCGCCGCCCATAATCCCGGCCAGGGCTAGGGGGCCGTTCTGGTCGGCGATCACCAGGCTACCGGCGTTGAGGGTCACCTCGCTGCCGTTGAGCAGTTCGAGCTTTTCGCCCTGCTCGGCCATGCGCACCTGGATGCCACCACTGAGCTTGGCCAGGTCGAAGCCGTGCATCGGCTGGCCCAGCTCCAGCAGGATGTAGTTGGTGACGTCGACCACCGGGCCGAGGCTGCGCAGGCCGCAGCGGCGCAGCTTCTCCTGCATCCACAGCGGGGTGGTGGCGGCGGGGTCGATGCCGCGCACCACGCGGCCCACGTAGCGCGGACAGGCGCTGGGGGCGGTGAGGGTGACGGAGAAGGTGTCGTCGATGGCGGCGGCCACCGGGGCGATGGTCGGCGGGGTCACCGGCACGTCGCAGAGCACGCCCACTTCGCGGGCGATACCGGCGATGCAGAGGCAGTCGCTACGGTTGGGGGTGAGGCCCAGCTCAATGGCCACGTCGTCGAGGCCGAGGTAGACGCGGAAGTCCTCGCCGACGGGGGCATCAAGGGGCAGCTCCATCAGGCCGTCACTGCTCTCGGCCAGCCCCAGCTCCTTGTCGGAGCAGAGCATGCCGTGGGAGGGGACGCCGCGCAGCTTGGACTTCTTGATCTTGAAGTCGCCGGGCAGCACCGCGCCGATGGTGGCGCAGGGGACACGCAGGCCGGGGCGCACATTAGCGGCACCGCAGACGATGGTCAGCGGCTCATCGGCGCCGACGTTCACGGTGGTGACACGCAGCTTGTCGGCGTCCGGGTGGGGCTCGACGCTGAGCACCTCGCCCACTACCACGCCGGTGAAGGCACCTGCCACCGGCTCGATGGCGTCCACTTCCAGGCCCGCCATGGTCAGTTGGTGGCCCAGCGCCTCGGTCTCGACCGAGGGGTTGACCCATTCACGCAGCCATTGTTCGTTGAAGCGCATAGTCGTTTGCGACGCCCGGCGCGGCCAGCACGGCGCGCCCGTCGGCGTCTCCTCCCTCGTTAGTTGAACTGTTGCAGGAAGCGCAGGTCGTTCTCGAAGAACAGGCGCAGGTCGTTGACGCCGTAGCGCAGCATGGTCAGGCGCTCGACGCCCATGCCGAAGGCGAAGCCGCTGTAGCGCTCGGCGTCGATCCCGGCGTGGGCCAGCACCTTGGGGTGGACCATGCCGCAACCGAGCACCTCCAGCCAGCCGGTGTGGCTACAGACGCGGCAGCCGTCGCCACCGCACATCACGCACTGCACGTCGACCTCGGCGGAGGGCTCGGTGAAGGGGAAGTAGGAGGGGCGAAAACGCACCTTGAGGTCGGCCTCGAAGAAGCGCTGCAGGAACTGGTCGAGCAGCCCCTTCAAGTCGGCGAAGCTCACCTGCTCATCGATCATCAGCCCCTCCACCTGGTGGAACATCGGGGTGTGGGTCAGGTCGGAGTCGCAGCGGTAGACGCGCCCAGGGGCGATGATGCGCAGCGGCGGCTGCTGGGCCTCCATCACACGGATCTGCACCGGCGAGGTGTGGGTGCGCAGCAGGGTGTGGGTGTCGAAGTAGAAGGTGTCGTGCATCGCCCGCGCCGGGTGCGACTTGGGGATGTTGAGCGCCTCGAAGTTGTGCTCGTCGTCCTCGATCTCCGGGCCCTGGGCGACGCGAAAGCCCAGCTCGGCGAAGAGTGCCTCAATGCGCGTCAGGGTGCGGGTCACCGGGTGCAGGCCACCGAGGGACTGGGCGCGGCCGGGCAGGGTCACATCCACCGCCTCGGCGCTCAGCTTGGCGTTGAGCGCCTGCTCTTCGAGCAGCGCCTTACGCCCCTCCAGCGCCTCCTGCACCTCGCCGCGCGCGGCGTTGATCACCGCACCGGCGGCGGGGCGCTCCTCGGCGGGGAGTTGACCGAGCTCCTTCATCAGCGCGGTGAAGGGGCCCTTCTTGCCCAGGTAGTTGACCCGCACCTGCTCCAGGGCGGACGGCTCCCCGGCGGCGGCAATTGCCGCCAGGGCCTCACTCTTCAAACTTTCGACATCGCCGGACACGCTGGTCACCTTCGCGTTGATGTACTTGAGGAAATGCGCCACGGAGGACACAGAGAACAGCCTTTATTTGCTGGTAAACGAGTTGTCAGCGACGGCGCTCGCGTGCCGACTGAACCACTCCGTACTTCTCCGTGTCCTCCGTGCCTCCGTGCCTCCGTGGCAAAAAATCGTCCGGTTTGCACCGGCTACAAACGCAAAAGGGGGAGAGCCTGAAGGCTTCTCCCCCTTTTCTCCGCGCTAGATGCGCCTCGGCACGGGGCCTTGGCGTATCGAGGGCGGTTTACTGAGCAAGACCTGCCTTCGCCTGTTCTGCAATGGCGGCAAAGCCGACCTTGTCGAACACGGCGATGTCGGCGAGGACCTTACGGTCGATCACCACGTTGGCCTTCTTCAGACCGTCGATGAGACGGCTGTAGGACATGCCGCACTCACGGGCCGCGGCGTTGATACGCGCGATCCACAGGGCGCGGAACTGGCGCTTGCGTTGACGACGGTCGCGGTAGGCGTACTGGCCGGCCTTGATCACGGCCTGCTTGGCGACGCGGAAGACGTTCTTGCGACGCCCGTAGTAGCCCTTGGCCTGTTTGAGGATCTTCTTGTGGGAAGCGCGTGCGGTTACACCGCGTTTTACACGAGGCATGCTCTATCTCTCCGCTTAACTGAAGGGCAACATCTGACGCACGGATGCGACGTCCACCTTGGCCACCGCGGAGGGTGAACGCAGCTGACGCTTACGCTTGGTGCTCTTCTTGGTCAGGATGTGGCGGCGGAAAGACTGGCCACGCTTGATACGACCAGAGCCGGTTACCTTGAACCGCTTGGCCGCACCACGATTGGTCTTGAGTTTCGGCATTGTATTGAGTCTCGATTGACTGTGCGCGATTGAACAAATGAAAAAACGGCACGCATTTATCAGCTGGACGCCTCGCGCCGAGCGGGCGGACAGCAGCGTGCCGTGTAGCGGGGTGAGCCGCTACTTCTTCTTCGGGGCGATCAGCATGACCATTTGACGACCCTCGATGCGCGGGAACTGTTCGACAGTCCCGAACTCGGTGAGGTCTTGTTCGACCCGCTGGAGCAGGTCACGACCCAGCTCCTGGTGGGCCATCTCACGGCCACGGAAACGCAGGGTGATCTTCACCCTGTCCCCGTCTTCAAGGAAACGGATCAGGTTGCGCAGCTTGACCTGATAGTCTCCAATGTCGGTGCCGGGACGGAATTTTATCTCCTTCACCTGCACCTGTTTCTGCTTCTTACGGGCGACGGCCTTCTTCTTGCTCTCTTCGAACAGGAATTTGCCGTAGTCCATGATGCGACAGACCGGCGGCTCGGCATCCGGGGAGATCTCCACCAGGTCCATATCCGCCTCGGCGGCCGCATCGAACGCGGCATCGAGCGAGACGATACCGACTTGCGAACCGTCGGCGCCGATCAGGCGCACTTCCCTGGCACGGATCTCGTTGTTGATCCGGGCCTTTTTATCTTTTGTGGCAGCGATTATCTAATCCTCCGCGGCCGCCAGGCCGGCGTGTTGACACTCGTCGTGGACCCGTTGGATGAACTCGGCCAGGGACAGGGTGCCCAGGTCTTCACCGGTACGGGTGCGCACGGCAATGGTTTCGCTCTCCATCTCTCGATCACCGATGACGAGCATATAGGGGACCTTATGGAGCGTGTGCTCGCGAATTTTAAAGCCGATCTTCTCGTTTCTCAAGTCGGCTTTGGCGCGGATACCGGCCCGTTCGAGCCCGGCGCGCAGCTTTTCGACATATCCGGCCTGGCTGTCGGTGATGTTCAGCACCACCACCTGCAGGGGTGCGAGCCAGGTGGGCATGGCACCCGCGTAGTGTTCGATGAGGATGCCGATGAAGCGCTCCAGCGAGCCGAGGATGGCGCGATGCAGCATCACCGGGGTCTGCTTCTCGCCGTTTTCGTCGATGTAGTGGGCACCGAGACGGCCAGGCATGTTGAAGTCGACCTGGATGGTGCCGCACTGCCAGACACGGTCGAGGCAGTCCTTGAGCGAGAATTCGATCTTCGGGCCGTAGAAGGCGCCCTCGCCCGGCTGCAGGTCCCAGGGCAGGCCCTTGGTGTTGAGCGCGGTCTCCAGGGCGTGCTCGGCGCGGTCCCACACCTCGTCGGAGCCGACGCGCAGCTCGGGGCGGGTGGAGAGCTTGATGATCACATCCGCAAAGCCGAAGTCGGCGTAGACGGTGTAGAGCAGGTCGATGAAGCGTGACACCTCGGACTGGATCTGCGCCTCGGTGCAGAAGATGTGCGCGTCGTCCTGGGTGAAGCCGCGCACGCGCATCAGGCCGTGCAGGGTGCCGGAGGGCTCGTTGCGGTGGCAGGAGCCGAACTCGGCCATGCGCAGCGGCAGGTCGCGGTAGCTCTTCAGGCCGACGTTGAAGATCTGGATGTGGCAGGGGCAGTTCATCGGCTTGACGGCGAAGGTGCGCTTCTCCGACTCGGTGGTGAACATGCCGGCGCGGAACTTCTCCCAGTGGCCGGACTTCTCCCACAGTGAGCGGTCGACCACCTGCGGGGTGCGCACCTCCTGGTAGCCGTTGTGGCGCAGCACCTTGCGCACGTACTGCTCGATCTGCTGATAGAGGGTCCAGCCGTTGTCGTGCCAGAAGACCATGCCGGGGGCCTC
Organism: Gammaproteobacteria bacterium; assembly: GCA_003252455.1. Taxonomy (GTDB): domain Bacteria; phylum Pseudomonadota; class Gammaproteobacteria; order Thiohalomonadales; family Thiohalomonadaceae; genus SZUA-467. Next base: position 16,102 of record QKED01000065.1, read on the forward strand.
TTCCTGGGTGTGGAAGAGGTCGAGCTGGCGGGCGAGCTTGCGGTGGTCGCGCTTCTCCGCCTCTTCGAGGCGGGTCAGGTAGGCCTTGAGATCCTTCTTGTTGGTCCAGGCGGTGCCGTAGATGCGCTGCAGCATCTCGTTGTCGGAGTTGCCGCGCCAGTAGGCCCCGGCCAGCTTCATCAGCTTGAACGCCTTGAGCTTACCGGTGGAGGGGACGTGCGGGCCACGGCAGAGGTCGATGAAGTCGCCCTGACGGTAGAGGGAGATCACCTCGCCGTGGGGGATGGCGTCGATTAGCTCCGCCTTGTAGGCCTCGCCCATCTGCTGGAAGAAGGGGATCGCCTCCTCGCGCACCATCTCCGAGCGCTCCACGGGGATGTCGGCCTTGACCAGCTCCTCCATGCGCTGCTCGATCTTCTCCAGGTCCTCGGGGGTGAAGCCGTCGGCGTAGGCAAAGTCGTAGTAGAAGCCGTTCTCGATCACCGGGCCGATGGTCACCTGGGCGTTGGGGTAGAGCTGCTTCACCGCCTGCGCCAGCAGGTGGGCGCTGGAGTGGCGGATCACCTCCAGCCCCTCTGCGTCGCGCTCGGTGATGATGGCCAGCTCAGTGTCTGTGCTCAGGGTGTGCGAGGTGTCGACCAGCTTGCCGTCGACCTTACCGGCGAGGGCGGCCTTGGCCAGGCCCGGGCCGATGTCGGCGGCCACTTCGGCAATGGTGACGGCGCGATCGAAGGCGCGCTGGGAACCGTCGGGGAGGGTGATGATCGGCATGGCTCTGTCCTTTCTCTTCAGTGGTGGTCCATACGAGAGACCACGTGGGCTTTGGGGGCAAGAGGGGGCGCGGCATGAGCTGCGGCCCATAGAAAAAAGGCACAGTGCCGAGGCACTGTGCCTTTACTTCAGGTGTTTGGTAGGCGCGATCGGATTCGAACCAACGACCCCCACCATGTCAAGGTGGTGCTCTAACCAACTGAGCTACGCGCCTGAAGGAGCGCGTAATATAGTCGAGCGCCTCGGGCCTTGCAAGCGGAATTTTGAGTTTTTTTCACCCGTCGCGTGAGCCACGGTCGGGTTAGGGCGTGAGGGGCTGGCGCCAGCCCAGGTGCAGGGTGAAGTCGGCGGTGGTCTCGGTCCACACATCCTCGACAATGGCCAGACTCAGCTCACCCCCACCGAGGCGCCGCTGCAGCCCCAGGCTGCCCTGTACGGAGGGGCCGAGCAGCGGCAGGTCGCTGCCCTGGTAGGGGGCGGTATGGCCGTCGAGCTGCGCTACCAGGGTGCTCGCCGCCGTGATGGGCCACCAGAGCTGCAGGTGCAACTGACCGATGAGGGGGCGTTGCTGCTCGCGTAGCCGCGCCGCTGTGCCCTGCCAGGTGAGGCCCGCACCCAGGCCCAGGCTGAGTGGGGCGCGCCAGAAGTGCTCCAGGGCGGGGCGCTCCAGCGCGCCCTGCAGGGTGACGGCCCAGGCCCCGTTGCCACAGAGGTCGTCGGGGTCGCCGCTGGGGAGCTTGAGGGCGACGGCCCAGCGGCTCGCCGTATGGGCGTCCTGACGTAGGCCCTGGGCGAGGCGCAGGCGCAGGTCGCCGAGGCCCTGAGTCGGGGTGCGTTGGTGCAGCGCCGTATCACCGTCGTGTCGGTAGTAATAGAAGAAGCCGTCTTGTGGGTAGCTGGGACGGTCCCCTTCGGGGAGACCGGTTGCGGCGTGAAACTGGTCGACCAGGTGGTCGAGGTGGCCTCGGCCATGGGCCACCACGGGGAGGGTGACGTCCAGCTCCCAGAGACCCTGGAGGGGGAGGGTCCAGCTCAGGCGATAGTGGTGCTGCTCGCCATCGATGAGCAGCACCTCGTGGTCGTTGCGTAAGATGTGGCTGGTATTGCTCACGCCGATCAGCAGCGCCAGCGTCTCGACCTCGCGCTTGCGAGCGGGGAGGGCGGGCGGGAGGTCGGTGAGGCCGGCCAGGGGGGCCTGGTCGAGCAGCGGCAGTGGCTCGAAGGCCGTTGCGGCGAGCGGTAGGAGGCCCAGGGCGGCGGCCAGACGCCTCACTGCATCAGCTCGTAGAGCGCGGCGAGGGGTAGGTGCAACAGCCCCTGACCGTAGACCGCCAAATAGAGTCGGTCACGATAGATCGCCAGGTCGGCCACGTCGCTGCCGGGGAGTCGGTGCCACGTCCCCTGTTCCAGGCGGAGTACACCCTCTTGCCAACTCCCCACCCAGAGGATGGGGCCACGTTGGCGCAGGGCGCGTACGTCACGCCCGAGCAGGGGGCTTTCGATCAGGTTGTCCGCCGGGTCGAGGTGGTCGAGACCCTGGCTGTGGCCGACCCACACCCCGCCGTGGCCGTCGTCGCTGAGCGCCTGGATCAGGCCCTGTGCGGTGAAGGTGAGTGACCACTGGTCGTTGCGGTGGCACCAGAGCGTCTGCTCGATACCGACGCAGAGGCGCCAGGGCTGTAGTAGCAGGGCACGGGCGGGACGCGCGGGTACCCCCTCGACGCGGGTCAGCTGACCGCTCGCATCGGCGCGCTGCCACAACCCCTCTTGACCGGCGACCCACAACCGCTCGCCGTCGTGGGCGAGGGCGAAGAGGCGTTTGCCCAGGGGTTCGCCACGTGCATTCAGACGTGTCCAGCCACCCGCCTGATAGTGCAGCAGCTCACCGTACCAACTGCCGACCCAGAGGCGGCTGCCGTTCGTGTCGACCGCCAGGGTCGAGAGGGCGTCCATCCCCTCGCCGAACTGGGCGCGATAGCCCTGGGTGGTGAGCAGCAGTTCGGCCCGTTCGCCCTCCAGGTGTACCACGCCGTACTTGTCGAGCGCCCAGAGCTGCTCGTCGCCCGACTGGGCGAGGGCGGTGGCGGCGCTGCTCGGCATCAGTGCCAACGTGTCGATGGCGCGCTCGGCCTGGACCCGTTGCCACCAGCCGGTGGCCGTCTGCTTGAGCGGGGCGGGGGCGAAGAGCCAGCCGAGCCCGAGGGCGAGGGCCAATAGCAGGGGCAGCCCCAGCTCGAACAGATAGGGCACCGGGGGCCCGGCACGGCGCACCTGCGCCGTGCCGCCGCGTGCCTCGTTGAGGCCAGCGGAGTTGGGGTAAACGGGCAGGGGGAAGCGGGTCTTGAAGTCGACCCCTGTCGTCTGCGCCGCCACCTCCAGCTCCCAGTAGCGTACCTCGGGGCTGTGGGTGAGCTGGGTCACCTGCCCTGGGTCCGGCGGTAGCTCGAACTGCAGCAGCGCCTCGGCCTGCCCCAGGTCGGGGGTGAAGGTGCGTTGCTCGCTGTAGAGCTGGTAGGCGGTGGCGCTGGTGCGCCGGTTTTTGCCCGAACCATGGGTCTCGTAGCGCTCCTCCACATAGCGCAGGGTGGCGCCCAGGGTGGCGAAGCGGTTGGGGCTGAAGCCGACGCGCAGCGTCTTGCCGGGGCTGAAGGGGAACTGCTCGAAACGCAGGTAGGATTGGCCCCATTTGAGTGCCTGCAGGAGGCGATAGAGGGCATTGAGCAGGAGGGCGAGCAGCAGCAGGTCGAAGAGGGAGACCACCAGCCGCACGAAGCCGTTGCCCGTGTCGCTCAACCAGGCCCAGCCGTTGAACGGTAACAGGAAGAGCAGCATGAAGAGCGCCCCGAGCAGGTTGCCGAGGCCGCCGCGTAGCGGGTGGTCGAGGATGCCGTGCGCGTGCCAGGGGTAGTCGGCACGCCAGGGGCGCATCGGGTCGGCGAGGCGCTTGGCGCGGGCGTGGCTCAGCAGCGCGCGCAGCGCCTGCACGAGGAGCAGCAGTCCGGGGATGAGAAAGACCAGCCCCACCACGCCGATGACCCAGTAGGGGGCGTTGACCTCGCCGCCATCGAGCCACTGTCGGGCAGCAAAGCCGGCGAAGGTGAAGAAACCGCCGACCAGGGCGAACACCAGGCCGAACAGCGCGAGGCCGAGGCCGCCACTGCTGCGGCTGAGGTAGAAGCTCGTACGGCTGAGTGGCTGGCGCATGGTGACCTCCTTGTCGGGCGGGCCTCAGCCCTGAATCCCACCCTCAGTCAGTTTAGCCGGGTCGAGCAGGCGGCGCAGTTCGGCCTCGTCGAGGTCGGTCTCTTCCAGCGCCACCTCGATGAGTGGGCGCCCCTCGGCGTAGGCGCGCTTGGCGATGGCGGCGCCCTTTTCGTAGCCGATCACCGGGTTTAAGGCGGTGACCAGGATCGGGTTGCGTGCGAGGGCGCTCTCCAGGTTGGCATGGTTGACCGAGAAGCCCGCGATGGCCTTTTCGCCGAGCACGTTGCAGGCCCTGGCGAGCAGTTCGATGCTTTCGAGCAGGTTGACGCCGATCACCGGCAGCATGACGTTGAGCTGGAAGTTGCCCGCCTGGCCGCCGAGGGTGATGGTGGCGTCGTTGCCGATCACCTGGGCGCAGACCATCAGGGTCGCCTCGGGGATCACCGGGTTGACCTTGCCGGGCATGATCGAGCTGCCGGGTTGCAGGGCGGGGAGGGCGATCTCGCCAAGGCCCGCGAGGGGGCCGGAGTTCATCCAGCGCAGGTCGTTGGCGACCTTGGTCAGGCTCACGGCGAGGGTCTTGAGCTGGCCGCTCATCTCCACCGCGGCGTCCTGGCTGGCGAGCCCGGCGAAGAGGTTCTCCAGGCTGGTGAAGTCGCAATCGGTGGCCAGCGCGAGGGCCGCGCACACCTTGGGGCCGTAGCCCTCGGGGGCGTTGATGCCGGTGCCCACGGCGGTGCCGCCGATGGGCAGGGCGGCGAGGCGCGGCAGGCTGGCGCGGATGCGCAGGGCGCCCTGACGCAGCTGGAAGGCCCAGGCGCCCAGCTCCTGGTCGAGGCGCACCGGCATGGCGTCCATCAGGTGGGTGCGACCGGTCTTGACCACCCCGGCCAGCGCGGCGGCCTTGGCCTCGATGGTGGTGACGAGGCCGTCGACGGCGGGCAGCAGTTGCTGCTCCACGGCCAGCGCGGCGGCCACCTGCAGGGCGCTGGGGAAGACGTCGTTGGAGCTCTGACTCATGTTGACGTCATCATTGGGGTGTACTTTTTTCCCCAAGGCGCGACTGGCGAGGGTGGCGATCACCTCGTTGGCGTTCATGTTGGAGGAGGTACCGGAGCCGGTCTGGAAGATGTCGATGGGGAAGTGGGCGTCGTGCGCGCCGCCGATCACCTCACCGGCGGCGGCGATGATCGCCTCGGCCACCGCAGCGTCGAGCAGGCCGAGGTCACGATTGGCCACGGCGCAGGCGGCCTTCATCTGCCCGAGGGCGGCGATCAGGCCGCGCGGCAGGGGCCTGCCGGAGATGGGGAAGTTCTCCACCGCGCGCTGGGTGGTGGCGCCGTAGAGGGCGTCGGCGGGCACCTGCAGGGGGCCCATGCTGTCGTGTTCGGTACGGAAGGTCGGCTCGCTCATGGGGGTTCCGGTCGGCTGGGGGCTCGTCCGGGGCGGGCGAGCACAGGGTCAGGGGGTGAGGTGGAACTTCTCGGAGTGCAGGGTGATGCGTAGGATGGTCTCCATGCTCACGCGCCACACGTCGTCGCTCTCGTGCGCCAGGCAGACCTCCTTCTCCACCTGGATGGAGGCGCCGTTGGTCGCCTTCATACGCTCCAGGACGGTGAAGATGATCTCCCGCTGGGCGATGGAGATGATATCGATATTCCGGTAGGAGAGGGAGTCGAGTAGGTTGTTACCGAACTCGTAGGCGCGACGCTTGTACCAGCCGTCGAAGTCGATGGCCCCCTCTTTGAGCACGCCGTAGACCTGCACACGACGGGAGATGAGCTCCATGTGCCCCTCCAGGTCGCGCGTGGCGGCGCTGTAGGTGAGGCCATTGAGCCAGTGGTGGATGATCTTCTCGGCTTGAGTCTGGTCCATCGGTGGCGCGCTGTGGGGGTGGAGGCCGGGGTAAAACCCCATTGCCGCTCAAGTATACAGAAGCGCTGTGGGACCGCCATACGCAGGGTGTTGCAGGGTGGTGAACTCTGTAAACAAATGACAGGAACGGTGGCAGAGTGGGAGCTATCTCACGCTGGTTCACCCCCCGTGAGGGGAGAAGGCGAGAAGTGAAGAGAAACCGTTGACTTAAGATTTTTAATGCTTAATATATGCCAGCACAATACTTGACCCGCCGCCAAGGCGCGGGTTATGTATAAGTAAAATCGTATCGTTTTAAGTTTAATGATTAGTATCGCCCGCGAGGGGCGTGGCATCGGGCCCAATGCCCGCCGCCGCCCTCGCGGGTGGCCCTGTCCCACTGCGTCGGCAGACGCAGCACAACCGACCTGTTGTTTAAGGAGCGCCATGAACGTCGCTGATAAAAAACGGCTGCTGCGCGAGATGCTCTTCGCGCGCCGCTTCGAGGAGCGCTGCTACGAGGCCTACGTAGAGCGCAAGATCGGCGGATTTCTCCACCTCTACCCCGGTCAGGAGGCCTGCGCCATCGGCGTGATGGAGGCGGCCCGTCCCGGTTTCGACTATGTGGTCACCGGCTACCGCGACCACGTCCACGCCATCAAGTGCGGCTCCGACCCCAAGGCGGTGATGGCCGAACTGTATGGCAAGGAGACCGGCTGCTCCAAGGGGCGCGGTGGCTCCATGCACATCTTCGACGCCAGCGTGCGCTTCATGGGTGGTTACGCCCTGGTCGGCGGTCCCTTCCCGCTCGCCGCCGGTATGGCCAAGGCGATTAAGATGAAGGGGGGCGAGGAGATCGCCATCTGCTTCCTCGGCGATGCCGCCAACAACCAGGGCACCTTCCACGAGTCCCTGAACATGGCCAGCGTGTGGAACCTGCCGGTGCTCTACGTGACCGAGAACAACCTCTACGGCATCGGTACCCACATCGACCGCTCCACCGCCGTGCGCGACCAGTTCAAGCGCGTCGCCGGTTACGACATCCCCGCCAATCAGGTGGATGGCCAGGACATCGAGACCGTCTACGCTGCCGCCAAAGAGGCGGTGGACCACGTGCGCTCCGGTAAGGGTCCCTACTTCCTGGAGCTGATGACCTACCGCTACCGTGGCCACTCCATGTCCGACTCCGGCGCCTACCGCTGCAAGGAGGAGGAGAAAGAGTGGGGCAAGCGCGACCCGATCATCATCCTGCGCGACCGTCTGATCGAGGCCGGTGACTACACCCTCGACGAGTACGAGGCGCTGGACAAGGCGATCCTCGACGAGATCGAGAACGACATCATCCCGTTCAGCGAGAACTCCCCCGAGCCGGTGGTGGCCGAGCTGGAGAAGTATGTGCTTGCCGATAACGACCCGTACGTGAAGGGAGGGGCGCACTAATGGCCGAGATTATGTATTGGGAGGCGATCAACCGCGCCCACGACGAAGAGATGAGCCGCGACCCCATGGTCATCTGCATGGGTGAAGACATCGGCGTCGCCGGCGGTACCTACAAGGCGACCAGGGGGCTCTACGACAAGTTCGGCCCCGAGCGCGTCATCGACACCCCCATCTCCGAGAACAGCTTTACCGGCCTGGCCATCGGTGCCTCCTTTATCGGTGCGCGTCCGATCGTGGAGATCATGAGCGTC
>QKED01000071.1 GCA_003252455.1 Gammaproteobacteria bacterium
CGAGTGCTTGGGTGAACAGTGCGGTAGTGGGGTCGCTCATGGGATCGTCCAGATGGGGGATTGACTACGTGTTCAACACAAGATGTGGTGGTCGTGGTAAGCCGTTGATCTTAGCGTCTACCCACACTGATCGCGAAAGAGCCTCATCTGCCGCCCCCACGAGGGGCAAGATGTCCCCTTCCGCTCGGTGGCCAGCCACCTGGTTCGCGGCCTCAACCAGACCGCCCGCGCGCAGATCAACCTCACCGTGCTGCGCCCGCCCACCTTCGCCCGCCTGCAACAGGTGCTGGCGGACGCCAAGTCCCAGGGCCAGCCCTTCCACCTGGTGCACTTCGACGGCCACGGCACCTACGCCGATGCCGAGCATCTCAAAGCCAACCTCTCCAAACCCGACGCCCAACGCTTTCGCACCCAGCGCAGCGGCACTCAAGGCTTTCTGCTGTTCGAAAACCCAGAGGCCGAGGGCAACACCGACTACGTCAACGGCCCCGACCTGGCAGAGGCGCTGGTACAGAACCAGGTCCCGATCCTCATCCTCAACGCCTGCCGCTCCGCCCACGCCGACACGACTTTGGAGTACAGACCTCGGTCTGTACGTCCCGAAGACCCACCCTCAGCAGAAGGCCAGACGTACAGACCGAGGTCTCTACTCCAAGGGCAGTTTGCCGACCAGTTCGCCGAGAGCGGTCACGCCCGCGCATTCGCCTCACTGGCCCAGGAGGTAATGGACGCCGGGGTCGCCGGGGTGGTGGCGATGCGCTACAACCTCTGGGTGGTCACCGCCACGCACTTCGTCTTCGAGCTTTACCGCAACCTGGCTCGTGGATTGGGGCTGGGGGCGGCGGTGAGCCAGGGGCGACGCCAGCTCCACGCGCACCCCGAGCGGCGCATCGCCTACCGCACCCTGCCCTTGCAGGACTGGCCGGTGCCGGTGGTGTTCGAGGCCGCCCCGATCCGACTCCTGCCACCCAGAGAAGAGAAGCCGGGCGACTGGCGGCTCGACCTGGGCAAGGGCCCGGACCAACAGGACAACCTACCCCCGCCACCGGACATCGGCTTCATCGGTCGCGACGAGACCCTGCTCGCCCTCGACCGCGCCTTCGATAATCACCCGATCGTCCTGCTGCACGCCTACGCCGGTAGCGGCAAGACGGTGACCGCCGTGGAGTTCGCCCGCTGGTACCGACAGACCGACGGATTGAGGGGCGGCCCGCTGCTCTTCACCAGCTTCGAATCGCTCAGGCCGCTCTACCAGGTGCTGGGTGACTTCGGCGAGGCCTTTGCCCCCCTGCTGGAGCAGAACGGCATCCCATGGGGCGCCATCAACGAGCTGGAACAGCGCCGTCAGATCGCCCTCAGGGTGATGGAACAGGTGCCCCTGCTCTGGATCTGGGACAACGTCGAGCCGGTCACCGGCTTCCCAGAGGGGACGGAGTCCGCCTGGTCCGCCGAGGAACAGCAGGCGCTGCGCGCCTTCCTCCAGGCCGCCAACCTGACCCAGGCCAAGATCCTGCTCACCTCCCGCCGTGACGAATACGACTGGCTGCAAGACCTACCCCGGCGCATCGCCGTCCCCCCCATGCCGATGCAGGAGCGCGCCGCCTTCGCCGAGGCGCTGGCTGACAAGCAGGGCCAGCGACTCGCCCTGGTCGACTGGCGCCCGTTGCTGCGCTTCACCGAGGGCAATCCCCTCACCCTGTTGGTGGTGGTGCGCCAGGCCCTGGCCGAGGGGCTACGCGACGGCGCGGCCATTGCCGCCTTCGTCGAGCGGCTGCGCAGCGGCGAGGCGGGCTTCGCCGACGAGGCGGAACAGGGGCGTGACCGCTCCCTCGCCGCCTCTCTCGAATACGGCTTTGGCCGGGCCTTCGATGAACAGGAACAGGCGATCCTCGCCCTGCTGGTTTTATTTCAGGGCTTTGTGGATGTGCGTGCTTTACAGATTATGGGCGTCGGAGAGTGGGCCCTATTCACCCTGCGCGGCGCAGGAAGCGACCGGCTCATCCACCTGCTCGACTGCGCCGCTCGCCTCGGCCTGCTCGATGCGCTGGGCAAGGGCTACTACCGCATCCACCCCGCCCTGCCGTGGTTCTTCCGCCGCCTCTTTCAGCGCCACTACCCCGAGGGCGCCGGGGAGGGACGGTCCGATGCCCCCGACGCGAAGGCCGCGACCCGTGCCTTCTGCGCCGCCATGGGTGCGTTGGGCGACTACTACCATCTGCAATACAACCAGGGACAACGCAACGTCATCGCCCCCCTGCGCGCCGAGGAGACCAACCTGCGCCACGCCTGGCGCCTCGCCCGTCTCCACGGCCTCTGGGACTCTGTGATCGGCCCCATGCAGGGGCTGCGCACCCTCTACGACCCCACCGGCCGCCGCGCCGAGTGGGCCGCCATGGTCGCGACGGTCACCCCTGAGCTGGTCGGCCCTAACGACGGCCCCCTGCCTGGGCGCGAGGGGCAGTGGGGTCTGATCACCGAGTACCGCGTCCGCCTCGCCCTAGAGGCGCGCGACTGGGCCGCGGCGGAGCAGTTGCAACAGCGCAGTGTCAAATGGCAACGCGAGCAGGCCGCCCCGCTGCTGGAGCGACCCGTGGCGGGGCTGAGTTGGGCGGAGCGCAACCAGTTGCGCAGCCTGGCCGCCTCTCTGCACGAATTGGGGGAGGTCCAGCGCAGCCTGGAGCTACCGGCCTGCGTCCAGGGCTACCAGGAGTCACTTGAGCTGGTGGAGAGGATTGGCGATGGCGCCGGAGCGGCTACCTGCGCCTTCAACCTGGGGAATACCTACAAGGACATCGCTGCCCTGCGCGACCTGGCCCAGGCCGAGGCGTGGTACCGGCGCAGCCTAGAGCTTCGCCCCAAGAAAGATAAGAGAGGCCAGGCAATCAGTCTCGGCCAACTGGGCGAGGTGGCCTGGAAACAGGCTAAGGTGGCCCATCAGGCGCAACAACCGGGAGAGGTTGATACCCAGGTCCGCGCCGCCCTAGACCACTACCACCAGGCCCTAGCGCTGCTACCGGCTGACTCGGTCAACGACCTCGCCGTGGCCCACAACCAGTTGGGGGAGATCTACAGAATTGTCGGCCAACTGGAGCCCGCCCTGTACCACTATCAGGAGTGCATCCGCATCAGTGACGAGGGTGGCGATCACTACATCGCCGCCGTAACCCGCTACAACGTCGCCCTCGCCCTACTCCAGGCCAAGCGCCACCCCGACGCCCTCGCCTACGCCCGCGCCGCCCTGCGCGGCTACCAGCACTACGGCGAACGGGCGCAGGACAAGATCGACAAAACCGAGGCGCTCATCGCCCACATCGAACAGGCCGCCAACGACTGAAGGCCTCCGCTTTGGAGTACAGGGCTCGCCCTGTACGGATTGCGCCGCTGAACTCGCTGGAGGGGAGGCTCGGATCTGGAAGGGGATGATCTATTGGGGTAGGTTTTGGGAGGTGTGGAGGATACTCTACTGAGAGGGGGTGTTACGTACAGGGCTAGCCCTGTACTCCAATTTTTCAGGGAGGAGAAGGTATGAGGTATCTGAACCAGGGAGGGAGTGACAGTACGCCGACGCACTTCTATGTGGACAGTTCGGCGTATTTCATCAGTGCCGCCACCTACCAACACCAGCGACTATTGGATGATGCGGTGAAGGAGCGGCTGCGCGATCTGCTATTCGAGGTCTATGCGGAGTTCGGCTGGCGGGTGGAGCATTGGGTGATCCTCGATGACCACTACCATCTGCTGGCGAATAGCTGCCGTGGCAGTGACCTGCCGACGATTATGCGCAAGGTGCATGGGGTGAGTGCCCAACTTATCAACGCACGCTTGCCACCCGGCGCGAGAGGGCAAGCTCAGGTGTGGTGCAACTACTGGGACTACTGCCCGAGGGATGAGCGGGAGTACAACACGCGGCTCTGTTACCTGCTGCACAACCCGATTAAGCATGGCTATGTGGAGCGGTTGGGGGATTGGCCCTGGTCGAGTTTCCATAGCCTGCTGGCCGAGCAGGGGGAGCAGCGGTTGCAGGGGGTGTTTCGCGAGCACCGGGAGTTTCGCGGGTTGGTGTTGGAGGAGGAGGAAGAGGTGCTAGAGTACAGGGCTCGCCCTGTGCGCTCTTAGCCGAGCTAGATGTAACGTGACACGCCGAGGCGTGTACTCCATTGGAGTACAGAGCTTGCTCTGTGCGGTTGAGACGTACAGGGTGAGTCGACTAGTTCGCCTTCGATGACGGGGCGACGGCGAAGGAAGGCTCCAATGCCTTGGAGTACAGAGCTTGCTCTGTGCGGTTGAGACGCACAGGGCGAGCCCTGTACTCCAAAGGTCAATCGACCAATTCGCCTTCGAGGGTGGGGGCACCCTTGGCGAAGGTGAGGCCATCGCCGCCCATCTCCACGGCGATGGTGTCGCCGGGGCCGAACTTGCCGCCGAGGATCGCCTGGGCCAGCGGGTTTTCGATCTGCTGCTGGATGGCGCGCTTCAAGGGCCGTGCACCATAGACCGGGTCGAAGCCCGCCTCGCCGATGCGATCCAGAGCGGCGTCGCTGATGGTGAGGGCCATGTCGCGATCGGCCAGGCGCCCTCTCAGGTAGTCGACCTGGATGTTGGCGATGGCGCGGATCTGCTCACGCATCAGCGGATGGAACACCACCACCTCGTCGACGCGGTTGATGAACTCGGGGCGGAAGTGCTGGCCGACGATCTCCATCACCGCGCTCTTCATCTGCCCGTAGTTCTCCTCACCGGCCAGCTCCTGGATCACCTGGGAGCCGAGGTTGGAGGTCATCACCACCACGGTGTTGCGGAAGTCGACGGTGCGCCCCTGGCCGTCGGTGAGGCGACCATCGTCGAGCACCTGCAACAGCACATTGAAGACGTCCGGGTGGGCCTTCTCCACCTCGTCCATCAGGATCACCGAGTAGGGTTTACGCCGCACCGCCTCGGTGAGGTAGCCGCCCTCTTCGTAGCCGACGTAGCCGGGGGGTGCACCGATGAGGCGGGCGACGGAGTGCTTCTCCATGAACTCGCTCATGTCGATGCGCACCATGGCGTCCTCGGTGTCGAAGAGGAACTCGGCCAGGGCCTTGCACAGCTCGGTCTTGCCCACGCCGGTGGGGCCTAAGAAGAGGAAGGAGCCGTTGGGGCGGTTGGGGTCGGCGAGCCCGGCGCGGGAGCGGCGGATGGCGTCGGCCACCACGCGTACTGCCTCGTCCTGACCGACCACGCGCTGGTGAATGTTGGCCTCCATCTGCAAGAGCTTTTCGCGCTCGCCTTCGAGCATCTTGCTCACCGGGATGCCGGTCCACTTGGAGACCACCTCGGCGATCTCCTCGTCCTGCACCTTGTTGCGCAGCAGGGTGGTCTCCTTCAGCTCGGCCTCGTTGCAGGCGGCGAGCTGCTTCTCCAGCTCGGGGATGGTGCCGTACTGGATCTCGGACATGCGCGCCAGATCGCCGCCACGCCGGGCGGTCTCCAGCTCGACGCGGGCGCGGTCGAGCGCCTCCTTGATGTGCTGGTTGCCCTGCAGGGCGGCCTTCTCGGACTTCCACACCTCCTCCAGGTCGGAGTACTCGCGGCTCAAGCGCTCGATCTCCGCCTCCAGGTCGGCGAGGCGCTTCTTTGAGGCGTCATCCTTCTCCTTTTTCAGCGCCACCTGCTCGATCTTGAGCTGGATGAGGCGACGGTCGAGCTTGTCCATCGATTCGGGCATGGAGTCGATCTCCATGCGGATGCGCGAGGCGGCCTCGTCGATCAGGTCGATCGCCTTATCGGGCAGCTGGCGGTCGGTGATGTAACGGTGCGAGAGGGTGGCGGCGGCGACGATGGCCGGGTCGGTGATCTCGACGCCGTGGTGCACCTCGTACTTCTCCTTGAGGCCACGCAGGATGGCGATGGTGTCCTCGACGGTGGGCTCGTCCACCAGCACCTTCTGGAAGCGGCGCTCCAGGGCGGCGTCCTTCTCTATGTACTTGCGGTACTCGTCGAGCGTGGTGGCGCCGACGCAGTGCAGCTCACCGCGCGCGAGGGCGGGCTTTAGCATGTTGCCTGCGTCCATCGCACCCTCGGCCTTACCCGCGCCGACCATGGTGTGGATCTCGTCGATGAAGAGGATGATCTGCCCCTCCTGCTTGGCGAGGTCGTTGAGCACCGCCTTGAGGCGCTCCTCGAACTCGCCACGGAACTTGGCCCCGGCGATGAGCGCGCCCATGTCGAGGGCGAGCAGGCGCTTGCCCTTGATCCCCTCGGGCACCTCGCCGTTGACGATGCGCTGGGCGAGCCCCTCGACGATGGCGGTCTTGCCCACGCCGGGCTCACCGATGAGCACCGGGTTGTTCTTGGTGCGGCGCTGCAACACCTGCACGGCGCGGCGGATCTCGTCGTCACGGCCGATCACCGGGTCGAGCTTGCCCTGCTCAGCACGCTCGGTGAGGTCGATGGTGTATTTGGCCAGGGCCTGACGCTGCTCCTCGGCGTTGGGGTCGTTGACCTGAGCGCCGCCGCGCAGCTTGTCAATGGTCTTCTCCAGGGCCGATTTGCTGGCGCCGTGGCGGGTGAGCAGCTCGGCGGCCTGCCCTTTCGCATCGAGCAGGGCGAGGACGAAGAGCTCGGAAGAGATGAACTGGTCGCCGCGCTGCTGGGCGAGCTTGTCGGTGAGGTTGAGCACCTTGCCGGTATCGTTGGAGACGGTTATGTCGCCGCCGGTGCTGGAGACACTCGGCAGGCCGTCGAGGGCGTGGCCGAGGTCGGCACGCAGGGCGTTGACGTTGACCCCGGCCTGGGCCAGCAGCTGACGCACGCTGCCGCCCTCCTGGTCGAGCAGGGCGGTGAGGACGTGAACCGGCTCGATGAACTGCTGGTCACGCCCCACGGCCAGCGACTGGGCGTCGGCCAGGGCCATCTGGAACTTGGTGGTGAGTTTGTCCATGCGCATGGGTAAGTTACCTGTATCTGGTGTGTCGTTATTGACGAATGACCAGAAGATGGGGGCTTACCCTTAGGCTTCAAGGGTGATTAGGTGAACGTTGTAGAGCCTGCGCTATTGCGCGTATCGTGCGATATCGTCGCCGTAGGCAGGTATATCCAGCGGCGATTTGCGCCTAACGCGCGTGCCTACCCCGCTCTGCCTATGCGCACTCCGCGCCAGAATAGGCGATAGGTCAGGTACCAAGGCAGCGCCACCAGGGCCCCGTAGAGGTGGGCATCCACCACCACTGGGCCCCCGGCCCCCTGCTCCGAGCCCGGCAGCGGACCGACCAACTGCTCCCAGAGGAGCTTGCCCCCGACCAGCAGTAGCAACGGCCCCATCACCTGTGGCTCACGCCCCAAGTGGGCCAGTGCACCGGCGACGATCAGGCTGTGCAATACACCGGAAAAGCCCACGTACCAGCTCAGGCCCGGGTCGAGGAGGAACAAGCCGAGGGAGATGGCCAGAGGTGAGAGGAGCAGCAGTGAGGCCCACACTGCGGGCCTGAAGGCATCGCCGACCAGCAGGCTGACCAGTAGCAGACCGACGGCGTTGAGCAGGAGGTGTGACCACCCGAGGTGGACCCAGTGGGCGGTCAGCAGCCGCCAAGGCTCGGCGGCGATGAGGTCACGCTGATAGCGTAGCGCCTCACTGACCGACTCTCCGCCGAGGGCGGGGAGCAGGAGTGAGGCCAGCAGGAGTATGAGCGGGAGGAGGCGCCGCATGGCAATGGTGGCCCGGACTACGCCGGGCCACTGGCGGATCGGCTACTTGGCGGAGGCGCGGAAGCCGATGTTGGTGGTGGACGCCGAGGCACCACCGGGGCCGTACTCCATGGTGACCGTGGCGATACCGCTCTGGCTGCTGCAGTCGAAGCAGCCACCACGCATCACAGCGGAGATCTGGTCCGAGAACACCTGCAGATTCACCACCTGCAGACGGTCGATGACGGTGAGACCGGCGTCCAGGTAGTAGCCGGCACTGTCGAGCACGGCGTTACTCCCCAGGTTGGGCTTCCACCACTCGGGGGCGCTGTCGGGGGTGCTGTTGCCGTAGCCGATGGCGTTGGCGGTCGTCCCCGTATCCATGTTGTCGTTGATGAACGCGAGGCCGCGGGTCAGCTCCCAAAGGTTGCCGGAGAGGTCCCAGAAGACCGCCTTGTAGCTGGCTGGGAGGTCGAAGTCGCGCCCCATGGTACCGTTTTGCACGATCAGGGTGCGGCGCTGCTCCTCACCACGGTCGTAGTAACCGTCGTTGTTGTTGGTGAAAGCGGTACCCTCGTAGCCGTTGGCCGGATTGTCAGAGTTGAGGGTGAGCTTGAGCACGGCGCTGCCATCGGTGTTGCCGCGCATCAGCAGGTGGCCACCGGCGCCCACGGCGCCGCTGCCGCCGTGCATCAGGGCGCTGGTCCAGTTCTCCGGGTTGTTCACCACCAGGGCCATCACCTGCGCCCACTGCTTCTCACTCACCAGGTCGATGGGCTTGCCGTTGGGTACGGCAGACGCGCTATCGAGCACCGCCGTACGGGCCTCCAGCCAGGAGAGGGTGACACTGTCCACCTCACTGCGATAGGGGATGCCGCCCGGGGCGAAGTTGACGCTGTAGGGCTTCTGCATCTGTGTCGGCCAGGCGGTGATGACCCGGTTGGCACTGCAACTGGTCGTGGCCACGCCGTTACGGACGGCGGTGCCGGTGAGGTTGCTACAGAGCAGTCCGCCGAAGTCACCGTTGCCGTCGATGACGCTGTTGCCGTCCGGGTCGCCGCGATAGAGTTCGGCGGCCTCGACGATGCGCCCCTGGCTCAGGTAGTCGAGGCTGCCGGAGATCACCTCGGCGGGGCTGGAGGGGAGATAGGTGACGCGGCTGGCGTTGCGCCGCGCCTCGAACTGGGCGAGCCAGAAGCCGGACTCGACCACCCCATCGCCATCCACATCGAAGCCGCCGGGCACGTAGCGGAAGTAGGCGTCGGTCATCGCCTTCCACACCACTGGGTCACGCTCGTTGAGGTACTTGAAGGTGCTGCTGGCGGTATTGGGCAGGGAGCCGTGGTAGAGCTCCTCGATGGTCGGTTTACCGTCGCCGTCGGGGTCGTCCTCCATGCCGGCGCCGTTGGCGCTACCGGCGGAGGTGATGTGCAACCCATCCACGTTGAGGGTGGTGGCCTGGTCGGGGCGCAGCTTCATGAGGAAGCTGGCCATGGCGCCGGGCGCGACGTAGTCACGGAAGGCGTCGTGCACCCCCTTCTCGGCGTTGTCGTCGATCTTGTCACCATCCGAGTCGGCCTTGGAGGGGTCGCTCATCACCAGTGTGGTGTTGTCGAACAGCAGGTAGCCCTTCACCTCTAGGCCGTCGGAGAGGCCGTCGCCGTCTGTGTCCATCAGCAATGGATTTGAGGTAACGGTGCGACTCACACCACCGATGATGATGGCGGTACCGAGCACCTCGTTCTTGTCTTTGAGGCCGTCGCCGTCGAGGTCACCGGTGTTGGCCACCAGCGGGTCGAGGCCGTTGGCGATCTCGGTGTCGTTGTCCAGACCATCACCGTCGGGGTCGGTGGAGGGGTCGTTGATGTCCAGGTGGTTGGTGCCGAGTAGCAGCTCCTGGTCATTGGAGAGGCCGTCGCCATCGATGTCGGTGGAGGGGTCGTTGATGTCCAGCGGGTCGGTGTGGCGCTCGACCACCTCGACGTAGTCGCTCAGACCGTCATTGTCGCTGTCACCGCTGTTGGCGGAGAGCGGGTCGAGGCCGTTCTCCTGCTCCTCTTTGTCGCTGATGCCGTCGTTGTCGGTGTCGACGGAGAAGGGGTTGGTGCCGAGGTTGTACTCGGCGACATTGGAGAGGCCGTCGCCATCGTCGTCCACCGCGGCATCGCTCACCCAGGCGTTGAGGCCCATGGCGAACTCGTAGCTGTCGGGTACACCGTCGTTGTCGCTGTCGGGGTCGGCATCACCCACCAGGCCATCGTTGTCGATGTCGTGGGTGGCCAGGTCGACAAAGGGGTAGACCACGCCGTTGGCATCCTTGCCGAAGCGGTTGGCGATCCAGGCGTAGACGTCCGCGGCGCGGAAGCCGCCGTGGATCCCCTCGTTGAAGGTGGTGGTGTTGCTGTCGCTGTCGGGCAGCAGTGAAGTGAAGTTGGCCACGCGCCGTAGGAAGGCGTCGTGCGGGCGCACCAGGCCATTGGCGGTGAGGGTGTGCATGGAGGGGTCGAAGGCGTAGAGGTCGCGCAGGTCGACCACGCCGTCGCCGTTGATGTCGCCGAGGGCGCCATCCTTGAACAGGAAGCGGGCGAAGCTGTCGAGCGCGGCGGCGATCTCCACCGGGTCGCTCATGTGCATCACGCCGGGGTAGGCCATGGTGGTGAAGGGGTTGACCACCACGTTGCCGTCGCGCAGGTCACCATAGTAGACCACGGCGTAGAGGCTGCCGGCGAGCTGGGTGTTGCCGATCAGCCCCTCGTTGGTGGCGATGACACCATCGTCGTTGGGGTCGATGTCGACGCCGCCGTCCACCTGCAGCAGCACGAGGTCGCTATCCTTCACCCCACCGCTGGTAATGCTGATGGTGAAGCCACCCACCTTACGCCCCTCGGTCTGGGCCGAAGCGAGGCGCTTACCGGTGGCCCCGTAGGTCATGGTGTCGACGGTCGGGTCGTACTCTGTGGTGTCCACGGATTTGCCGATACGCCGCCCGGAGAGGGTAAACAGGGAGACCGAGCCACCGGAGATGGGGCCCATGGTCACCGTACCCTGGAGCAGTACCGGGTCCGCCGGCGGCGGGTTGGCCTCGTCGTCACGCAGACTACAGCCAGCCATCGCCCCGCTGACCAGCATGGCGATCACGATCTTATTCAATCTCTGTCCCATCAGGCGCATCTGACTGGTCTCCATTAACGGTAGAGGCGGATTTCCACGCGGCGGTTCTTGGCCCGGTGGTCTTCGCTCACGTTGGCCGTCACCGGCTGGCTCTGGCCGTAACCCTGGACCTTGAGACGGCCCGGGTAGACCCCCTTCTCGTGCAGATAGCCATGCACGCGGAAGGCGCGACGGTCGGAGAGCCACTTGTTGTAGTCGGCGGTCTCACCGCCGGTGATGTCGGTGTGACCGATGATCTGGGCCTTCAGGTCGGGGAAGGCCTTCATGTACCCCACCACACGGTCGAGCTCGGAGAGGGCCTCTTCGCTGAGCATGGAGGAGTCCACATCGAACTGGATGGTGAACGAGGGGTTGCCGCTCGCCCCGCAGATGCCCCCGGCGAGGGCGCAGACCGAGTTGCCCCCTTCGAGTACCGGCTCACGTGGGATCACGGCGGGCTTGGCGGCGGCGGCACTGGCCTGGGCGCGTCTGAGGCGCTCGGCCCGGTCGGCGAGGATGCGGTTCCAGCGCACATCGTTGTGGAAGACGTAGACACCGCCGAGGGTGATCACCGCGTCCTGGAAGTAGGCGAGACCCTTGGCGCTGTGGCTGTCGTAGTCCTGACGCAGGGTGAGACCAGCACGCCACATCCACTGCCCCGGCTCACCGGCGTCGTGGAAGACACCTACGCCGTAATTGGTCATGCCGTTGGCGTAGGCGTCGCCATCGAAGTTGGTGCGCAGGTAGCCGGCGCCGAACATGACGTAGGGCGAGGTGACCCCCTTGCCAAAGGGGAAATAGAGCATGTCGACGTTGAGGCTGTGCTGGGTGTACTCGGCACTCGAATCGTCGCGGATGAACTTGTTGCCCTGCAGGCCCAGTTCGATGTTCCACTCACCCGAGAGGGAGTGGCCGAACATCATGTGGGCGGCGTAGTCGCGATCCGATTCGCGCTCCGCATCGGAGAAGGGGATGGCGATCGAGGGGGAGAAGTAGTCCCCCTCCACCGCGAATGCCGTGGGATGAATTGCACTGCCGATCAGCAGTCCCAGGGGGGCAATCAGGTACTTTTTCATTGCGGCGACTCTAGCGTTGCATGACGTATTCTAAGAATACTTCTTAAGTTTCGTCCATATGTGCATGAATTTAGTACATATTGACAGTCAACTACAACACTAAAACAAGTCTTTTGTCACACTCTGCAATGGTTTTTGCCGTTCTAGAAACAAAAACCGGCCTCTCTCGCAGGGAGAGAGGCCGGTTTTGGCGCGAAGGCTGGGGGTCTGGGGATCAGCCCGCCTTGGCCACCGCCTGTTCGATCATCGGTTTCAGCTCACCCTTCTGGAACAGCTCCAGGGTGATATCGCAACCGCCGACCAGCTCGCCCTCGATGTAGATCTGCGGGAAGGTGGGCCAGTCGGCGTAACGCGGCAGGTTCTGGAAGATCTCCGGGTCGGCCAGGACGTTGACGAAGGCGAAGGGCTGACCGCACGCCTTGAGCGCCTCGGCGGCACGGGAGGAGAAGCCGCAAGAGGGGAAGTCGGGGGTCCCCTTCATGTAGATCACCACGGGGTTGCCTTTGACCTGCTGGTCGATGCGCTCCAATACATCCATGGGAAAACCTCATTCGTTGCTCGGTGGAGAGATAGGCCCTTAGTGTATGGCCCCAAGGGGTCAAAACCAAGTCTGGCACTAAGTTTTAACCCGCGACCCCATCCACGTTGGTCTGCAGCCACAGCTCCAGCAGCGCCAGGTGCCACAACTTGCTGCCTTGGATGCGGGTGAAGTGCTTATCCGGCTCCGCCAGCAGCCGTTCGACATAGCGCGGATTGAAGAGCCCGCGCTCACGCGCCGCCCGGTTGGTCAGGGTGGCGTGCATCAGGTCGTAGAACTCACCGCGCACGTACTTGAGGGCCGGCATGGGGAAGTAGCCCTTGGGCCGATCGATGACACTATCCGGGATGCGCCCGCGGGCGATCTGCTTGAGGGCGTACTTGTGGTCGTCGCCCCGGGGACCGAGCTTCATCGCGTCGGGGGCGGCCATCACCAACTCCACCAGCTGATGGTCGAGGAACGGGACGCGCGCCTCCAGCCCCCAGGCCATGGTCATGTTGTCGACCCGCTTCACCGGGTCATCGACGATGAGGGTGGTGGTGTCCATGCGCAGCACCTTGTCGAGATAACTATCGGCACCGGGGGCGGCGAGCAGCTCGCCGACCAGCTTGCTGGTGTGGTCCTTACCACGATAGGGGAGCGCCACCGTCTCCAGGAACTCGGCGTGGTCGCGGTCGAAGTAGTGCTGGGCGAAGCGCTCCAGGTCGCTCCCCTGACTGGCCACCATGCGCGGGTACCAGAAGTAACCACCGAACACCTCGTCGGCCCCCTGCCCACTCTGCACCACCTTCACCTCCTGGCTGACCCGTTCGGAGAGGAGGTAGAAGGCCACCGCGTCCTGGCCGAACATCGGCTCGGCCATCTGCCCTATCGCCTCGGGCAGGCGTGCGAGCACCTGATCGTTGGGGATGATGTACTTGTGATGGCGGGTGCGGTGCATCGCCACCACCTGGTCGGAGTACTCGAACTCGCTGCCGCGCTCCTCGGGCTGGTCCTCGAAGCCGATGGAGAAAGTGAGGATATCCTCGATGCCCTGTTCGGCCAGCAACCCCACCAGCAGGCTGGAGTCGAGGCCACCGGAGAGCAGCACGCCCACCGGCACATCGGCGATCTCGATACGCCGTTTCACGGCGAGGTGCAGCGCGGCGCGGATCTGTTCGAGCCACTCCCCTTCACTGCGTGCCTCGCTCGGACGGCAGGCATAGAGCTGCCAATAGCGCCGCTCACGCTGGCGCCCATCCGCCTCGATAGTGAGCGTGGTGCCCGGGGCGAGCTTGCGGATACCGTTGAACAGGGTGCGCGGGGCAGGTACCACGGCGTGCAGGGTATAGAGGTGGTGCAGTGCCGCCGGGTCGATACTGGTGTCGACCCCTCCGGCAGCGAGCAACGCCTGGGTGTTGGAGGCAAAGCGCAGACGACCGCCGTCGAGGCTGTAATAGAACGGCTTGATCCCGAGGCGGTCGCGGGCCATGAACAACCGCTGCCCCCGCCGCTCCCAGATGGCGAAGGCGAACATACCGACGAGGCGCTCCACGCACTGCTCACCCCAGGCGGCGTAGGCCTTGAGGATCACCTCGGTGTCGCCGCTGGAGAAGAAGTGATAACCGAGCCCCTGCAGCTCGGCACGCAACTCAGGGTAGTTATAGATGGTGCCATTGAAGACCAGCGCCAGCCCGAGTTCGGTGTCGACCATCGGCTGATGACCACTAGCGGAGAGGTCGATGATAGAGAGACGTCGGTGACCGAGCGCCAAGGGACCGTCGGTGAAACTCCCCTCATGGTCGGGGCCACGCCGCTCCAGGCGCGCGAGCATGCGCCCGAGATGCCCAAGGTCGGGTCGACTACCGTCGAACCTCAGCTCGCCGCAGATTCCGCACATACCTCACCTCCATTGAAAAACCGTTGTGATGTGAACCCGTTACCCGTATCAAGCCCACCGACCAGACTCATTAACCACAATAACTTCAGGAAGTATGCAGGGGGACACATTTTTGCCAAGACAGTGCAACGATGTGCCGCTATAGTTTGAACATCATAATAAGTGAACAGAGTAGTTCACAAACTAGCCGCAGGGGGCAACCCCTCTCATCACGCACCAAGAGGCCCATCATGCACACCACACAGAACCGTGCCGAGAGCAAGAACCGTGGGCGCTTCAGTGAGCCCACCCCGGCGCAGCTGCGCAAGCTCAAGCTGAAAGATGTCATGCAGGCTCGTCCGCCCGCGAACGACTGCCTCATCTGTCCCCTGCCCAAGGGCGCCCCCTGCAACCACTAGTCTGTAGGCTCGCCCCACCCCCCTCCACCGGGGGTGAGCAGGGCGAGCCGATCCCCCTCCTCCACCCGTAACGACACCTTCGCCGCCAGGCGTTCACCGTTGAGGCGATTCTCCCCCACTGCCCCCGCCCGCCCACCCGCCAACCCCCACGGGGCGTGGTGTCGACGTTCCGTTAGTAGCGTCACTCGGGCCGGGGCGAGAAACTCATACTCACGGATCAACCCCTCCCCCCCGGCACGACGCCCCGCCCCGGCCGAGTCGTGACGCAACGCGTAGCGGCGCAGGCGCACCGGATAGTTCATCTCCAGCACCTCGATGGGGGTATTGAGGGTATTGGTCATGTGCGTCTGCACACCGCTCTGGCCGCCACCGTGGGCCCCTGCCCCCATACCGCCACCGATGGTCTCGTAGTAGTCCCAGCGTCGGCCCGGCTCGCGTGAGCCCATGGCCAGGTTGTTCATGCTGCCATGGCTGGCGGCAGGGATGCGCTCAGGCAGGGCCTGGGCCAGCGCCCCCGCCACCAGATCAACCACACGGCTACTGGTCTCGACGTTACCGGCGGCCACGGCGGCGGGGCGCTGGGCGTTGAGCAACGACCCCAGCGGGGCCTCGATACGGATCGGACGAAAGGCGCCGGCACACGCCGGGGTCTGCTCCGGCATCAGGCAGCGGAACAGGTAGTAGACCGCTGCCGCCGCGACCGAAAGTGGGGCGTTGAGGTTGCCCTGGACCTGCGGGCTGGTCCCGGCGAAGTCCACCGACACATCGCTCCCTTGGATGCACACGCAGACGCACAAGGGGATCGATTCAGTGCCGCAGCCGTCGTCATCGAGCCAATCGGTGGCACGGTACTCCCCGTCGGGGATCTGCGCCAGGGTAGTGCGGGCGAGCCGCTCGGCATAGGCATTGAGGGCATCGAGCCCGACGCGAAAGGCCTCGACGCCAAGACCCGCAATAAGCGCCTCCAGGCGTGCGAGCCCGGTGCGATTGGCACTGATCTGCGCGGCGAAGTCCCCGCGCACCTGATGCACATTGCCGGTGCGCGCAATGAGGGTGGCGAGCAACTCACCGTTACTCTCCCCCCCACGCAGGAGAAAACTCGGCGGGATGATCACCCCCTCCTCGTCGAGTGTACGGGAGATCGGCATGGAGCCGGGGGAGTCAGCACCGATATCCGCATGATGGGCGCGGTTGGCGACGAAGCCAATCAACTCCCCGGCGACCCACAGGGGGGCGACCAGGGTGATGTCCGGGAGATGGGTGCCGCCCAGGTAGGGGTCGTTGACGATGAGCATGTCACCCGCCTGCCATGCCACCCCACGCACCAGGTCGCGCATCGCATAGGCCATGCTGCCGAGATGCACCGGGATGTGTGCGGCCTGGGCGCAGAGTTCGCCCTCGGCATCGAACAGGGCACAACTGAAGTCGAGGCGATCGCGGATGTTGGGTGAGAAGGCGCTGCGCCTGAGCACCGCCCCCATCTCCTCACACACCGCCTCGATACGACTGGCGAATAGACTCAGTTCGACCGCTTGCATAACTCCCCCCTGGGCGACGACGCAGTGACCCCGTCACAGACGGGGCCGCGCTATTAGAAGGGGATGCGGGCGTGGGTGCAAGTTTCCACCTCCAAGCGGCCTACAGCGACCGAGATCGTGGGGCGAAATCCAGGAGGGATAATCGATAGCGGCCCCTGAGGGCACGGCAAGACCAGAGGCGACCGCGCTCAGGCCGCCTCTTTGAGCGAGAGCTTGGCCAGCGCGCGGGTCACTTTGACGGCCACGGGGGCGACGGTCTCTTCGAACAGGGCCAGGGCACTGCTATGGTCACCGGCAGTAAAACACTCGATGGCGTCGGCCATGGCGCCATGAAACTCGGCGTGCAGATGCAAGACGTTGAGGAAATTCGGGTCATCCTGGCGCACATCCAGATTCTCGTAGAGCCACTGCCCGAGGGCGCAGTGGTCGTCGTGACGCAGCTCGTCGAGCGAGGGGAGGTGTCGCGCATGCTCCTGTCCGCCGTGTAGATAGGCATCCAGGTGCTGCTTGAGCACGACGTGTTCATTCACCATGTCGACAAAACCCATGACCGTCCCCTCACTTCACCCGATGCGGGATTGACGCTATAGGTGGTAAGGCTATTCCTCTGTCGGCGATGAAAGTGAGAGAGAAATCACTCGCGATGTGAACCTTGGCAAAATCTGCGTGAAGAAATGAAAAAGGGCGGTTAAACCCGCCCTTTTTCCTCTCCAACGTGCTCGATTACTTGAGCGGAACGCTGTAGGAGACCATCACGATCGGGTCGTCCTGGTTGCTGTCGGAGACGATGGCGTCACCGCTGGCCTGGCTGACGGTCCAGGTCATCTCCTCGGTAACGGCGTAGCTGACGTTCACGTCGTTGTAGTCGCCGCCATCGGTGCCCACATCGGTCATGCCGTAGTGGAAACCGAACTTACCGTAGCTGTAGTCGAGGCTGATGTACTT
This sequence comes from Gammaproteobacteria bacterium, assembly GCA_003252455.1. Lineage (GTDB taxonomy): Bacteria > Pseudomonadota > Gammaproteobacteria > Thiohalomonadales > Thiohalomonadaceae > SZUA-467. The sequence goes on from QKED01000071.1 coordinate 17,187, forward strand.
GTAGTCGTCGAAGTCATCGGGCTCGGCATTGATGTAACCGGTGACAGAGAAGTCACCGTAGGAGAGGCCGATGATGTACTCAGCGATGTCGCTGTCACTGATGGCGCCGGGGGCCTCGGGGTACATGTAGACGGCATAGCCCAGGTCCACACCCACGTCGCCAAAGCTCTTGGCGAAGCCGAGGTAGGCGTCGATCTCGTAGGAGCCGCCGTTGCTGGAGCTGTCGACGTCGATGGTGTCACCGGCACTGTCGCTGATGGTGTCGGCGGCACCGGGGGTACCCTCGCTGGAGAACCAGGTACCGACGTAGAAACCGCTCTCGTGGTCGTACTGGATGGTGCTGGAGACCGCGGGCTTGCCATCACTGATGTCCATACCGCGCCACAGGTACATGGAGCTGAGAGTCAGGTCGGCACTGACTTCGGCGCTAGCGGCGCTAGGCAGGGCAGCAGCGGTGGCCAGGGCCAGGGCGATGGAGAGGGAACGCAGGGGGAAGGTCTTCATTACTTTATTTCTCCTAGTAGACAGAGACTTTGCTTGAGAACGGTCGGAGCACGGTCGCGGCGGAGCTGCGACCCGAGAACCTGACCAGTTGTTTGCACAGGGTGTGCCAATAAATTAATTAACATTTAAATTCAATAAGTTAAACTCTATTTATCGACATGGAGTGCCGTCGTTTACCAACCGCACCCGGTCTGACGTCCGACGTAGGTCCGGTAAATGCTCTATATCGGTCCTTTACGGAATGCACATGCATCGTTCTGGTGCGCAACGAAAATCACCCACGCCCCATGGGTAGGCTGAATGGCACAGAGCCGACCCACCGCTTTCCCTATTGCGGTAGTCAACAATTGCCACTGGCCCCCGGCAGGATAACTCGACTCAACCCCTGCCCACCTAACCTGCACAACCCTGAGCAGGCATATATCCATATGATTTATCGGGTCTATTATGTAGACGTGAGGTTAGCGGCTGACCCCAAGGGGCCCGAGACGCAGAAACCGGTCACAGCAACATAGGCGCCTCGCACCAAATACGTGCGCACCACAATGGTGCTTCATCCCCTTTCTGCGGGCCATGCTCTCTCTTCGTCTAAGAGACCAAGAGCCCTTCACGCTCGATGAAGGCGACGATCTCGGCCACTCCCTGCCCGGACTTCATGTTGCTGAAGACGAAAGGCCTCTCCTTGCGCTGGGTGCGGGTGTCGCGCTCCATCACCTCCAGCGAGGCCCCCACGTAGGGGGCAAGGTCGATCTTGTTGATCACCAGCAGGTCGGAACGGGTGATGCCGGGGCCGCCCTTGCGCGGCATCTTCTCCCCCTCGGCAACGTCGAGCACATAGATGGTCAGGTCCGCCAGCTCGGGGGAGAAGGTGGCGCTGAGGTTGTCACCGCCGCTCTCGATGAAGACCAGGTCCAGGTCGGGAAAACGCAGGGTCAGGTCTTCGACCGCCGCGAGGTTCATGGAGGCATCCTCGCGGATCGCCGTGTGCGGGCAGCCGCCAGTCTCCACGCCGATGATGCGCTCCGGCTCCAGCGCCTGGGCCTCAGTAAGGATCCGCGCGTCCTCCTGGGTATAGATGTCGTTGGTGACCACGGCGAGCTGGTACTTCTCGCGCATCGCCTTGCACAGCATCTCCAAAAGGGCCGTCTTGCCGGAACCGACCGGGCCGCCGACACCTACGCGCAGGGGGTTGGGGGTGGTGCTCATTTGTGGGTTGTCTCGTTGTCTATTTGTTTAAGATTTTTCACCACAGAGGACACAGAGAGCACAGAGATTGAGAGGCTGGGTTCGGTGCCATAGGCCGTTGCCACGATATCTCTGCTCTGTGTTCTCTGTGCCCTCTGTGGTGAACTCTTCTGATCTCGAAGCGTTTATGAGCGGTAGATCCGCGTGTACTGTGTCTCGTGCCGACTACTGGCGATGGCCTGGGCGGTACACGAGGCACCAATGCCGTCGTCACCCAGTGCCAGGCCAGTCTCTACGCACACGGGCACGCTCTCACTCAGCTTGGCGATGAGCCGCTGTCCGGCGCTCTGGCCCAGCGGGATGATCTTCACCCCGGCGAGGACCATGCTCTCCACCCAGCCCCAGAGGTAACCGGCAGCGGCCTGCTCCATCGGGATGCCCCAGTGCACGGCGGCGTGGGCGAAGCCGGTGAGCTGACAGCGGCGGCAGAGCAGGTGCACATCGTCGCTCGGCGCAAGGCCCAGCTCTGGCAGCAGCGCCGCCAGGGCACGACCCCGGTTGCGCTCCTCCTCGCGCAGTTCGCGGCTCTCGCGGCTGGCGATGAGGTAGTCGGTCCAGGCCTTGATCGTCTCGACATCATCTGCCGCGACCGCCGTGTAGAGACGTGCCAGCACCGGCAACTCTAGCTGCGTCATGGCCGAGCGCATCAGGTCCAGCACCCAGTCGTGCAGTTCCGACTCGTTGGTCACCCAGCCACACTCCACCGCCCACTCCAACCCCTGGGAGTAGGTGAAGGCCCCCACCGGCAGCGAGGGGCTCACCAGTTGCATCAGGCGCAGCTGGGCGAGGCCCGCCATGGGCTCAGTGATGGTGGTGGTCATGGTCGTGATGATGGTGGTGGTGATGACCGTGACCAGCGTGCCCCTTCTCTGCACTGCCGCCATAGGCACCGGGCTCGGGTTGGAACGGCGCCTCACGGGAGGTCACCGTGAGGCCAAAGCCACGCAGCATGTCGTCCAGCACATGGTCGTGCAGATAGCTCACCCGCCCCGGCTCGATCTGGATCGAGACGTGGCGGTTGCCCAGGTGATAACAGGCACGGGCGATGAGGTGAGCATCGTCGCTCTCCACCACAGAGAGCATCTCTGCGGCGGCGCGCACCTGCACCACCACACCGCCCTCCTCCGCCAGGAGCAGATCGCCCTCCTGCAGCGTGGTGCCACGCTCCAGCATCACCCCCGCCTCCTCACCGTTGTCCAGCACCACACGCAGGCGGCACTTGATGCGGCTGTGGAGCGGCAGGGTTAGGGTGGTGGTCGGCTCACCTGTCGTGGTCTTTTGCGTCAGTTTGATCATCGTCGCTGTTCGTCAGCTTCGTAGGTTGGGGTACGCATGGCGCCTCGCTAACCGCTCCACCTCACTATCCGCGCACCGTAACCCAACAGCAGAGGTGTGTTGGACATTGGCTGATTACGGATAACCCATCTCAAAGTCTCGAAACACTTCATCAGAAGGTCCATTGAGCCAATAGCCAAGAACCTCCATTAACTCGTCATCTTCTAGTGGACGTGTTTTTCCAAACTGAGAGAAACCAATGACCCACTTCTTATGATCTGGCGTGAGAAAGAGTGCATGGTTCCAAACTTTACCGACCAGCTTAGTTGTCTGTGTTGATTCACCAATAAAAACACCTATCGCTTCAGGCTCATGCTTACCATTAAAGTGCTTCTTGACGACACACGCGCCCATTGATTCAAGAAAGCAGATGAGTTCTGTTTCAGTCATAACCTAAAGCAACACTGATTAAGTCAGCACACAGACGTAGTTTGCACATCAGCGGATTGGTTTGATGACCCGTAGGTTGGGTTAGGTGCGCATGGCACCGCTCTCTCCGACGCTCCACATTCTCCGCGCACCGTAACCCAACAGCGGCGGTGTGTCGGACCTCGGCCTGTTGGGTTACGCGGCGCCCTGAGTGAGGTGGTAAGCGTCATGCCCTCGATATTGCGCCGCTAACCCAACCTACGGTGGCGTTGCTCAGAACAGGAAATACCGCTGCGCCAAGGGCAGCTCTACCGCCGCTTCACACACTAGCAGCTCGCCATCCGCGCGAACCTGATAGGTCTGCGGGTCGACATCGATCTGCGGCAGGTAGTCGTTGTGCACCATGTCCGCCTTGCCGATGCTGCGACAGCCGCGCACCACACCGATGAGGGAGCGCAGGCCCAGCTGCTCTGCAATGCCCGCCTGCTGCGCGGCCTGGGAGAGGAAGGTCATGCGCGTACTCTGCACCGCCCGCCCCATCGCACCGAACATGGGCCGGTAGTGCACCGGTTGCGGGGTGGGGATGGAGGCGTTGGGGTCGCCCATGGGAGCGGCGGCAATGAGGCCGCCCTTGAGGATCAGGCTCGGTTTGGTGGCGAAGAAGGCGGGCTTCCACAGCACCAGATCGGCGAGCTTGCCCACCTCCACCGAGCCCACCTCGTGGGCGATGCCGTGGGCGATGGCCGGGTTAATGGTGTACTTGGCGACGTAGCGCTTGGCGCGCAGGTTGTCGTGATGGTTCGGGTCGCCCGCCAGTGAACCGCGCTGCACCTTCATCTTGTGCGCGGTCTGCCAGGTGCGCGTCACCACCTCGCCGACGCGGCCCATGGCCTGGGAGTCGGAGGCGATCATGGAGAAGGCGCCGAGGTCGTGGAGGATGTCCTCGGCGGCGATGGTCTCGCGGCGGATGCGCGACTCGGCGAAGGCCACATCCTCGGCGATGTTCGGGTCGAGGTGGTGGCAGACCATCAGCATGTCGAGGTGCTCGTCCACCGTGTTGACCGTGTAGGGGCGGGTCGGGTTGGTCGACGAGGGCAGCACGTGGCTGAAGCCCGCCGCCTTGATGATGTCCGGCGCGTGGCCGCCACCGGCACCCTCGGTGTGATAGGTGTGGATGGTGCGCCCCTTCATCGCTGCCAGGGTGTGCTCGACGAAGCCCGACTCGTTGAGGGTGTCGGTGTGGATCGCCACCTGCACGTCGAACGCCTCGGCCACGCCCAGGCAGTTGTCGATGGCGGCGGGGGTGGTGCCCCAGTCCTCGTGCAGCTTGAGGCCGATGGCCCCGGCGGCCACCTGCTCCTCCAGCGCGGCGGGCAGGCTGGCGTTGCCCTTGCCGAGGAAACCGATGTTCATCGGCAGGCCCTCCACCGCCTCCAGCATGCGGTGGATGTTCCACGGGCCGGGGGTGCAGGTCGTGGCATTGGTGCCGGTGGCCGGTCCGGTGCCTCCACCCAACATGGTGGTTACACCCGACATCAGCGCGTCGTCCACCTGCTGCGGGCAGATGAAGTGGATGTGCGAGTCGATGCCACCGGCGGTGAGGATCTGCCCCTCGCCCGCGATGGCCTCGGTGCCGGGGCCGATGACGATGTTCACCCCCGGCTGTACGTCGGGGTTGCCCGCCTTGCCGATGGCAGCGATGCGCCCATCCTTGATGCCGACGTCCGCCTTGACGATGCCCCAGTGGTCGAGGATCAGGGCGTTGGTGATCACCAGGTCGACCACCTCGGCGGCGGGACGTTGCGACTGACCCATGCCGTCGCGGATCACCTTGCCGCCGCCGAACTTCACCTCGTCGCCGTAGATGGTGTGGTCCTTCTCCACCTCGATGAAGAGCTGGGTATCGCCGAGGCGTACGCGGTCACCCACGGTGGGGCCGAACATCTCCGCATAGGCGCGATTGCTGATCTTGGCCATGTTCAACCCTCCGCCTTGTCGGACAGCGGGCCGTTCACCGCGCCGTTGAAGCCGTAGACCTTGCGCTCACCAGCGAAGGCCACCAGGGTCACCTCGCGCGTCTGCCCCGGCTCGAAGCGCACGGCGGTACCGGCGGCGATGTCGAGTCGATAACCGAGCGCCAAGTCGCGGTCGAATTCGAGCGCCGGGTTGGTCTCGGCGAAGTGGTAGTGGGAGCCGACCTGGATGGGACGGTCGCCGGTGTTGGCCACGCTCAGGGTGACCTTGTCACGCCCGGCGTTCAGTTCGCGTTCGCCATCAAGGGTGATTAGCTCACCGGGCGTCAATGAGGATGCGCTCGCGCCCGGCAGGATCGGGTCATGCACCGTCACCAGCTTGGTGCCGTCGGGGAAGGTCGCCTCCACCTGCACCTCGGGGATCATCTCCGCCACACCCTCCATCACGTCGTCGCCGGTAAGCAGGGTGCGCCCGTAGTCCATCAACTCCGCCACGCTGCGCCCGTCGCGTGCCCCCTCCAAGATCTCGGCACTGATGTAGGCCACCGCCTCCGGGTAGTTGAGCTTGAGGCCGCGCGCCTTGCGCCGCTCCGCCAACAGGGCGGCGGTAAAGAGCAGTAGCTTGTCTTTCTCGCGGGGGGTGAGTTCCATCTGGGGCTCCTCGTTACTTGTTCCGCTTGGGTGTTCTAACCAAGCGCCAATAAATTTCTTTTACCAATTCAATATAACGGACATGACCTGTAGGAGCCTCCACTTGGGCGCGATGGTCTAGCAACGGTGCTACCCCCATCGCGGGCATGGCCCGCTCCTACCACCGACATACCCCCTGTAGGAGCGTCCCCATGGGCGCGAAGGCCTAGCAAAGGTGTCTAGCCCCCATCGCGGGCATGGCCCGCGCCTACCACCGACATACCCCCTGTAGGAGCGTCCCCATGGGCGCGAAGGCCTAGCAAAGGTGTCTAGCCCCCCATCGCGGGCATGGCCC
>QKED01000053.1 GCA_003252455.1 Gammaproteobacteria bacterium
GAGCCCGACCACTACCTCCAGATGTTCAGCCGCCTACTCGCCAGCGGGCTGTTGCCGCGCGACGAGGCGAAGGAGTGAAAGCCATGCCGAGCCACCGTTTATTCATGTTTCTAGGTCTACTCCTCGGCTGCACTGCGGTGTGGGCCGAGGCGACCCGTGTCAGTGGTTGCGAGGTGCGCCTCGGTCAGGTGGAAGAGCACTACGAGAGCTTCGGTCGCCTGGTCTCCTCCCACAGCCCCACCCTCAGCAGCGAGGTGGATGGGCGTTTGGTGGAGGTGCTGGTGGATGCGGGCGATCAGGTCGCGACGGGGGCCGTACTCGCACGTATCGACCCGCGTGAGCTACAGCTTGGCCGTGACGGCGCGGCGGCAGAGGTGCAGCGCATCCAGGCCACGCTGAAGAACGAGGAGCGCCGTGTGCGCCGCTATCAGGACCTGAAGAAGAAGGACTACCTGGCCGAGACGCAACTGGAGGATAGTCAGGCGCAGATCGCCATCTTGCGTGCCCAACTGCAGGCCGCCGAGGCCAACCTCGCCAGCGCTGACGAGAAGCTGGAACGCAGCGTACTGCGCGCCCCGCATGCCGGGGTGATCCAGCAGCGTCTGGTCGCCGAGGGTGACTTCGTCACGCGCGGCAAGGCCCTTTTCGTACTGATCGACAACCAACACCTGCGCGCCGAACTGCCGCTACCCGAGACCCTCGCCCATCGTCTCGCCCCCGGCCAGTCGGTGGTGGTGAGCTCACCCCTCGTACCCGGACTGGAGGTGGCGGCCAGCGTGGGCCACACCCTGCCGCAGGTCGGTAGCGGTAACCGCGCGGTGACCCTGGTGGTGGCCTTGGAGAACCCAGGTCCACTCAAGGCGGGTGCCACCGCCATCGGGCGTATCACCTTGGCGGCGCGTGAGGGGGTGCTGCTGGTGCCGAGTGTCGCGGTGGTGCGTCGTCCCACTGGCGAGACCCTCTACCGCGTGCGTGACGGCAAGGCCGAGGCCGTGGGCGTCACCCTCGGCGCACGCAACGGCGACCTACAGGAGCTGCAAGGGCCGCTGGCGGCGGGCGACAGGGTGGTGTGCGACGGGGCCGGGCTGCTCACCGACGGCGCGCCGGTCGAGCTGAAGGAGTAGCCCATGAGCCTACCTGAGCTCTCCATACACCGTCATGTCTTGGCCTGGATGATGTCGGGCGTGCTGGTGCTCTTTGGCATCATCGGTTACCAGGGCATGGGGGTCGACCGCTTCCCTGCCGTGGACCTGCCGTTCATCACCGTCACCACCGCCCTGCCGGGGGCGAGCCCCGATGTGATCGATGAGAGCATCACCAACCTCATCGAAGAGAAGGTCAATTCGGTGCCGGGCATCGACCACATCCAATCCATGTCGCTGCCCAATGTCTCCATCGTGGTGATCGCCTTCGAGCTGGATAAGAACGGTGATGTCGCCTTCAACGAGGTGCAGGCGAAGATCAATCAGGTGATCCCCGCACTGCCCGACGACGCCGATACGCCGATGGTGGCGAAGATGGAGTTCGGCGCCCTACCGGTGCTTTGGCTGACGGTGCAGGGTGACCGCACCCTGCAACAGCTCAACGAATACGCCGACAAGGTGCTGCGCAAGCGGCTGGAGAATATCGACGGGGTGGGGGAGGTGCGTATCGGCGGCGAACGCAAACGCACCATCCGCGTGGAGCTGGAGACGCAGCGCTTGGCCGCCTTCGACCTCACCATCGATGAGCTGCTCGCCGCATTCGGGCGCGCCCATGTGCGCATGCCCGGGGGTTACCTGGTGGCGGGTGGGCACGAGGAGTTGCTCAAGCTCGATCTGGAGTTTCACGACCTCGACGCCCTGCGCGACATGGTGGTGGCGACGCGCGACGGTGCCCCGGTGCGTCTGGCCGACCTCGGGCAGGTGGTCGATGGATTGGCCGACAACCGCAGTCTGGCGCGCTACAACGCAGAGCCCGCCGTCGCCCTGGGTCTGGTCAAGGTGAGTGGGGCCAATACCGTGGCCATTGTCGAGGCGGTCAACGCGCGTCTAGAGACCGAGATCCGCCCCAATCTGCCCGACGGCCTGCGCATCAGCGTGGCCTACGACGACGGCGCCTTGATCCTGGAGATCGTCCACGCCCTGCAGGAGCACCTGCTCATCGGTATGCTGCTCGCCGGGGTGGTGGTGTGGTTGTTTTTAAAGAACTTCACCTCGACCCTCATCGTCGCCACGGCCATCCCGGTCTCGCTTTTCGGTGCGGTGGCGGCTATGTACTTCGCCGGGTATACCTTCAACACCCTCACCATGCTCGCCCTGCTGCTGCTCATCGGTGTGGTGGTGGACGACGCCATCGTGGTGCTGGAGAGCATCTACCGCCAACGCGAGGAGGGGGTGGGCGATCCACGCCAGGCGGCGCTGCGCGGTACCCAGCGGGTGGTCTTCGCGGTGCTCGCCGCGACCTTGACCCTGGTGGCGATCTTTACCCCTGTGCTGTTCATGCAGGGCATCGTCGCACGCTTCTTCGAGAGCTTCGCCGTGGTGGTCGTGGTGGGTGTGCTCACCTCCTGGTTTGTCGCCATGACCCTCACCCCCATGCTCTGCTCGCGCTACCTCTATATCTCGGCGCGGCGTGGGCCGGTGGTGCGTCTGCTCGATCGTGCCTTCAACGCCCTCGACCACACCTACCTTGCCCTCTTACGCCTCGCCCTGCGCTTTCGCTGGAGCGTGGTACTCGTCACCCTGGCGACCCTGGTGGGCAGTAGCTCCCTGCTCGGAACCCTGGGCGGGAGCTTCATGCCCCCGCAGGACGAGGGGCGCTTCCTCATCACCTTCAAGACCCCCCTGGGGTCGAGCATCGACTACAGCAGCGCGCGTCTCGCGGAGATCGAGCGGGTCTTGGCCGCCGACCCCGCCGTGGCGGGCTACTTCGCCACCATCGGCGACAGTGCCGCCAGCGAGGTGCACAAGGGCACCCTGATCGTCAATCTGAAGCCCCGTGCCGAGCGCGATGCGGACCAGACTGCGGTGATGCAGCGCATCGGTGCGCGCCTCAAGGGGATCCCCGGGGTCGCCACCTTCACCGGCGAGGTGCCTAACATGGGCGGTGACCGCGGCGAGCCACTGCAGTTTCTCATCACCGGGCAGGACCTCGACCAGGTGGCGCAGCAGGCTCTGGCGTTGAAGGCGCGCCTCGACCCCCTGAGCGATCGGATCGGCCCGCTCGACCTGGAGCTCAATCTCAATCTGCCGCAGCTTGAGACCCGGCTCGACCGCGAGCGGATCAGCGCCCTCGGGCTCTCGGCACAGCAGGTGGCCACGGCACTCTATGTGCTGGTGGGCGGTTACGATGTGGCACGCTTCAACGAGAGCGAGGGGAGCAGCGAGCGCTATGAGGTGCGCATGAAGGCGGCGCCAGGCCAGTTCGGCCAGCTCGATGACCTCGCGAAGATCGAGTTGCGCACCGCCAGTGGTGAGCGGGTCGGTCTCGACGATCTGGTGCAGTTGCAGCAGACCCTAGGTCCGGTGCAGATCAACCGCTACGACCTGCAGTACGCGGCGCAGTTCTACGCCACACCGATCATCGACCTGCAGAGCGCCTCTAAGCTCGTCGAGGCCGAGGCGAAGGAGGTACTGCATGCTGGGTACCAACTGCGTTTAGCGGGTGAGGCGGAGGAGTTCAAGAAGACCGCCGGTTACATCATCTTCGCCTTCATTGCCGCCATTGTCCTGGTCTATATGGTCTTGGCGAGCCAGTTCGACTCCTTCATTCAGCCGTTGGTGCTGATGACCGCCCAGCCGTTGGCGATCATCGGCGGCATCACCGGGCTCTGGCTCACGGGGCATGGCCTCAACATCTACTCCATGCTCGGCATGCTGCTGTTGATGGGGTTGGTGGCGAAGAACTCCATCCTGCTCATCGACCTGACCAATCAGCGCCGTGCCGAGGGAGACGCGATCGATGCGGCCCTGCTGCACGCCTGCCCGGTGCGCATGCGCCCGGTGTTGATGACCTCGCTGACGGTGGTTCTCTCGCTACTGCCAGCGGCACTCGGCATCGGCGCTGGGGCGGATAGCAACGCGCCACTGGCCGTGGCGGTGATCGGCGGCATGGTCAGTTCGACCCTACTCACTCTGGTGGTGGTGCCGTCGGTCTATTCGCTCGTCGAGCATGGTGTGGCGCGCCTGCGGCGGGTGTGGACACACACCTGAGGCGCAGCCAGGCAGGATGTGCGGACCGCCCGTTGATAGGGCGCGTGGCGTGGGGCGCCTATTCGCTCGGTTCGAGGCGCTCGACCGGCGGGGCTTCTGGGTCGGTGGTGTGGCCGGTGATCGCCTGCAGGCGCTGGCAGAGTACCTGGATGATGCCTGCGGCCAGGTCGACGTGCTCGGAGATGAGCTCTTGCAGGGTCTCGTAGTCCAGGCGGAAGAGGTGGGTGTCACTGACGGCGGTGACGCTGGCCGTACGCGGCTCCGGGTGCAGTGCGGCCAGCTCGCCGAAGATCTCGCGCTCGCCGAGGATGGCGATGGTGTGCTCCTTGTCGTGCACACGCACCTGGCCGTCGACGATGATGTACATGGAGCGGCCCATATCCCCCTGGCGGACGATGGTCTGCCCCGATTTGGCCAGCAGGCCCTTGAGGTTCTGTGCCACCTCGGCGAGGGTCTCTTCGGGGATCTTATTAAAGATACTGACGGTCTTGAGGATCAGGATCTTTTCAATGGTCAGGAGCATGCTGGCACTGGCCTCGTCAGGTCCCGGTGGTGCCGGGTGTGGTGCGATGGATGTAGTGGGCCACGCGGGCGACGTTGACCGCCGGGTCGGCCATCAGGGGTGAGATGCGCTCGTGCAAGGTGTGGGGGCGTAGCTGTGCCAGGGTCCACAGGGCGGTCTCACGGATGTAGTTGTTCGGCGAGCGCAGGGCGGTGACCACTGCCGGGTAGAGGCGGCGCTCGTTGTGTTGGCCCACCTCGTAGAGGGCACAGCAGCGGCTCCAGAAGGAGATGGTCTCGCTCGGATTGACGATGATGTCGGCGATACGCTGCTCAGGGGCCAGGGCGTTGTAGGGGAAGAGGTCGTTGAGCATCTCGACGCGCTGATCGTCGGGGATGTCGTCGAGCAGGGGCAGCAGGTGGCTCTTGTGGCGGCGCTCCAGTAGGCCATCGAGCATCTCGATGGCGTAGGCGCGCTTATCCGCCTGCGGGCTGAAGTAGTTGGCCTGTAACTGCTTCACCCGGCGCACACCGTAGAAGAGCATAAGTAGTTGAAAGAGGCGCTCCAGCAACTGGTGCAGCTTCTCGTCGAGGGCGGCGGTGAGCAGCGGGTAGATGGGGCGCTTGGCCAGATCGAGCTTGTTGTGCAGGATCCAGGCGGCGTACTGCGTCTCGCGCAGCATCTCCAGGTGCAGGCGCTGGCGTAGTTCGCGCTCTTGCGGGTGGTAGTGACAGCGCACCAGGGAGCGCAGGATCTGCATGCGTACCTGCTGATTGGTGGCCTTGAGAGCGTCGAGCATGAAGCTGGTGGCCGCCTCGGTGCAGTGGTGGCCACAGATGCGCGCGATGCGCAGCTGGATGTCGATGTTGCCCTTGTTGTTGAAGAAGGCGCGGCGCAGCTCCGGCACCACGCTCTCGCCGCCGAGCAGCAGTGCGATCTCGGCATCGCGACGCAGGTTGCCCCGGCTCAGTGCCTCGATCACCTCGGGCCAGAGGCGGGGGTTCTGCAGGCGTCCGGCGGCGATGAGCGAGGTGCGGCGTACCTCCAGGGCGGGGTCACGGAAGAGCATCAGTAGCGGCCGGTAGAAGTTCTTCACCCCCACCTCGCCGAGGACGTCGGCGGCCAATTGACGATCGGGGGCGCGGTTGGAGCGCACCAGATGGTAGAAATACTCGCCAGCGGCGAGGATGCCATCGATGCCGCCACTACGGAGCAGCGCCACCATCGCCCCACGGCGTAGCTCCGCCTCGCCAGAGGAGAGGTAGGGGATGATCTCTTCGATGATGTCGCCGCTGCCGATGGCCGCCAGGGTGCGCAGGGCGGTGCCACGCAACTGGGTCGACTCCATGTGGTTGTAGAGTAGGCGCTTGACGTCCGGCTCGGCACTGGTCATGCCGAGGCGTTCGATACGATGCAGGGCGTCGATGCGCACCTCGATGGCCTGGTGACTGAGCATCTGCGGCAGCACATCGGCCAGGCTGGAGTGCTGTGCCTCTTCGAGCACGTTGAGGACGTAGATCACCTCACCCACATGGTCGCTCTTGAGGTGTTCGGAGAGGATGGACAGGCTGGAGGCGTCATGGGTGAGGTGGATCCCCTCGCCCAGGGTGCGCTTACTCAGGGCGTTGCCGAGCATCTGCCAGTAGTCGCGGCGCAACACCAGGCCGACGGTGATCCAGAGGGTCACCACCGCGAGGATCATCACCAGCATGATCGGCGGGCTCAGCTCCCAGTGCTGGCCGAGCAGCAGCAGGCCACCACCGCCGAACAGCGCCGCCACCGGCTCGCCGATGCTCTCGATGAGGGTCTGTGCGCGCATGCGGTAGCCCACGGGTAGGGGCTGATAGAGGATCACCACGGAGGGCTCGTCGATGGCCACGCGTGAGACGGCGTCGATGAGTTTGATCCCCGCGACGAACCAGAAGAGCATCAGTACCGTCTCGTCGAACCAGCCGGAGGCGATGGCGGCGAGTCCGCTCAGCCCCACCATCACCGGCAGAAAGAGCAGGCCCAGTGTCATGCCGTGGGTGTTGAGCAGCCGCCCTGAGAGCACCGACTTGAACAGCAGATTGACCACGCCGATAAATGCGAAGAAGAGGCCGAGGAAGCTGGCCAGCTCCTCCTCCGAGGGGTAGCGCTCCTCGGCCAGGGAGTAGAAGAGGTAGTCGACGAAGTAGTAGCCGATGAGCGATAGGGAGGCGAGGGCGCCGATCATCAGCAGGTAGGGGTTGTGCCAGGTGAAGTCGCCGATACGCTCGTTCTCGGCGAGCTCCCGGTCCTCGTCCTCGCTGATCATGGCGTTGTCCACGCGCATGGCATCGGGGAAGTCGCGCACGATGTGGTTGAGTAGGGCGAGGCAGAAGGCGAAGGAGAAGACCACCACCAGCAGCAGTTTGGAGGTGCCGAACAGCGGGATGAGGATCGGTACCAGCAGACCACCGATGATACCGGCGACCACCTCACCGGTGCTCACCAGGCTGAAGAGGCGCTTGGCCTGGCGGATGTTGAGCAAGCGCCCTGAGAGGGACCAGAAGACCAGCCCTGTGAGCATGGCGATCATGTCCGAGCAGAGGGCGATGACCAGCGCCGGCATGGTCCCAGAGTCGAGCTGCTTATAGAGCAACAACAGGGTGATGCCGACGATCAGCAGACTGATCGTCAGCAGTAATAGGTGGTCGAAGTTGATGCGCTCTTCCAGCCGGGCATAGAGGGTGCCGAAGAGCATGATGAGGATCGCAGCACCCATGTAGACATAGGGCATCTGCTCCACGTTGTAGTGGGTAAGGAACAGTGAGAAGGCCGTGGTTTCGTAGAAGACCACCGCGAATCCGAGGCTGAACGAAAAACCAAAGAGGAGCAGTACCAGCCGCCCTTCGCCTTGGTGAATGTTCAGCAGGTGACTCAGCTTATCCAGTAACAACGCCATGTGTGGTCGCAGGTGAGATGCTTGAGGTGCCACCTCCCGCCCTGTGGATGCTGCGGCGTCGGCTGGCCCGGGATCTACCAGTCACTCCTCGGGAACTAGGTAATGATATGAAGAGAGAGACCACTGAACGGAGCACACCCGCAGGAGGGTGGGTGGCCAGGTGCCGCTTGGGTCGATGCCAGCTGATTTTGGTCGTTTTGTCAGTAGAAAGCAAATTTATGAAACAGTTACGTAACAGGCGCGGAGGCCCAATCCGCGAACCGAATTTCGCCTTTTCGGTGGATATCCGTTACCCTGCCCGCGCCTCGCCTGGGGTGGAGGGTCGGGAGTGAGTTGAAATGAAGTATATCGGTGCCCACGTGAGCGCCTCGGGTGGGGTGCAGAACGCCCCACGCAACGCCCAGGCCATCGGCGCGACGGCGTTCGCGCTCTTCACCAAGAACCAGCGCCAATGGCAGGCCAAGCCGTTGGACGAGGCGGCAATAGCCGCCTTCCGGCAGGCGTGCAAGGAGGGGGGGTATGGGCCGGGGCAGATCCTCCCGCACGACTCCTATCTCATCAATCTCGGCCACCCTGAGGCGCAGGCGCTGGCCAAGTCGCGTGCCGCCTTCCTCGATGAGATGCAGCGCTGCGAGCAGCTTGGTCTACAACTGCTCAACTTTCATCCCGGTAGCCACCTGAATCAGATCGACGAGGCGGCCTGTCTCGCACGCATCGCCGAGTCGATCAATCTGGCCTTGGCCGAGACCCAGGGGGTCTGTGCGGTGATCGAGAATACCGCAGGACAGGGGAGCAATCTGGGGCACAGTTTCGAGCAACTGGCGGCGATCATTGCGCAGGTCGAGGACAAGTCGCGTGTGGGGGTCTGCCTCGACACCTGCCACGCCTTCGCGGCGGGTTACGACCTGCGCAGTGCGCAGGCGTGTGCGGCGAGCTTTGCCCAGTTCGACGCGATCGTGGGGTTTGAGTATCTGCGTGGTATGCATCTGAACGATGCCAAGAGCACCTTCGGCTCCCGTGTGGACCGCCACCACAGCCTGGGTCAGGGGCACATCGGTCTGGAGGCGTTCAAGTACATCCTGGCCGACCCGCGATTCGACGCTATTCCCCTGGTCCTGGAGACCATCGATGAGGCGCTCTGGCCCGATGAGATCGCCCTACTCAAGGGGTATGCGGGCCTCCCTACCTAAATACCTAGGGCTGCAGGCGGATAGGTCGAATGAAGTGCATCCCCTCCTCGTTTTTGAGCTGGGTGGAGACGCTGTCGTTGCCGTACAAGAGCATCTCGTGTAGGTATGCCTGCTCCTTCTCCTCCAGTTCGCAGAGTAACTGCTCGATGGACGCAGGTGTGAGCAGTGCACTCAAGGGGCACTCCCAGAGCACCCACCAGGGTTGCCCCCGGGCGTCCAGGTACCAGTCCACCGGGAAGATGCGGCAGTCAAAGGGCCGATGGGGATAAATCGTACAACTACGGCGATCATCGCTGATAAAGATGCAGTACCCATCCTCATGCACGCGTAGGGCAGAGGCTCCATCGAACTCGATCAATTTGTCGGTCAGGTCGTAGTGCTGTTCCAACAACGCCCTCTCGGCCTGACTCAGCGGGGTCGGGGCATAATCCCAGGTCTGAGTGGTACAGCACTGTGAGCCACATCCCGAGCAGGGATGTGGAGAGTCATCCCTAGTTGCAGTATATTGGCAGCAGGTACCCAGCTGCGGTGTCCCATAAGCGACGTGGGTTGTTTGAGGCGCTGATTTCACCGGCAAATGCCTTTAATTTGTAATGAACGCGTAGTTATTTTACCCGTTCTTCGTTTGTTCAAGCAGTACGGACTCACCCAGGGAAGCGGGTGACCGGCCATGAGACATAGCCCGAAATGAGCGGCGATCCGAGCAAGAAGAAGTTTATCCCGATTCGACGCAAGCTGATCTACTACGTTGCGGCCGTAGTGATTTTTATCGCGCTAATCATTCTGCCTATCGAGGCTTACCGACCCATCACCGAGCTCTATCAGCTGATCGAGAACTCGAAGATGCTGGTGGCTGGGATCCAGGGCGCCTCGGACAAGGGCGAACTGGAGCAGATGAACCAGTTTCTGGTCGACACCCTGCCCGACACCCTCGACTCCGAAGAGCTGCGTTGGCAGCACATCTATGTCAGCTTCACCATGCTAGTGACCGAGGGGCGGCTCATCGAGCACGACCAGATCTTGGCCAAATTCGAGGAGGCGGGGGTCGAGATCCCTGGCTTCAACCGGGCCGATCTGGAGGAGGCGGCGAGCTTCTGGCGCACCGCCTTCGCTGCCCATCCGGGGGTCTTCGAGCTGTTCCGCAAGTATAAGCATCTCCTGATCGGGGCCAAGCACGCCGCAGCCGATGTCCCCTTCAATGTCTCCGACATCTACATCATGTACGACACGGGCAAGCTGGAGGGGCGTTTCAAGACCCACATCTCCTTCCTGCTCGATGGTCTGATGTGGTGGGAGACCCCCGCCTACCCAGGCGAGCAGTTCGAGATCGCCGGTAGCGAGTTCTGGCGCGCCTCCTCTCTGGACGGGCTCTCCGAGTATGGCCATAACCCGCTGTTCGACCCGGAAAACTACTATCTGCCCCGTTTCGACACGGATGAGTGGGGTGCCTGGTTCAGCGTCTGGTACACCTGGAAGGTCGACAACGGCGTCGACATCATCACCATCGACTTCGACGCCAGTAGCGTGAAGGAGACCCTGACCCTGGTGATGACCGCCGTGACCATCGTCGGTCTGTTGGTGCTGCTGTTGGTGGTGTTCGTCGCCTCCTGGCTCAGCAGTATGGTGACTCGCCCCATCACCGAACTGAGCAAGGGCTCGGAAGAGGTGGGCAAGGGTAACTACGACTACGAGGTGCCGGTCCTCTCCAACGATGAGTTGGGCGAGCTGACCCGCCGCTTCAACCTCATGGCCAAGGGGCAAAAGGAGCGCCTCAACCTCAAGCTGACCCTGGAGAAGCTGCTCTCCAAGGAGCTGGCCGACAAGGCGAGTCAAGAGGGGTTGGTGCTCGGCGGCAAGAAGACCGACTGCTCGGTGATGTTCACCGACTTTGCCGGCTTCTCCACCATCAGCCAGCAGATGACCGCCAGTGATGCGGTCAATCTGCTCAACCTCTACTTCGAGACCCTGATCCCGGTGATCAAGACCCACGGTGGCTTCCCCGACAAGTACATTGGTGATGCCATCGTCGCCATCTTCGGCGCCCCCATCTACTTCGAGGACCATGCGGTGCGTATCGTGCGCTGCGCCATCGAGATGCAGCGCAAGATGCGTGAACTGAACGGCGAGCGCCGCCGTGCCGGACTGCCGGTGTTCGAGATGCGCATCGGCATCAACAGCGGTGAGGTGATCGTCGGCGCCATCGGCTGTGATATGAAGCTGGAGTACACCTCCATCGGCGAGACCACCAACCTCGCCAACCGCATGGAGAGCGCCTGCGACATCGGCCATGTGATGCTCGCCGAGGGGACCCGCTCACGCATCATCGCCGAGCACTTCCCCGGTGTCGAGGTAGACGATATCCCCGTGCTGGTGCGGGTGAAGGGCTACCCGGAGCCGGTCAACGCCTATCACGTCCATGTGGACCAGCTGGAGATCGGTAAAAACATCAACAACAGCATTCGCGATTTCTACACCTACTCCAAGACCGAGGGGTGAGGCCATGCTCATGCGCCGCCGCCTGATCCTCGCCGCTGGGTGTGCCGCACTCGGCGCCCTGGTTGTACCCGAGGTAGGGGCGGTCGGTGGTCGACCACTGCGGATGGGCATCTTCCCCCGGCGCAATGCCAGCCTGACCATGAGTTTGTTTCAGCCCCTGGCCGACTTTCTGCAGTCCCAGCTCGGGCGCAACGTGGTGCTGGAGACAAACAAGGATTTCCCCGCCTTCTGGGACGCGGTGCGTCAACGCCGCTACGATATCGTCCACTTCAACCAGTACCACTATCTGCAGGCGCGCCTGCATTACGGCTATCGGGTGGTCGCGCGTAACGTGGAATTCGGTAGCGACGTGATCGCCGGGGCCCTCTACGTGCGTGCCGAGAGCCGCCTACAGCGCACCGAAGAGTTGCGTGGCCACAAGGTGGTCTTCGGTGGCGATCGCTCGGCGATGATGAGTTACATCGTCCCCACTTGGCTCCTGCGTCAGGCCGGGCTGAAGGCCGGCGACTATGTCGAAGAGTTCGCCGTGAGTCCCCCCAACGCCGTCTTTGCCGCCTACTACCGGCAGACCGATGCGGCGGGTGCAGGGGATATGGTCGCCCGCCTGCCGATGGTTACCGAGGCGATCGATATGCAGAAGATGCGTATCCTCGCCATCAGCCCACCCATGCCACAGCTACCCTGGGCGGTACGTGACGACCTGCCTCTGGAGCTGCGCCAGCTCATCACCGAACTGCTGGTCGGCCTCACCAATCACCCGCAGGGGCGCGAGGTGCTGGCCGACGCCAAGTTGTCGGCCCTGCGTGCGGTCGACGATGAGGCGTATGACCGGCTTGAGGCGATCGTCCGCGAGGTGCTCGGTGAGCAGGCCCTGATGGACGGGCAATAGGGCAGGGTTCGACATGCGGCAATGGAAACGGCTGGGGGTAGGGGTCAAGTTCGTCGTCGTGAGTACCCTGCTGCTCACCCTGCTGCTCGGCCTCTCCATGTATCACCAGATCCTCCTGCAGGAGCGCCATATGCGCGACCAGTTGGTGGAGCAGGCCGAGCAGCTCGGTCGTTTTGTCTCGGTGATCAGCCCCAAGGCGATCCTCTCCTACGACTTCGACACCCTGAACAGTTTCGTCGCCGAGGTCTCGCAGCAGCCGGATCTGGTCTATGCGCTGGTGCAGGACAAGGTCGGGATCACCATCACCTCCTATGTGGAGATGCACAAACCGGTCATCACCTCTCTGTTGGCGCACTACGGTAAGCCCAAGGTGGAGTCGGTGGCGCAACTGCATGAACTGGTGGCCAACAACCCGCGCCTGGTCACCCTGACCTTCCCCATCCTGCACGACCACCGCCCACTGGGCGAGGTGATCGTGGCGGTCGACACCGAGCGTCAGCAGGGGCAGATCCGCCACATGATGGTGCAGCAGGTGCTGGAGTATCTGGCGGTGATGCTGCTCCTCGGTGTGGGTATCTACGCCGTTTTCCACTACTACGTGCTGCGCCCGGTGCGCGCCATCGGGCGCGGCGCCGGGCGCATCGCCGAGGGGGACTACAGCACCCCCATCGTGCCCATGGCCGAGGATGAGATCGGCCGCCTCACCGATAACATCAACCAGATGATGCGCGACATCGCCCAGGAGCAGTCGGCCCTACGCAAGCTCTCCAGCGCGGTGGAGCAGAGCCCCGCCTCGGTGATCATCACCAATACGGGCGGCATCATCGAGTACGTGAATCGCGCCTTCGTCGAGATCACCGGTATCAGTGCCGAGAGCGCCCTGGGTAAGACCCCGCGCATCCTCAAGTCGGGTCTCACCCCGGATCACGTCTACGCCGACCTCTGGAATACCATCACCGCTGGGCGCGTCTGGACCGGCGAGCTGCACAACCGGCGGGGCGATGGGCGTCTCTACTGGGAGTTCGTCACCATCGCCCCGGTGCGCAACGAGCGCAACGTCATCACCCACTACGTGGCGGTGAAAGAGGATATCAGCGTCCGCAAGGAGTATGAGGAGCGCCTCTTTCGTCAGGCCAACTTCGACCCCCTCACCGGCCTGCCCAACCGCGCCCTGGCCATGGACCGCCTACAGCAGATGCTGCGCACCGCGCACCGTGGCGAAGGTATGGTGGTGGTGATGTTCCTCGACCTCGATAACTTCAAGAACATCAACGATACGCTCGGCCACGAGACCGGTGACAGACTGCTGTTAGAGGTGGGGAACCGTCTCGCCTCGGCGGTGCGTGAAAACGATACCGTGGCCCGCCTGGGTGGCGACGAGTTCCTCATCCTACTCTCCGAGTGCAAGCGCCTGCAGGATGGTGAGGCGGTCGCTGAGAAGATGCTCTCGGTACTCAACCACCCGGTCTCGGTGGCCGGGCGTGAACTACTGGTCACACCGAGTATCGGCATGTCGCTCTACCCGCGTGACGGAGTCAGCGTCGACCTTCTGCTACGTAACGCCGACGCCGCG
Organism: Gammaproteobacteria bacterium; assembly: GCA_003252455.1. GTDB lineage: Bacteria > Pseudomonadota > Gammaproteobacteria > Thiohalomonadales > Thiohalomonadaceae > SZUA-467. Next base: position 13,770 of record QKED01000053.1, read on the forward strand.
ATGTACCAGGCCAAAGCGGCCGGACGCAACACCTATCGTCACTATACCGCCGAGCTCAATGCACAGATCCAGGCGCGCCTGGAGTTGGAGGCGGAGCTGCGCTTCGCCCTGGAGCGCCAGGAGTTGCGCCTCGCCTACCAGCCGCTGGTCGACCCGCGCACGCGACTACCGGTCGGGGCCGAGGTGCTCCTGCGCTGGAATAATCCACGCCTGGGTGAGGTACCGCCGGAGGAGTTTATCCCGCTGGCCGAGGAGCTCGGTCTGATCGTCGAGATCGGTCGTTGGGTCCTGGAGCAGGGGTGTCACCGCATGCGCCTCTGGCAGCAGGAGCACGGTCTGCCGCTCACCCTGGCGGTGAACATCTCCTCTCGTCAGGTGTGCAGTGGTGAGCTCCTCGGCCTGGTGCGTCAGGTGCTCTACCGCAACGACTTCGACCCCGCCTTGCTGGAGTTGGAGATCACCGAGCACCTGCTGCTCGATAACAGTGGCGAGGTGCGCGAGACCCTCAACGGCCTGCGCAGCCTCGGCGTGCGCCTCTCTATCGATGACTTCGGCACCGGCTACTCGGCGCTCAATTACCTCAAGCGCTTCCCGCTCAACGTGCTGAAGATCGACCGCTCATTCGTCAGTGAGGGGGTCAACAAGGAGTCCGATGCCACGCTCATCCGCTCCATCGTCGGCATGGCCCGTGGCCTGGGGCTGGAGGTGGTGGGGGAGGGGGTGGAGAGCAGCGCGCAACATCAGTTGATGCTGGAGTGTGGGGTGGATCGCCTGCAGGGCTTCCTCTTCAGTCGGCCTCTGGGCGAGACGGATTTCTCCGCGTACCTGGGGCAGCAGTTGATCTCGCGACCACAACCGGCCCCGGTACCGTAGCCGACGTCAGCAGCGCTCCTCTTCATCGAACGGGTGCTTCTCGGTGGTCAGGTCACCACGGGTGCTGTGGTACCAGACTACGGGTTCATGGCGTAACAGCTCGCCGAAGGCGGCCAGCTCCACCTTGGAGAGGTGGCGTAGGCTGCCCTGGCTCGCATCCTCCAGGGTCAACATGACGGTGCCGCTCTTTTCGTGGGCGGCCCAATAGAGTGAATGTTCGGTCACGCGTTTCCACATGGGTGGGTTGACTCCCTCGGTTGTGGTAGTGGTGCCCACCTCGGGGTGCGAGGGGGGCTTGAATCCTCTAGAATAACCGCCCATTGAGTTGCATGAAACATCATCAGGCGGGGCACATGGCGATCATCAAGGCGTGGAGCCTCTGCATCGATTGTGGACACGAAGGCGTGCTGGAGTATGCCCGCATACCGGGTGAAGACTACTCCGACTCCGACGCCCTCGGTGTGATGCTTATCTACCACTGCCCACTGTGCGAGGCCAGCGGCCAGACCCTGGTGGGTATGGACTTCTATCGTGAGATCCTCTGCGACCCGGTCAATGAAGGCAAATAGTTCCCCGGACAACCGCGCGGACGACGATCGTCTGCGTCTCGACAAGTGGCTCTGGGCCGCGCGCTTCTACAAGACCCGCGCCCTCGCCACCGAGGCGATCAACGGTGGTCATGTGCAGCTCAACGGACAGCGCATCAAACCTTCCCGCGGTGTACAGGTGGGTGACCAGTTGTTGGTACGCAAGGAGAGCGTCGCCTACGACATCGAGGTGCTCGGGTTGAGTGCCAAGCGCGGCCCCGCCAGTGTCGCCCAACAGCTCTATCGCGAGAGCGCGGCGAGCATCGCCGCCCGTGCCGCCTATGCTGAACAGCGTCGACTGTGTGCCGCCGAGGCGCCCAACCCCGGGCATCGGCCAGACAAGCGCGCCCGCCGCCATATCATCCGTTTCAACAGCCAGCAGGGCTGAATCCATTCAACATCTGACTCTAAGGAGCCCCCCATGTCCGTCCTCAACCTCACCGGCACCAACTTCGACGAAGAGATCGGCAAGACCAACTTCGCCGTGCTCGACTTCTGGGCGCCCTGGTGCGGCCCCTGCAAGAGCTTTGGCCCGGTCTTCGAGGCCGCCGCCGAGAAGCCCGAGTTCAGCCACATCACCTTCGCCAAGATCAACACCCAGGACGAGCAGGAGCTGGCCGGTCACTTCAACATCCGCTCTATCCCCACCCTGATGATCATGCGCGACCAGATCATCATCTTCTCTCAGCCTGGTGCCCTGCCCGCCAGCCAATTCGAGGACCTGCTGACCAAGGCCTCCGAACTGGACATGGACGAGGTGCGCCGTCAGGTCGCCGAGCAGCAGGCCCAGGGCTGATCCGATGCCAGTGCCGGTCACCCCGCTGCTTACGGTCGACATCCTGATCCGCATGGTCGATCAGCCCGGCTGGCCGGTCGTACTCATCGAACGCGCCAACCCGCCGCACGGCTTCGCCCTCCCGGGCGGCTTCGTCGATGTGGGTGAGCGCATGGAGGTGGCGGCACGGCGCGAGGCGCTGGAGGAGACCGCCCTGGAGGTCGAGCTGGTGACCCTGCTGGGCCTCTACTCCGACCCGACGCGTGACCCGCGTGGTCACACCGTCAGTGCCGTCTACATCGCCGATGCACGCGGTACCCCCGAGGCACGCGACGACGCCCGTGCCCTGGCACTCTATACCCTCGACCAGCTCCCCGAGCCGCTCGCCTTCGATCACGCCCAGATCCTCGCCGACTACCGCACCTGGCTCTACGAAGAGCGCCTGCCGCCCCTGCGCGGTTGAATCCCCCCTCGGTTTCCCCCATCCATAAGCCGTACCAAGACCCAAAGCGATCTAGCCACGGAGGCACAGAGGACACAGAGGGGAGAGATGGAAAGCCCCTCACTCCAACCTGCAATGCTCCGTGTCCTCTCTGTCTCCGTGGCTAATCCCTGATGGGTATTTCGCAAGACCCAGTAAAGCACTAAACTATCGCCCGAATCAGCCAACCCGAGGGAGCCCATGCGTCCGGCCAACGTCACCACCATCCTGGAGAGAGAGTTTCAGAGCACCGCCGAAGGCCACCACACCCCGGTGATGCTCTGGGGGCCGCCCGGCGTGGGCAAGTCGCAGATGGTGGCCCAGGTGGGCGAGAGGCATAAAGTGCCGGTGATCGACATCCGCCTGTCGCAGATGGAGCCCTCGGACCTGCGCGGCATCCCGTTTCGCAACGGCGCGAGCGTGGAGTGGGCCATCCCCTCGCTGCTGCCCGACGCCGAGCGCCACGGCCCCGAGGGCATACTCTTCCTCGACGAGATCACCTCCGCACCGCCGAGTGTCTCCGCCGCCGCCTACCAGCTGATCCTCGACCGGCGCCTCGGCGACTACAAAGTACCGGACGGCTGGGCCATCTTCGCCGCCGGCAACCGCCAGGGCGACCGTGGCGTCACCTACGCCATGCCCGCGCCGCTGGCCAACCGCTTCTCGCACATCGAGGTCGAGACCCACCTCGACGACTGGGTCTCCTGGGCCTACGCCCACGGCATCGACGAGCGCATCATCGGCTTCCTGCGCTTCCGTCCCGAACTACTGTTCGACTTCGACCCGGCGCACAACCCGGTCGCCTTCCCCACGCCGCGCTCCTGGGAGTTCGCCCACCGCGCGCTACAGAAGTTCGGCGGCGGCCCGCTGATGGTCGACACCTTCCAGGCCTGCGTCGGCCCCGCGCCCGGCATCGAACTGGGTGCCTTCATCGCCAACCTCGACAACCTGCCCGACCTCGACGCGATCTTGCGTGGCGAGAGCGTGCCCACGCCCAAGGAGATCGACCTGCAATACGCCGTCGCCTCCGCCCTGGTGGGTCGCGCCGTGCGTGCCCGCGACCTGGGAGAGGGACGTCAGGAGGTCTACGGCCGCATCCTCGACTACGCCGCCACCTTCCGCCAGCGCGAGATGGGCGTGATGCTGGTCTCCGACCTGCACCGCGCCGTCGGTAGCGAACTCTTCTCCGTGCCCCAGTTCGCCCCCTGGGCCAAACAGGTGGCCGACGTGATGCTCTACAACTAGGCGCAGGAAGGCGACAAGCGTGCAGAACGATCCGGTCGAGACCAAACTCAGCGCCGCGCGCACCAAGCTCATCCTCGACAAGCCCTTCCTCGGCGCGTTGGTGCTGCGCCTACCGATGCTCGACGCCGACCCCGAGTGGTGTCACACCGTCGCCACCGACGCGCGCGGCTTCTACTACAACTACGACTACATCAACGGCCTGAGCCTGGCACAGACCCAGTTCGCCCTCGCCCACGAGGCGATGCACTGCGCCCTCAGCCACTTCGCCCGTCGTCAACACCGCGACAAGGCGCGCTGGGACCTCGCCTGCGACCTCGCCATCAACCCCCTGCTCATCGCCGAGGGGCTCACCCCGGTGCCCGAGGCGATCTTCCTCAGTGAGTTCGAGGGGATGACCGCCGAGGAGATCTATCCCTGCCTCGACGAGAACGAGGAGCTGAAACCCCACGACGACCACGTCTACGACAGCGACAAGTCCGAGGGTGGCCAGCGCGGCTCCGGCAACCGCACCGACGAGGCGCGTAACAAGGGCGCGGGCGGCGGCCCTGGCGCCGACGACAACGACGGCGGCAAGGGCGAACAACCCCCGGATGAGCGCGAATCGCCGAGTGAAGGGCAGGGGATCGAGGACCCGGACGATGGGCCCGGCGAGCAACCTCCGGAAATCGGCGGGGAGGGCGGCAAGGCCGACCAGCCCCCGCCGCTGACCCCGGAGGAGGCCGAGCAGCTCTCCATCCAGTGGAAGCAGCGCATGGCCGGTGCCGCCCAACAGGCCATGCAGGCGGGCAAGATGAGCCAGCTGATGCAGCGCATCATCGACCACCTGCTCCAGCCCGACCTGCCTTGGCGCAACCTCCTCGCCCGCTACCTCAACTCCACCGCGCGCGACGACTTCAACTACGCCCGCCCCTCACGGCGCGACGGCGACGCCATCTTCCCCAGCCTGCGCAGCCACGCCCTCGACGTGGTGGTGGCGCTCGACACCAGCGGGTCCATCTCCGACACCGAGATGCAGGAGTTCGTCTCCGAGGTCAACGCCATCAAGGGTGCCGCCCGCGCCACCGTCACCCTGCACGCCTGCGACTCGCGCCTAGTCGAGGGTGGCCCCTGGCGCTACGAACCCTGGGAGGAGTTCAGCGTCCCGCCCAAGATCGGCGGCGGCGGCACCACCGACTTCCGCCCCCTGTTCGAGTGGATCGAGCGCGAGGGGCTGCGCCCCGACCTGGTCATCTACTTCACCGATGCCGCAGGGCAGTTCCCCGAGCGCGAACCCGCCGTGCCTGTGCTCTGGCTGGTCAAGGGCAAGGCCAAGGTGCCGTGGGGGACGCGGATTCAGCTCAATTGAGGATTAACCACGAAGGGCACGAAGGGGTTCGGGTGTTGCGTGGCGGATAGCCGTAGGATGTGCTGAGGCACGAAGCGCATCATTTTCAGGGCATTGGCATGGTGCGCCTCCTGCTTCGACACACCCAAATTTAGTGGCACTCCTTCGTGCTCTTCGTCTCCTTTGTGGTTAAATCTTCTCTATAACCTGCCACCGGCCCAGAAATGGCAATCCTCGTCATCTATGCCAGACTCCCAGCCATCAACCAGCGGGAGTCCCCCATGAGCAGCATGAACATCTCCCTCCCCCGGGCCATGAAGGAGTGGGTCGAGGCGCAGGGCAGGGACGGCAACCACAGCAACAGCAGCGACCACATCCGCGGCCTGATCCGCAAAGACCGCGAGCTGCGTCTGCGTCAGGAACAACTCGCCCAGGCGATCGATGTGGCGGAGGCGAGTGGTACCACCGAGCAGGGGCTCGACGCAATCTGGGCTAGGGTCCAGCAGAGCCACCCTGGACGTGATTGAAAACGTGATCAGACCAGCCGTACCGCCGAGGCGGTTATCTAGGCACTTCTCGAATACTCCCTCCTCACCTTCGGCACCGCGCAGACCGAACACTACCTCGCCTCGCTTCGTGGCTGTCTGGGGCTACTCGACGCCCAACCCGAGATGGGCACGGCCATCGATACCATCCGTTCTGGATACTGCAAATTCCCCATCAGTCGCACCTCATCCTCTATCGGCAGGATACGGACGGGATCTGGATTGCCAGACTCCTCCACCGCTCCATGGATCTACCCCCTACGCTGGGGTCACCATGAAAGCCGTCCAATACAGTACTTAGAGCGCTGCAAGGGCATGACCACCGATCAGATCCTGAGGTGTACCGTCAATAACGGACAGTTCCACTCCAGTTATCCGGCCTGCTCGTAGAAGTGCTGTTCGAACACAGCCGGTGCCAAATTGCCAAGACGCGAGTGGCGCCGTTGGCGGTTATAGAAGATCTCGATGTGCTCCTGAATTACGCTCTTGGCTTCAGTCCGTGTAGCGAATCGACGGTGGTGAACCAATTCGTTTTTCAGACTGCCCCAGAAGCCTTCCATCGGTGCGTTGTCGTAGTAGTTACCACGTCGTGACATCGACGCGATGTCAAGTCCCGACAGCTTTGCCATTGCTGACCTTCGCGACCGAGCTGGACGGTCCCCCTGACGCGCGCACCCAATCCCAGCCCAGCACCTCGATGGCCCTGAACCAAGGATTCTTGAATCCGGCATCGGTCACCAAAATAGGGCGCGAACGCTCTGGCAAAATCGCCTTAAGTTGGTCCAGAAAGGCCGCGTGAACCTGGGGTGATCCCTGCGCCTTCTGCGGGTGAGCCTCTTCATAGAGGGTCATAGAGCGCCCACCCAGCGGAACGGAGGCTCTCGGCAGATGATAGGGCTCGTCATCGGTCCGGGTGGACCCGTCGACGAGGATCATCGGTGTCTGGTCAAGACCAGGGAGCCATTTGGCGACAGCACCGTAGAGCAGTACGCGTTCCTGAGCTAAATGCGTATTTCCAATCAACCGGTCTACACGCTTGAGGGTGTACTTCTCGCGATGTAGGGTCCCCAGGGCCCTACCGGGCGTGGTGACGGTCCTCGCCTACGCTTGTGCCGCGACCGCAACGACATCCGAACGTGCGGTGAAGTGCTGAAGTGCATGAAGTGGATGGATTGACAATAGGGGTAGAGGGCGGTGAGCATGAGCTGAGTAGGCTGCATCGGAGGTCTCCTTGTCGGTTTCGCAGCTACAGGAGATCACATCCTTCGATGCAGTTCCACTCCTAACGCATTGTTTCTCTATGATTCACTAGGGACTTCGCCTGTGAATTCGTGGGGAGCCCTCAGTCAGTCGCCCCGGAGACCAGGGACCAAGGAATAGGAGACAACCCCATGCGCGTATTCGGCCTGTTAGCCCTTGAGCGAATCACCGCTATGCTCGTGCCAGTGATGTTGCTGTTTGCTGTAGCTGCCAGTACAAGGGTACAGGCGGAGGTCGCGACGCAGCCTATTGGAGCACAGTTGGCTGCTGGTGCTTTCCATTCGGTTCTCCTGCAACCCGATGGTACTCTGCTCACCTGGGGCCAAAACTCGGATGGTCAACTGGGTGACGGCTCTAACGTGCAGCGTGTTACGCCTGTCTCTGTGTTGATTGCCAGTGGTGTACCCGTGGGCGGTATCCAGTCGGTAGCGGCAGGTAGCACTCACACCCTGGCGCTGAGGAGCGATGGCACCCTGCTAGCTTGGGGAGATAACTCGAATGGTAGCCTAGGCGATGGTTCCACCTTGGACCGCAGTATGCCGGTCGCTGTGTTGGACGCCAATGGCGTGGCTCTGAGTGGTATCCAGTCGGTGATTGCTGGTGGATTTTATTCCCTGGCGCTGAAGTCCGACGGGACCCTGGTGGCTTGGGGTCAAAACTGGGACGGTCAATTGGGTGACGGCACCACCACGCAGCGCGCCACACCGGTCGCGGTGTTGGACGCGAGTGGTGTGCCTGTGAGCGGTATCCAATCTGTGGTCGCGGGTGGGTCTCATACCCTAGCATTGAAGGATGACGGGACCCTGCTCGCCTGGGGATATAACCTGTATGGCCAGCTAGGCGATGGCACAACCACCCAGAATCGAACCTCGCCGGTCGCGGTGTTGGACGCCACTAGCACGCCTGTTAACGATGTGCAGTTAGTGGTTGCGGGTGGGAATCACACCCTGGCACTGAAGCACGACGGTGTTCTGTTGGCCTGGGGTAATAATGACTACGGCCAACTAGGCGATGGCACCACCACAAATCGCACTATGCCGGTTGCAGTGTTGGATGCCAGTGGCGCGCCCCTGAGCGGTGTTCAGTCTGTGGTGACGAGTGTGTCTCATACGCTGGCACTGAAATCGGATGGTACCTTGCTGGCCTGGGGTAATAACTGGTATGGCCAACTGGGCGACGGTACCACTACGGATCGTAGTACGCCGGTCGTGGTGTTGGATGCCAGTGGCGTGCCAGTGAGCGGTATACAGGCGGTAGTAGCGGGTGACTATTTCACTGTCGTTCTAAAGAGCGACGGCACCCTACTAGCCTGGGGCCTTAATACCGAAGGCCAGCTTGGCAATGGCGCAGTCAGTGACTCGGCTCGCTATCCCAGTCCCGTGTTAACTGCCGATGGCACTCCACTTGAAATAAATACTCCTCCCTCGGCCAGTGCGGCTAGCTACGCCCTGTTCGCTGGGGAGAGTATTGATCTGACCCTCAGTGGGCAGGACCCGAACAGCCAACCCCTTAGCTTTACCATTTCCACACCGCCCACAGGCGGTACCCTCATGGGCAGCGCCCCGGCGCTGACCTACACCGCCTCGGCCGCCTTCACTGGCACCGACAGCTTTACCTTCACCGTCAACGACGGGCAAGCCGACTCGGCCCCGGCCACGGTCACTATCGAGGTACTGGCGGTACCCAGTATCAATACCCTGGGTGGCGCGCTCACCCTGCCACTGGCCACCGGTAGCGGCTACCGCTACAACGCAATCTCTGGCTTGCCGACCGGGGCGGGGCTCGACCCACTCTCCGGCACCCTCAACATCCCACCGCAGAGCCTGCCGGGGAGCTACTCCCTCACCATTCAGGTCACCGATGCCTCGGGCACAACCACCCAGCAGGTGGTGCCTGTCGAGGTGACCAACACCCCTCCCACCGCCACCAGCCGCAGCTACTCCGTCATGCAGGGATACTCCCTCGGGATCACCCTGCAAGGGGCCGACTTGGAGGGACAGTCTCTCGACTATCGCCTCACCGCCCAACCGACCCACGGTACCCTCAGTGGTACCGCCCCGGACCTGAACTACACGCCTGACGTCGGCTACAGCGGACCGGACGCCTTCAGCTTTGTGGTCAACGATGGGGTACAGGACTCCGCCGCCGCTGCCATCGACCTCACCGTTCTGGCCGCGACCACGGTGATGGGGAGTGGGGACGGGGCGCAGATGGTCTCGGGCAATTACCACGTATCTCTGCTGCAACCTGATGGCAGCGTACTCGCCTGGGGGGATAACCGGTACGGTCAGTTAGGCGATGGTACCACCGCGATCCGCACGACCCCTGTGGCGGTGCTGGACGCCAGCGGCCAGCCGCTCGGCGGGGTGCAGATGTTGGCGGCGGGAGGGTTTCACACCCTGGCACTGCTGGCGGATGGAAGCGTACTCGCCTGGGGGGATAACCGGTACGGTCAGTTGGGCGACGGCACCACCACGCTGCGAACTACCCCGGTGGCAGTGCGGGACGCCAGCGGCCAGCCGCTCGGCGGGGTGCAGGCACTGGTGGCGAGGGGGTATCACACCTTGGCACTGCTGGCGGATGGAAGCGTGCTCGCCTGGGGGTATAACTTGTACGGTCAGTTAGGCGATGGCACCACCACGTCGCGTACCACCCCGGTGGTGGTATTGGACGCCAGCGGTCAGCCGCTCGGCGGGGTGCAGTCGTTGGTGGCGGGGGGGTCTCACA
>QKED01000011.1 GCA_003252455.1 Gammaproteobacteria bacterium
ATCAAGCGCGCCGAAAAGTACCAATAAGGTTGGCAGCGTCCACCCCCCGGGGTGGACGCCCCGAGGGATGGGCCCTGCCTAGCGCCGCGCGAGGCGTGGGCAGCGCCCATCCCTCGGGGGCGGACGAATAAAGAGCGCTCAACAAGGGCGCCAACCACCAACAACAAATTCAGGAGTTTTGCATGAACTTGCAGGACTTTATCCCGTTCCTGAAACGGACCTTCGCCCACGGCGTGCACCCGCCGGAGCACAAGGCGTATACGGCCGGACTGCCGATCACCCGCCTGCCGTTTCCGCCGAAGGTGATCCTGCCGCTGGCGCAGCACTTCGGTAAGCCCTCACGACCCATCGTGCGTCCCGGGCAGGAGGTGGTGCGCGGCGAGCCCATCGCCGAGGCCGACGGCTTCATGTCGGTGCCGATGCACGCCTCCGTCACCGGTGTGGTGGAGTCCATCGAGCGCATGCCGAGCGCGCGCGGGCCCAAGGTCGAGTCGATCATCATCCGCACCTACGACGCCGTGGGGCAGCGCACCATGTACGGCATGGAGCGCAATATCGATCGCCTCTCGCGCGAGGAGTTGATCGAGGCGGTGCAGGAGTGCGGCATGGTGGGCCTCGGCGGTGCGGGCTTCCCCACCCACGTCAAACTCTCGGTGCCCAAGGGCTTCGAGATCGAGACCCTGATGGTCAACGGCTGCGAGTGCGAGCCCTACCTCACCACCGACCACCGCCTGATGCTGGAGGATGCCAAGAACCTCCTCGCCGGTATCCGTATCGCCATGCGCGCCACCGGGGCGAAGAACGCGGTGATCGGCGTCGAAGACAACAAGATGGACGCGGTCAAACACCTGCGCGCGACCATCGGTAGTGCCACCGATATCCGTGTCGGCGTGGTCAAGACCAAGTACCCGCAGGGCTCGGAGAAGCTACTCATCAAGTCCCTGCTCGACAAGGAGGTGCCCTCCGGTGGTTACCCCTACGAGGTGGGCGTGGTGGTGCAGAACGTCGCCACCCTGGCCGGTCTCGGGCGCCTCATGCCCAAGCGCCAGGGCATCATCGAGCGCGTGGTGACCATCACCGGCCCCGGCGTGCGCAAGCCGGGTAACTATCTGGTCCCGCTCGGCACCACCCTGCGTCACATCCTCACCCAGGTGGGCTTCTCCGGCGACGCCGGGCACCTGATCCTCGGTGGCCCGATGATGGGTACCACGGTCGCCTCGCTCGACGTACCGGTGACCAAGGCGGTCTCCGGCGTGCTGGTGATGAGTGACGAGAGCGTGACCCACGACGCCGACCGCATCTACCCCTGCATCCGCTGCGGTAAGTGTCTGGAGGCGTGCCCGGTGCACCTCAACCCGTCGCAGCTCGGCAAGCTCGCCGCCAAGCGCCAGTACGAGGCGATGGCCGAGGCGTTCCACCTCGGTGACTGCTTCGAGTGCGGCTGCTGCAGCTATGTCTGCCCCTCCAACATCCCGCTGACGCAGTACTTCCGTATTGCCAAGGCGGCCTATCGCGACAGGGTCTCCTGATGTCACATCCCAGCAAAATCGAACTGCGCACCTCGCCGCACCTGCGTGGGGCCCATGGGGTCGACAAGATCATGTCCAACGTGGTCTACGCCCTGCTGCCCATCTGCGCCTACGCGGTCTATGCCTTCGGCATCAGCGCCCTGGCGCTGATCATCACCACGCTGGTCACGACACTCTTCACCGAGTGGTTGTTCGCGCGTCTGGCCGGGCGCCCCTGCACCATCACCGACCGCAGCGCCGCCATCACCGGCCTGCTGTTGGCCCTCACCCTGCCACCCGGTTTTCCCCTGTGGATGGCCGCAGTGGCCGGCTTCATGGCCATCGCCCTGGGCAAGGCGATCTTCGGCGGGCTCGGCTACAACCCGTTCAACCCGGCGCTGGTCGGGCGTGCCTTCGTGCAGGCCGCCTTCCCGGTGGCCATCACCACCTGGACCCCCGCCTTCGCCCCGGGGCGCTTCCTGGAGTTCATCCCCTCCACCCTGGCGCTCCCCTTTCTCTCCCCCGCACCGGTGGCGGAGTGGATCTCCGGGCTCGGTATCGATGGTTACTCCGGCGCCACCCCGCTCGGCCTGATGGCCTCGCACAGCGAGCTGCCGCCCACCGCCGACCTGCTGTTCGGTATGACCAACGGCTCCGCCGGTGAGACCTCGGCGCTGCTGATCCTCGTGTGCGGCGCCTACCTGGCGGTGCGTGGCTTTATGAACTGGCGCCTGCCGGCGGCCATGCTGCTCGGCGCCTTCCTCTTCAGCGGTGCCCTCTATCTCTACGATGCCAGCCACTACGCACCGCCGCTGTTCATGCTCCTCTCCGGTGGCATGATGCTCGGTGCCGTGTTCATGGCCAGCGACATGATCGCCTCGCCGGTGACCCCGCTCGGGCTCTGGATCTACGGCGGTCTGATGGGGGTGATCACCGTGGTGATCCGCGAGTTCGGTGCCCTACCGGAGGGGGTGATGTATGCCATCCTGTTGGGCAACGCCTTCTCCCCACTCATCGAGCAGGTGTCGCAACCGCGCATCTACGGCGAGCGTAAGCGGGTCAAGCGCGAGGAGGGGCAGTCATGAGCGAGGCCGATAGCAAAGCCATGCACGAGACACAGGTGATCCAGTCCTCCAACGAGGCGTTGCGCCCCAAGGCCAACAGCACCGCCATGCTGGTGGTGCTCACCGTGGTCGCCATGCTCTCCGGCTTCCTGGTGGTGATGATGGTGCAGCTCACCGCACCGGCCATTGCCGAGAACAAGCGCCTGGCGATCGAGAAGGCGGTGTTCCAGGTGATCCCTGGCGCCGTGGAGCGGCGCGATTTCCACCTCGATGCGGGCGGTAGCCTGATCCCCGGCGAGGGACCCGACACCCTCTACGCCGGCTACGACGCCGACGGCAAGCTGCTGGGTGTGGCCATCGAGGGCTCTGCCCAGGGCTACGCCGACAGCGTGCGCCAGCTCTGGGGCTACGGTGTCGAGTGTCAGTGCGTCACCGCCTTCACCATCATCAAGTTCGCCGAGACCCCCGGCCTCGGCGACAAGGTCCTCACCGACGCGGGCTTCCTGGCCAACTTCGGTGCCCTGGAGGCGCGTCTGAACGCCGCTGGCGACGCCCTGGCCAACGCCATCGTCACGGTCAAACACGGCACCAAGAAGCACCCGTGGGAGGTCGACGCCATCTCCGGCGCCACCATCACCTCGCGTGCCGTGGGTAAGGGCATCAACGACAGCGCGCAACATTTCTTGCCGCACCTGGTGCCGCAGCTCGATGTGCTGCGTGCGCCCAAGGCTGCGAGTCAGGGGGAGTAAGCCATGAGTCAGAACAAAACTACCGCCGTCACCATGGACGATTTCCTCAGTGGCATCTGGCGTGAGAACCCGGTGTTCGTGATGCTGCTCGGCATGTGCCCGGTGCTCGCGGTGACCAACTCGGTGATCAACGCCCTGGCCATGGGCCTGGCCACCACCTTCGTGCTGCTCGGCTCCAGCGCGATCATCTCGCTGCTGCGCCACTGGATCCCGAAGGAGGTGCGTATCGCCACCTACATCGTGATCATCGCCACCTTCGTGACCATCATCGACTACGCGATCCAGGCCATCAGCCTGGAGCTCTACAACGCGTTGGGTGCGTTTATCCAGCTCATCGTCGCCAACTGCATCATCCTCGGTCGTGCCGAGGCGCACGCCAGCCGTCAACCGCTGCTCAAGACCCTGACGAACGGTCTCGGCATGGGCATCGGCTTCACCATCGCCCTGCTCGCCCTCGGCTCGGTGCGCGAGCTGCTCGGCAACGGTTCGCTGCTCGGTCACGACATCTTCGGCGCGCACTTCGAGCCCTGGGTGGTGATGATCCTACCGCCCGGCGGCTTCTTCGTCCTCGGTGCCTGGCTGCTGCTGTTCAACTACATCCGTGAGGTGAAGAAGCAGAAACGCCTGGCCGAATCACGCGCCGCGAGCGGGACCACCGCCCGTGCCCTGGTCTAAGGAGGAGTGCCGCAATGCCTGGTGAATCCCTTTCGTTCATCTTTCTCAACGCCTTCCTGATCAACAACTTCGTGTTGGCGTTGTTCCTCGGCATCTGCCCCTTCCTGGGGGTCTCGGGGAAGATCAACACCGCCTGGTCGATGGGCCTGGCCAGCGCCTTCGTGATGCTGATCAGCTCCATCTGCGCCTACTTCATCAACGAGGTGCTGGTGGCGTTCAACATCGAGTTTCTGCGCCTCATCAGCTACATCGCGGTGATCGCCTCCGCCGTGCAGTTGGTGGAGATGAGCATGAAGAAGTTCAGCCCGGTGCTGTTCCGTCAGCTCGGCATCTTCCTGCCGCTCATCACCACCAACTGCGCGATCCTCGGCCTGGCGCTGTTCCAGACCTTCAAGGAGTACGACTTCACCCAGTCCCTCAGCTACAGCCTGGGCGCCGGTGCCGGCTTCACCCTGGCCATCGTGCTGATGGCGGGCCTGCGCGAGAAGCTGGAGCTGGCCGAGGTGCCGAGCGTGAGCAAGGGCGCGGCCCTCAGCCTGATGCTCGCCGGTCTGCTCTCGCTCAGCTTCATGGGCTTCGCCGGTCTCGGCGGTGGGCACTGAACGAACACCTGAATGGAGGTGCCAGCGATGATGTTACTACTCAAAGCGATGCTCACCGGGGGCACCATCCTGCTGCTGGTCGGCGGGTGGCTCTGGGTCACCAAGATCACTACCAACTACGCCTTGCGGCACCCGGAGTTCGGGCCGCCGCGAGAAGAGGGTGGTGGTTGCGGCGGCAGCTGTAGCTGCAAGTCCGGCGGCAGTTGCAAGAACGGCTAAACGATTTTTCAAAGCGGTAAAGATTGGGGTTGACCGACGAAGGTCGCCAAGGAAAGACAGGGAAACAAACCCTGAGCCGGGAAGGCTCACTCAGCTGCACCCAACCGATGGGGCAGACGATGCAACTATTAAATGAAACAACTAAAGGGGTATGACATGAGCGATTATGTCATTTGGCTCGACGCCCTCGGCATGGGCGACGTGGCACGGGTCGGGGGCAAGAACGCCTCCCTGGGTGAGATGATCAGCAACCTGGCCTCCGCCGGGGTGAAGGTGCCCGGTGGTTTTGCGACCACCGCGCACGCCTTCCGCGAGTTCCTGCGTCAGGACCGTCTGGCCGAGCGCATCCAGGCCGCTCTTGAGTCGCTCGACGTCGAGGACGTGGATAAGCTGGTCGAGACCGGCAAGACCATCCGCCAGTGGGTGATGGACGCCGAGTTCCCGCCGCAGATGCTCGACGCACTGCGCAACAACTACACCAAGATGGTCTCCGAGCACGACGGTGAACTGGCCGTGGCCGTGCGCTCCTCCGCCACCGCCGAGGACCTGCCCGAGGCCTCCTTCGCCGGTCAGCAGGAGACCTACCTCAACGTGGTCGGTTTCGACAGCGTGCTCGACGCCATCAAGAAGGTGTTCGCCTCGCTCTACAATGACCGCGCCATCGCCTATCGCGTGCACCAGAAGTTCAGCCACACCGATGTTGCGCTCTCCGCTGGCATCCAGCGCATGGTGCGCTCCGACTGCGGCGCCTCCGGGGTGATGTTCACCCTCGACACCGAGTCCGGCTTCCAGGAGGTGGTGTTCATCACCTCCTCCTACGGCCTCGGCGAGATGGTGGTGCAGGGCGCGGTCAACCCCGACGAGTTCTACGTGCACAAGCCGACCCTGCGCGCCGGTCGCCCGGCGGTGATCCGTCGCGGCCTCGGCAGCAAGATGCAGCGCATGGTCTACAACGACAGCCCCGATGTGGAGGGGCGCGTGCGCATCGAGCCGGTCTCCGCCTCCGAGCGCGGTAACTTCTCCCTCACCGATGCCCAGGTCGAGGAGCTGGCCGGTTACGCCCTCTCCATCGAGAAGCACTACGGTCGCCCGATGGACATCGAGTGGGCGCTGGATGGCGTCGACGGCGGGCTCTACATCGTCCAGGCGCGCCCCGAGACGGTGAAGTCCAACGAGCGCCCCGGGCAGAACCTGGAGCGCTTCCGCCTCTGCTCCCCCGGCGAGGTGCTGGCCACCGGGCGTGCCATCGGCCAGCGCATCGGCCAGGGCCCGGTGCGCATCATCGCCGACGCACGCGAGATGAACCGCGTGCAGCCCGGCGACGTGCTGGTCACCGACATGACCGACCCGGACTGGGAGCCGATCATGAAGCGTGCCTCGGCCATCGTCACCAACCGTGGCGGGCGCACCTGCCACGCGGCGATCATCGCGCGTGAGATGGGCATCCCCGCCGTGGTCGGTTGTGGCAACGCCACCGACCTGCTCACCGATGGCCAGGAGGTGACCGTCTCCTGCGCCGAGGGTGACAGCGGTATCGTCTACAAGGGCAAGCTCAAGTTCGAGGTGACCAGCCAGGCCACCGGCGAGATGCCCGAGCTGCCGGTCAAGGTGATGATGAACGTGGGTAACCCCGGTCGCGCCTTCGATTTCGCGCACATCCCGAATGCCGGTGTGGGCCTCGCCCGCCTGGAGTTCATCATCAACACCATGATCGGCATCCACCCGCGTGCGCTGCTCGACTACGCCAATCAGTCCGCCGAGCTGAAGGCCGCCATCGACGCCCGTATCGCCGGTTATGCCGGTCCGGTGGAGTTCTACATCGAGAAGCTGGTCGAGGGTATCTCCACCCTCGCCGCCACCTTCGCGCCGCAGACCGTCATCGTGCGTATGTCCGACTTCAAGTCCAACGAGTACGCCAACCTGCTCGGCGGCGACATCTTCGAGCCGCACGAAGAGAACCCGATGATCGGTTACCGCGGTACCAGCCGCTACCTCTCCGAGCACTTCCGTCCCGCCTTCGAGCTGGAGGTGAAGGCGCTGCGCCGCGTGCGTGAGGAGATGGGGCTGACCAACGTCGAGGTGATGATCCCCTTCTGCCGTACCCTCGAAGAGGCGCAGCAGGTCACCGCACTGCTGGCCGAGAACGGCCTGGAGCGTGGTAAGAACGGCCTGCGCCTGATCATGATGTGCGAGATCCCCTCCAACGTGATCCTCGCCGAGGAGTTCCTGCAGTACTTCGATGGCTTCTCCATCGGTTCCAACGACATGACCCAGCTCACCCTGGGTCTGGACCGCGACTCCGCCGAGATCTCGCACCTCTTCGACGAGCGTAATCCGGCGGTCAAGCGCATGCTCCAGCTCGCCATCCAGGCGTGCCGCAAGCAGGGCAAGTACGTGGGTATCTGCGGCCAGGGGCCGTCCGACTACCCCGAACTGGCCCTCTGGCTGATGGAGCAGGGCATCAGCAGCATCTCGCTGAACCCCGACACCGTGGTCTCTACCTGGTTGATGCTCGCCGAACAGGCGCAGCAGATGAAAAATCCGGCGGTAGCCGGTCAGGCCTGACCCCCTGCCTGTCACCTCACCCCCGCGTGATGGCGTGGGGTGGGGCAAAGGGGGGATTTCTCCTCGTTTGTTGGTGCGGTGAAAACCGCTTTTAGCGCAGGGACGCGTCTTTTTTTCCCCTCGGATATGGGGGAGTTACTCTTTTGCTAGGCCGCTCGCAGGGCACGTCGCGTGCCCCGTTGCGAACCACGGTGGTGCCCGCCCTGACACTCTGTCCACGGTCGCCGTCGTACCCTCCTACTCTGCCCCGCCTCGACGGCGCGTGCCGCACTGCATGTGTGGCCCTGGTGGTGTCGGCCTTGGCCGTGCCCCACCCGTCGACCTGGCGTGCGGCACCGACCCGATTGCCAAGCCTTTGATCGCCGTCCGCCATGTCGTGTCGGTCGATCGCCCACTCACGCCGCGCAGGAGCCGACCATGCAGAGACACGTGTTTTTCCTCTCCGACCGTACCGGGATCACCGCCGAGTCCCTTGGCCACAGCCTGCTCACCCAGTTCGACGGCATCGAGTTCATCAACACCACCAAACCCTACCTCGACTCGGTGGAGAAGGTGGACGAGTTGGTGGAGTGCATCAATCAGGCGGCGGCGGAGGATGGTCAGGCCCCGATCCTCTTCAGCACTATGATCAACCCCGAGCTACGCGCCCGCGTGGCCCTCTCCGATGGCATCCTGGTGGACTTCTTCGCCGCCTTTACGCCGATCCTGGAGGCGGAGCTGGGGGTGTTGGCGGCGCGCGTGGCCGGGCGCTCGCACGGCATGGGCGACTACAACAACTACTCGGCACGCATCGAGGCGCTCAACTACAGCCTGAACAACGACGATGGCGCCACCGTGGCCGAGTACGATAGCGCGGACCTGATCCTGGTCGGCGTCTCGCGCGTGGGTAAGACCCCCACCTCGCTCTTTCTCGCCCTGCACTACGGCATCCATGCCGCCAACTACCCCCTGGCCGAGGACGACCTGGAGGGCAACTCGCTACCGGCCTGCCTGGTGCCGCACCGCTCCAAGCTGGTGGGGCTGACCATCGACCCCAACCGCCTGCATCAGATCCGTTCCGAGCGCCGCCCGCGCAGCCGGTATGCCAATCTGGAGCAGTGCCTTACCGAGGTGCAGGCGGCCGAGGCGATGTACCGCAAGGAGCGCATGAAGCACCTCAATATCACCACCATGTCGATCGAGGAGATCGCCACCACGGTGATGCAGGAGGCGGGGATCAAGCGACGCCTCTACACCTAGCGCCGAGGCGAACGCCGTCTGAGCGAGTGGTCGCCAGCGGTGCGTGTGGCGCACCGGGTGTCGGCGCCACCGTGTCGCGTCGGGGTCGGCTTAACCCTGTGTCGGGTCGCCAGTGCGTGGTGCCCCCGTGTCGGTGGGCGGCTGCACGCCCCCACTGCCCGCCTCGGGCCGTAGCAGCGCGCGCAACTCCTCTAGCGAGATGCTCTTGCCATCCCCCGTCATCAGGTTGAGGTGCACGTCGCGCTGGGGGAAGGGGATGCCGATCTCGGCGGCGCGCAGCTCCTTTTCGATGGCGTAGTTGAGGTCGCTGCGCACCGTCACCTTGGCATCCACGTTGCGGATGAACAGGCGCAGCTCGAAGTTGAGTGAGTTGTCGCCAAAGCCCTGGAAGACCACGCGCGGCGCGGCCACCAGGGAGCCGTCGGCGAGGCACTCGGGGTGCGCCTTGGCCACGCGCAGCAGGATGTCGCGCACCTGCTCCGGGTCGCTGCCATAGGCGACGCCGATGGGGACGATGACGCGACCCCAGGGGTCACGCAGCATCCAGTTGGTCACCTGGCCGGAGATGAGTTCCGAATTGGGCACGATGACGTCGGCGCGGTCGAAGGTCTGGATCAGCGTGGAGCGGATGCTGATGCGCCGCACATACCCCTCGGTACTACCGACCACGATCCAGTCACCGACGCGGATCGGCCGCTCGAACAGTAGGATGATGCCGGAGACGAAGTTGTTGACGACGTTCTGCAGGCCGAAACCGATACCCACCGAGAGGGCGCCGGCGATGAGTGCCAGGTTGGAGAAGTCGAGCCCGGCAGTGGCCAGGCCGAGCACGGCGGCGAGCAGGACGAAGATGTAGCCGCTCATGGTGGCCATGGAGTCGCGCACGCCACGGTCGAGGCGCGTGCGCGAGAGCCAGGTGGGTACCACCTGCCCACGCATCCAGCCGGCCAGACTGACCATCAGGGCGAAGACCAGGATGCCGCCGATCCACTGCATCGGTACGATGTGGAAGGTGCCGACATCGAAGCCGTCGGTGAACAGCGAGCGCAGCAGGGTGACACCACGGTCCGACAAGCCCCAGAGCTTGAGCAGCCAGTAACCGAGCGCGCCCCAGAGCGAGACGCTGGTGACCAGGCGCAGCCAGATGAGCCCGGGGAAGGGGTCGTGGGCACCCAGATGTAGGGCACTGCGCAGGCGCTGCTCCCACGCTAGGCGACCGGAGTCGAGTCCGTCGAACATGTCACCGAGCAGGCGGGCGAGGAACAGCGTGATGGTGATGCCGGCGATGCTGCCGAGCAGGCCGCCGAGCAGATAGAGGGAGAGGTTGCGGTAGCCGAGTAGTTCGCCCACCAGGGCGACGACGAAGAGCAGCGAGAGCAGCCCGCGCAAGCGGAAGGTGCGCCCGACGGCGTTGACCTCGCCGAGCAGCCAGATGGCCCAGATGAGGTTGACCACCACGAAGCCGAAGTAGACCGCGCGTACCAGCAGCTGCTGCATCTGCGGCAGTTCGTTGCCGAAGGGGGAGGCGAACAGCAGGTAGCCGACCACGAAGAGGAACATCAGCGCCTTGAGGCGACGCGCCAGGGTACGGCTCATCCCCTCCTCCAGCGGCAGATAGTGCTGTGCCGGGGGGCAGGGCTCCAGCACGACGTTGATGCCGAGGGTGAGGAGCAGGTAGAGGCCGAGGGCGATCACCGCCTGGGTCACCAACGGCAGCGGGGTGAGCGGCAGGCTCAGGGCGAGAAAGGCGAAGGCGGCCAGATTGGCGCCGAGCAGTGGCGCGAAGCGCGCGCCGCAGGCGGGGATGGTGCGCAGCAGGGCCAGGGTGAGGTCGGTGGCGCCGGGGGGGCGGTAGCCCGCCAGCAGGCGTCGGCGCACCAGCCAGCCGAGGCCGAGGCCGAACAGCGAGGCGACCACCAGGGAGATGAAGTCGGCCTCGCCGAGGATATCGAGGCCGCTGCTGGTGCGTACCAGACGCACGGTCACCGGCCACCACTCCTGATAACCGACCAGGTTGGCGTTGACCACCTCCAGCACGTTGTCGCCGCGCCCGAAGAGGCGCACGCGCACCACCTCGTTCTCGGTGGTGGAGAGCAGCTCCACCGTCTCGTCCACGCCGATGGTGAGGGACTTCCACGCCGCCAGACGCTTCTCCATGTCGCGGATGGCCTGGCTCAGGCTCTGGCGGGCGGTGAGCACCTCGGGTTCATCCTGCTCACTGGGGCTGCCGAGCTGCTCCAGACGCTTGCGCTGGTCGCTCAGGCGGATCTCCTGTTCGCCCACCTCCTTCTGCGCCAGGGAGCGCATCTGCCCCAGTTGCTTGCGCCAGCTGCCGAGGTCGTGGCGGCTGCCGTGGGCGATATCGAAGCTGACCAGCGCCAGCCGCAGCTGTTCGAGCTGTTGGCGCTGCTCGGCCACGTGCTTGTCGATCACCACCACTGGGACGACCTCGGGGCCGTTCGCGGTGGAGGCGCTCGTGACCGCCGTCGCTGTGCTAGGGGGGGAGGGCGCTGCCGCATGGGCCAGGCTGGCAAGCAGTAATAGGGTCAGGAGGAGGGCGCTGGGGTGGCGTGTGGACATGCGTGGGGCCTCGGGCAGAGCGCTCTGGTGGTGTCACCCTGCAATGGGTATCCTGTGGCGCGGGTCTCGTGAGGGTAGGTGATGCAATACCTGATGAAGGTGCTTCTGGTGGTTATAGTGTTGTTGATGGCGGTGGCGATCAACATCCCTGCCGAATATATGAAAACCGCCGGTATCGATGTGACTGCCCTCAAGGGGGGGCTGCTCGCCTGCGTGGTGGTGGGGCTGTTCGTCTATCGTGCGCTGGCCATGATGATCTTTACCCTGCTGCTGGTGTTCGGGGCCAACATGCCCGACGAGCTGGCCGAGCTGTGGGGCATCGACCGGCGTCTGCTCATCGGGACCCTGGTGCTGATGGTGGCCATGCCTATCTATCACCGTCTGCGCTGGGGCTACTGATTCAGCTCCCACATGCGCTGGGCCACGGCACGGTCGAACGGGGGGAGTACGCCGCGTACGATCGCCTGTGTGTCGAGCGCCGGGAAGGTGGCGCGAAACAGCGCCACATCCTCGTCGTAGTGGTCGCTGACAGTCACCTCGAAGGTCGCCTCGGCGTAGCCGAGCAAGGCCTGGGCCACCGGCTGGAGCCAGGTGGCGGCGCGAAACTCCCCCTCCTCGCGCGCGCGCATCACCCCCTCCACCCGCCCCACATAGACCAGCTGCGGCTCCCCTTCGAGGTGCAGCGGGCTGCGGAGCGGCATGAAGAAGTCCCCCGGGAGCAGGGTCAGGTGGCTGCGGCCGATCAGGCCCTGGATCAGGTAGTCACCGTTCGCCACCGGCAGGCGCAGGAGAAAGTCCCCCGCCTCGCTGGTGGTGACGATGGCATCGCTATCCACCACTACGTTGAGCTTCTCGCTCTTCTCGTCCGCGTCCGGGGTCTCGACGGCCATGAAGTAGGGACGTAGAGGGAACTGCGGCGTGTGCGCGTTGCGTAGCTGCAGGCGCATCAGCAGTAGGTGGCGCCCGTCGAGGTCGAACCGCTCCGCGGCCCGGCTCGGTTGCATCTGTACCGGCGTGGCGCAGGCGCTGAGCAGGAGCAGGCCGAGGAGCGGTAGCAGTCGGTGCATCAGCGTGTGCTGTAATCGGTGAACAGGTGCATAGCGTGCAGGCGCGCCCGCAGCAGGATCACCACCAGCAAGAGCTGTAGCCCCGGGGCGAGCAGGAGCCAGATGGCCGGTTGGTCCGGGTGGGGCCAGAAGAGGGTCAACAGGGGGTGCCCTTTGCCCACGAGTTGGCCCAGTAGTAACGGGAACAGGAGGTAGGCTGCGATCAGGCTGAAGCCGATGGCCAGTTCCGGGCGACGCATGCTCGGGGAGAAGCTGTAGTAGTGCATCAGGCCGATGTCGCGCAGGGCGAAGAGTAGCAGGCTGAGACCCCACACCCCGGCCGCGAACTGCTGCCCCACCGGGATGAAGGCGAGGGCGGCGAGCAGCGCCAGCAGCAGTGGCATCACCCAGAGCGGCAGCTGGTCGCTGAAGGCGAGTGAGTGACCACGATGCCAGGCGATGTGCAGATGACGCAGGGTGAGTGGGCTGCGTGCGTCGGTGAGGGCCAGTAGATAGCCGAGGGCGAGGAGCAGGGCGAGGCTCAGGATCAGGTGGTTGGCCAGCGCCTGCTCGTGCAGGAAGCCGGCGACATAGGTGGCCAGGGCGATGAGGAACAGCGGCCAGGCGAAGGGGCCGTTACGGAACATCAGCTCGCGCCGCATCTGCCGGTAGCAGCCGAACAGTACCCATGGTCCCCAGAAGAGCAGGCTGGCGATGATGAAGTCGAGCTGCACCAGGCGGTAGTCGTACCACTCGATGTAGCTGATCCGATCACCCAGGGCCGAGACGATGATACCGATGAAGTAGATGAACACCAGCAGGTAGATGGCGTCGCTGCCTCGACGTCGTGCACCGAAGCCGCGTGCCATGTAGATACGCATCAACAGGCTCAGCCCCTGCATGAAGAGGGCGGCGAGCAGCAGTAACAGCACGACCTTGAACAGTGGATAGGCGGTGAGCTCGGCGCGCGCACCGAGCACCCAACCGGCGCCGAGCACGCCAAGCAGCTGTAACCCGCCGTACCAACTGAGCAGCGTGCTGCCGAGTAGCTTGCCCCAGGTGAGCTGCCAGGGGCCGAGCACGCTCATGCGCTGAGCCTCCCATGTGTTCTCCTCCAGCTCTTGGCGCAAGCTCTCACCGCTCTGACGCGCGCCCCAAAAGAGCGGAAGGAGGATGAAACCGGCGATACCGAGGCTGTAGAGCATCATGCCACGCTCGTTCGGATCGGCGGAGAACCAGGTGAGGGCGACGATCAGGCCGATGAGGCTGGGCATGGCCAGCAGGCGGCCCGGGGTCACATGCAGCCAGAGCAGACGCTGAAATTCTGGGTTGAGGTTCATGCCGACACCTCCTGCGCAGCAGCCTGGTCGCGGTCGAAATAGAGTTGGCTCAATGCGGTCTGCAGCGGGGCGAAGCTACTCACCTTGAGGCCCTGTGCGAGCAGTGCGGTGAGGAGCTGGTGGCGTGCCTCGGCGTCGCCGTGATAACCGATCACCAGCTCGGTGTCGGACTCCCACTTCAGCTCTGCGAGCGCGCCGATGGCCTCGCCCGTGGGGCGTAGCGCCGGTGCCTCGCAGAGGCCGACGCGTACCCGGTGCAGCTCGTGGGCGGCGGCAGTCAGCGGGCGATGGGCCCGGATGCGTCCGTCACGCAAGGCCAGCAGGTGGGTGGAGTAGGCGTCCAACTCACTGAGGATGTGCGAGGAGACCAGCAGGGTCATGCCCTGCTGATTGAGGCTGCGGAACAGGCCAGCGAGGTCGTCGCGTGCCTCCGGGTCGAGGCCCGAGGCGGGCTCGTCGAGCAGCAGCAGCGGCGGTTCGTGGACGATCGCCTGAGCGATCGCCAGGCGTTGACGCAGCCCCCGCGAGAGTTGGCCCGGATAGGCCTGGAGACGGTCGGCGAGGCCCAGGCGTTCGGCCGCCTGCTCCGCCTTGGCCATCGCCAGGTGGCCAGGGATGCCGCGGGATCGGGCGGCGTAGCGCAGGCACTGGGCCACGTTGAGCCCCTCGTAGAGGCCGAAAAAGTCAGTGAGGAAGCCGAGTTGACGATGCACCTCGCGGGGGGCATCACGGGTGTCGATACCGGCGATGTGGATGCTCCCCTCCAGCGGACGTTCGAGGGCGGCGAGGCAGCGCAGCAGCGTGGTCTTACCCGCCCCGTTGGGGCCGACCAGGGCGGTGACACTGCCCGCCTCCAGGGTGAAGTCGAGCTGGTGCAGCACCCGGTGGCCGGGGTACTCGAAGCTCAGATTGCGCACTTGGATCATGTGGCCTCTCTCCGTGTGGCTGGCCGTGGGGTTGGCGGTGCGCCCATGTTGCCACGCCGACGCCGGGGTGCCTATGGTCGGTGGCCTTCTTTGTCCCGCGTGCCCACAATGTAGGCCTCGCAACGAAGGGGGATGAGTGATGCGCATGAACCGTTGGTGGGTCCTATGGCTCTGTGCCTGGGTGGGCGTAGGATGGGGGGCCGAGCCCTTCCCTCTGCCCGCACGCGGGGTACTGGTGCCGCTGGAGCGGATCGAGGCGATCTGCACCCACTACCACCTGGAGTCACTGTGGGCGGCAATCGCCGCCGACCCGCCACCGTTGCCCTTTCGCAGCGATGGCTGCTCACTCTGGCCCGACACCTGGCTGCACGGGCGTGACCTCTACGAGGGGTGCTTCATCCACGACCTCTACTACTGGTCCGGCCAACCAGGGGATGACCTTGGACGCCTGCGCGCCGATGTGTGGCTGCTGATGTGGGTCGCCGAGCATGTCTCCATCGAGTTGGCCGAGACAATGTTCAACGGGGTCCGCGTGGGAGGGAGTGGCCACCTGGATACCCCTTGGCGTTGGGGCTTCGGGCGCCCGCAGGAGTGACCGTGCGCGCTTTGCCTGCGCCCGCTCTCCCGGGCTCCAGCGCCTGGACGTAAGATGGGTGTAACGTGGCAGGTGGCCTGTTGGCGAGTATAGATTGTCCCCTGGCAAGGGGTAAATCGCGTACTAAGATTATGGGTATGCGGTGGCTCGGACCAAGTGTAAAAAAGATCACGCTTCGTCCTTGACAAGGCATATTAGTAAAAACTAAATTACTTATCGTGCGTTGGGGCCAAATCGAGACGTTCGCGACGCACAGCGAGTTTGACGCCCGTATACCTGCCACAGGTTTTTTCAAACTTCTAACTCTAAACACGAATTAAGAGGTGAATTATGAAACTGTTCAAAGCTGCTGCTATCGCCGCCGTTCTCGGTCTGGGTGCCGTTTCCGTGACCGCCAATGCCTGGTGGGGTCCTTGGGACAACGACGGTTGGGGCAATGGTTACAATGACAATAATGGTTGGGGCGACGGCTTCGGCGACATGCTCGGCGATGGCGACTTCAGCATGAGCTTCCGTGGTCGTGGTAACGGTCGTGGCCATGGCTACAACGGCTACCGTGGTTACAACAACTACTACAACGGTTACGGCTACGCCCCCTACGGTTACGCCCCCTACGGCTACGGCTATGCCCCCTACGGCTACGCCCCCTACGGCGCCCCGGTTGCCCCCGCTGCTCCGGCCGCCCCTGCAGCCCCCGCTGCCAAGTAATCCCCACTCGGCCTAGGCCGAGTGAGCGATGACTTGAGAGGAGGCCCCGGTGATTCGTCACCGGGGCCTCTCTGTTTTTCGGGCCTCTGCCACGTCTGTGGCAAAATGCCCCATTTATCATCGACGAGAGACCCACCCATGAGCCGAGTGACTATCTACAGCACCGCCACCTGCCCCATCTGTGAGCGCGCCAAGGCGCTGCTCACCAAGTGGCATATCCCCTACACCGAGGTGGCGGTGGATCGCGACCGCGAGGGGCTCAAGGAGATGCTGACGCTCACCCATCACGCGCGTACCGTCCCGCAGATCACCATCGATGGGCGCTGGATTGGCGGTTTCAACGAGTTGACTGAGCTACATATGGATGGCGAACTGGACGGGCTGCGCGAACCTGCCTAACGTGAGCCGAGGGGACGAGTGATGAGCGGTTGGGGTTGTCCTCACGAATTCCAGGGGCGCTGCATGCGTGTGGAGCAGCGCCCGTGTGACCCGGGCATGAAGGGGTGCATCCTCTTCGGTCGTTTCAACTTCAGTAACACGGAGAAGAACCGTCCCGGCGGACCACGTCGGCGGGGCCATCCCTCGGCACCCGATAAGGACGACGGACACGGGGGGGCGTCGTGATGTTGCCAGCACCTCTCGCCTCGGCCCAGGCCCTGCGTGACCAGTTCGTCGACGGACTGCAGCGGCTGCTGGAACAGCCCGCTCTCGGGGCCTATATCCTGGTGTGTGCCAACGCCACCTTCGACGAAGAGGTGATGGCGCGCTGCGGAATACGCCTGCGTGAACGCCTGCGCGATCATCTTTCGGGCCTACGTGATGTGTTGGCACAGGGACGTGAACCGGAGGTGGCCGCCGACGATCTGCAGGTCTTCCTGCGCCTGTTGGCACTGGATGAGGCCGGCCTTGTTCCCCGCGAGACGCATCGTGTCGGTCCCTGGCAGGTGCAGTTCAATCTGCTACGCGCCTTCCGCCCGCAGCGCGCCAGTGGCCAGGTGATCCGCGAACTGTCGCGGCCCTTCGAGGCGCAAAAGTTCCACTTCGACAAGCCCTTCTTGCGCCAGGAGGTGTTCTGGGAGGGGGCATTGCTCGGACGTGCGGTACAGCTGCTCTACAACAAATTCCCCTTCGCCCGCTACCACGGCCTGCTGGTGCCCGAGGTGACGGCAGGTCACCCCCAGCTCCTCACCGAGACGATGCACCACTACATCTGGCAGGTGACCGGCGCCCTAGCTGACAACATCCCCGAGATCGGGATCGGGTACAACGCCCTCGGTGCCGGGGCCTCGGTCAACCACCTGCACTTTCAAACCTTCGTCGAGGCACGGCTCCCCCTGGAGCAGATGGGGTGGCAGCACATGGGCGGAGCGCAGGACTACCCCCTAGTGGTCGAGCACCATGCGGATGTGCAGGGGGCCTGGGCGGCCATCGAGGCGCGTCACCGTGAGGGGATGCCGTACAACCTCATCTACCGCGCGGGGGGATGCTATCTGGTTCAACGGGGGTGGCAGGGGGAGGTGGTGTTGCCGCAGTGGCTTCCGACCCTTACCTGGTATGAGGCGGCGGGGGGGATCACTTGCTTTAATCGGGCCCAGTTCGAGGCCCTGGAGGCCGATGAGGTGACCGCAGCGCTCGCCCTGCTCAACGCGGACTGAGCGCTGGGGAGAGGGTCATCCGACCCAGGTGCGTACCGCGCCCACATCGACATGGACGAAGTTGGAGTCGGGGTAGTAACCCACGCCCCCTTGACGGAATTGCTGGGCGAAGTCGCGCAGGTCTTTGAGTTCTACACCCTGCAGGCGGATGTCGGTGGCCTGGCCCTGCATGTGCAGGCTGCTCTTGGCCACGCCGTGGGTGTTGCGCCGCAGCATCTCGTTGGTCTTGGGCGAGCGGTAGCCGGAGATGATCTGCAGCGGCTTGCCGTTGCCCAGACCGCTCTGGATTTTGTAGAGCAGGTCGATGAGACGGGGAGACATGATGTGCGTCTCGTCCTGGCGGAAGTCGCGCAGCACGTAGTTGATGTCCTCCAGGGCCTCGTCGATGTAGCCGCCCTGGGCCCAGTAGATGGTGTCCAGGCTCTCGTTGGTGTGTAGATTCACCAGACGGAGGCGGCGCTCGGGCACGATTTTGTCCGAGGGCATGGCGAGGGCTGGGCCACAAAGGGCGGTACCAGCGAGGGCGACGGCACCGCGCAGCAGGCGGCGGCGGCTCGGGTCGGGGGTCAGAAGCGTCTTTGTATCACTCATGGCAGGGATTATACCTATGCCGTCCGGGGAAGGAATGACCAGAACCCCGATCTTCGAGTGATAAGTGTCACGAAATGTGACATCGGCTGGATTGACAGTCAGGGAGTGTGACGCGGTTACAGACCGGCCTGGGGCCGGCCCGTGGGGAGGGGATGCGACGGGGCGGGTGGGTCAGGCGCTCAGACTGAGCCCAGTCAGCAGCTGCAGCAGACGCTCTTCGCCTCGTGGGGAGATGAGGGCAAACTCGACGCCGGTCCAGCGGTTGCCGAGGCGCTCGGGGTCCTCGACACTGAAGAGCACCTCGCCGATGAGTGGGATGGGCTGAGCCTGACCGGGGAAGTCGAGCAACATGCAGAGCTTGTCGCCGCTGTCAAAGTGCTGATTGGCACTGAAGCTGAGGCCGTTGCTGTGCACCTCTGCGTGGATCAGCAGCTCTTTATGCTGGGCGGTGCGGTGGGCGAAGGCCTGGGTTACGCAGGCGTCGATGTCGTGCGGACGGGCCGCTTGACGGGCGAACTGCTCATCGGTGAGCAGACGAAAGCTCAGACGGACGGGGGTCGTCTCGTGCATGTCACATCCTCCTCGGTACGCATGGGTGTGCCCTGTTGGGCTGTTTTTATGGTCCGCAGGCTCAAGGCCGTGGGTACCTTATCTTTATGAACGATTGTAAGCGAGAAAGATAGTAGGAAATGTGCGGGATTTCCATTTCCGTGTACCGAAACGTTGCAGGGAAATGGCGGAGGGTGGTGTAGGAGAATACCTATGAGCCGGCGGGCCTGGGCCCCCCATTGGTGTTCGGGGGGCCTGGGTACGGTCAGTGGAAGGGGTCTACGTAACGCTGGAAGTAGTCGCGGGAGAGCCCCTGCCCCTGTTCCAGTTGGCTGGGGGTCATGCGCTGGGCGAGTTGGTCGCGCAGGGTGAGCGCCTCCGAGATGCCCTGGGAGGCGGCCAGGTTGTACCAGGTGTAGGCGAGGATGAAGTCTTGCGGAACGCCACGTCCGAGGCGGTAGGCCTCGGCCACCTGATACTGCGCCTCGGCGTCACCCTGTTCGGCCAGGGTGCGGTACTGGCTGGTAGCCTGGGGCACGGCGATACGGGTCGGTGCGGGGGAGGCGTTCACGTTGGTCTGCACCGGTGCGGCTGGGATCACGACCGTCGACGGTGTCGGCGCGGCGACCGGCATGGCCGCTGGCATCGGCGTCGGTTCGCTGTTGGCCGAACTCGGCATGGGCGGTTGGGGGGCGGCCTTGTTGGAGGCGCCGAGCACCTCGCAGGAGATCTGCGTCACGCCGGTACTGTCGGAAGAGAAGAGGGCGGTGCCGCCATTGCTGCTCTCTTGGGCGGAGCAGCTGCCCTGGGTCGCCTCGGCGCCGTAGTTACGCAGGAAGGCGAGGTTGTGCTGGGCGCTGATATGCCCCTTGGCGGCAGCCTGGCTGTACCAGTGCTCGGCCTCGCTGGGGTTGGGCGACATGCCCAGCCCCTTGGTGTACATGATGCCGAGGTTGTTCATGGCGTCGGCGTTGCCCTGCGTGGCGGCGAGTTTGAACACGCGCATCGCCTCAGTGAAGTTCTGGTTGACGTGCTGACCGTTCATGTAGAGCACGCCGAGGGCGTTCTGCGCGTCGGCGTTGCCCTGGTTGGCCGCGCGCTGGTACCAGTTGACCGCCTCACGGTAGTCCTGTGGTACGCCGGAGCCGGTCTTGTAGAGGTCTCCGAGGCGCTTCTGCGCGCGTGCGTTGCCCTCGTTGGCCAGGGGCTGCCACTGGGCGAAGGCGGCCTTGTAGTCACCCCGCGAGTAGGCGTTGAGGCCCTGCTGGAAGTCTGCCGCTTGGAGCGTGGTGGCGCCGAGCAGCAGGAGTGATGAGACGGCGAGAATCCTTGATTTGCCCAACATGGGGTGCACCCTCCTTCGGAGATTCAATGGTTCGGGGTGGTAGATAATGGCATCACTATGCGCGTTGTAGGTTCACTCGTCCACCTCGTCGACATCCACCTGGCCGGTGAGCCGACGGCGGATGAGTGACCAGGAGAGACCGATGCTCAACACCGCGCTCAAGAGGAACAGGACCAGATAGGCGAGCGCCCTCGGCGTGTCGGCACTGACCCAGCCGAGGTCGACAAAGAGCCAGATCAGGGTGCCGAAGAAGGCCCCGGCGAGGGCCAGGCCGATGAGTCCGAGCGAGCGCAGGGTGGCACGCAGATAGACCACCCAACCGATCACCAGCACCACGCCCAGGAGGGCCTTGGCCGGGGTGATGGCCGGCAGTTGCAGCAGGGTCCAGTGGTAGTAGGAGTAACCTTCGGGGTTATAGCTGGCAAAGACCAAGACCAGGGCGAAGAGCAGGCGCAGGAGGTAACCTGTCCAGTTGAGGGCCTGTCCGCTCATGAGCGCTCCTTTCGTGCTGAGACCATCGGCGGCGAGGATGGGAAGGGTCACAGGTGGGGGAGTATAGTGGGCCGGGGCGGTGTTTGGCCGCATGCCAGGTCACAATACCGGGTCTCGTCGAGTGGCGACCCCGGAGCGAGGAGCCGATGATCGAGTTCAACCCACACTACAGCCGCGCCATTCTCATCCGTATGTTGATACTGACCATCCTCGTCATGGTCCTGGCGCTACTCGGCTACGACTTTCTCCATCGTCTCTATCTGGAAAACCAGACCACCCTGACGGGGTATTTGGCCAATGGTGCCATCATCCTGCTCTTTCTGCTAGGGCTCGGGCGGGTCGCTGGGCTGCTCTGGCGCTATCGCCGTGAGGAGGCGGCGCTAGGCCAGTTCGCCGAGGAGATGGCGCTCGGGCGCAACAGCCCCTCGGTCGACGTGGATGAGGAGTCGCTCATCTTCCACCGCTTTCGTCTGCTCACCAGCCTTTCGCGGCAGCGTGCCCCCATCGACCACAACGCCCTCGCCTCGGCGCTGCTCGCCAGCGAGAGTACGCGCACCAGTCTGCCGCGTTTCATCAACAATATCCTCATCCTCGGCGGTGTCTTCGGCACCATTATCTCCCTCTCCATCGCCCTCATGGGCGCCTCGAATCTGCTCGACAACGCCAGCGACACCAGCCAGATGGGGCTGGTGATCCACGGCATGTCCACCGCCCTCTCCACCACCCTCACGGCGATCGTCTGCTATGTCTTTCACGGCTACTTCTATATGAAGCTCAACGATGCACAGACCCAGCTCCTGAGCGGCATCGAACAGGTTACCGCCGTGCACCTGTTGCCGCGCATCAACGTCACCCCCGAGAGCCTGTTGCACGAGGTGGCCGAACTGGTGCGCGCCCTGCGCGAGGTGACCGACGGCCTGCGCCAGACGCAACAGAGCCAGCGCCAGGCAGGTGAGGCGCTACACGCCGCGGTGGCCGAATTGGCCCCCGGCTTCGAACGCCTGGGGCACGGACTCGACGGGGTCGAACGCACCCTGCGCAGCGGCTTCCGCCTCTCCAGCGGGGGGGACGAGGCGTGAGCGGCTTCGTCGACCTGCGGCTGAATCACGCCGAGGGGAGCGGCGGTGGTGAGAGCTTCTGGCCCTCCTTCACCGACATCATGATGGTGGTGATGATGATCTTCATGATCGCCAGCACCGTGCTGGTGATGCGCAACTGGGAGTTGGTGGCGGAGTTGCGCGCCACCATGCATGCCCAGGAGGAGGCGCGCGCCGAGCAGGCGCGGGCGCTGGAGCTGGTCAACACCACCAGCCAGGAGAACGCCACCCTGGAGGAGCGGCTGGCGCAGAGCGAACACCAGCTCTCCCTCGTGCGTATGCGCCTGATGCAGGCGGACGAGGAGCGCACCCGCCTGGAGGGCGAGGGGCGTGCCCAGCGTGGCGAGCTGGAGCTGGCGCGCACCGCCCTCCAGCAGGGGCGCCTGCGCGAGGCCGAGAGCAGCCGCCGCATCGAACAGCTCAATCAGCGTGTGCATGCGCAAGACGATCGGCTCACCCTCCTGGAGGGTGAGTTGGGCCAGGCGAGTGCCCGCCTCGGCCAGTTGGCGCGCGAACGCGACGACCTGCTCACCGCACAGGCCCAACTCGGTGAGGAGAAGGGGGTATTGGAGAGCCGCCTCAGTGAGTTGGAGGCGGCACGCAGTCAGCGTAGCGAGGAGCTGGCAGACCTGCGCGAGGAGTACAGCCAGCTCAAGGTGCAGTACGACAAGCTGGTGCGCCCGGCGCGCAGCGCGGCGGGTAAGCGCGTGGTGGAGGTGCGATACGAGCGGGTAGCGGGTGAAGAGCGCTATCGCATCAAGGAGCCGGGTAGCGAGGGCTACCGCGAGGTGGCGCGCGCCGAATTGGAGCAGCGCCTCGACACCCTACGCGACGCTGGCGAGCCGGGCAGCCTCTACGTGAAGATCATCATCCCCGAGCAGAGCGGCCTCTCCTACAACGAGGCGTGGCGCTTTACCAGCGAGATCCTCAACCGCTACGACTACTACTACGTGGAGTAGGGGGCTCGGCTACTCAGGCGAGCTGGTCGGCCAGCGGTTGTGGTACGAAGGCCTCGACCTTCTCGTGGACCTGCCCGAGGCGCTGGCGGCAGCAGCTGAGCAGCTGCGGCGTGGACACCTGCCCCTCGCGCCAGTGGGCGTGGCAGTAGCCAAGCTGGATGTGCAGGTTGATAAAGCCACTGCGGCTCTTCACCGGCTTGACGTTGAGCATGCGCTCCAGCTTTTGCAGGCTGCGCGAGGCGGCCTCCGCCTCGTCGTCGAAGGGGATGGCGAGGACGAACTCATCGAGCCCGATACGTGCCACCGGGTCATCCGGGCGCACCGAGCGGCGCATGCGCCGGGCCACCGAGTGAAGCAC
This sequence comes from Gammaproteobacteria bacterium, assembly GCA_003252455.1. GTDB lineage: Bacteria > Pseudomonadota > Gammaproteobacteria > Thiohalomonadales > Thiohalomonadaceae > SZUA-467. The sequence goes on from QKED01000011.1 coordinate 22,863, forward strand.
CTCGTCGAAGGTCGAGTCACCGTGTTTCTCGCGGATCGCATCGGCCCCCTGCAGTTTCACTAGGCAGACCCCCACCACGCCACCGCGCGCCTCGGTGCGCTGCAGCAGGGCATCGACGCGGCGGGTGAAGCCGCGTTCGTTGTCGAGCTGAGTGGTGGGGTCTATGGTGCAGACCCCTTCGAGCTGCTGCTGTTGGTGTTGCAGCCGTGCCAGCAGGGCATTGTGTTGACGCGAGAGGCGCCCGGTGGCGTAGGTACGCGCAGCCATCTCCTTATTGTTCGGTGGCTTGGTCAGGTAGTCGTCTACGCCGCCGTCGAAGGCCTGATAGAGAGGCCCCACACCCTCCTTGGCGGTGAGCAGGATGATGCCGGTGTAGTGGTGGTTGGCCTGGTCCAGTTCGCGCACCTTTGCGGTCAACTGCAGGCCGTCCATCTCGGGCATCACCCAGTCGGCCAGCAGTACGTCGCAGGGGCGCTCGGCGATGGCGGCGAGGGCGTCGCTGACGGTGTTGGCGATGCGGATATCCTTGAATCCCTCCAGGGTGAGCACCTTCTTGACGTAGACGCAGCTGAACTTCATGTCGTCCACGACCAGGATCGACAGGCTGGATTGCAGGTCGGTGTCGAGCATGGGCCCACTCCCTGAAAATGTGATTTTTTGTGTCGAAATTATCGCCGTAGCGCTCTTTATATTGTCGTGACACTGTGCACACAGTGGGGCGAACTATCTATATCCACTGTGGCTATTCGCACCCCTTGGCGCACCTTCGAGGCGCTTTTCCTCAGGCCTCTAGCCGGTTTTCGCCCTTAACGTCTGGATCTTTCCCAACGACAGGAGTAGAAAGCAGATCTCAGCCCAGGGGCGCACAGGCATCCGCGGTTCATCACGTTGCAAGGGTCGGGAGAGAAATGTACCTGAAGACGGCAGGCATCGAGTTCGAGGTAACCCTCAAAGGTCCTGAGGACGCCGACAAGGCCGTGCTCATCGTGCACGACTGGTGGGGCATGCTCGCCTACAACGAAGAGTGGGCGGAGCGCTTCGCCGGTCTCGGTTTCCGCGCCATGGTGGTCGACCTCTACGACGGTGCTATCGCCGATAACCCGCAGCACGCCGGTGAGCTGATGCGCGCCATCGATCAGGACGAGGCCGACGCCAAACTGACCAAGGCGCTGGAGGTGCTGGCCGAGGGGGGGCGCAAGGTGCTCACCCTGGGCTGGTCCCTCGGTGGCCGTCAGGCGCTGCACGCCGCCCTGCTCGACCCGGAACACGTGGTCGGTTCGGTCGTCTTCTACAGCCGCATGCCCACCAATCCCGAGGAGCTGGTCCAGCTGCCGGGCCCGGTGCTGGCCATCTATGCCGAGACCGAGCGCAACTGGCCGGAGAAGATGCACGCCTTCGACGCCGCCATGGCCGAGGCGGGTAAGCCGGTGGAGAGCCACTCCTACAAGGCCGACCACGGCTTCGTCAATCCCGGTAGTCGCCACTACAACGCCGACGCCGCCAGCGCCAGCTGGGAAGAGGTGAAGGGCTTCGTCGAGCGCCTCTTCGCCTAACCGCCGCGCTCACCCTTTGCCCCGCATGGGGCGGTCGCACCCAACGGTCTACTCCCCGCGCGCGCCCTTCGCGACGGCCCCACCGGGCGACTCGGGGTGTGCCGGATTAATCCTCCCCCTCGCCCCAACGGCGCAGCAGCCGGTGCTCGATACCGAGGTGGTCGAGCAGCCGACCCACCATGAAGTCCACCAGCTCTGCGACACTCTGTGGTCGGTGATAGAAGCCGGGCGCGGCGGGCATGATGGTCACCCCCAGGCGACTCAGCTTGAGCATGTTCTCCAGGTGGATCGCGCTCAGCGGGCTCTCGCGTGGCACCAGGATGAGTGGGCGACGCTCCTTGAGCATCACATCCGCCGCGCGCTCGATGAGATTATTGCTGGCACCGCAGGCGATGGCCGAGAGGGTGCCCATGGAGCAGGGGCAGACCACCATCGCCCGCGCCGGATTGGAGCCGCTGGCCGCCGGGGCGAACCACGCCTCCTTGCCGTAGACACGCAGTTGCGTCTCGGTCACCCCGTAGCGCTGGCACAGGATCGCCTGTTGCGCCTTGGGCCCCCCCGTCAGTCGCACCTCGCTCTCGGTGGCCAAGACCACCAGCGCGGCATTGGAGATGAGCAGGTCGACCCCCGCGCCCGCCACTAGCAGTTGCTCCAATAGGCGTAAGGCGTAAGGCATCCCCGAGGCACCGGTGAGGGCCAGGGTGATGCGCCCGTTCACGCCCCTCGCTCCTCCAGCGCGGTGAGCAGGCGCGTGTGGATACCACCGAACCCGCCGTTGCTCATCACCAAGACGTGGTCGCCGGGTGTGGCATGGCGTACCACCGCCGCCACTAGGGCGTCGAGGTCTTGATGCAGTTGCGCGCGCGCGCCGAGCGGCGCGAACAGTACCTGTGGGTCCCAGCCGAGCCCTTGGGGTTGGAAGACGAAGGTCAGGTCGGCGTCGGCCAGCGCCTTGGGCAGCGCCTCTTTGTGTACCCCGAGGCGCATGGTGTTGGAGCGTGGCTCCAGTACTGCCAGGATGCGTCGGTCGCCGACCCGTGCGCGCAGGCCGGCCAGGGTGGTGGCGATGGCCGTCGGGTGGTGGGCGAAGTCGTCATAGACCGTCACCCCGTGCACCTCGCCACGCACCTCCAGGCGTCGTTTCACGTTCACGAAGTGCCCCAGTGCCGCGCACGCCAACCTGGCCGGGACCCCCGCGTGGCGGGCCGCGGCGATGGCCGCCAGGGCGTTGCGTAGGTTGTGCTGGCCGATGAGTGGCCAGTGCACCTCACCTTGGGGCACATCGAGCCAGCGCACCTCGAAGGCGCTGGCATCATCGGCCAGCAGGCGTGCCGACCAGCCGCCGGGGTGTCCGCTATCGAAGCCCTCGCACGGGCTCCAGCACCCCTGCGACAGCACCGCCTCCAAGGCCGTGTCGGCGGGGGGGTGGATGATCAACCCGCTGTGCGGCACGGTGCGTACCAGGTGGTGGAACTGGCGTTGAATGGCCGCCAGGTCGGGGAAGATGTCCGCGTGGTCGAACTCCAGATTATTGAGGATCGCCGTGCGTGGACGGTAGTGGACGAACTTGGAGCGCTTGTCGAAGAAGGCGGTGTCGTACTCGTCCGCCTCCACGACGAAGAACGGGGCGTTGCCGAGGCGAGCCGAGAGGCCGAAGTTCTCTGGCACCCCACCGATGAGAAAACCGGGGGCGAGCCCTGCATCCTCCAGGATCCAGGCGAGCATCGCCGAGGTCGTGGTCTTGCCGTGGGTACCCGCCACCGCCAGGACCCAGCGTCCGGTCAGTACCTGTTCCGCCAGCCACTGCGGCCCCGAGGTGTAGGGTAGGCCCCGATCGAGCACGTACTCCACCGCCGGATTGCCGCGCGAGAGGGCGTTGCCGATGACGATCACATCGGCCTCCTCGGGGATCCCGGCGGGGTCGTAGCCCTCGCTCAGGGCGATCCCCGCCTCGGCCAACTGGGTGCTCATGGGCGGGTAGACCCCCGCGTCCTGTCCGCTCACGCGGTGGCCCAATGCCCGCGCCAGCAGCGCGATACCACCCATGAAGGTGCCGCAGATACCGAGGATATGCACGTGCATGGGTCAGCCCCCCGTGGCCGGTGCCGGCACCAGCAGATTGATGAAGTAGAACGAGACGAACAGAAACATCACGGCGGTCACCCCACCCAGCACCCAATCCACCTCCAGCGACTCACGCAAGATGAAGGCGTTGGCCACCAGGTTCCAGGTGATGAGGAGCGTACTGACCAGCGAGGCGGGAAGCGAGGGCAGACCCAGCTGCAGCCAGAGCGCCAGGGGGAGCGTGGCGACCATCAACAGCGCCTCTACCCCGGCCATCGCCGTGGCCGCCTGCACCAGACGCGGCAGGTGGCGCGTCAGCGCCAGCACCAGGCCGAGCAGCAGTGGCACCAGCGCGGTGGAGAGCGCGGCGGCGGCGATGGCGTCGCCGAGCCCCGCCGAGGTGAGGCCGAGCAGGGTGCCGAGTCCCAGATGCGTACCGAGGACGACCCATAGGAGCGCCAGTGAGTAGGGCACTCGTTGCGGCGTCGCGCGTAGCCTGGCGATGTCGAAGAAGAGCTGAAAGAGGGGATTCACGTCGGCACTGGGCCTAGGTTGCCACGAACCCCGGCAGTATATACCCTTCCCGCTCCCCTCATCAGGGCCGGGCGATGCCCGTTGCCGAACGCTGGAAACCAGGGCCGCGAGGCCCGCAAGGAGCCCCATAGGGGCCGGGAGTGAGATGCAGATACGCTACGTCGAGACCGATGCCGAACTGGCCACCCTCTGTGCGGAGATGGCCGGTGCCCCCTGGCTGGCACTGGATACGGAGTTCATGCGCGAGAAGAACTACTACGCCAAACTCTGCCTCATCCAGGTCGCCGACGCCCACCAGGTGGCCTGCATCGACCCGCTCGCCGTCAGCGACCTCACCCCGTTTTTCCAGTTGCTCGACGACCCCGCCATGGTCAAGGTGTTTCACGCCGCCCGGCAGGACCTGGAGATCATCCACCAGCTCACCGGCAAGGTGCCCGAGCCGCTGTTCGACACCCAGATCGCCGCCAGTGTGCTCGGGCATGGCGAGCAGATCGGCTATGGCAATCTGGTGGAGCGTGTGCTCGGGGTGCGTCTGGAGAAGGGTCAGGCTCGCACCGACTGGTCACTGCGTCCGCTCGATCCGGCGCAGCTCGAATATGCCGCCGACGATGTGCGCTACCTGCGCGACCTCTACCGCGAGATGCATGCCGAGCTGGAGGGGAAGGGGCGCCTGGCATGGCTCGCCGACGACTTCGCCGAGCTGGCCTCTCCGACGCTCTACGCCAACCCGCCCGAGCAGGCGTGGCAACGCATCAAGGGGCGGCGCAAGCTGCATGGGGTGCAGCTCGCCGTGTTGCGCGAGTTGGCCGCCTGGCGCGAGGTGCTGGCGCAACGCATCGACCGCCCGCGTCGCTGGGTGCTGAGCGACGATACCCTGCTCGACATCGCCCGCCGCCGTCCCGATTCCAGCCACGCCTTGGGGCGTATCCGTGGCGTCGAGGAGCGCACCCTCTCCAGCCACGGCAAGGCACTGCTCGACGCCATCGAACGTGGCAACGCCGTGCCCGAGGCCGAGTGGCCCGTACTGCCCGACTTCACCCGCCTTGGCCCCAACCAAGAGGCGTTGGTCGACCTGCTCATGGCACTGCTGCGCCTGCGCGCGGAGCACCACGAGGTGAGCACCCCGGCCATCGCCAGCCGTAACGACCTGGAGCAGTTGGTGCAGGGCGATCGCGACCTGCCGCTGCTGCACGGTTGGCGTAAGCGCCTCGCCGGCGGCGACCTGCTGGCGCTGCTCGAAGGGCGGCTGGTGCTGCGCGTGCGCGACGGCGCCCTCTCCATCGAGGCGGCCTAGACCTGCCCCCCGCGTCGGGGTGGCGCTTACCCCGCCCCCCCGCAGGTGCACTGCACCACATCACTGCACGCCTCGTCCCAACACCAGGCGTGCCCCCCCTGTGGCGAGAGGACGCCCCCCACCCAGTGCCCCGGCGCCCCTGCGTCGAGGCGGTGGCGCTCGCCCGCCAGCACGGCGCGCCCGACCTCGCTGAGGGTCAGCTCGGCGTGGTGCCAGGGCTCCCCCGCAGCGGCAGGGGTGAGCGTGACGAGGGCGTGGGGTTCGGCGGCCAGCTCGCGTAGCAGCCAGCCGTAGAGTGTATCGCCCAGGAAGGGCAGGGGTTCGAGGCCGTTCACCAGCGCCTGGAAGAGCTGCCCGGCACGCTGGGGGCCATCGCTGGCGAGCGCTTGCAGGGTGAGCCGCTCGGTGAGGCGCAGGCCGTCGTGGCGTGCGGGTAGCTCCTGCAGATGGCGTCGCAGGGCCGGGGCCAAGAGGGGGAGGGCCGGGGTGCCCTCGCGGGTCAGACGGGCGAGAGGGCGTGGGTCGTGTGCCACCATGGCACGCCAGGCCCGCGCACCGAGGGCCAACTGCTCTGTGGTGACGGCCCGGCGCTGCTGATAGGCCCAGGCGAGCCCTTCGGCGTCGAGCTGGCCGAGGCCGAGGAAGCGTGTCACCCCCGGGGCCTGATCGAGGACGATGAGCTCCAGCCGACCCTTGGGCGGTTCGGTGTGGAAGCGCGCGAGCAGATAGGTGAGGATGGTCTGGTCGAAGCTGTCGTGCTCGAACCAGAGCAGGATGCGTGCGTAGGCGTCGAGCCGCTCTAGGGCGGCATAGTGGGCGTGGTGCTGCCGCTGGAGTGGCTCCGGCCCCAGCCCGAGTGCCGTGGCAAGGAAGCGGGCGCGTTCGGCGACCTGCTCGGTCGGCGTCCACTCCCCCAGGGGGCCAACGCAGAAGGGGTCGAAGAAGGGCAGGAAGTCGCCTTCGATGCCCGCCTCGACGAGACCGTGTTGGATGTCCGTGCCGCAGCGGATGTGGAGTGTCTGCATGCTTAACCCAGTGGAGGTGTGTGATGAAGGATGAGCGGGTGCGTTGTGGTTGGTGTGGGGAGGACCCGCTCTACCAACAGTACCACGACACGGAGTGGGGACGGCCCGAACGTGACGGGCACCGACTCTTCGAGCTGTTGTTGTTGGAAGGTGCACAGGCGGGGCTCAGTTGGATCACCGTGCTGCGCAAACGGGAGCACTATCGCCGCGCATTCGATGGCTTCGACCCAGAGCGGATGGCGCGTTACGACGCAGTGCAGGTCGAGGCGCTGCTGCAGGACCCCGGTATCGTCCGCAACCGCCTCAAGGTACAGGCGGCGGTGACCAATGCGCAGGCCTTTCTCGCCCTGGAACAGGAGCCGGGGGGCTTCAGCGGCTTCGTCTGGTCGTTCGTGGGTGGCGAACCGAAGGTCAACCACTGGCGGTCGCTGTCGGAGGTGCCGGGCAGCACGCCAGAGTCGGATGCCCTCTCCAAGGCGTTGAAAAAGCGTGGTTTCAAATTTGTCGGCAGCACCATCGTCTACGCCTTCATGCAGGCGGCGGGGCTGGTGAACGACCACCTGCTCGATTGCTGGTGTCGGCAAGAGCCGTAGCGGCAGCGGGCTGACGACGCAGGGCTGCGCCGTTGGCGGGGGCCGAAGTACAGCCCGGGGGGCTGTACTTCGGCGAGGGGTGGTTCAGAGCCTGCTGGAGAGGAGCTTCTCCAGCTTGATCTGGTCGGCGGTGAAGCCACGGATACCCTCGGCGAGCTTCTCGGTGGCCATGGCATCTTCGTTCATCGCCCAGCGGAACTCCGCCTCGCTCATGGGGGCCGGGCGTGGCGCGGGGTTGCCCGGGTCGCTCAGTTTGCGCTCCAGCTGACCCTGGCTCTCGCCCAGCTCCTGCAGCAGGGCCGGGGAGATGGTCAGGCGATCACAACCGGCCAGGGCGACGATCTCACCCATGTTGCGGAACGAGGCGCCCATGACGATGGTCGGGTAGCCATACTGCTTGTAATAGGCGTAGATCTGGCGCACGGAGAGGACGCCCGGGTCCTCCTCGGCGCTGTAGCTCTGGCCGGTGCTCTTTTTGTACCAGTCGAGGATGCGTCCGACGAAGGGGGAGATGAGGGTCACCCCCGCCTCGGCGCTGGCGCGTGCCTGGGCGAAGCCGAACATCAGTGTCAGGTTGCAGTGGATACCCTCGGCCTCCAGCACCTCGGCGGCGCGGATCCCCTCCCAGGTGGAGGCGATCTTGATCAACACCCGTTCGGGGTCGATACCGGTCTCCTGATAGAGGGAGATGAGGCGACGGGCGCGCTCGACGGTGGCCTCGGTGTCGAACGAGAGGCGGGCGTCCACCTCGGTGGAGATGCGCCCCGGGAGGATCTTGAGCACCTCGCAGCCGACCGCCACGGCGAGGCGGTCCATGGTCTCGCGCAGGCGTGTGGCGGGGTCGTGGGTGTAGGCCGTCGCCTCGGCCACAGCGCGCTCGATGAGCGGGGCATACTCCGGCAGGTCCACCGCCTTGAGCAGCAGCGAGGGGTTGGTGGTGGCGTCTTCGGGCTGGTGGCGACGGATCGCCTCGATGTCGCCGGTATCAGCGACCAGGGTGGTCATGCTCTTGAGCTGTTCGAGCAGGCTGGACATGGTGTGCTCCTGACGGTGGTGGTGTGCGGCCCAGGTTAGGGCGGCGAGATGACACGGTTGGTGCGGGTCTTATGGTTATTATCGGACGTTCAATGACTGGGCATGGACGCGAGCGCTCCCCAGTAACCAGATCATATATGGGGTTATAGCCGAGTGACTACCTCTGCCAGCGGCAGTCGGGACTTGGGCAACTTGGCGTTGAAGTCATCCGCCGCGCGGCGTCCGATGGCGGCGCACACCACACTGGTGTAGCCCTGTGCGCGCAGGTCGAACTCGCGGTCCAGCACCTCCGGGTCGAAGCCCTCGATGGGGCAGGCGTCGAGCCCCATGGCCGAGGCCCCGAGCAGCAGAAATCCGAGGGCGATGTAGAGCTGGTGTGCCTGCCAGTGGGGCAGATCCTTGTGGTTGTAGCGGTGCAGGTCGAGGTAGAAGAAGCGTCCCTTGAGGGTCGCCGCCTGCACCTCGGCATTGGCCAGACGCCCATCCACCTGCTCCTGCGCCACTACCCGCTCGATGTGTGCGTCCGCCGCACCGGTGCGCAGGCAGAGGACCACGCTCAGTGCCGCCTCTTTGAACTTGGCGTTGTTGGCCTGATAGGGCCCCTCCGCCGCCTTGGCCAGCCGCCCCTTCGCCGCCGTGCTCTCGACGATGAGAAAGTGCCACGGCTGCGAGTTGACCGAGGAGGGCGCCTGATGCAGCAGGGTGACGAGCTGTTCGACCTGTGCCGGGTCGAGGGTGAAGTCGGGGTCGAACTTCTTCGTCGTGTAGCGACGCTGGACGTAAGGGGTGATATCCATGTGGACGCCTCGTTGCGGGGTAGTGAGGGGCATTGTATCCCGCCCTTATACCGGAGTGCGTTGGCGTCTGCGCCGACCCGCTATGAGTGCGGTCAGGAGCAGGAGCGACCCGAGCGCGGTGCCGGGCTCCGGGGCTGAACGGCGCACCTGGATATTGTCGAGCTGCACGTTTTCGGTCGCGTAGGCGTTGCTCGGGTTGGCGAGGAACTCTACCCGTTTGAGGGTCGTGAAGCTCTCCGCCAGGGTGAACAGCTGGCTACCCGCCACGCCGTCCAGGGTCAAGGTTTGACTGACGGTCGAGTCGTCGGCATAGATCCCACGGATAATCAGGCTATAGGGCGCGGGCGAAGAGGTGGCCTCCAGCAACTCCAAACTCACCAGGTTGAAGAGCGCCTGATCCGTTGCCTCCAGGGTCATCCATGAAGTGCTGGTAAACCCTGCGCTCGGGTGCGCGGCGTAGTCAAAGGGCGCAAAGGCGTTGTTGACCCGCACGCTACCGGTATTGGTGTCGATGACGAACCCTGCCTCCGTGTAGCTGCTGTAGTCGGCCCAGGTGTTGCCGAAGCCGATACGTGCGGCCTGGGTCTGCGCGGTGAGGGTCAGGAGCGCGAGGGAGAGGAGGGTGAGGAGGAGTGGACGTAGAAGCAGTTGCATGTGAGGGTCTCTTTGGGGTTGCGCGCCCGATTATGCCCCACTTTTTACAGGGAAATTACGGTACGCAATTTGTCCCCGACTGTTGGGGGGGCGTCGGTGTGGCGGGCGGCGTCGGCGCGACGATGGGCGCCGCCCATGTGCCCACTTACTGCGCTAGAACGTTACCGTGGTTGCGTCGCTCGCACGCACCTGCCAGGCTTGCGCTGAGCCGCAATCGTCTCGATACCCCCACCCTGCACTGAACCAAGGAGATGTTTCATGTCCATGCGCTATCTGACCGTCACGGCCCTTACCCTCGCGTTGTTTTCCCAGGCCGGGGCCGAGGAGAACCCCGCCTATCAAGCCGCAGTACTCGATGCCTCTCAGGCACTCGCCTCGGAGCTGCGTGACGACCTGCTCGCGGTCACCCCCGAGAGTCCGGCGCGAGATGCCGAAGGGCAGATCAAGGTGGTCACCTGGAAGGCCACGGGAGGCTACGAGCGGTTCATCAAGCCCTACACGGCCAGCTCGGACAACCCCGAGTATGGTCTCTGGGTGACCCTCGCACCGCAGGTGCATGACTTTTGCCACCAGTGGCTGGCGGCGCACCCCGAGGCGGGGCAGGCGGAGCTGGAGCTGCGACTGAAGCAGTATCTGGGTCTCGACCCGAGCTGGGGCTACGACCTCTTCGTCGAGCTGGCGGTCGCCCCCGAGGCGCTGTTTCGCCCCTGTGTCGACCCCGAGACGGACGACCACGGTTGCCAGCTCCAATTCGGCAAAGAGAACCCGACGGTGACCGGCATCGCCGACTATCGCGATTTCTACGAGGCGCTCTACTTCAAGAGCTTCCGCGCCAGCGCCGGGGTACCCTGGACCGGGCTCGGGTATACCTACGACTGGGGCAACCCGGAGAGCGAGGTGGGCGCCAGCGAGTTCATCCTCAAACCCTCCAGCGCCTACCAAGTGGTGCGTGTGGTGCCGACGCTCGACTACTGCCGCGAATAACCGCGGCGGCGGCACCGGGCCGCACCCAGCGGTCGACCCAGACCCGGTAGAAGGGCGTCACTCCAGGTGTCGGCATCGCTGTCGGTGGGGAGTGCCAGGGCAGTGATGCCCCAGGTGCGGCTGGGTCGCTGGCGGACCTCGACGCCGTCGGACGGCGTGTCGGAGGGTGCTGTACCGCGCCCAAGCGCACCGTGGACGGGTGCTGCGGTGAGTGGGGCGTCGCGGTAGTCGCGCTCCTCAGGCGACAGCGGCGGGTGTGAGATGCCCTTGCTGATGCTGTGGGTCGCGCGGCTAGACCTCGCCGCGCCGCGAGGCGAAGAGCAGGGCGTCGTCCTGCTTGAGGTCGTGGGCCAACACCTGAACGCGCGCCTTGGCCGCGGCGGCCTCGGCGCGACGCTGGGCCAGGCGTGCGGCGAGTGCCTGCCGACCGGCGAGCAGGGTGCCCGCGAAACCGGGAAGGTAGCGGCGGATCAGCAGGTCGTCGGCGGCGAGAAAGCAGCGAAAGCTGCCGGGGTCGCCCTGGCGGGCGCAGCGCCCGATCAGCTGGCGGTCGATGCGTCCGGCCTCGTAGGGCTCGCTCATGATCACGTGCAGCCCACCGCGCTGCGCGACGCCGGGACCGAGGCGGATGTCGGTGCCGCGCCCGGCCATATTGGTGGCGATGGTGATGCGCCCCGTCTCCCCCGCGTCGGCGATGATCGCCGCCTCCTCGCGGTGGTGACGGGCGTTGAGCAGGGCCACCTGTAGGCCGCGCCCCTGGAGCCGGGCAAAGAGGCGCTCGCTGTCGGCCACGCTGCGCGTGCCGACCAGCACCGGCCTGCCCGCCGCGTGCAGTTGCAGGACCTCCGCCTCGATGGCGGCCCATTTGCTCTCGGCGTCGGCACAGGCGCGCACCGGCCACACCTCGCGGCGCGAGGGCCAGTGGCTGGGGATCGGCACCACCGCCAGGCGGTAGACGCGCCACAGCTCTGCGGCGGCCTCGCGCGCGGTACCGGTCATGCCACCCACGTGGCGAAAGAGGCGGAAAAAGCGCTGATAGCTGAGCCGCGCGCGCACCTCTCGGGCCGGGCTCAGCGGCACCCCCTCCTTGGCCTCCACCGCCTGATGCATGCCGTGGCTCCAGCTGCGCCCCGGCATCATGCGCCCGGTGGACTCGTCGACGATGACCACCTTCTCCTCGTGGATCACGTAGTGCTCGTCGCGGCGAAAGAAGGCGCGCGCCGACAGCGCCTGACGCAGCAGCTCCTCGCGCCGCGCCGGGGCCTGCCAGAAGGGCGGCAGGGTGTCGGTCAACGCGGCGACGCGCTGGCGCCCGGCGCTGGTGAAGGTGATCCGGCGTAGGCGCGCGTCGGCGGTGTAGTCGCGCCCCTCGCTCAGCGCGTCACATAAGCGGGTGGCCTGGGGGACCACCTCGCCGAGCAGCTCCGAGGCGCGCTCGGCCTGGATCTGCAGCGGCGAGACCGCCTCGTCGATGAGGATCGAGTCCGCCTCGTCGATGATCACCTGGTCGATCCCGCGCAGCACCGCTTCGCGACCCTCCCTCAGGGTGCCCAGGGTGCGCCGCACCTGCCGTCGCGCCCCGCTCTGCACCAGCCCGGCGAGGAGGCGGTCGCGCAGGAAGTCGGCGAGCAGCTCCTTGGCCGTGGTGTAGGTGATGTCCTGGTGGTGGTTGTCGCGCCGCACGGACTCCTCCTGCTCTGCCGTGACCACCCCCACGCTGAGGCCACAGCGGGCGAAAAAGGGGCGAAAGCGTGCGGCATCGCGCTCGGCCAGGTAGTCGTTGACCGTGAGCAGGTGGGTGGGGCGACCGCTCCAGGCCAGCGGCACGGCGGCCAGCGCGGCGGTCAGGCTCTTGCCGCTGCCGGTCTCCATCTCGATCACCAGCCCCTCTGCGCTGCCTAGCGCGCCCATGATCTGCTCGACGTAGGCGCGCAGCCCCTGACTGCGGCGCGCCGCCTCGACCACCAGGGCCCAGGCCGCGTCGGTCACCTCGGCGTCGGGGCGGCGACGGCTGGTGGCGGCGTGGTCTGCCAGGCGCGCCGAGAGTTCGGCCTCGCTGAGTGCTGCGCACGCCTCGACCAGGGCGTCGATGCGCGCGGCGCGGGCGGCGAGCGGGGCGGCCCGGCGCCGACCCCGCTGCAGGCGCCCACCGAGGGCGTGGATGAACCCATCCAGCCCGGTGTGCAGGCGTTCGGGCCGGGGCAGGTCGAGGCGGTGGTAGTCGGCGTAGGGGAGTCTCACAGCAGGAAGCGCCGCTGCAGGAGTTGGCGCAGGTCGCGCTGCCACTGTAGCAGCAGCGGGGCGTGGCCCGCGCTGATGCGCATCACCCCGGACTGCCCCTGCCAGAGTGGCATCCCCGGCGCGGGGAGCAGGCGCGCGCGCACGAGGAAGAAGGGCTCGCTGCTGAGGGTGCCGTCGCCGCCCTCGGCGCCGCTCTTGATCGGCTGATCACCCCCGCCCATCCAGCCCAGTGCGGCGGAGGGGAGCTGCTGATGTTGATAGGGCACCACGGCCAGGTCGCGTACCGCGATGGTCTGCTCGGCGCGCCCGTGCAGGCGCACCTCGACACGCTGCTCGCCCGGCTCGAAGAGCCTTGATGCGGCCTCTTGGCGCACCACGGCGGACATGCGAAAGGCGGAGTCGTCCACCAGCCGTCCGAGCACCGCGCCCCGGCGCACCCAGGCGCCCGAGAGGTGCTCCTGCTGCGGGGCGATCCAGAGCCCGCCGATGGGTGCGGTGATGCGCAGCGCGGCGTGGCGCCGCTCCAGTTCGGCGAGGCGAGCCTGGGCCTCGGTCAGGCGCGACTGGAGTGGGTCGAGGTCGGTCCAGGCGTCGCTGCGTGCCTGCTTGACGCGCAGCTCGGCCTCTTGCAGCTCGCCGCGGGCCTGTTCGATCTGGCGCAGGAGGGCCGGGTTGTCCAGCTCCACGAGCAGCGTCCCGGCCTCCACCCGCTGGCCCGAGGGGACGTGGCTGCGCGCGACGAAACCCTCCGCCTCACTCGCCAGCTCGCGATACGCCAACGCCTCCACCACCCCGTCGGCGCGAAAGTGGTCGGCCACCGGGATCAGCCCGAGTGGCAGCAGCACCAGCAGGATCAGGCCGCTGGCCGCCGCCGTGGCGCGCCAGCGGTGCCCGGCCAGGCGCGGCCCGTCGATCAGGTACTGGACCAGCTTCACCGGCGGCATGACCAGGGTGGTGAAGGCCATCATCAGCGCCATCAACAGCCCGAGCAGCAGGTAGTGCTCGGCCACGAAGAGGGTGATCCCGGCGAAGATCAGCAGGCGGTAGGCGATGCTGAGCACCCCGTAGAGCGAGAGCCAGAGCGCCTCGCGCGCGCTCTCGACCGGCGCCGGTCGCTGTCGGCAACCGGCGGCGTAGCGCTCGAACCAGTAGGTCAGTTGGTGGCGCGAGCGCTGGTAGAGGTTGGGCAGGTCGAGCAGGTCGGAGAGGATGTAATAGCCGTCGAAGCGCAGCAGCGGGTTGGCGTTGAACAGCAGGGTCGAGACCGAGGCGACGAACATCACGTTGTAGGCCAGGGAGTGCACCAGCCCTGGGGCGGTGTAGGCCCAGACCCACGCGGCGATGGCGGCGAGGAACAGCTCCACCAGCATCCCCCCGGCGCCGACCAGGGCGCGGCGGTAGCGGCTGCGCAGCGCCCAGCTGGAGGTGGCGTCGACATACGGCAGCGGCACGAAGATGATGAACATCACCCCCAGGGTGTGCACCTCGCCGCCGAAGCGCCGACAGATGAGGCCGTGGCCCAGCTCGTGCAGCACCTTGACCAGGGCGATGGCGAGGTAGAGCCAGAGCAGGTTGCCGGGGGAGAGCACGGCGGCCCCCTGGTCGAGCAGGGCGCCGCCGCGCTCGCTCAGCGGCACCAGGGCCGAGAGCAGCACCCCGAGCCAGAGCACCAGGCCGGGCCAGCCGAAGAGCCAGCCCAGGCGCGCGCTCCAGCGTGCGAGCAGGTGGTCGGGGTCGATGAGCGGCACGCGCGGGGAGATGAGGTTGATCAGCCGCCCGCGCAGCTCGCGCCCCTCGCGGGCACGGCGCCGCTCGTAGAGGCGCGGGGCGTCGGCGGCCTGGTCGAAGTAGAGCAGGTTGGCGCGGTTGAGCTGGCTGAGCAGCTCGACCACATCCTCCTGGCCGGGGGCCTGGCCGGGGTTGCGCTCCAGCTCCGCCAGCCAGGTCTCCTCCACCGTCTGCCGTGGGGTGAGGCGCGCGACCAGCTCCCACGCCTCGGGGCGCAGGCGGTAGAAGCGGTTCTGCATCGGGTCGCGCAGCACATACCAGACCTCGCCGCGAAAGCGCTGGCGGTGGCTGCGCACGGTGGGGCGCAGCGCCACGCGCAGGTCGGCGACACGGTGCCAGGCGTCGGAGAAGAGGCGTCTGCCGCTCATCTCACCACCACAGCTGCATGCGCAGATAGTCGAGGGTGCGGTGGCTCAAGATCCAGCCCAACGAGCGGCGACCGACCTCGACCTTCGCCACCCCGCTCATGCCCGGTCGCCACCAGGGCTCCGGCGCCTCGCCGGGTGCCGCGCGCAGGGTGAAGGTGTTGCGCCCGTCGCGCGCCTCGGCCTGGGGCTCGAAGCGTTCGATGTGCATGGCGAAGGTGCGCTCCGGGCGCGAGATGAAGGCGATCTCGCCGGTCTGCCCGGCGTGCACCTCGTGGGCGTCGCGCTCGTCCAGCTCCAGCTCCAGATAGAGGTCGTCGAGCGCCGCCACCTTGAGCAGCACGTCGCCGCGCCCCACCGGCGCGCCGAGCATCTTCTTCAGTTCGCCCTCCACCACCACGCCGTCGAAGGGGGCCTTGAGCTGCGCCTGACCGAGGTAGCCGCGCACCTCGTCGAGGCGCGCCTGGGACTGCGCCCGCAGTGCCTGGGCGATCTGCATGTCGGCGAGGGATTTGGCCGCGCGCGCCTTCTCCTCCTCGCGGCTGTAGCGCGCGAGGTCGGCGAGCGCCCCCGACTCCTGTAGGCGCAGGTCGTGGGTGTCGAGGCGCAGCAGGGCGCTCCCGGTGCTGACCCGGTCGCCGAGGTCGACATCGACCTGCTCCACATAGCCGTCGAACGGCGCGGGGAGGTAGGCGAGGCGCTGTGGACGCAGGATGAACGGGGCCTCGACGCGGTACTCCAGGGTGCCGAAGGTGAGCAGCGCCAGGCTGGCGAGCACGCCGATGGCGAGCAGTTTGGCGCCGCTGTGGGCCGGACCGAGGAGCCGCTCGAACGCGACCCGCAGGCCGTCCCACCAGCGCGCGCCGAACCAGCGGTCGTGGCGCTGGAGGTCGCCAAGGCGCGGTGTCACCAGGTCCAGGGTCATGCGCAGCAGGTCGACCTCCTCCTGGGTGAAGGGCTCGCTGTCGCGCCCACAGGTGATGGCCGCCAGCGGGCCGCGCTCGCCGCCATCGGCGGCCGAGGCGGCGCGCATCGGCAGGGTCAGCAGATGGCTCAGCCCCAGGGTCGTGACCAGGCGCTGGTGCTCGCGGGTCACCGCCTTGTCCCCGGCGGGGGGCGGGACGAGCACCTCGCGGTTCTGGTCGAGGGCCTCCTCCATCGCCCCCTCCAGGGCTTGGACCAGCTCCATGCTGGCCTCGAACTGTTCTACGTGGCTGCTCGCGCGCAGCCGTATGGTGTCGTCGTGCAGCCAGCCGAGGCTGACCTGGGCGCAGCGAAAGCGCGCCGCGATCTCGTTGCACAGGGCCATGGAGACATACGCGAAGCGCTCGCCCTCGTTGAGCGCGAGGGCGATCTCGTAGGGCTCCACCAGCTGATCGCGACGGCGCGCGTCGCTTCGCCCGGCCAGTAGCTGCGACGCCTGATAGGCCTCGGGGATGTCGGCGAGCCAGCGGAACTCGGCGCAGAAGGCCGTGGTGGCCGCGCTGCGCCGCTCCTGGATCAGCATCACCAGCGCGGGCGGCTGGTCGGCAGGGACGTTGAGTCGACCACCGACCAGCACCCCATCACCGTCGTCGTCGACCCCCACCGACCCCTCGGCGAGCAGCCGCTCGCCGAAGGCCTCGATGCGGCTACGCAGGGCCGGGGTGAGACCACCCCGGCGCCCGTCGAGCCAGGGGCCGTGGACCACCCAGCCCGACTGCGCGCGCTGCGCGAGCACCCCGGCGCGCCCCTCGAAGGCCTGCGCCAGCCCCTCGATGAGGCGTGGCCAGAACTCCACCGGGGCGCCCTCGAAGCTGCGCAGTGCGACCAAGCCAGCGACGGGGTCCGGCGCGGTGACGCGACTCTGCTGGAGGCCCTCGCTCATGCGCCCGCGCCTTCGCACCGCTCGGTGCCGCTGGTCGCAGCGTGTGGCGCGGTCAGGCGGCTCACGCCGCGCTCTCCTCGCTCTCCTCGCTCGCGACCGAGACGTCGCGCAGGCGTGCGCCGAGGCGCGTCAGGGCCTGCATCGAGTGCAGGTGCAGGTAGATCAGCTCCAGCGCGTCCGAGCCGAAGAGCGTGGTCAGACGCTCGGCGGGCAGCTGCTTGAGGCGCTCGCGGTCGACCGCCTGGAAGCCGCCGAGGCGCAGCGCACGGCCATCCGGCCCCACCGCCTGGGCGTGCATCGGCACCAGCAGGTCGAGCCCCTGCAGCAGGGTGCAGAAGTTGCGCGTCATGACCACTTCGCGCTGGTACTGCTGCATGAACGCCAGGGTCTGCTTGAGGTAGCCGGTCTGCTGCCCCTCGCTGTCGAACAGGCGCTCGCCGCGCCCTTCGTGGTTGGCCCCCGCGTAGGCGTCGTCGATGCACAGGGTGAGGCGCTCGCCCTGCTCGGAGGCGGCGAAGACGAAGGGGTAGCGGCGGATGAAGGCGGGTATGTAGCGGGCGTCCCAGCTGCCGTCACGCGCGACATAGAGGTTCTCGCTCTCGCCGAGGCCGAGGATCGCCACCGGGGTCATGCGCTCGCCCTCACCGGCGAAGACGATGCCGTACTCGGAGGCGGCGGCGGCGAACTCCGCCACCATCAGCGGGACCGAGTTGGTCTCGGCGGCGAAGTCGAAGCGCTCGCCGACGCGCACCGAGAGTTCACGGTGCGCCTCGCTGGAGACGGGCACGACCTTGGAGTAGATGAGTAGTTGTTTGGACACCGTTTGGATTCCTGTTGTCGAGGGGGTTGGCGCCGCTCGGGGTTCGCCCCGCGCGGCGCAGGGATAGTTGGCCGTCGCCTGGGGCGTCAGGCGCGGCTCGGGCTCTGGATTGCCCGCGCGCTCAGGCGCTGAGCGCCCGCCGCCGACGGCGTACGAGCGGCACACTGAGGCCGAGGAGCAGGCTGCCCGCGAGCGCGGAGGGCTCCGGGGCGACCCTGGTGAAGGTCGCGGAGCCGCCCAGGGCATAGTCGCCATAGGCATAGACCACCAGTGGGTCGCTGATCGGGCTCTCGTAGACGTAGTGGGCGTCGTTGCCGCTATCGAGGGTGTCGACAAACCAGCGGCTGGCGATATCGAAGGTCGCCTGCGCACCAATGACCGTATTGTCGATGGAGATGGCGATGTCGAGGCTGCCGTCGTCCACCACGCCAGCGGCGACCACGACGTCGCTCCAGGCATAGACACCGTTGTCATAGCCGTCCACCTGCCAGAGCGTCAGGTCCGTCTCGCTGCTGGGGTCGACGCTGTTGTCGTAGGTGATATGAAACTTCAGCAGATCCCCCTCTATGTTGCTGTAGGTGCGCGAGGTGGTCATGGTGGCCGCCGCGACCGGTTGGGCGAAGAGCACGAGGCAGAGCGCTACGAGGGCCGCAAAGGGTGGTCTGTACATAGTGGTTCTCGAATCGGTTGGATGGGGGGCGGGGAGGGGGACACCCCGCCCCCGCCTCGGCAAGGTCGGTGCATCGCCCCGTAGGGTAAGGCACGCATATGAAGATATGGCGACCCCTCGGCCTGCCCGTGCAGCTCTCTACCTCGCCGCGTCACGGCGGCTCGCTATGTCGCGCTCTGCGCCGCCCCGCCTCATGCGGCGATAAGGCCCGCCAGACCGCTGAAGGTGCCGCTGGTGAGCGCGGGCAGGCCGATCAGTTCACACCACCCCTGGTACTGCGCGTACATCCCCTCCAGGCTTTGCAGGCTGCCCTGGGTGGCCACCAGTTCGCTCGCCAGGTTGAGGGTGAGCGACTGCTGTTGGCTCGCGTCGAGGCCCTGGATGAAGTCGGTGAGTGCACTGTCGGTGAATGCACTCGCGCCGCTCTCCTCCCAGGCCGTGAGGATTTCGAGCAGGATGTAACCGGGGCTGTCGCTGCCCAGGTCGTAGATCCCATCGCCGCCCAGCTCCTGCGCCTCGGCCCGCTCCCAGCTCTGGATCAGCTGGGTGGTGTCCGGCACGCTGGTGATGCCGAGGGTCGCCAGGCTCAGGGCGGTGGGGGCGAAGCTGCTCTGCACCTCGATGGTGACCACGCCGGTGCCGCTGCGCGGGCGGCCGGGCCCACCGTCCTTGACCTGGATGCCGAGCTGTACCGAGTCGAGGCTGCTGGCGTCGAGCAGGCGGTTGTCCGCCACCGTGATCACGCCGGTGGCGCTGTCGATGGCGAAGATGCCCAGCGTGTTGCCGCTGGTGATGCTGTAGGTCAGACCCCCGTTGGTGGCGTCGGCATCGGTCGCGGCCAGGGTGCCGACCTCGCTGCCCACCGCGGCGCCCTCGGTCACGCTGAGGGTCACCGGGGCGAGGATCGGGTTGAACTCGTTGAGGTCGCGCACCTCGATGGTGACCTCGACGGTGCCGACCAGCGCCGCGCCGGGGCCGTTGTCGCTCACCGCGATGGTGAGCTGGAGCTGCGCCACCGCCTCGCGGTCGAGGTGGCTGCTGTCGGCCACCTTCAGCGCGCCGGTGGTGGCGTCGAGGCTGAAGATGCCCAGCTCGTTGCCCGCGACTAGGGTGTAGCTCAGCCCGCCGTTGGTGGCATCGGCGTCCGTCGCCACCAGGGCGCTGCCCACCGTGGTGCCGTTGCGCGTGTTCTCACTCACGCTGAAGGTGAGGTCGGCGAGCAGCGGGGCGAACTCGTTCTGGTCCTCCAGCGCGATGGTCACACTGGCGGTGCTGCTGAGGCTCTCGTCACTCACGCTGACCGTGAGCACCACCTCGCTCTGGAGTTCGCGATCCAGGTAGGTGTTGTCGGCGACAGTGATGGCACCCGTCAGGGCATCGATGGTGAAGATCCCAAGCGCGTTGCCGTCGGTGATGGCGTAGCGCAGCGCGGCGAGGTCCGCGTCGATGTCGCTGGCCGCGAGCGTCCCCACCAGGGTGCCGTTGGCGCTGTTTTCGTCGATGACGAAGGCGGCGTCGGCCACGACCGGGGCGAGGTTGACCACCTGCACCGTATGGCTGGCGGCGTTCAGATGGACGCCATCCTCGTCGACCAGGTCGACGCTGATGACGCGCGTCGCGTCGCCGTCGCTGTAGACGTGGCTCACATCCCTCAGGGCGCTGTAGCTACCGCTGGCGCCGTCGCCCCAGTCGACCCGGATCGCGCTGATGGTGTCGATGCCGGGGTCGTTCACCCGGCCCAGGGTCAGGGTGTAGCTCGACCCCTCGTTGACCGCGCCGCGCCCGGAGAGGGTGATGCTCGGTGCCACGTTGACCACCTGCACATCGAGCAGTAGCTCACTGCTCAGCGGGTCGAGCGGGTCGTCGTCACTCACGCGCACCTTGAAGGTCGGGGTCGCCGGGCCGTCACCGGCGTTCCAGCGGATCACGCCCGTCTGCGCATCGATCTGCGCCCCGCTCGGCGCCTCGACCAGGCTGTAGCTCAGGTTGTCGGCGGCGTCCGGGTCGCTCGCCTGGAGGGCGAGCACGAGTTCGCTGCCCTCGTCGAGCTGGAGCGTGCCGGGGTCCTGGATGAGCGGCGCATGGTTGAGCTTGTGCACCACGAAGTCGACCTCGACCTCGGCACTGGTGAGTGCCGGGCCACCGAAGCCGGTCTGATCGGTGACGCTGAAGCGGAAGCTATCGGTGCCCAGATAGCCGTCGAGCGGGTCGTAGCTGAAGCGGTTGTTGTAGCCCGCCACCTGGGTCAGGGTGCCGTGGCTCGGCGCGGCGGTGATGGTGAAGGTGAGATCCGCCAGCGCGCTCTCCAGGTCGGAACCGCCGAGAACGAAGGTGTGCGCCACGTCCTGTACGATCAGCTCGCCGCTCTGGGGCTCGGCCAGCGGGGCGTCGTTGACCGCCTCGACCGTGAGGTCGACCTGCCAGGCCGTGGTGCCGTTGCCGTCCGCGAACGTCAGGCGGAATTGGTCGGTGCCGTAGTAGTCCGCGTCCGCGCTGTAGGTCACCTCGCGGTCGACGTTCATCTCGCTCAAGTGGCCGTGGCTCAGTCCGGTGACGCTCGCCGAGGCGAGCAGACCCGCATACGCCCCGCTACCGAGCAGCGGGAGGGTCAGTTGGCCATCCTCATCCAGCACGCCGCTCTGGTAGACGACATTGGTGCCACCCGTCAGGGTCAGCAGCGGCTCGTGGTCGACCTCATGCAGGGTGATCGCGTCGTCTCCGGCGCCACCCATGATGAGCGTGGTGCCCGCATGCGTACCGGTCACCTCCAACTGGTTGGCATGGTCGCCAAGCGTCAGGACGAGCTGCTCGAAGCCGCTATAGTCGAGTTGCCCGCTCATGCCCAGACCAGTCAGATAGGTCGCGCCCAGCACGCCTGAGCGCGCCTGTGTGGCGCCCTTGTCGCTGACCCAGAGTTGATCTTGTCCAGTTCCAGCGTTCACGGTGAGGGTCGCGGCGATACCGTCCAGGGTGCCGAGGTTGGTCGGCGCATCCGAGGCGAGGTAGAGGCGATCATTGCCAATGCCCAGGTCCAGGGTGGTCGCACCGTCGATGGCCTTGATCGATACCTGGTCCGAGCCTGAGCCGGTGCTGATCGTGGCGGTCGTGGCGCTGGCGATGAGGGTGTTGATCCACACCCTGTCGCCGTCGCTGCCACCTAGGATGGTGAGGCTCTGGCTGTCGATCTCGCCGTCGATCTGCAGCAGGCTGCCGGCCCTGCGATCGACGTTGACCTGGTCCACCAGGATCTCCAGGTCGACAGCGTGCACCGAACTCGCTGCGCTCAGCAGCAGGTCGTCCTCCACGTCGATGCGTGTGGTGCCAGCGCTGCTCACCAGGTGGCCGGTGAGCGTCAGGTCGGCGCCACTGTGCAGTAGCAGGTTGCCGAGGTCACTGGTGAGGGTGCCGTCGAGCGTCTGGTCGCCCGCACTGCTCAGCCCGATCTCTCCGCTCGCGCTGTAGAGGCTGCCCGCCACCGCCAGCTCGCCACCGCTGGTGACCTGGATCCCCGCGCCAGCGCTCAGCCCCTGGATCAGGGCCCCACCGCTCGCGCTCAGCACCACGCTGCCGTCACTGCGGCTGGTGCTGGCGACGGCCATGTTCAGCGTACCGGCGTCTGCGCTCAGGCTGATGGTGCCGCTGCCGTCGACCAGGATGTCGGCGCCCTGGGCGATGCTCGCGGCGCTCAGCTCGACGGCGCCCCCGGCGGTGTCGATGTCGGCCTCCTGGCTGAGCGTGCCCGCAGCGGCGCTCAAGGTCAGCGCGCCGCCACTCAATAGACGCAGCGCACCCTCCAGCGTGAGGTCACCAGTGGTGACCTCGATGGCGATGTCGCCGCCCCCCGCAGCGACGCTGAGGCCGCTGCTGGCGACGGTCAGCCCCGCCTGCTCCTGCAGGTGGATGCCGCCGCTGCTGGTGGTGGCGGTCACTCTGCTGATGGCGCTGTCGATATCCGCCGCGCCGCTCGCGCCGATGCCGTGCGCCGCGCTCAGGCTGACGAGCCCGGTGCTGGTGAGGTTGGCCGTCTCGCTGCTGCTCGCGTCGAGGATCGCCCCGCCGCTGCTGGTCAGCGTCAGGGCGCCGCTGCCGCTGACGAGCTGGGCGATGGCGATGTCGCCGGTCGCCGTGAGTAGCTGTTTGCCCGACTCGGTGACGGTCTGCGTCGCATCCGCCATGCTGATGCCCCCGGCGCTGGCGCTCAGGGTGACCGTGCCGCTACCGTAGGTGGCGATCTCGCCACCCTGGACGATGGCGTTCGCGCTCAGGGTGATGAGGCCCGTGTCGCTGTGGATGGCGGCCTGTTGCATGAGGTCGCCGCCCACCACGCCAAGGCGCACCGCGCCGCTCCCGGCGGCGCTGAGGGCGCCGCTGATGGTCAGGTCGCCGCCACTGACGTCGACCTGGATGCGGGCGTTGCCGCCGCTGGTGCTGAGGCCCGCGAGGGTCAGGTCGCCGAGGGTGGTGAGCTGGATGCGCCCACCGCCCGAACTCACCGCCCGCACCAGGCTGCCTGCGGCCAGCTCCAGCCCGTCGAGCGTGCCGGCAATCGCACCGCTGGCGCTGAGGTCGATGAGGCCCGCGGCCTGGAGGTCGACCGCCGTGTCGCTGGGCGACTCGCTGATCGCCCCCGCCGTGGCGGCGATGGTCAGGCTGCCGGTCGTGGCGCTCACCATGCCCACGCCGATGTCGCCCGCGTCGGCGAGGAGCTGCACCGCGTCCGCCGCCTGGACCTTGAGCGCGGAGATACCGCCTGCGCTGGTGGCGAGGGTGACCGAGTCGCCGCTGCCGCCGTTGGCGCTGACCTGGGTGGCGGTGATGGTGCCGCTCGCGCTCAGGTCGATGGCGCCGTCGCTGGTGCTCAGGGTCGCGCCGACCGCACCCGCGGCATCCAGCAGGATGTCGCCGGTACCGGTCACCTCGGCGCTCACCTGGCTACCGGCCTTGAGTTCCAGGCGCCCCGCCGGGTCGATCAGCGTCGCCGGGTTGCCGCCGATGCCGTCCCGCGCACTCAGCTCGATGCTGTTGAGCCCCGATAGAATGTCGACCACCCGGTCGTCCTGGGCGTCGCGGATGGCCCCCTGCGGGCTCTCGATGCTCACCTGTCCGGCGGCGTCCACCAGGCCGACTTCGACGTCGCCCTCGGCGCCCTGCCCGGCAGAGACGCGGATCGCGCCGCTCAGGTTGCTCAGCTCGGTGAGCTGGATGCCGTCGTACTCGTCGATGCCGATCAGCTGGCCCGCGCTTGCCGTGAGGCTCGCCACACGGGTCGACAGACTCACCTGTCCGTCACCCTCGACCCACAACTGGTCGGCGCGGATGCCCTGGCCGCTGATGTCGCCTGCGGCCAGCAGCTCGATATCGCCCAGCTCGCCAGCGTCTGCGCTGGTGCTGATGGTCAGGTCGTCGCCGCTCTGGAGGCGGATGTCGTTGGCGTCCGCGTCGTAGAGCGAGAGGGCCTGCACCACTTCGAGCGCGCCGCCCGCGCTCAGCAGGATGCCGCCGTTGCCGCTCTGGAGGCGTGTCGCGCTGAGGGCGTCGACCTCGTTCAGCTCGATGCGCCCGCCCGCCACGGCGTCGACAACGGCGACCCAGCTCGCCAGCTCGATGTCGCCGCCCGCATCCACCAGCAGTTGGTCGCCTTGCAGCGGGCTGCCGCTGGCACGGCTGGCGATGGCGCCACCCGCAACCAGCTGGATATCACCGAATGCGCCCGCATCCAGCAGGCCGAGGTCGATCGCGCCACCGGCGCTGAGCACGATATCGTTGCTGTCGAGGTCGGTGAGGGAGGCCACCCAGAGCGCGTCGATGGCACCCCCGGCAGTCACCGAGATGCCACCGTTACCGCTCTGCACCTGGGTCAGCTCGATGGCGTCCGCCTCGTTCAGCGTGATGCCGTCGCCCACCCGCAGCGTGGCCCTGGCGATCTGTGTGGTCAGGCTCAGCGCACCGCTGACGTCGGTCGCGGTGAGCTGGTCTGCGCTCAGGGTGCCACCGCTGATGTCGCCGTCGGCGCTCAGGGTGATGTCGCCCAGGCTACCGGCGTCCAGCACGCTGCCGATGGTGAGGTTGCCCCCCGCGGTGAGCTGGATGTCGTTCTCATCGGCATCGCTCAGGGTACGCACGCTGCTGGCGAAGATGGCCCCAGCGGCGCTCACCGTGATGGCCCCGTTGCCGCTCTGCAGGTCGGTGAGGGTGATGGCGTTGCCCTCGTCGATGGTGATCGCACCACCGGCGACGGCGTCGAGCGCGGCGACCTGGGTCACCAGGTCGATGGCGCCGTTGGTCGCACTCACCGAGAGCTGGTCGCCGAGCAGGCGCTCACCGCTCACCGCGCCGAGGGCGCTCAGCACGATATCGCCGCTCAGCCCGGCGTCGACGCTGCCGTTGATGCTCAAGGCGCCGCCGCTGCTGGTCAGGCCGATGTCGTTGCTGTTGCGATTGGTCGCGGAGCGCACCTCGACGATGCTCAGGTCCCCCACACTGGTGACGCCGATGGCGCCGTCGTAGGCCGTCAAGGCGGTCACCGCCAGGCTGCTGGTGTCGTTGATCTGGATAGACCCTGCCGCCGTGGTGACGCCGCTGACGATCACCTTCACTGCGGTGGTGATCGGGTTGTCGGCACCGAAGCCACCGGCGGCGCTGAAGCTCAGGTTCTCCGCGCTCAGCAGGCTGTCGCCGTCCGCGTCGCCGATGTCACCGGCGCTCGATGTGAGCAGCAGGTCGCCGAGGCCCGCCGCCGCGACGCTGCCCAGCTCGATGCTGGCGCCACTCAGGCTGATGTCGTCACTCTCCTTCGCGCCCGTGGTCGCCACCTGGGCGGCGGTCAGCTGGCCGCTGGCCTGGACCTCAATCGCCCCGTCGGCGTTTGTCAGACCACTCAGGGTGAGGTCGCCGAGGCCGACGAGATGGATGGTGCCACTGGCGCTAGAGCTACCGCCCACGGTGCTGCCGTCGGCCAGCTCCAGGGCCGAGTCTCTGCCGCTGGCACCGATCTGACCTGCGGCACTCAGGCTGATGCTGGTCGCGGCGCTGAGGTCCTCGCTGGCGTCGTCCGACGCATCGAGGATCGCGCCCGCCGAGGTCAGGCTGATATCCCGCAGCAGGGCGGCGATATGGCCCACCTCGATGTCGCCAGCGGTGGTGCGCAACACGACCCGATCGGCGGCCTCAATGGCGCTGGCCAGCAGGTCGCCGCCAGTGGCGGTCAGCTCCACGCTGGCGTTGCTGCCACCACCTGCGCTGACGCTCTGCGCGTCGATGCTGGCGGCGTCGACCTTGATCGCACCGTTGTTGGTGGTGAGGGCGCTGAGCAGCAGCTCTCCGTCTGAGTGCAGGAGGATGGAACCCGTGCCGCTCACCGAGGCGTCGACCTCGCTGCCTGCGGCGATCTCCAACCCGCCGTGGCTATCGACGAGCATGCCAGCCGGGGCTTGGCCGCCAATCTCGTCACGTGCGCTCAGGTACACCTGACCCACGCCGGAGCTGATGTCGACCGTGAGGTCGTCCTGGGCGTCGTTGATGGCGCCACGGGCACTGTTCAGGGTGATGGCGTTCGCCGCCGCGATGCTGTCGACCAGCAGGTCGCCGTCCGTCGTGTTGCCCGCCGTGATCGCGAGCGTACCGGCACCCGTGATGCTGTGCAGGGTGATCCCGTCCTCCTCCACCAGGGTCAGGTCGGCGCCGCCGGAGAGGTTGGCGGTGAGGCCGTCGATGGCGGTGTTGAGGCTGAGGTCGGTGGCGGTTATCAGGGTCAGTTCGCTGGTGGTGATCTTGTTCCCCGCAGCGAGGGTGAGGGCACCGGCGACATCGAGCAGGATCGCCGCCTCGGCGCCCAAGGTGGCCGGTAGGCTCAGGTCGCCGCCGACCTTCAGGCTCAGGGTGTCGGCGAGGTCGGGGTCGCTGCTCAGGCTCAGGTCGTCCTGCTCGTCGAGGTAGAGCGCCTGGGTGAGCGCGCCCACCGTCAGGCTGTCGATGGCGGTCTCCAGCTCGTCGGCCTCGGCCAGGCCACCGACCGTACCACCGGCGCTGATCTCCAGCGTGGTGCCGACGATGTCGACCGCCGTGTCGTTGCCGGTCTCGATGATCGAACCACCGGCATCCAGCACGATGTTGCCGGTCCAGTTGGCCTCGATGCGGTCGACGTAGATATCGCCACCGGCGACGATGCGGATATCCGTACCGTCGTCGCTGTAGCCTGCGGTGGCCCTGGTCAGGGTGACATTGCCACTCACCTGGATGTCGATGTAGCCGACCACGTCCTGGTTGACCGTGTAGTTGCCGTAGCCGCCGGTCGCGGCGCCGGTATCGCTGTCGCGGATGATCAGGTTCGAGGTGTTCTCCCCCGCGGCCAGCTCGATGTCCTTGTCGGCCCCGGTGTAGAGATAGAGGGTGCCGCCGTTGGCGATGAAGTGGTAACCGGCGACGTAGCGCGCGGTGCCGACGTCGACGTCGGCGTCGATCGCCGCGGTGCGCTCGGAGATATCGCCGCTCGCGGTGGTGAGGAACACCTCGCCCGCGTAGACCCCCGTCTCGGGCTGCACCACCGCGACCTTGTCGACGCGCACGTTGCCGCTGCCGGTGACGTTGAGGCGGATGTCGTTGCCCGCCACGCCGTTGAGCGAGAGCACCTCGTAGGCGCGTAGCTCGCGCAGCGAGTCGATGGTGATGGCGCCATCGGCGGTGGCCACGTGGGTCAGGATGGTGGCGCTGTCCTGCGTCGCCTGGTACTGGATATCACCCGAGCCGAGCACATCCAGGGTCAGGTCGGTGGTCGCCCCGACCAGGTCGATGCCACTCTCGGCGCTGGCGCTCAGGTAGGTCGCGGTGAGGCCACGGCCATCGACGTCGCGGATGCTGCGGTGGCTGGAGGTGAGGTCGATCGCGCTCGCGGCGAGGGTGCCGGTCGTGCCGCGCAGGGTGATGTTACCCAGCTCGATGGTCTCGGTCTGGACCACCAGATTGGCGATCACACTTGAGGAGGTCACCTGGCTGTAGCGTGGTGCCAGGCCGGCGATGGCGGCGCGCTCCGCCGTGCTCAGGGCGCCGGTGTAGTTGCTGTAGCGGTAGAGGGTGCCGAGTTCCGGGTCCTCGTCGGTGCCGTAGAAGTTGACCTGACCGGAGCCCTCGTCACCGAGGAACATATACAGGCCGTTGGTCTGCTGCCAGCTGTAGTAGAGCTTGTTGGCGCTGTCGCTGAAGTCGCCCAGGTAGAGGTTGCCGTAGCCACTGCGCAGCAGCCGCACGTAGCCGGACTGTGCGTCGATCTGGTACTCGCTGCCCGTCCCCGAACCGCTGGCGGTGACGTTCAACTGCGCCAGGGTGCTGCCAGTGGGGGCGAGGATGTCGCCGCTGATACTGACGTTGCCCGCGGTACTGGTGAGGTCGACCAGGGTGGAGGCGGTCAGGGTGCCGTCGATGTTCAGGCTGTTGCCCGTCTCGATGATGAGGGTGTCGGCGCTGAGGTCGAGCTGCTCCAGGCCGTCGATCTGGAAGCTGGTACCGGCGCGGATCTCGATCAGGTCGGTGACCTCTGGTAGGGCCCCCGACTGGACCGTGCCGCCCGCGACCAGGGCGATACCGCCGCTCACCGCGAGGGTGCTCGCGGTGTAGACCTGGAGGTCGCCGGTCTGCGCGGTGAGGCGCACCAGCGCCGAGCCGCCCCCTGCGCTGACGTTGCCCGCGTCGATGTCGATGCCGTTCTCGGCCAACTGGCCGACGGTCATGGCGCCCTCGGTGCGGATGTCGATGTCGCCGTTGGCGGTAGTGGCGCGCATGACCACCAGCCCCGGCTCCTGCTCGTCGGTGTGATCGAGGTCCGCGAGTTGAATGGCGCCGCTCCCCGTCACCTGGGCATACAGCCGGTTGGCCGCCAGCTCCACGCCGCTGATGCCGGTGGCGGCGCTCAGACTCAGCGTGTCGCCGACGATGTCCGGCGTGGCATCCGCCGTCGCGCGCTCCACGATGGCACCGCTGGTGGCGGTGAGGCTGACGTCGCCGAGCAGCGGCTTGCTGGTGTTGGTCGAGGCCGAGAGCAGGCCGACCGTGATGTCACCGCTGCTCGCCGTCAGCTGGATGTCGTAGGCGTCGTCGTCGTGCAGCAGCTTGACGCTGGTCGCGTCGATGGCGCCCCCGGCGAGCAGGGTGAAGCCGCCCTTCTCGACCTGGATCGCGCTCAGCTCGATGGCATCGTCCTCGGTGATGGTCACCGACCCCGCCAAGGGGGCGTTCGGGTCGAGCGAGCCGGTGGTCAGCGTCAGCGCCGTGACCTGGGTCTTGAGGCTCATGCCGCCGTTGCCGAA
The DNA here is from genome assembly GCA_003252455.1 of Gammaproteobacteria bacterium. Lineage (GTDB taxonomy): Bacteria > Pseudomonadota > Gammaproteobacteria > Thiohalomonadales > Thiohalomonadaceae > SZUA-467. The sequence continues at coordinate 51,445 of QKED01000011.1, forward strand.
GGCCTGAATGCTGAGCCGGTCGGCGGTGATCGCGGTGTTGCCCGTCTGGGTGATGGAGCCCTCGATGTCGAGGGTGATGTCGCCCGCGCCTGCGGCCAGCAGGGTGCCGAGGGTGAGCCCTTGTGCCGCACCGTCGACCAGCTCGGTGGTCAGCTGGATGTCGTGCGTGTCTGTGCCGCCCTGGGTCTCGACCCAGGTCGCGGTGATGGCGCCCGAGGCCTCGAAGTCGATGGCCCCATCCTTGGCGATGAGCTGGGTCAGGGTCACATCGAGGGCGCTGCCATCGGTCTCCGGCTTGCTGAACAGGCTGATGTCACCACTGCCGCTGGTCACGCCGTCGATGTTCGCCGCGCGGGTGGCGGCGCGGATGCCGTCGCGCGCGCGTAGGGTCAGGCTGCCGGTGGCCAGGGCGCCGCCCGAGTGCTCGATGAGACCGGCGGTGGCGCTGAGCGTGATCTGGCCGGTCAGCTCGCTGGCCGAGCCGCGGGTGGTCAGTGCCGCATTGAGCAGACTGACGTCGCCACTGCCGGTACCAGCGCTGAGGCTGATCGCATCGCCATCCGTATCCGCCGTGGTCACTGCCTCTGTATTGCCCTTGACGATGAGGTCGGTGAGTACGCTGCCGATGATGCTACCGCTGCCGTCGCTACCGGCGCTGGCGTCGATGGAGGTGTCGGCGGTGATGATGTTCTGTAGCGCGATATCGTCGGCGGCCTGCACCGAGACCCTGTCGGAGCCGGTCAGCTCGCCCGAGAGGTCGGCGCTCGCCGCGCTGGTCAGGTCGATCTCACCGCCGAGGGTGCTGAGGCTGGCCGCCGCGCCGATGGTCAGGTCACCGACAGCGGTGATGCTGATGGCGTCGGCGGCGTTCAGCTCGGCGATGGCCGCGAGGGTCTCCAGGCCGCTGCCGGAATCCGGCACGCTGCCCTCCACCGTCACGCTGCCCCCGGCGTCGAGGGCGATGGCGCCGCCGCTCTGGAGCGCTGCATTGACCTTGCCGTCGATGGTGATGTCGCCACCGGTGAGGATGCTCACCGTACCCAGTGCGGTGATCGAGTCGGCGTCGAAGGTACCGGCGGCCATCAGCTCGCTCGATGTGTCTTCGTAGACGCGCTCGAAGGTGATGACCTCCACATCCTTGTAGATGTACTCGGTGCGCCAGACCGTCACATCCTCCTTGACGATGACCGGCTCGACTGTATCCACCAGCTCGAACTTGGGCCGCGACTCGACGATATCGCTGGCGTTACCGAACCAGGTGTAGGTGTAGCGGTCGCGGGTGTCGTAGACCGATTGGTCGTAGCCCTTCCAGAGGTAGAGGTAGTTCTTGAAGGTGTCGTAGATGGTCGTCGAGTAGAAGTAGCCGTTGAACTGCGACACATACCCCATCGAGGCGTCGTTTTTGTTGTCGTTCCAGTTGTCCCCGCCACCGTAGAACTGCAGGAAGTCCTCTTCACCGTTGTAGTCGTTGGGCTCGCCGGAGGCCCACTTGGTGTATGCGCTGTTGTACGAGGTGCCATTGAGATAGGCAAACTGCTCGGTCTTGCTCGGGTAGTAGGTCATGGACCAACTGCCGCCACCGTTGAAGGTGAAGGTGATGTAGTCGTCCATCCAGTACCAACCGTTATGGCTCGACAACTTGATCCCGGCCAGCCAGGCGTTGTTGCTCCCGACCGCCGCCGCCACGGCGGCATTTTGCGTCGCGTTGTGGATCTGCGCGAGCTGCACGCTGCTACCCCACGCGTGGTCGACGGCCACCTTGACTGCCTCGGCCCAGGTGAGGGAGCTGCCGAAGTAGACATACTTCATGTTCTGGTAGGCCCCGTAGGGGTTGCTGCCCACCTGGGTCGAGTAGCTGGAGTAGTTCCACTCGCTGGTCAGGGTGTCGGTGGCTGAGACGTACCCGCTCGGTGCGTAGACCGCCTTGCCGACGTCGTCACTGCCCTGGTTCGACGTCTTGCCGTTCTCGGACCACTCCGGGGCGAGGTAGATGGAGCCACTCGCGCTGTCGGTCAGTGTGTAGGTGCGCGTACCGGTATCGCTGTAGTAATCGACACTCCAGCGTTTGACCCCGGCGTTCTCCAGGCTGTTGTCGATCTGCGTGTAGTAGCTGCCGGTAGACTCGGTGTAGCCGGAGACCTCGTCGTACTCGCTCCAACTGGTGAGCGTGTCCTGCTTGTTGGTGCGATCCTGGACATAGTTGACCGTGGCCGAGTCCTTATAGGTGCCGACCTTCTCGCTCAGGTCGGAGAGGGTGCCGGTGTTGGTGATCTTGTCGAGCTGATTGACGATGGTGGCGGCCGCAGCGGAGGGTACCCGCAGGTACTTGTCCGACCAGCCCGGCTGGTCGATGTAGACGACGGTGTCGGCGGCGTCGCCGATCCACGCCTGCCCCTCGCTCCAGGTGCTGGAGGCGAGTTCGCCGCCGATGTTCTGCCAGATCGTCGCGCTGGTGATCGCCACGTCGAAGATCGGCTTGTAGCCGAGGTAGGTGATCACCGCGTTCTTCTGCGCGTCGGAGAGGCCACCGAAGCGGTTGTCCGCGATGTCGGTGAACTGCTCGGTGGTCGGGCGCGTCACCCCGGCGTTGTCCCAGATGGCGTTGTTCGAGTTGAGGTAGTCCACCCCCTCGATGAACCACTCGCGCTCGGTGGTGCCGTTCCAGTAGCCGGTCTGCACCAGCGTGAGGCCGAGGCTGGGGTACTCCTGACCGGCCACCACCTCCTCGGTGCCCACCTGCTGGAGCACCTGGGTCGGCACGTACTCGGTGCGCGAGACCTGCACCGTGCCGTCGGCGACCTGGATCTGGCCATCGAGCACGCGCACCGTCTCCGTGCTCTGCACGATCTTGGGGCTGGGCAGGGAGCGGTCGTCGCCGAGGCTGGCGCTGGCGTCGAGGTCGAAGTCGTCGGCTGCACGCAGGGTCACATCGCCACTGGCGTTGAGCGCCGCCTGGCCACTGACCGAGAGGCTGCCGGTCACCAGCTCGGCGGTGGTGAAGAGGGTGTCGCGCGACGCTGTCTCTGTGAGGCCCGCCGCCACACCGGCGTTGACCTCGATGTCGCCGGTCGAGTCGATCTGGCCGAGGATCTGCACATCGTCCACCGCGTTGACCAACACGCGGGCGCCGTCCCCTTCGCTCGCTTCGAGCACGCCGTCGATGAGCACGCTGCCGCCGTAGAGGTGGGTCAGCGCGGCGCTGCTCACCTTGGCGCGATTGAGCGTGGTGTCGCTGCGGTCGACATAGAGGATATCCGTGGCCTGGAGGAACACCTCGGAGCCCGAGCTGCGCGCCTTGACCAGCGCCTCGCCGAGGATCTGCACGTCGTAGCCCTGGATGGCGACCCGATGGAGCGCGTTGACCAGGTCGTAGACGTAGACGGTGCCCGCGCTCGAATCGATCTGCACGCTGGCGACCTTGGTGGTGGCGCCGCTCTCGGTCGCCTCCAGCTTGCCGATCTGGCCGAGCAGCAGCACGTCGCCCGCCGCCCCCAGGTCGATGGCGCCGCCGACGCCGGTCTCGATGCTGCCGCCGGAGAGGCGGATCGGCACGCCGCCGTAGATCGGGCTGGACTGGTCGGCCAGCACCGCGCCGCTGTCGTCGAGGTACTCGCCGCTGAGCGGGTCGATCTGGAAGCCGTCGACATCACCCACCTTGAGCGTCACGCCGTCGGCGTAGGTGTCGACCAGGTTGTCGCTATCCTCGCCGTCGAGGTAGGGGTTGCCGTAGGCGTCGCTCTCGACCGTGGTGGCGCTCACCACCAGGCCGGTGCCGCTGGCATCGCTGCCGCCGTAGATGTGCACGCTGGCATCGCCCTGCACCACGCCGTTGACCGTCACCAGGCCACCGGCATCGATGGCCACGCTGGAGCCGCTGTCGTCGCTGGATATGGTGCTGTCGTTGATCTGGATGGCGCCCAGGGTGTCGATGTCGATCAGGCTGGGGCTACCGCCGCTTAAGCCCGTGGCGGTGGCGTCGGTGGTGATCGAGCTGCCGTGACCGATGAGCAGGTCCAGGCCACTGCTGGCGCTGGTCTGGATGCGCACCTGGCCGCTCGCCTCGATGCGCCCTGCCGCCGCCTCGCTCTGCCCGCTGGCCGCGAAGCCGCCGGAGGCCGAGCCGATCTGCACCAGGCCGGTCGAGAGGATGTTGACGTCGGCGGACTCGCCCCACCAGCTGACGTTGGCGCCGTTGCTGGTAGTGGCACCGGCGTACACCGCGCCGTTGAGTTCGAGGCCGCCGACGCTGAAGTCGATCGACGAGTCGTCCCCGGAGGTGGCCAGGGTGGCGGCGCTGCGCACCAGGGTCTTGCCCAGCGAGTCGATGGCGATCTGCCCGGTGACGTTGAGGCTGGCGCCGAGGTCGGTCGACTTGCCGCCGACCAGGCCGACGCCGCCCAGGGTGAGGGTGCCCTCGGAGTCGAGCCGCAGGCGCTGGTCGCTGCCGGTGAGGGTGACCTCGGCATCGACCACCTCGATGTGCCCGGCGGCGGCGATGCGCACCGACCCCGTGGCGGCGAGGCTGCCGGTGACGCTGGCCGTGCTGGTGGCCGCACCGCTGGCGCTGACGTCGACCTCCCAGTCGCTGCTGGAGGCGGTCGCCGCCGTGCTCTCTATAACGCCGTCGAGGTGCACGTCGACAGCGGCGAGCTGTACCAGGGCATCGGTGACGATGCGTCCGGTGTGGCTGCCGTCGCTGCTCTTGGCCAGGTAGAGGTCGCCGCCGGAGGAGGCGAGGTCGACCAGCGCCAGGTCGCCTGGGTCCATGCCGATGAGGCCGCTGACCACCAGGGTATCGGCGGCGTTGACCTGGATGTGGCGGCTCTCCGCGCTGCCCGTGCCGGTGACGTTGAGGCTGGCACTGGCGTCGATCAGCACGCTGATGGTGTCGCCGTCGACCAGCCCGCCGCCGACGCGGTTGCTAATGAGGAACTCGTCGGCGCTCTCGCCGCTGCTGCTCTGCATGCGGTTGGAGAGGTCGCGGTGCTCGATGCCCGCGCCGCTGGTGGAGAGTTCGATATGGCGGTCGGCTTGCACCTCACCACGAATCACCAGCGCGCTGCCGGCGCTGAGGAGCACATCGGAGCCGCTGCCACCGGCGATGATGCTGCCCTTGACGTCGCCGAACTCGCCGAGGTCGAAGGAGATGGCGCCGTTCTGGGTCTCCAGCCTGCCGCTCCAGTCGAGGTCGACGTCGGTGCCGTCGCTGCTCGACCCGCTGTAGAGCTGGATCGCGCTCTCCGCCAGCACCTTACCGGCGATATAGAGCTTGCCATTGGGGCCTGCCGGGGCGCCGATGTTGACCTCCGCGCCGCTACCGGAGGCGCTGATGCTGTAGGGCGAGGTCGAACTCAGGTCACCACTGCTCAACTGGGTCAGACCCAGTTGTGCGGCGTTCACCGAGCCCGATTGCACCAGGGTCATGGCGTAGGCGCTGGTGAACAGCAGCTTGCCGTCGCGCAGCTGCATCTCGATGGTCGGCGCCGCGTCGATGGCCGGGTCGGCGGCGAAGTCGCTAAAGGCGCTGCCGATGGCCGGGGCGTCGTCGCTGCCGTCGTTACTGACCACCAGCCAGCTCGCCGTTTCGAGCGCTGTCTGCAGGTCGTCGCGCAGGTCGGCGATGCCTGTGTTGCTGGCATCCACCGGCACGCTGACGTCCGCCTGGATCACATAGTTGCCCTTGTCGACCTGCAGCCTCAGGGTCGGCGCGGCGCTCATCACGCCGTTGGCGCTCTCGGGCCAGCCAGCGGCCCAGATCGCCTGCTCGTAGCCGCTGGCCAGGATCTGCAGCGTACCCGGTGCGTTGAGGTTGATGGTGCTGTCGGCGGCCCAGGTCTGTAGGTCGGCGGAGCCGAGCAGCACCAGGCCGCTGCCCTCGTAGTCGCCGCCATCGAGCGGGTCGCTGCCGCCGTTGAGGTCGAGGCCGCTCCAGGCCCAGAGGTAGCCGCCGACGAGGATCTGCTCGTCGGCGTTGAGGGTGATCGTGGAGCTGCCGTCGGCCCCGCCCTCGGCGCTGGTCTGGGTCAGGCTGCGGCCCTGGTAGGTGCCGCTGGCGTCGAACTGCTGGATCACCTCGCCACCGGCGATGGCTGCGCCGTAGAGCACCACATCCTGCGCGGCGTTGATCGCGATGGTCGAATCCGGGTTGACCGTGACCAGCTCGGAGGCGGCGTGTACCAGCACGCTGATGCCGTCGGCGTGGTCGCCGCCGTCGACCTGGATGCGATCGCTGGCGTAGAGGTAGCCGGAGGTCTCGATCGCCTCGCCGCTGGTGTTGACGGTGTGGCCGCCGATGTAGGCCTGGCCGTCGACGTCGATGAGGATGTCGGCGTACTCGTCGGACCAGCTGAAGCTGCGCCCGAGGTAGTTGTTCGCGGCGTCGAATTCTAGCGTGACGTCGCCGCCCGCGACGACGTAGCTCATCAGCTCGATATCGCCGGGCGAGGTGATCTCGATGTGGCCGCCCGAGTTGTCGCTGGTCTGGCCCGCCGCGTAGACCCCGCCGCTGGTGGTGAGCACCAGGGAGAGGCCGTCGTCGTCCTCTCCGGCGACCCCGCCGCTGAGGCTGACCGACTTGGCCGCCGAGACGCCGCTGGCGATGTAGAGCTGCTCGCCCGCGCTCACGCTCACCGTGGAGTCGTGGCCGAAGGTGGTGCCGTCGCTGCCGATGACACCACCGGCGATGACGTTGCCGTAGAGGTCGACATCCTGGGCGCCGTGGATCTCGACGCGGCTGCCGTCCTCGATGGTGTTGAACACGGCGAGGCTGTCGACGTAGACGCTCGACCCGTGGGCGTCGGCGCCGCCGGTGCTGGTGAGCGTCGCATCAAAACCGCCCCACACCTGGATCGAGTCCTGCACCTGGGTCGGCGGCGAGAGTTCGTAGTAGACGTACGCCGCGGAGCGGATCAGCAGGTCGGAGCCGGCGCCGGTCTCCTTGACGATACCGGTGAGGATCACCGCGTCGTCGGCGGCCAGCTCCAGCAGGCTGTCGTCGCCCAGGGTGTAGAGGGTGCCGGAGATCAGCAGGCCGAAGCTGCTGGTGCCGTAGAGGTAGTGGTCCGCGCTCAGGTGGTCGAGGTAGGCGCTGACGTCGTTGCTCGCGTTGCCCGCGTTGAGATTCAGCGCGTCGGCGCTGGCCAGGTTGCCCTGGATGATCAGCTCGCTGCCCGCGGTGAGGGTGGCATCGGCACCGGCGCCGCTGATGGAGAGGGAGGGCAGGCCGTCGCTGTCGAACAGGGCGTCGCCGTAGGCGTCGGTATCGAACTGGGCACCGCTCTGCACCGAGCCGCCGATCGCGACAATGAGCTGCTCCCCTGCGCTCAGGTTGACCTGGCCGTCGGCCTCCCAGGCGACCATGCGCCCGCCCTCCAGCACCACCAGGTCGCCGACGGCGGTGGCGTTCAGCTCGGAGCCGACGCCGCTGGCGCGGATCAGGCCGTTCAGTTCGGCGCCGATGCGTGCGTCGATGTCGATCAGGCTGCCGTCGGCGGTGGTCTGGGTGGTGCTGGCGCCGTCGGTGTAGACGTGGTCGGCGAGCAGTCGCACGAGGTCCGGCGCACTCAGGGTGACCGAGGGGAGCACCAGGATGTCGTCCGTGCTGGCGGCGGAGTCGGCCACCGAGATCCAGAGGATGCCGCTGCCGTCGTCCTCACCGGTCGATACGGCGCCGCCGATCTCGACCCGCCCCGAGACCTCGGTGACGTAGGCGTCGTGGCTCACCAGCAGGTCGAGCTGACCGGAGTTCCCTGCGTCGGTATCCACCTCGAAGGGGTTGGCGACCGAACCGATATCGCCCTCGGCGCTGAGGCGCACGTTGAGGCCGCTGGCGTTGCTCAGGGCGTCGGCGTTGGCGTCGGTGATGTTGCCGCTGCTGGTCGAGAGCACCACGTCGCCGTCGGTCGAGACCAGGCGGTCGACGGCGATGTCGTCGTCGCTGTGGATGTAGATGCCGCCCTGCGCGGTGGCCTTGAGCACGCCAGCGTCGATGCGCACGTCGAAGGCGTTGTTGAGGTGGCCGATGGTGCCGCCCGCGGTGAGGGTCACATCGCCGCTCGCCGGGCTGGTGACCCCCTGGGTGGTGAGGTTGATCACCGGGCTGTCGGCATCCTCGTAGGCGTCGCGGATCGAGCCGGAGGCGCTCAGGCTCACCGAGGTGGCGGAGACCACCTCGCGCACCCACATGTCGCCGCCCGCGTTGTCGATCGCGACCTGACCGGCGCTGGCGACGCGACCGACGTTGAGGGTGGTGATGGTGGCGGCGTGGCCGTTGACCGTGGTCGAGCCGGTGACCTGCTGGAGCAGCACCGCGCCGCTGGCGCTGGTGCGCAGCTCGCCGCTCTCGCCCACCTGGATGCGCAGGGCGCCGACAGCGTCTGCGGCGCTCACACTGGTGCCCGCGACCAGGCTGAGGTCGCCGAGTGCGGTGAGGGTGGCGCTGCTGCCGGTCGGGTCTGCGTCGCTGATCGCGCCGGTGGTGATGAGGTGGACGTCACCGCCCGAGGCGACCCGCTCGATGACCAGGTCGGAGGTAGAGCCGATGGCCAGGTTGTCGTCGGCGATGGCGCTGAGGGTGCCGCTCACCTCGACGTCGATGTCGTCCTTGAGCTGCACCGTGAGGCTCTCGATGGTGCCCTTGTCGAGCACCAGGGCGTCGCTGAAGAGGTCGACCGGGGCGCTGGCGTCGGTGCTGTAGTCGGCGGTGCGGCCCTGGTTGCTGGTGAGCTGCTGCCACTGGCTCGGGTCGAGGTAGTAGGTGCGGTTGAGGTCGATCTCGCCCATGTCCTGCAGCGCCTGGTAGAGGCCGTAGCTCTCAGGGCTGGTCTGCACCAGCACCGTCTCGCCGCTGAGTACGGTCTGCAACACCTCGGCCTGATTGGTCGCCCCGGTCTGGTAGTCGACCGCGATCTTCTCCCAGCGCCCGGTGTTGCTCAGATCCTCGGCGCCGAGGTCGACGTTGTTCTCGGCGCCGCCGATGAAGCGGTAGAGGGCGTAGTGCACGCCACGGATGTCGTCCGGCGTCGCCTTGGAGAGGATCGCCTGCTGGCTGCTGCTGAGGCTGGAGAAGTCGGCGGGGTCGGCGATGTTGGTCGCCGCGGAGACCGAGCCCATCTGTGCACCCGAGCCCAAGGCCTGGAGCGTGACGTGGGCGCCGGCGACGTTGGCCATCTCCGCTGGCAGGTCGGTCGAGGCGCCGTAGAGTTCGGCCTGCGGGTAGAGGTAATTGATCAGCGCGGGCGAGACCGGGAAGCTGGCCCGATCCAGGGTGAAGGTGCGCGCCGCGGTGCGTGCGTCGATGGTCGCCTGGTCGTACTCGAACAGGTAGTCCTGGTCGTAGTTGTTGGCCCCCTCGCTCTGGTGCACGGCGTAGAGGCGGGAGAGCTTGGTGGTCTCGTTGGCGTAGCGCTCGGCACTCGCGTCGACACTCCAACCGTCGCTGGCGATCTCCGTCCAGTTGCCGTCCTGGAAGTCGATGGCGCCGAGGATCAGGCGCTCGCCCGCGCCGATGTAGCGGAACACCGACTGCGAGGCCAGATCCTGCACCTCGGTGGTAGCGGTGATGGCGGTTATTTGGTACTGCGCCAGGCTGGCGTCGAGGCTATAGCTGTCGAACGCGGCGTAGGCGGCGTAGCTGTAGTCGTAGAGGCGCAGGGCGACATCGCTGGTGCCGCTCAGGGTGAAGGCGATCGCGATCGGGCTCTCGACCAGCGCGGCGTTGGTGCGTGTCGCGGCCAACTGGATGTGGGTGGCGTCGATGACGATGGCGTAGTAGGCGCTGCCGTCACTCAGCCCGTCGGCGCTCTCGCTGCTGCCCAGGTCGAAGAAGAGCTGGTCGCCGGTCGCGAGCCCGTGGGCCGAGGCGAAGCCGATGACGCTATCAGCGACCTCGGTCACCGCCAGCTCGGCGACTGGTGCGCGGTAGCTGCTGACATAGTGGTGGGCCGCCGGGTCGACGCTAAAGCTCGCCGGGTCGTCCTCCAGGGCGCTCCAAAGCGCTGCGTCGCTATAGTCCTGGTTGGGCAGCACCAGCAGCTCGCCGGGGGTGCCGACGTAGGCGTAGAGGGTGTCGTTGACCAGCACCTGGGTCTCGGCGCTGGCGCTGATGGCGCCATAGTCGGCGCCACGGATCAGCGCCCAGTAGTCGTGGTAGTCCTCGCTCGCCTGGGTCTCCTCGGCCAGCAGTTGGGCGCTGATGGCGCCCGCGGCCTGCGCGCCGCTCAGGGCCAGGCCTTCGTTCAGGGCGCTGACCTGGTCGGCTGAGAGGCCGACGAAGGCCTCCTGCCAGTCGTCGAGGATCGAGCCGTTGCTCGCCACCAGCGAGACATCCCCGGAGAGCGACTGTACTGAGGCGATCGGGGTGACGGTATCGGTGTAGCTGAGTGGCTCGACCAGCACCAGGTCGCCGCTGGTTTCCGTCACATAGATGTCGTTCAGGGCGTAGATCGCCAGGCCGCCGCTGGCGCTGTAACTGGTGTCGACGCGCAGCACCTGCGAGGCGCTGCCGACCGCCCCCAGCTGGGCCAGCAGCTCGACCCGGTTACCCTGGAGCTTGGCGCTCGCGTTGTCCGCGGTGATGCCGTTCGGCGCGGTGATGGTCACGTCCCCTTGGTCCGACGCGATGACACCGGCGTTGACCACCGAGCTGGTGCCGTCCTCCGAGACGGCGTCCAGGGTGATGTCGCCGTGGGCGTCCACATCGACCCGGTCGCTGCCGCTTAGGGTGAGGTCGACCGTCGCGCCGTAGGAGGTGATGTGGGTGCTTTGGGCGGTGTGCAGGATCGCGGCGTCGTCGCCGAGCACCGAGCCAATGGAGCGGATGGTGATGCTCGCCGCGTCGGGCGCCTGCACCTCACCGAGCAGACGCACCGTGCCGTACGAGTCGATGTCGATCTCTGGTGTGCTGTCCCCGGCGAGGAACTCGATGGCGATGGGGTAGTCGGCCCTCAGGGTGTGGGTGTAGAAGTCCTTCTGCCCCTCCACCAGGGTGGTCAGGGTGTGGAAGGTCTTCTTGCGTAGCCAGCCGCCGCCGCTGGTCCAGTTGCGCACCGTGGTGTCGCTGTTCAGATAGTCGCTGTCGAACTGGTCCGCGTCGCTGTCCTGGAAGCTGCTGTCGCCGATGCCACCCGCCTGCCAGAGGGAGGTGTCCTTGTAGTTCTGCTCCGAGAGCAGGCCCTGACTGCCGCTGTTGCCGATGAAGGTGTAGATGCGGTTGGTCTCACCCTGGGAGCTGTCACTGCCGACGTAGCGCACCTGGGTGGTGTTGGGGATCAGGTCGATACTCGTATCGTCCATGCGCTCGTAGTAGATGGTGTAGGCCTGATTGTCCGCATAGCTCGGGGTCAGCACATCGGTGCTGTAGACCACCACGTCGATGGTCAGGGACTCCGACTCCAGCAGCGGCGCCTTGTCGGTGTACTCCTTGGTCTGCCAGTCGTAGTTGCTATCCTCGACCAGCGCGTCCCAGTCGAAGCCGAACAGGTTGAAGCTCTTCTTCTCGAACTTGGTCACCGTGGTCTGGGTGAACTCTTGGCCCTCGACCCAGACGTAGTGCAGGCCGGAGCGTGGGTCGAAGGTGATCTCGGCGTCGCGGGCAAACACCTCGGCACTGTTTGCGCTGTAGACCATCTGCGCCGGGTTGACCCCGTCGGAGGCGGTGAAGACCCCGGTATAGGGGGTGTGGGTCACCGTGCTGCCGTCGCCGGTCAGGGTGTAGACATCCTTGGTGTCGCGGCTGGTGTCGTAGATGGTGATGCTGCCGACGCGGTCGGTGGTGAGATCGACCTTGTTCAGGATCAGGTCGTAGGCCGAGAGATTCTCGATCTTCAGGCTGGTGTAGCCGTTGGCCACCTTCAGGCGCCCGTTGCCGGTGCTGAGGATCTGCCCGGCGATGACGATCTCGCCCCCCTTGGGCACCAGGTCGTCGAGCACGATGGCCCCCTTGGCGGCGTCGAAGTAGCCCGCCAGCGGCACGGCGATGTCGCTGGCGTCGTCGGCGGCGTCGAAGCGGATGCCGGAGAGCGGGTTGCCGTCGTCGTCGGTCAGGCTGACGTTCTGGTTGCCGGGGCTGAAGTCCGCGGCCACGTAGAGCTGGAGCTTGTCCACGCCGCTCTGCACCAGGCCGTCGATATTCAGGTACTGGGCGGTGATGCCGATGCGCCCGAGCGCCAGGATCATCGACTCGTCGCGCTCGATGGCCGCCGTGAGGTCCTGGCCAGCGATGTTCGCGGCGTTGGCGTAGGCGAGGTACTGGGTGTCACCGGCGTCGTTGTAGACCGCCGCGCGGGTCAGGTTGTAGTCGATGTACTGGCGTGGGTCCTGGTTGGTGTGGAACCAGGTGTCGGAGCTGAGGGTGAAGTTGCGCGCGGCGAAGATGTTGACGTTCTCGGCGCGGGTGGTGCCGGTGACGTTGACGCTGGCGTCGAGGTTGGTGATGGTCAGGTCGCCGTTCTCGTTGATCACGCTGCCGGTGATGTAGAGGTCTTGCGGCATGGCGAAGATCGCGTCCACCGCATCGGCGTCGATGCCGCTCAGGTCGTAGACCGACTCCGGGTAGCCGTCCTGCAGGATGGTGATCGCCTTGCTCGCACCCTCCGCCGGGTCGCTGGTCTGCTTGGTGTCGTTGACGTAGACGTTGCCGGGGGTGAAGGTGGTCAGCACACCGTTGACCGGGCGCACGTTGGTGCTGTCGCGGATGATCGCGTCGGCCACCGACATCATGAACGGCGTGCGGTTGGTGATCTCGATGTTGGCCCCGGCACGCGCGGTGAGGGTACCGCCGGTGATGAGGTCGTCGAAGCGGTCGTTGCTGCCGCTCGCCTGGATGAAGATCGAGCCGGGGGCGGAGTAGACGTTGGGCAGGTTGAGGAAGAGCTGGTCGACCTCCTGCCGGATCACCAGGTTGCCGCTGGCGTCGTAGAGCAGGCCGCCGCCGGTGTCGGTCTCGGCCAGTCCGAGGTCGATGATGGTCGCCTCCAGCAGCTCCAACTGGGTCTGATAGCGGGTCAGGGCGTCGGCGTCCAGCGAGTGGCTCTGCATCCAGTCGAGGATGGTCTGGCGCTGCTCGATGAGCATGTTGCCGACATTGACGTAGGAGAGGGTCGGGGCGTCGAGTGCCTCGGGGCGGATGACGTAGAACTTGTCGGCCAGGTTGCCCTTCAGCGCCTCGGTGACGTCGCTGTCGTAGAGCCCGCTCTCCAGGGCGTCGATCGCGCTCTGGCTGAGGACGCCCAGGTCCTGCCACCGGCTGCTGTCGTCGAACGCCTCGCTGCTCAGTACGAGCTGATCGGAGCTATCCCCGGTGGTCGGCAGGTATTGGTAGTAGTGGCCCTCGCTACCGGAGGCCCCGACGATGCCGCCGAGGCCGTCGCTCACCACCCGGATCACCGTGCCGGTGCTCACACCGAAGCCGATCTGCTCCAGGTCGAGGGTGCTGTAGACGTAGCGCTGGCCCGAATCGAGGCCGAGCGCGGTCAGCTCTGCGTCGCTGAGCAGTGCGCCGACCCCGGCCTCGCTGCTGCTGGAGGCGAGGCGTTGGGCGACCGTGGTGGTGTCGTTACCGGTGAGGTCGTAGACATCGGTGCCGCTCAGGGAGATCGGCAGCACGTGCAGCAGGGCCTTGTTGTTGACCCCGGCGACGATCGAGGCGCTGGCGTCGATCTCCACATCGTTGTGCTTGGTGACGCTGCCGCCGTCGAGCGCCGGGGCGCCGTAGGGGAGCATCGACAGCGAGATCACCAGGCCGTCGGTCTCGGCACGCTGATCGCCCTCGTGGGCGCGCAGATTGACATCCTCCAGCGCCTCGATGGCGGAGCTGCCGTTGATATCGATGCTGTTCTTTTCGGTGATGTGCATCGTCGGCACCGGCACACTGATGTTCGGCCACTGCGAGGCGGCCATGATGTTGGCCTCGGAGTAGCCGTAGAGCAGGTCGACCTCGCCGTTGGAATCGAGACCCGCGTAGAGGTTGACGTCCGCGCCCTTGAGCGTGGCGTCGTCCAGTTTCACGCGGTTGACCGCGTTGACCGAGCCCAGCGCATCGGCGTTGGCGACGCCGGTCACATAGGTGGCGGCGAGCAGACTGGAGCTGGCGTTGGCCTGCCCCAGGGAGCGGGTAGTGAGGCCGATATCCCCCGATTTGTTGATCAGGGTCGAGCCGTCGAGATAGATCTCGCTCAGGGTGTCGGTGGCCACATCCGAGACCGCCACGCTCACGCCCATGCCGGAGACGCTCTCGACCTGCACGCGGTCGGCGGCGAAGACGTCGGTCAGCGCCTCGACGTTGAAGTAGCCCGGATTGTCGCTGTCACCGTTGACCGTGAGCACGGAGCCCGAGCCGATGGTGACGGTGGCCTGGAAGGGGTTACTCTCGGTGCCGATGTCGGTGATGCTCGATAGGGCGGTGACGTTGCCGAGGCTGGCGGAACCGGCGTGCAGGTTGGCGCGGGAGAACTCGGTATCTTCCGTGCCGAACTTGTTCTTCTCCAGCTGGTTGAGCGCCTTGATGCTGATGCTGTCGGCGTTGACCGTGCTGCCTGTGCCGATGGCCACGTTGGCCTGCGAGGTGACCTGGTTGAGCGCACCCGCGCCGGTGCCGGTGGCCAGGGCGATGGAGTAGGCGTCCGAGGCCGCGTCGACCTCCTGGTTGTGGATCGAGCGCAGGGTCAGGGCCGCGACGTTGACCACCACCGAGTCGCCGATCTGCGCCAGGGTCGAGAGGTCGCTCTTCACCGTGCTCTGGGCACCGGCCACGCCGACCCAGTAGGAGGCGCTGGCGGCGATGCTCTCGCTCACCAGGTCGTCCGTGGCGCGCGCCGCGATGGTCAGGTAACCGGCGGTCACCGTCGAGCCGCTGTCGAGGGTGGCGACCACCTCATCGGTGTCGTTGCCGCGACCCACCTCCAGGTCGGTGACCATCGCCCCCACGCCGACGCCACCGAAGGCGCCACCGAAGCCCTTGCCCCGGGCGTAGTTGTCGCCCTGGGCGCTGACGCTCACGCTGCCGACGGCGGTGAGGTCGGCATCCGTGGCGTAGGCGGTGGTCTGGGTCTGGATCAGGCCGGTCGATTCGTTGCCCGCGCCCGCCACCAGCGCGGCGGAGACGGCGGCGGAGAAGGTCTTGGCCAGGCTCGCGGCGGAGGTCGCCTCGATATCGATGTCGCGACCCGCGTCGAGGTTGGCGCGTTTGACCCCGGCGCGGATCTCCGACTTGGCGCGGCTCTCGACGATCGCCACGCCGATCGCGCCACCGATGCTGAAGCTCGCCGCCACGGCGGTGGCGTCGGCCTCGATGGTGACCGCCTCGTTGGCCTGCACGCGGATGTCCTCGTCCGCCAATAGCTGCAAGATATAGTTCGTGCCCGCTTGGGTGACGCCAGCCTCGACGCGGTTGTCCACCGTGCTGTAGATGCCGACACCGCCGCCCGAGGCGCCTGCGATGCCACCGGAGAGGGCCACCGCCTGGGCGCTGATGCCGGTGATCTCGGCGTGGCTCATGTCGGCCACGACCTGGATGTCGCCGCCAGCGGTGATGTTCTTGTTCGCGCTGGTGCCGCCGCTGATCGTCGCCACCACCTCGTTCTCGATCCGGTTGTCCACGTTGGAGGCGGCGACGGCGATGCCGAAGCCCGCCGGGGCCAGGGCCGCGGAGACCGCGACACCGACCGCCTGGGCCTTGGTCACGCGGCTGTCGCCGCTGGCCTGCACCTGGATGTCGCCGTCGGCGCTGACATCGCTCTCGTCGATGTAGGCGCGCACGTCGGAGGCGATGACGTTGGTCGAGCCGACACCGGCACCTGCGGCGGTGACGGAGACGCCCGAGCTGCCGCCGACCGCGATGGCACCAGCGAAGGCCACCACCGCCATGCGGTCGCGCACCGCAGCGTCGAGCGTCACATCCCCGGCGGAATCGACGACGGCGCCGCCATCGATGTAGGCCCAGACCCGATTGTGGTTATGCTCCTGGTCGACAGCGATCTGGTGCCAGTCGCTGCCGCTGAAGTTGATGGTGTCGAAGTCGGGGTTGACCTTGATATCCGTGGTGAGGGTCGGCTTGTACGCGTAGATGGTGCCGTCGGCCAGCCTGACGCGCTGGCCGTAGGTCAGCGTATCGGGGGTGTCGTCGTAGCGGTAGTCGAAGCGCTCGCCGATGTAGTTCTCGGCCACCGTCGCGCCCAGCGCACCACCGCCGCCACCGGCGCTGGCGCCGATGCCGACCGAGCCGCTGATCGAGCCGGTCAGGGCGTCGATGGCGGCGCTGCTCGCCGCCGTGACCGTCACGTCCTGGCTGAAGGGGGTGGTGACCCGCTCGAAGCTGCTGTTGCTGGCGTAGTGGATGGTGCTGTCCGACAGGCTCAGGTCCGCACTCAAGACCTGGGTGTCGCCCACGTAGCGGTAGAGGCTGCCGTCCGCGAGTTGGACCCGGGCGCCAAAGCTGAGCGTCGTGCCCGCGCTCAGGCTATCGCCCTCGGCGTAGTCCGCCGTCAGATCCCCGATGGCGGTGGTCTCGACGTAGGCGTCGCGGATGTAGCTCTCTACGTCGTTGCCGATGAAGTTGTAGGAACCGGCGCCCGCGCCGCTAATGGCGATACCCACATCCTTGCCACCGGCAAAGGCGATGGAGGCGGCGATGGAGTGGGAGGTGATGCCGGAGGTCTCCTGGGCCGAGAGGGTGATTGCCCCCTCTTCGGCGATCACCTCGGAGCCGTCGATGTAGGCCTTGACGAGGTTGTGGATGGTGTTGGTGGATTCGGTGGCGGCGATGGTCAGCGCGCCGCTCGATTCGGTGCCTGCGGCCACCGAGACGGTGACGCCGATGGCATCCGCGAGGATGGTCATCTGGTCGACGGCGGTGAGGCTGATCGAGCCGAGGGTGGTGATCCCGGGGGCGATAGCGTTGGCCGGATTGGTCGCGCCCTCGCTGTTGCTGATGTAGGCCTTGACCTGGTTCTTGATGGTGTTGGTGGAGCCCGCACCGGCACCGGAGATGGCGACGGCGAAGGCGTCACCGGCGGCCACCGAGGCGGAGCCGCCCATGGCCAGGGCGTCGATGGCGTTCTTCAGGGTGAGCAGTTTGTGCTCGCTATCGGCCCCCGTGGTGTCGATGTCGATGGCATCCCCCGCCACCGCGTCGCTGGCGCTCGCCGCCAGCTTGAGGGTGTTGCCGTCCACCTTGATCACGTAGTAGGCCATACCCTCTTCGAGGCCCTGGATGTTGTTACCTGAGCCACTCTGGTAGACCACCCGCGTGCCGGTGTCGAAGCCGTGATTGTTCAGCGTGATGGTGTCGGCGCTGCTGCTGGTGGCGGACTTGGTGAAGCCCTTGGTCTGGTCGGTCTTGGAGCGCGACTCTGCGTGCAGGTCGAGGTCGCCCTGGATATCGACCGTGGCGGAGTCGATGAAGGCGAGGGTCTTGTTGCCGATCTCGTTCACCGCGATACCGAGGCCGACGCTGGCGGCGACGTTGGCGCCAGCGGTGGAGCCGGGCAGCGAGGCGGCGATGCTGATGGCGATGCCACCGGCATCGGCGCTGATGCCGGTGTGGTCTTGCGCCTCGATCACCAGATCGCCCGCGCCGCTGTTGCGCACCTTGGCGCCGTTCTGCAGATAGGCCTCGGTGTCGATATCGATCTTGTTGTAGCTGGCCGCCCCGGCGCCGGAGAAGGCGGCGTTGATCAGGCTGACACCTCCTCCGGCGTTGGCCGCCAGGGAGCCGGAGCCGCCCATGGCGAGCGCCTCGATGCTGGCGCTGGAGGTGGCGCTGACCAGGATCTCGCCCGCGGCGACCACGTCCGAGCTGTCGATATAGGCCTTGATCGCCTGGCCGTCGTTCTTGCCGATCTCGTTGTAGGAGGCCGATGCGCCCACCGCGACGCCGACGTTGCCGCCGAAGCCGGCCCCCATGGAACCGGCCAGGGAGACGGCGAAGCCGCCGCTGTCGGCGCGGATGGTGCTGGTGTCGCTCGCCGCGACGGTGAGCGTGCCGGTGGTCGCGGTGACCCCCTTGCCGTCGCTCGCCAGGGAGCCGTTGATATAGGCAAGCACCTGGTTGTCGATGGTGTTGGTGGCGCCCGAGCCCGCCCCGGCGAAGCCGATGTTGAGGGCCGACTGACTGGTGCCGGAGGCGGCGAGGGCGACGCCGAAGGCGAGGGCGTCGATCCGATACGCCTGGTCCGAGTTCTCCTTCTTCTTCGACTCGGCCTGGACCCGCACATCGCCGTCGGCGCTGACCAGCGAGCCGGTGCCGTTGTCCTCGCCGATGAAGGCGGTGACGTTATTCGCGATCCGGTTCTCGGCGACCGCGACACCGAGCGAGCCGGAGGTCGCGTTGCCCGAGCCTTGGGTGAAGGCGATCGAGATGCCGACGCCGCCGGCATCGGTCCAGATCTCGGAGCTGTCGCTCGCCAGGACGCGCACATCGCCGCCCGAACCGGCCGTGGTGGTGACGCTCGCGTCGTTCTTGATGCTCGCCTCGACATCGATATCGATGTCGTTGTAGGAGCCGGCGCCGCCCCCGGCGAGCGACAGCGTGAAGCCTGCACTGCCGGTCGAGCCGGAGCCGGAGCCCGCGGCGCCGATCGACAGGGATTCGATCTCCGCCGAGGAGATCGCCTCGACCTCGACCTCGCCCCCGGCGTCGACGGTCGAGTCGGCGATGTAGGAGTCAATGGTATGGCCGCGACCCTTGCCGATCTGATTGATCGCCAGCGAGGCGCCGATCGCACCGGCCCCGGTGCCGCCGGAGCCGGTGGAGCCGGAGATCGCCAGTGCATAGCCGCCCGCATCGGCGCGGATCTCGGACTCGTCGACCGCTGTCACGCGCACATCGCCGCCGACCTCGACCACGTCGGTGCCGAGGATGTAGGCCTCGATGTCGTTGTCGATCTCGTTGTAGGCGACCGCACCGCCCCCGGCGAAGGTGCCGGTGAGGCCGGAGCCTGGGGTCCCGGCGCCGGAGGCGGCGATGCCGAGGGCCAGCGCATCGACCTTCTTGGTCAGGGCATTCAATCGGTGATTGGTCCCGGCACTGCCCTTGTCGAGGGAGAGGATGGCGTTGTCCTGCGCCAACTGGAGCGTGTCGTTGTCGAGCCGAATGACCGTGTAGCTCTGGCCATCGACCAGCTCGCCGAGCTCCTCGCCCGTGGCCCCGAGGTTGTGATAGACCACGCGGTCGCCGGTCTTCAGACCGTGGTTGCTCCAGGTGATCGTGTTGCTCGTGTCGTCCACCGCCGAGGTGGTGAACGCCTGTTGGGTAGCCTGTTTGCCCACCGACGAGGCGGAGACGTTGAGGTCGCCAGCGGCATCGATGCGGGCCGCGCCGTCGATGAAGGCCTTGGTGTCCAGCACTATGGTGTTGTCGACGTTCGCGACCCCGACCGAGGCCCCGCCCGCGACACCGGAGCCGCCGAGATTGGCGGCGATGGCCACCGCGACGCCACCGGCATCGCCGAGGATGCGCGAGGCGTCGAGGGCGACGACGCTGATATCGCCACCCTGGGCCGTCACCTCGACGTCGTCGCGGATCAGCGCGTCGATGCCCTGGTCGATGGTGTTGTAGGCACCGGCCCCGGCACCGGAGAGGGCGCCGCTCACCCCCGCCTCGCTGTTCCCGGCCCCGGAGAAGGAGCCACCCATGGCCAGGGCGTCGATCTCGGCCTCGCCGACCGCCTGAATCAGCACCGCGTCCGCCGCGGTCAGATTGCTGCGGTTGCCGGTCACCCAGGCGCGCGCCCAGTGGCCACCGTTGGAGAGACCGATCTCGTTGGTCGCGATGGAGAGACCGATCGACAGATTGCCCTTGCCCGACAATCCTGCGGCGAAACCACCCGCATCGGCATAGATGTAGGTGTTGTTGTGCGCCAGGACCTCGATATCGCCAGAGCTGTGGGTGGTCAGCACGCTGTCGTCGACGACCGCCGAGACCCGGGCGTCGACCCCGTTGTGCACCCCCGCCCCGGCGGCGGTGATCGACAGCCCGTTGCCCGCCGCGCCGGAGGCCGCCGCGCCGATGGCGACCGCATTGATCACCGCCTCTTCGCGGGCCTGGACGCGGATAGCGTTGTCGCTGGTGGTCAGGGTCATCCCCTCGACCTCGGCCTTGACCTCGTTGTTGATGTGGTTGACCGCGTTGGCCGCACCGACCGCGCCGGAGCCGCTCCCGCCGGTGGTGAGGGTCAGGCTCAGCGCACCGGCGCCGGAGTCGACCAGGATCACCGAGAGATCTTCGGCCAACACCTCGATCACCCCGTCGCTGCTGGTCACCGAGTAGTCGTCGCCATCGTTGTGGTTGCCGTCCGAGTCGACGACGCGCGCCTTGATCACGTTGTCGATGTAGTTGTAGGAGCCCGCCCCGGCACCGGTGCCGGAGAGGCCGCCCTGACCGGACCAGGAGCCGGAACCGGCGATGCCGATGGCGAAGGCCTTGATCCCCGAGTACTCCAGGGCCTCGACGCGAATGTCGTCCTTGCCGTCGAGGTTCGAGTCCTCGACCAGGGCGTTGACCGTGCTGTCGATGTCGTTGATCGACAGGGCGATGCCGACGCTGCCGCTGTTGCCGCCACCTAGGGTGAAGGCGACCGAGACCCCGCCCGCGTCGCCGATGATCTCGGCGGCGTCCACCGCGCTCACGGTGATGCCTTGGGCGTCGTTGAGCCGGTCGACCACATCGGAGTCGGTGATGGTCGCGTTCATCGTCGTGGTGATGCTGTTGCCCACCCCGGCCCCGGCGCCGCTCCCCTGCCAGCCGGTGCCCTGGCCACCGGCCGAGCCCGAAACCGCGCCGCCGAGCGCCAGGGCATCGATCTGCTTGTGCCCCTCCTCGTTCTTGAACACTGGGTCGAGCGCGCCGTTCAGCCCGCGGGTGTCGGTCGTCTGGTGGTCGAAGAGGCCGTTGCCATTGGCGTCGTCGAAGGTGAAGGCGTGGACCGCCAGCGCATCGGCCTCGACCCGGCTGTTGTCGATACGTGCGGTCACCTCGGAGTCGATGATGTTCTCCGCCGCCGAGGCGTTGACCGAGAGGTTCTTGCTGTCACCCAGGGCGATGGCCAGCGAGAAGCCGCCCGCGTCGGCGGTGATCGCGGGCACCTCTTGCGCCACGACGCTGAGCACACCGCCCGCCACCACCTGACCCAGGGTGATGCCGCTCTGTGCATCGAGTAGGCCTGCGCCGAGCACGGCCTTGCTGTTGTCGATGTAGGCGCGGGTCTCGCTCCCGTCGAGGATGTAGTTGCCCGAGCCGGAGCCCGAGAAGCTGCCGTTGAAGCCGGACTGAGAGGCGGCGGAACCGCTGATGGCGCCGCCGAGGGTGAAGGAGCCGATCACCGGCGTGGAGTGCGCCTCGACCAGGATATCGCCGTCGGCATAGGCCGAGCTGGTATCCATCCCGGCCACCACGCTGTTGGTGATCTGGTTGAAGGCCATCGACACACCGACCGAGAGCGAACCCTGTGAGGTCGAAGAGGGGAGGCGTAGCGCCAGGGCGACGCCGCCTGCGTCGGAGTCGATCTCCGACTCGTCCTTGGCCTTGAGGGTGATGGCACCCGCACTCGCGTGCAGGGTGCTGTTCAGGGCCTCGGCGGAGACGCTGTTGCTGATGTAGTTGGAGGCGATGGCGCCCGCCGCGGCGAAGGTGAGCTTGTCGCCGAGCTGGTCCTCGGGTTTGACCGAGCTGCCCTGATAGTTGGCGGCACCGGCACCGCCGAAGGCGATGTTGAAGAGGAATGGCGAGGAGAGGGCTTCGAGCAGGATAGCCCCACTGCTGTTCGAGCCGCTGGCGGGTGTTGCGTCGATCAGCGAGTCGTCCACCGAGACCTCGACCCGGTTGGTGATGCGGTTGATCGCGATGCCTGCGCCCACCGCGTCCACCTTGGCCACCGCCAGGCCACCGGCGATGGTGGTGATGTTCGACTGGTCGGTGGCCTTCACCTGGACCAGTGGGTCGTCGCTGCTCAGGCGCTGGTTGTAGTCGTCGACCAGGATGGTCGAGTCGAGGAGCTCCGCCTTGACCGTACCGTCGATGTCGTTGACCGCGACCGACCCAGCGATCGAGACCTTGACCGAGCCCGCCCCGCCAAGGGCGAGGTCGACGATGTGCGGCGAGGCGTAGGCGTCGACCTTGAGCGCATCGGCGATGAGTTGCGAGCCCGAGACGAAGGCCTTGACGCTCTGCTCGTGGGCGGCGGTGCCGATCAGGTTCCAGGCGACCGCCGCGCCGAGGGCGAATTTGGAGCCGCTCTGCCCCGCCGCGATGCCGAAACCACCGGCGACCACGGTGAGGTCAGGGTCGTCGCTGGCACTGAGCGAGATACGCCCGTTCGAGGTGGTGCCGGGGTCGCTGATGTCGGCGTTGGAGAAGTTTTTGGAGTCGCTGATCGAGGCCTCGGTCTGGTTGCCGAGCAGGTTGACCGAGAGGGTCCCGGCCACGGCGACCGGGCTGATGCCGAGGGAGACGGTGACCGCGACGATGTCGTCGTTGGTGCTCGCGTCGAGGGTCAGGTCGCCCTGGTGGACCACGCTCGAATCAGTGATGGTCGCCTTGGTGGTGGCATACAGCTGGTTGATCGCCACCGAGGCGCCCCAGCCGCTACTGCCGCCGAAGGTGACCGCACCACCGATGGCGTTGACCTTGGACTCGTCGTGGGCGGTGAGGGTGACCGCCCCGGCGCTGACGAGGCTGTTGTCGATCGCCGCCGTGGTCACGTTGTTGAGTCGGTTGACGGCGAACGAACCGACGATACTGACGCCACTCTTGTTGTTGTTGATCACGCCGCCCGCGGCCACCGCCGTCTGCGCACCGCGCCGTGGGAACTCGGAGAAGAGCGTGAGGTCGCCGGTATCCAGTTGCGACTCCTGGATGAAGGTGCGCGAGGTGGAGTCGAAGTTGTTGACGCTGACCGCGCCGACCAGACCGTGCGCCTTGCTCGACTTGCCCGCGCGCAGGTGTGCGGCGGCACCGGTCGCGGCCACCACGGCGGTCACCGTGTGGGTCTCGATGGTGAGGGTGTGGTCGCCGTTGTCGATCTCGGCGTTGTCGATATAGGCGCGCACATCGTCGCTGCCGAAGTTGGCCGCTGCGGCGCCCGCCGCGCCATAGGCGGTGCCGCCTTTCGCCTCACCCTCGACGTTCGAGTAGGAGTTTGCGACCCCGGAGCACCAGGTACCGAAGGAGGACATCGCCTGCTTGAAGGCCCCCTGCTTTTGCTGGCCCTGCGCCGCGTCGTCTTTCTTCTGCGCGGCCTTGTCGCCGCTGGCGACGGAGGTACCGGCGATGGCGAAGCTGCCGATGAAGCCCTTCGACTGGGCATCGAGGTCGATGGCGCCCGCATCGTTGATCGTCACCCGGCCATAGTCGCTCGGCACATCCTCGTTGGCATCCTCCAGGGCCTTGACGTCGTCCTCCTCCAGGTAGCCGATGTAGGCGCGGGTGTTGCGTTCGACGTTGGTCAGGGCGATGGAGATGCCGACCGCCTTGGTCGCGGCGATCTGCACCGCGCCGGTGAGGTTGACGAAGGTGACGTCACTGTCGGCATGCACGTTCAGCGGACCACCGCTGATGATCGAGCCGGAGCGGATCGCCGCCTCGGTATCGGAGTAGAAGCCCAGGAAGCTGAAGCTGCCGCTGAAGCCCCAGCCGCCGGAACGGCCACCGGACTGCACCATGGCGATATTGGTCGCGCGCTCACTGGCCGTGACCGTGAGCCCACCCTCGGGCCCGACATAGACGGTCGAGTTCTGCACAAGCGCCCGGGAGGTGTTGTCGTAGACCTGGACCAGCACGGTGCCGCCGACCCCGCCCTTACCGGCGCGGTTGGCCAGGGCGGTGAATAGCTCGGAGCTGTCCTTCTTCTCCACTGCCTTCTTCAGGCCGATGAGGTTGAGGTCCCAGCCGATGGTGCCGTCGAGCGAGAGGGTCAGGTCCTCGATGCTCGATGTGACACTGAGCTTTTGCTCGTCGTTACGGAAGAGGTCGTCGAGGGCGTCCTTCTGGTTGATGAACGCGCCATCGACCGAGGCGATGGCCGAGGAGGTCTTGGTGGTGACGACGAAGGCGAGCGCGGTTGAGTAGCCGACGCTCGGCTTGTTCTTGGCCTTGGTCGCGCCATAGGTGTGGAACAGGTCGCCGACGATGCCGAGCTTGCCGTCGAGTAGGCTGGCGATCTCCTTGATCAGACCATTCTTGGCCCAGTCGCCGTAGAAGGGGATGAACTGGAGCGGTTCGACCAGCAGCGGGTAGAGGATCTCGGCGTTGACCTTGATGGTCCCCTTGGCATCGATCTGGGCACCGGGCTCGACCTTGGCATTCACCTCGTTGTCGTAGACCCCGACGACGAAGGTCAACGAGGCCTTCTTCTCACCACCATCGGCGTAGGCCGCCGACTCACCGAACACCTGGGCCTTCTCGGTCAGGCTGGCGTCGACCGTGACCTCGGCGCCCGATTCGATCTCGGCGCTGCCCTGCACCAGCGCATCGACGTTGTGCACCACCACATTGGTGACCACCGCCGCGCCGATGGTGAGCTTGTTGTTGCCGTGCTTCTGGTTGACGCCGTTCGTGCCGGTCTGGTTGGTCTTGCCATCGAGGCTCAGCACCGCCAGGGAGTTACCGGCGAACCAGGTCTCGGGCTTGGTCAGCAGGTCCTTGATCTTCAGCTCACTGGCCACCGCGCCCTTGGTCTTGGCGCGGTCGGTGGAGGTGAGTTCGGCGATGATATTGACCCCGGCGCCACGCAGGCGCTCGAAGCTGTGGTCGTTGCCCACGGCCACGGAACCGTCGAGTTGGATATCGGCGGCGATGGCGTCGTTGTAGGTCTCGGCCAGGCGGAAGTGGTGGTCGTCGATCACTACGGCGTAGTAGGTCTGCCCGGCGGCGAGCCCACCGATCGCCTGGTCCGAGGCGATCGAGGTGGAGTAGCTGAAGTTGTGCGCGCTGCCCTCCCCAGAGCTGGTCAGGGTGATGGCGCTGCCGACGCGCGCCTCGCCCTCGCTGGCCGCCAGCTTGATTTGGTTGCTGTCGACACGGATGACGTAGTAGTCCTCACCGCTGGTGAGGCCGCCGATCTCACTGCCGCCCTCCTGGGTGTAGGTCAGCGTCATGCCGGTGCTCAGGTCGTGATGGCCGATCCAGAGCGTGCCGGTTTGGGTATCGGCGACCTTGGTGTCCTTGACCAACTGGTGGGACTCGCCCGCCACGCCGTAGGCGCTCAGCGTGACGAGGTTGTTCACGTCGTCGATCGAGCCGCTGTAGAGCTGGAAGCTGTTGGCGTCGATGCGCTTGACCGTGTAGGTCGTCCCCTCGGTCAGCCCGCCGATGCCGGTGACCCCATCCGTATAGGTGTAGGTCACCTGATCGTTGTCGGCGAGACCGTGATCGACGAAGTAGAAGATCGACGACGCCACATCGATGGCGTTGGCGTAGGCCTGGAACTCGATGCGTGTTGCCAGTTGCAGGGTGTGGCGGGTGGCGTCGGTGAAGCTCTTGTGCAGCTCGCTCAGGGTGTCGGCGGCCTGCCAGGCGAGGGCGGTGGTGTTGGTCGAGTTGTAGGCCGCTTCGAGCCCGGCAGCGGCCTGCGCGGCGAAGTCGATGGCGCTCTGGGTGTCCGGGTCGATCAGCTCGATGGTGTCGCTGTCGATCACCCTCACCTCGTACTGGTCGCCGCTGGTCAGACCGTAGATCGGGCTGCCCTCGCCGTCCGGGTTGTACATGATGTAGGTGACGATGTCACCGTTGCTGAGGCCGTGGTTCGGCATGCTGATGGAGGCCCCGCCACTGGTGCCGGTGGCGTCCATCGCACTGACCAGGGCATCGGTGCCGATCACCTTGTCGACGGTGAAGTCGTTGAGCGCGCCGAAGCTGCCCGGCGCGACGAAGTCGACCATCTGCTCGCCGTTGGCGTGGGTCAGCTGGACCGTGTCGGCGTCGATCACCTTGACCACGTACTCGTTGCCGAAGACCAGCTCGGCGAGGTCGCTCTGGCCGTCGTCGTAGCCGTAGGTGAGGATGTCGCCATCGCGCAGCTTGTGGCCGGTCAGGGTGATGGTGTCGGCCTCTAGGTCGACGTCGCCCGCGTCGGCGGCGTAGAACGCCAGGGTGCGGTAGGCGTTCGGCGCGATCTGCTCGTTGAGGCTGGTGGTGAAGCGCAGCTGCTGCATCTGGCCGCCGAGCGGGCCGGTCAGGTCGATCGCTGTCGGGGTCGCGGCGGTGGCGTCGGCCTCACTGGCGGCGAGCTGGATGTTGGCGTTGTCCAGCACGATCACATAGTAGGTAGAGTCGTCGCTCAGGCCGCCGAGCGCCTGGTCGGTGCGATAGGTGACCTGCTGGCCGCTCTCCAGGGTGTGGTTGACGATGTGCAGCGTGTTGCTCTCCAGGTCGACCGCCGAGCGCGCCTGTTGGTCGAGCAGATAGAGCCGGTTGTGGCTGTTGCCCTGGCCGGTGAAGAGCAGGTCGTCGCCGTTGGCGTCCACCAGCTTGAAGCTGTCGGCGTCCAGCACCACCACCTCGTAGCCGAGATTGGTCGCGAGGTCGCCGAGCGTGGCGGCACCGCTCTCCTCGACGTAGATCAGCCGATCACCACTCACCAGGCCGTGGGCCGTGGCGCTGATGGTCGCACTGTTGAGCGTCTGGATGGCGTTCGAGTCGAGGGCGAAGGCGGTGTCGCTGGCGCGCTCCATGACGCGCAGGCGGTGCTGCTCGTCGAAGCTGCCGAAGGCGGTCAGGTCGACCGCGTTGCCGTCGGCGTCGTTGAGCTTGAAGTGGTCGGCGTCGACGTAGACGACGGTGTAGCGTTCGCCCTTGAGTAGACCGTCGAATGGGACGATGCCACCCGCGGCGGTGTCGTAGACCAGGGTCTCGCCACCCTTGAAGCCGTGGCCGGTGTAGGCGAAGGTGTTGGCGTCGAGGTCGATGCGCTCCGCGCTGTGGGCGTTGAAGCCGAGCGCCGCGTAGCCCTGGGCCCAGGTGGCGATCAGATAGTGGCTCTGATTACTGCTCGGCGCGGTGCTGAAGAGGATCAGGGCGCCACTGCTGTCGAGCAGTTGGAGGTGGTCGGCGTCGACTGCCACCACGGTATAGAGGTCGCCGTCGGTGAGCCCGCTGATAGAGGCGTTGCCGTTGTTCGCGTAGGTGACTAGGTCGCCGGTTTCGAGGTTGTGGGTGCCGATGGCGAGCTGGTCGTCGCCGGTGTCGACCGCCTGATTGGCGTCGAACTCGACCACGCTGCGCAGGATGTGGCGGTCGCCCGAGGTGCCTGCGGCGCTGTACTCGACGATATCGCCGTTGTCGTCCTTCAACTGGAACTTGCCGCTCTCGGGCGCGGTGACGCGGTAGTAGTGGCCCGAGGTGAGCCCCGCGACCGCGCTCGGCGTGCCGTTGCCCTGATCGGTGGCGTCGACCTCGTAATAGACCAGGTCGTTCTCGTTGAAGTTGTAGCTATCCATGTTGATCTGCAGATAGCCATCGCCGCTCGCGGTGACCGCCCCGGCGTCGAACGTGTCGAGGCGCATGAAGGCGTGCTGCGCGCCGAGCACCCCGACCGTGCCGGAGAAGGTCACCGCCGTGCCACCGAGGGTGGTCAGGGTGAGCGTATCCGCATCCGGCACGCTCGCCACCTTGTAGATGGCGTCTGCCGTCAGGCCAGTGACCGCACTCTCGCCCGCCGGCACGCGGTACTGCACCAGGTCGCCGACGGCGAGGCCGTGCCCGACCAGGGTGAGGGTGTCGTCGGTGGTGTCGATGCCCGCGGCGGCGCCGTCGAAATAGAGGCTCTCGACCCCCACCAGCCAGTGCTCCTGGGAGTCGGTACCGGCGACGCGCAGGTCGACCAGGCTGCCGTTCAGCTTGAGCTGGAGGGTGTCGTCGTCGACGCGCACCACCTCGTACTGCGTGCCGAAGGCGAGGTCGGGCAGGGCCACCGAGTCGGCGCTCCAGGGCTCGTAGCTGACGATGTCGCCGCTCTGGAAGCCGTGGTTGGGGATGGTGATCGCGTCGGTCGAGATATCCACGTCGTTACGTGAGTCGAACGCCACCTCGATGGCGTCGTAGGCGTTGAACGAGGCGCTCTTGTTGATCACCAGGGAGCGGGTCACCGTAGCGTCGGTGTGGTAGATCAGCGTGTCGCCGGTGGTGAGCCCGTGGGCGTCCTGGGTGTAGAGGGTGTTGTCGTCGGCTTCGACGATGGCCTGGTCCGTGGCATCGAGCGTGGTGTCGGTCGGGTCGAAGAGGACCAGCGGCTTTTCGTAGTAGAGGTAGTAGTCGTTATCCGCACCCAGCTCGCCGAGCTTGACGTAGACCGGTGTGGCGGCGAGCGCGTCCTCGTAGGAGGCGGCGAGCTGGATCTGCTGTGTGTTCGCGGTGGTGATGACGTAGTAGCTCTCGAAGTCGAGCAGGTCGCCGATGCTCGCCTGGCCGAGGGCACGATAGTCGACCTTGTCGCCGTCGCTGAAGCCGTGGTCGAGGCCCAGGTCGATGGTGTTGCTGGCGGTGTCGACGTCGTCGTGGCCGTTGAAGGCGACGTTGGCGTAGGTCGAGAGCCCCTGGGTCGAGCCCGCACTCATCCCGGCGGTGTCGAGGTCGATCTCCTCGGCGCGCTTGAGTTTGAAGGTGTCCTCGTCGATCACCTCGACGATGTAGGTGAGGCCATCCGCGAGGCCGCCGATGGAGCCGGAGCTGTAGAGCACCTCGTCGCCGGTGGTGAGGCCGTGCGCAGTGGCGGCGATGCTGTAGGCCTCGTCGAGCGCGCTGGTGCTGGCGTCGTCGCTGGTGAGGATGTCGGCGTAGGCGTCGAAGGTGACCGAGACCGGTGAGGTCGCCGCGACCTGGAGGCCGTGCAGGTCGGCGCTGGAGTCGGTGATCCCCAGGGTGTCGATGGCGATCGCCTCGCCCGCGAGGGCCTTCTCCAGGCTCTCGGCCAGCTGTAGCCGGGTCGGATGGGCCGCATCGACGATGGCGTAGTAGGCGCCACCGGAGCTGAGGCCGTCGAGGTCGCCGTCGTCACCGCCCTGGTAGATCAGCAGATCACCGCTGCTGAGCCCGTGGTCGAGACCCAGCTCGATGGTCATGTCGCCGCCGTCAACGATGTCGGCCTCCGAGGGGATGAAGCTCAGCATCCGGCTGGTCTGGCTGAGCAGCTGGGTGTTGCCGCTCGCCCCTGCCTGGGCGATCTCGATCAGGTTGGTGGCGTTGAAGGCGTCGTCGAGCGAGGGGGCGAGCTTGATGTGGTCGGCGTCGGCGGCGACCACATAGTAGGTGTGGCCATCCTCCAGTTCGGCGATCGCGCTGCGCCCGTTGTGATAGATGATCCGCTCGCCGTCCACCAGACCATGGTCCGGGTAGGTGATGGTGTCGTCGACCGCGTCGATGCGGCTCTCGATGGTCACCGTGCTGGGGTCGAGGCTCAGGGTGTGGTTCTCGGCGTCACTCGGTGCAGAGTAGCCATCGAAGCTGACCCGGTACTGCTCATCCATGCTGCTGTCGGTGTAGAACGCCACCCCCCACAGATCCTGGCTCATCAGGGTCATCTGCGTGACCTTGACCCAGTAGGCGTCGCCGTCGGTCAGTCCGCTGATCGCGCTGTGGCTGTTGGCGCTGTAGATGACCTTGTCGCCATCCTGAAAGTGCGGGGCCGAGGTGAGATAGAGCGAGTTGCCGGCGAATCGAGCACCCGTGAGGTTGGCGCCATCCAAGACCTCATTGGCCTCTGTCGCGATCGCCGTGGTCACCACGGCGAGATCCGCGTGCGGATCGAAATCCACGGCGTTGATCAGATCGATCGCGGTCTCGATGCCGCCCGCATGGATGAAGCCCTTGACCTCGGTCTTGACGTTGGAGATATCGACATTGACCGCGAGGCCGAGTGCCCCGGAGCCGTCGATAAACACCGCCGCCTCCGAGCCGGGGCTCGAATCGACCTCACCCACGGTGGCGACATCGACGTTGCCGTCGGCCACCACGCGGGTGTTCTCGCCCAGCAGGGTGTAGGCCTCCACCTGGGTCAGCGACACGGCGAAGGAGTAGGCCTGGGCATTCAGGTCGATCACCCGCAGACCGGCGTTGGCCAGTGTGCGCGCCTTGGTCTTGTTCTCCGAGGTGGTATCCGCACCGATGGTGACCGAGCCGCCCGCATCGATCTGGGTGTTCCCGGTGAGCTGGGTCTCGGTCATGGTGTAGGCGCTGCCGAAGCCGATGCTGACGCGCGCCAGTTTGCTCTCAAGGCGCGAGGCGAGGGCGACCGCCTCGCTGGAGCTGTCGACCGCCGTGGCCGAGGTGATGGTCACATCGCCGCTCGCCTCGATCTGGGTATCGTCGAGCAGGGTCTTGGAGGTGGCGGCGCGGATCATCACCGACACGGGCGATGCCATCGACGCCAGCCCATCGAGGTATGCCAGCCCCTGTTTTAATAAGGACGCGTGGGTCAGCCCGGTGAGGAAGTCGTCCCAGCTCGACGACCCGGTATCCCAGGCGGGGATGTTGTCGAGCGCCGGGATATCCGCCGCCTCCGAGGTGATGGTGACCTCCTTGCCCTTGATCACGGCGTCGCTCAGGTCGATGGTCGCGGTCAGGTCGCTGTAGAAGATCGGTGAGACGTTCTCCAGCGTGACCAGGTAGTTGCGCTCATAGGTGGTGAGCTTGACGTCGCCCGCGTTGAACAGGCTGCCGCTCTCTACCTGGGCCAGGAGATGCACCCCGATGCCCCTGGCCGACTTCAGGAAGATGCCGACATCCAGCTCCAGCCCCTCGGTGGAGGTGTCCAGCGAGCTGCCTTCGGACTTGAAGATGATGTCGCCGGAGTGGCCGCTGGAGGTGGCGCCCTGGTAGTCGATGCTGTTACCGATCGCCCGGGTCGAGAGGGTCACCCCGGAGGCGACCTGGATCTTCTCGGCGTTGACCTCGATCTTGTGGCCGTTGGTGGCGATGTCGCCCTCGAAATAGACCTGGTCGGGGCCGACTTGTCCATTGATCACCAGGTCGGCGTCGAACTGCTCCAGGCGCTTGACGGTGACCTTCTCCGTGCTGCCGACCGCGTTGAAGCCCATATTGATCTGTAGCGAGCCGGTCGGGTCGAGGTCGTAGGTGTGGGTAAAATCGCTGTAGGCCCCACCGCGTACCACGTCGACGCGCAGACGACCGAACTCGTCGCGGTCGATGGTCACCACATCGGCGAAGTCATACTCGATGCCAGCGCCGATGGTGATATCCACTTGCCGCTCGAAGTCGCTGTGCGAATCGATATGCAGCGCATCGAGGGTGAAGTTGATGACGCCGTCCTTGTCCAGCAGCAGCTGGTCGCTCGCCAGCGAGTAGGCGGCATAGGAGCCGGATTCGACCTTCACCGTGTTCGTCTCGTCGGCGGCGGTGCCGGTGTCGCCGCCGTCGATGCTGGTCAGGTGCCCGTCGTCGACGAAGATGAACAGGTCCTTGCTGTCGGCGGCACCGAGCAGGTTTTCCGTGTTGGAAAACTCCAGGCGATCCAGGTTACCGGCGTTTTCGCCGTCGATGATCCAGCGCGACGCGGTGCCACTGCCGGGTCCGACCAGGGTGTCGTCGCCACCCTTGCCGTCGAAGTGGATGGGCAGGGTGAGATGGTTGTCCGCATCGAACAGCGTGGCGTCCAGGGTCAGCTTATCGTCGCTGTCCGTGCCGTCGATCGATAGAGAGAGCAGCTCATCGCTCTTCGCACTCCACAGCTCGGCGCTCAGGCTGTCGGTGAGCACAGTGTATTGGCTGCCCGAGCGCTCCTCTTGCAGCAGGACCATCTCACCCGCCGCGCTGTTGGTACTGAAGCCGAGGCCCGCGACATCGAGGGTCACCGCAACCGGGTCGGCCGAGAGCAGCAGGCGAGGTTCGAGCGGCTCGAACATGGTCTCGCGCGACCACCCCCCACCCAGGGGACGCTGGGGCTTGGCGGCCGTGCCATCGGCGCTGTCCCTATTGCCACGCAGCAGTTGATTGATCGTGGCAGCCAGCTTGGAAATGGGCGTCTTCATCGATCGAGTCTCCGGGTGTTGGGTGTGAGCTGTCGGTGGTGGACAGTGCCGCTGAAATAGGGAACAGGCCGTGTGACGGATTGTTGCAAGCGAACTTTGCACAATGGTGTCGGTACCGCTGAGCTCGGGGCGTCGAAGGGGAGGATGGCGTTGGTCTACCCGTGTCTCGCGGCCTTGCCTACGGAGGGCGAGCGCGACGATGAACCGGCCTCGCGCGCGGGGGCGCCTAGGCGGAACCCTAACGAGCCATATGCAGGTGAATCAGGAGGTGAGGGGCAGGATGGGGTCTAGGAATTGCCCTGGATATAGGGCGAATCGGGGCACAGGAGGGGCGTGTATGCGACTGATCTTAAGTCTTTTTTTTGCGCCTCCCCGAAGCGCTCAGGTCAGCCACGTTCAGTGTATGCGCGCAATTTTTCGGGAGCGCTCTATGCGCACGCACTGCGGGACCCAAAGGGATGTCTCTGCGAGGCGAGGCGGCGGGTCAGATCGCCGAGGGTGGGTGATGTCTCTCGTCCACTTTGATGTTTGGCGTGGATCGGCGCGCTATTGGGGTGATGTGCCTGACCTGACCAACGGTCGCAGCGAGAGCGACCGCCTGTTACACCGCTTATGCGGTATCTCTGACTTGTGCCCTGGGGGGGGCTGGTCGCGGCGTGGTGTACCGTCGACTCGGTGCCATCCGATGGCGTCGAGCCGAAGGTCGATACTCCCGGTGATGCTTCCGTACGTGTTATCGGGCGTTCTTGCGGGGCGCTTCACGGCGGCGGCGCCACAGGGCCGCGCCCATCAGTAGGCTCAGACCCGGCAGTAGGGTGTTGCTGGGCTCGGGGACACGGGTGAAGGTGATCGCACCCGCCGAGTTGCCGTTGTAGGCGCCGCCGTTGAGGCTATAGGTCATGGCACTGACGCTTGGATCGGAGGGGACGATGGGGGCGAAGCCGGCGTTACCCGGTGAGAAGGTGAGGGTATCGTCGCCGATGGTGGCCGAGTAGCTGATGCCGATGAATTGATTGTCCCAACCCACCTGCGCGGTGGGTGTACCCAGGTCGTCGGCCAGGTCGAACAGGGCGCCCAGGCCGCCATTGAGGAAGTCCAGCTCGAACGTGGTGAGGTCGTAGAGGGTGGAGCCGCCAGGGCCCGCAATGGGGGCAGCCTGATTGAAGCTGAAGCTGCCACTGTAGGGGTTGGCGCCAGTCACGGCGGCATCGCCGCCGACGCTGAAGCTGAAGGTGTAGGTGGCCGCATGTGCGAGCTGTGCGCCGAGGAGCAGGGCGCCGCCAGTGATCAGGGTGAGGGTGCGTGTGGTGCGTTTCATGTGTTGCTTTCCGTAGAGAATTACCAAGTGAGACTGCCTGATGATTGCAGCGCGCTGCAACCGACATTGAGGGTGAAGAGCAGTTGCACCGGGCTGTGCGCGCTGCCGCTGCCGTCACGGTCGAGCCCGAGGTAGCAGCCGTAGGCGCCGTAGTCGGTGAAGGTGATGTAGCCGTCGGCGATCGGGTTGGTGCCGGAGTAGACGATGTCGTCTGCGAGCACGGCGCGCAGGTCGATGGTGTCGCTGCTGGTATCGAAGTCCATGATGAAATCGAGCCCCTGGTTCATCGCGCTGTAGTAGTAGCGGTCGTTGCCCGCGCCGCCGGTGAGGTAGCTGTTGCCGATGGCGGCGATGAACAGGTCGTTGCCCGCACCGCCGTTGACGCTCTGGTTGCGGCGGTCGAGGTAGATGAGGTCGTCGCCACTGCTGCCGCTGACGTTGCTCCCGGCGCTGCTGCCCTGGATGACGTTGAACGCGGCGTTGGGGTCGGTGCCGAGGCCCACCTCCTGGGCGTCGCTCAGGCCGTCGCCATCGGAGTCGCTGAGCAGCGGGTCGCTGCCGTAGAGGTTGACCTCGTCGCCGTCGCTCAGGCCGTCGTCGTCGGTGTCGCTGTCGAGCGGGTCGGTGGCGTAGAGGTTCGTCTCGTCACTGTCGCTCAGGCCGTCGTCGTCGTCGTCCGTATCGCAGGCGTCGCCCGCACCATCCGCATCGCTATCGAGCTGGTCGGCGTTGCTCGTGCTCTGGCAGTTATCCAGCAGGTCGTCGACGCCCTCGCCGTCGCTATCCACTCTGGCGGCGGTCTCACCCGAGGTGGTGATGGAGCTGTCGGCGTTGATGAGGAGGCTCATGAGGGTGATGGCCGGGCCGCTGACGCCGGGGGCGCGCTCGCTGCTGATGATCACGCGGGCCGTGCTACTCCAGGTGCCACAGAGCGCTTCAAGGTTGGAGGCCGTGAACGACGCCAGTGCATTGGCAGCCACTCCGGTGGCGAGCGTGACCCGATTGCAGAGCTGTGTGCCCGTCTTGTCGTAGAGCGTGGCGAGGAGGTTGACCGCCTCCGCACTGGTGTTAAAAACATACAAGGTGGTGCGCGGCGAGTAGATCGAGCCGAGGATCTGGAAGGTCATCACCTCGCTGCCCATGTCGATCTGGGTGGTATTGGCAGACGAGCCGTCGCTGGTGCGCAGCAGCGCGAGCAGGCTCAGCTCTGGTCCCTCGCCGCCGCCAGACGGCAACTGGCTGCTGAAGTCGACCCTGGCGTAGCCGGTCCAACTGCTGCCACAGGCGCTTTCGAGCATGGCCGGGGTGACCTGGAGCACGGCGTTGGCCACCAGCGCGCTGGTGATGCTGACCTCCGTACAGAGGGCCGTGCCGCTACTGTCGTAGACCGTGGCAACGATCTGCGTCGCGCGGCTACTGGTGTTGTAGAGGCGCAGAAAGGCCAGCGCTGTGCTGAGCGAGTTGGGTACACGGTAGGCGCTGATCGGGTTGCCCGTACGCACCGTGGCGACGTCCGTCGGCACGACCGTCGTCTTGCTCACGATGAGCGGCGAGAGGGTGATCGCGGGGCCGCTGACGCCGGGGGAGCGTTCACTGCGCAGCACGGCCCTGGCGTAGCTGCTCCAGCTGGTGCCGCAGGCGCTCTCGACGTCGCTCTGGGCCAGCGCTACTTGACCTTTCGCGGCCAGCCCGGAGACGAGCGTGACGCCGCTGCACAGGGCGGTGCCGTCCGCATCGTAGACGGTGGCGAGGATGTCGGTGGCAACGTCGCCCGGATTGTAGAGGCGCAGGCGGCCCCAGAGAGAGGCGCTGGCTGTGGCAGGGAGGTACCACGCGGTGACCTCGCTGCCGCTACTCGACGCCGAGAGATTGACCGAACCGCCGCTACTGGTGCGTAGCGTGTGTTGCAGGTCGAGGTCGACCCCCGCGGTGGCGGAGACGCTGAGCCAGGCCCGTCCGCTCCAGGTGCCGCAGAGCGCTTCGAGCGTTGCGGCGGTCACGCTGGCGGAGGCGTTCACGGCCAACCCAGTGACCAGCGTGGTGCCGTTGCACAACCGCGTGCCGTCTTCGCCATAGAGGGTGAGGGTCACGTCGGTGCTCGTGGCGCCGAGGTTGTGGATGTAGATCGAGGAGGGGTTGGAGCTCAACGAGCCGCCGATATACCAGGCGCTCAAGGTCGAGGCGGCGGATGCGCCGAGGCTGGTGATGAGCAGGGTGATGAGCAGCAGCGCATGGCGGGCGGTCAACGGGGGGGCAGTCGGCCTCATGGAAATTACCCTATGTCGTGGTTGTAGCAGGGGGCGCGTCGGATACACACGGGCTGGGTCGGCGCGGGCGTGTGACTTTGGCTGACCTGGAGTCGTCGTGACGCTGTAAGAGATACCCTTGGACCGACCCGCAATAAATCCTACGCTTGCGACGGCAATTATCTGATTGCAGTCGAAAGACGCCGACAACGCAAGTGCTTTACACGCCAGATCGGCGAGATTGTTGCGTGATTCGGATAGGGCAGCGCGTACCGGGCCGACTAGACCTTTCTGTTCAGCGTCTCGGACGGTAGGCGTCCGAACGCCTCTGTATAGCTCTTGGCGAGTCGGCCCATGTGCACAAAGCCCCACTGCTTGGCGAGTTGCGCCACGCTGACCACGCGGGGGTCGGCGGCGAGCAGATCGCCCCTGAGCCCTTCGAGTCGCACCCGCTTGAGGTAGGCCATGGGTGAGAGCCCCAACTCCCTGGCGAAGTGCGCCTGGAGTGAGCGGTAGCTGCACCCCGCGTAGCGCGCCAACGCCTCCAGGCCGAGCGGCTCGCGCGCATGGGCATGGATATAGTCGCGTGCACGCTTGAGCTGACGCGGCAGCAGCCGTGGGCGCGACTCTGCCTCGGTCGCCTGCAACAGGCTGTTCGGGTGTAGGGTGAGCAGTTGGCTCAGGAGATAGTTTTCTAAATTGACCAGACCGATCGGGTTATCCAGCCGTCCGAGATCGCCATTCATCTCGCCCATGGCATAGGCCAGCGCGCCCCTCAGCGCGCGGCCCGCAGGTCGGTTGAGGTCGACACGCGGATCGATGTGTAGCTCACCCTGAGCGGCTCTCGCACCGAACAGGCCGAGCGCGTGGCGCCTGAGTGCGGCATGGCGCAGCGTCAAGGCGACGCCGCCATAGCCGTGCAGATCCAACGCGAACGGGCGGAGCATATCGATCACCAGGCCCTGCTGCGCGGAGATCTCCAGCGCCTCCCGGCCCTGCCTCAAGCACCCGCCACCGCTGGTCAAGAAGTTGAGCGAGATGACGGCTGAACACTGGTGATCGTTCACCTGCGCCGTGATCGGGGCCCCCTCGCCGTACGAGAACCAAGCGAGGCCGAGGTCGCGCAGCGCACAGCTATTCACCCGCGCATCGAGGGTGTGATGGCACCGGGTGACGTTCAGCTCATGCGGGGTGAACTGTTTGCCCAATTGATCCCGAAGTTCATCGACATCCCTTGAGGCGAGCACCGGGTGGTTGGATAGATACATCGATGGGCCTGCCTCGATCGGAGGGTGGGGTCGTGAGGGCGGCACACGCCTCGCAGACGGTGTTAGGCGGGCGTGGGACGAGTGTGCCATAGCCGTTGTGCCGGTTGCGCATCTCCCGACAGGGCGGGGGGCCTATGCCGGGTTCGCTCACGCTTGGCATGCCAGTGCTAGGGGATGGTTTGGTGATAGTGGCTGCCGCTCGCGTCGGGCGTCAGGGTCTGGACCTGCGGTTGGCTGTAGCTGACCTGAATCGGCCCCAGCGCCTTGGGAAAGAGGATGGTCAGCTGCTCGGGTGGCGCATGGCGCGGAAAGAAGCCGTCGAGGTCCAGGCGCAGCAGCGGATGGGTGTGCTCCCTCTCCTCTCTCTCCTCTCTCTGCGCTTCGGCGTCGGCGTCGGCGTCGGCGTCGTGCGCGTGGTCGGCGGCGTGGGCATCGAGGGCCAATACCGCCTCCTCCACCTCGCCCTGGATCAGCTCACGCAGGGCCTGCGTCGAGGGGAGGTAGTACCTGATCGACTCGATCGGCCCCGCGGCACAGGTGAGCCTCATCTCCTCGTGCAGCAGCGCCGCGAGGCGCGCACGAAACTGCTCGATCGGCTGCTCGCCACCCGCCGCGAGGTGCACCAGCGAGGCCGGTTTGCCGGGGTACGCCATGCGGGCAAACAGCGCCGGGAGGGGGGTGAAAATGGTGATGGTCAGGTGCCCCTGCTGGCGCTGCACCACCTCGGCGCGGGTCATGTGCAGGCCGTGGGCCAGGGTGGCGCTACTGTAGAGCGCGAGTAGCAGGAGGGCCAGTAGCCGCAACGGTTTCATCGGGTGTCCTCTTCTGTGCATTGAACCAAGCCTCTTCTGCGTGCCTTTGAGTGGCCCCTGTAGAGAGAGTGACGAGCGGTTAGCGGCAGTGCACCGCCGTGGTGTCGTTGCTCCCCGCTGTGTCCGTGCTGTCGAGGCGATAGCGGAAGGCGTAGCAGTTGGCGCTGGGGTCGTAGTCGGCGTCGGTGGCGGTCAGTTGCCGATAGAGGATCAGCGCGGTGTCGCCGCTGGCGATCTTGTTGTTGCCGTCCGCGGGGGTGATCTCGATGAAGTGCCAGGTTTGCCCGTCGAAGGTGAGGGTGTCGTCGTCGGTCAGCGCCACCTGCGAGCCGGACCAGGCGAGGTCGCGCTCTTCGCTCCAGTGGGGGCCGGCGAAGACCGACGCGGCCTGGTCGGCCTGGGCGCGGTAGCAGCCGATGGCGTAGGGGGGCTCGGCGGTGCTGTAGTAGACATAGGCGCTGCCGTCGCCGTTGAGGTCGTAGGCGTTGCACGCATCGAGCGGTCGCTCGCCGGTCTTGACCTTCTGTGGCAGGTAGTTCAGCTCGCTGTAGCGACCACCGCCGTAATCGGTGCCGTCTGTACTCAGCACGCCGCCGCCGGTACCGAAGTAGAGCGGCAGGCCGTCGAACATGTAGGCCAGGGGTTGGGAGGGGTCGTGGCTGTCCATCAGGCAGATGGGCGCGGCGTGGTAGTGGTAGTCCTCGCCGTTACCGGCGTGGCCGCCGCACTGGTCCACCTCGCCGAGGATCAGGGTGTCGCGATCGCTGTAGTCCTGCCCCAGCTGCGCCACCTCGCTGGCGTCCCCCTCCTTGATGTAGGAGAGGATGGGGATGCCGTCCACCGAGATGCCGATGGGGTGGTGGATGTTGATGTTGCTCGCGGGGGCGGAGAGATAGGTCGGCACGATGGGCAGGGACCAGACGCTGGTCTCGGGGATCGGCACGCGACCGATCCAGGAGCGGATGCCGACGTTGGGCTTGTCTACGTCCAGCTCGGAGCGGTAGGGGAGTTGCGTCTGGCTGGTGACGCTGAAGGTGTCGGCGTCGCAGCTGACGGAGACGAAGTCGCTGTAGGCGTCGAAGGCGGCGGATTTGGCGGCGCAGGTATCCGCCACCGCGCTCGGCACGTGGAGGTCTTCGTTGCTGTTGTAGCGCTCGCGGATCAGGGTGAGGCTGGCGCTCTCCAGCACGTAGGGCGCGACGGTCGAGGTCAGGGTGGCCAGGTCGGTGACGCTGCCCACCAGGCTCAAACTCCCCACCGGGGCGGAGAGGGCGAACAGGGTGATGCTGTACTCCTTGTCGCCCGGCCCCTGGGAGCAGGGGGCGGTGTAGGACTGCTGGCCGTCGACGCTGTTGATGCCGAAGGTGCCGATGTCGCTCTCCCCCTCGTCCAGGCCGCTGGTGGTGGCGGGGATGTCGTAGAGGCTCCAGTAGTAGTGCGCCTTGCTGTAGTCCGGGGCGTCGGCGGGGTTGGGGAAGTGGTACATGGCCAGGGCGAAGGATTGGGTCCCGGCGGGCGCGCCGCTCCAGTCGAGGGTGAGGGAGTGGCCCTGGTCGGCCCCCTCGCAGGTGGCGCTCAGGGGCAGGATGCCGTCCGCCTTCACCGCCTTGCTGCTCAGTTGTAGCGTGCCCTCCTCTGTGCCGCCGCTGCCGCTGTCGGCGCTGCCGAGCGTGCCGCGCACCACCACCTCGTTGTCCAGCACCAGGTTGCTGCTCCAGATGAACTGGGCGTCCTCTTCGGCGTCGTCGAACAGCGCGGTGAAGCGGGTGTAGGCGGGCTTGTTGTCGACCCCGACGGTGGCGTTGGTGAAGGTGGTGGCCAGGGGCCAGGCGCTGTCGTCGAAGCTGCTGCTCATCCAGTCGTCGGGGCGGCTCCAGTGCACCGCATAGACCTCGCCGAGGTCGCTCGGGGCGCTGGTGCTACAGCCGGTGGAGAGGCGTTGTTGGCCCGACTCCGAGAGGCAGGTGAGGTCAGTGATAGGGGCGGTGTAGAAGGTCTGCGCGCGCCAGCTGGCATCGGTGACGCCGATGGTCGCGCCGCTCGCGTCCTGGAACACGGCGACCATGCCGCCGTCGCCGGGGAAGTTGGCGCTGCCCTGGTTGTTCTCGGTGCCGGTGCCGAGGTGCTCCTCCCAGTCCAGCAGCAGCATGGCGACGGTGAAGGGCTGCTTGACGCGAAAGCGCACGATGTTGGCGTTGAACTCGGTGTAGGGCACCGGGTCCTTGCCCACCGGGGTGCCGTTGACGTAGAGCTCGAAGTAGTTGTCGGCGAAGATGTAGGCGGTGATCAGCTCGCCGTCGGCATCCACCACGACCACCTCGCTGCCGTCCAGCGCGGCCAGGGCGGCGTCGGCATCGGCGTAGTCGTGGCCACTCACGTAGGGGTTGTAGAGGTCGGGGGCGAAGGGGAGGCTGGCCGAGCTATAGGCGTTGGCGCCCGGCACCACCCAGCTCTGCTGCGCCTCATCGTCGATGCTGCCGAGTGCCGCGACGCGACTCCCCTGGGCGAAGAGGTTGGTCACCTGCGTGGTGGCCAGACCCTGGGTCAGGAAGCCGGTGCCGCTGTAGCTCGGGTTGCTGCTCTCACTGGCCGTGACCAGCACGCTGTCGCTGGTGCTGGAGAGGGCACCGTCGTTGACCACCAGGGCGACCAAGTAGCTACCGGCGACATCCGCAACGAAGCTGGCCGAGAGGCTGGTGGCACTGCTCAACACGCTGGCGCTGCCGCTGGGGCGGGAGACGAAGCTCCAGCTGTAGCCCAGCGTGTCGCCATCGGCGTCGCTACTGGCGGCCCCGGAGAGGGCGACCGTGTCGCCGACCTGCACGCTCTGATCGGCCCCGGCGTTGGCCGTCGGCTGTTGGTTGCTGCCTGCCGCGCTGTCGCGACTACCGCTATCACCCGAGG
This sequence comes from Gammaproteobacteria bacterium, assembly GCA_003252455.1. Classification (GTDB taxonomy): domain Bacteria; phylum Pseudomonadota; class Gammaproteobacteria; order Thiohalomonadales; family Thiohalomonadaceae; genus SZUA-467. Next base: position 91,964 of record QKED01000011.1, read on the forward strand.
AGCCGCAACCGGACAGCAGCACCAGCAGTGCGATAAGACCCAGACTCTTCCTCTCCATATTCCCCTACCTTGTTTTTCACTGTTTTGTGGTCATTGGCCGCAGAGGCCCAAGCTGATGCTTGGACGCCAACCCCATTCGCATAGGGTCACGGCCCCGCACCGAGCACGCCCCCTGGAGTGCCAAACTCCTAGTTTGGCCGCTGCCCCCAGGGCCGCTCGCGCTAGCCGCAGACGCCCAAGCCGGTCGTCTTCACGCCATGCCTCCCACTCAATAATCGATACTCCCCGCCCCCTGCAGGGCACTACAGCCGACCGAGAGGGTGAAGAGCAGTTGCACCGGGCTCTGCGCCGTGCCGCTGCCGTCGCGGTCGAGGCCGAGGTAGCAGCCGTAGGCGCCGTAGTCGGTGAAGGTGATGTAGCCCTCGCCGATGGGGTCGCTGCCGCTGTATCCGATGTCGTCGGCGAGCACGGTGCTGAGGTCGATGGTGTCGCTGCTGGTGTCGAAGTCCATGAGGAAGTCGAGCCCCTGATTCATGGCGCTGTAGTAGTAGCGGTCGCCGCCGGTGCCGCCGGTGAGGTAGCTGTTGCCGATGGCGGCGATGAACAGGTCGTCGCCCGCGCCGCCGTTGACGCTCTGGTTGCTGCGGTCGAGGTAGATGAGGTCGTCGCCGCCGCTGCCGCTGACATTGGTCCCGGCCTCGCTCCCCTCGATGACGTTGAAGGCGGTGTCGGGGTCGGTGCCGAGCTGCGCCTCCAGGGTGTCGCTGAGGGTATCGCCGTCGCTGTCGGTGAAGAGCGCCAGGTCGGTGACGCCCCAGGCGAGGCCGGGGGCGAGCTGCTGGCGCAGCTCGATGCGGTTGCTGCCGACGAGCTGAGAGGCGGCGGGGATGGTGAGGCTCTGCACCTCGCCCAGTGAGTTGGGGTTGGTGAGGTCGAGGTCGCCGATGAGCAGCAGGTCGTTGAGGTAGACGCTCACCTTGCCCGCCACATCGACGCTGTAGCCGCGCAGCTGTAGCAGGCGGTTGGCACCGTTGCTCTCGAACTGGACGGCGAGGCGGGTGTAGTGGCTGTCCACATCCCACTGCCAGCCGTAGTGCTGGGTGTCGGGGCTCTCGCTCAGGGTGAGCAGGGCGCCGCTGTTGAGCGGGTCGAGCGGGTAGCCGTCCTCTGCGTCCAGCACGCCGTCGTTGTCGTCGTCCGGGTCGGCGTTGTTGCCGATGAGGTCGCCGTCGCTGTCGAGCCACTCGTTGGCGTCGAGGGGGAAGGGGTCCTCGGCGTCGGCCACGCCGTCGTCGTCGTCGTCGCTGTCGCAGGCATCGCCCGCGCCGTCACTGTCGCTGTCGAGCTGGTCGGTGTTGGCCAGGCTGGGGCAGTTGTCGTAGGCGTCGGTGAGGCCGTCGCCATCGGCGTCGGCGCAGCCGCTCACGCTGATGCCGACCCACTGCGTCGCCGAGTCGAGTTCCGAGTCGTTGACGCGGTAGCCGAAGCTGAAGCTGCCGTTGCCGTGCGGGGTGTAGGTAAAGGCGCCGCTGGCGTCGGGGCCACTGAGGTCGCCGAGGATCGGGGCGCTGACGAGGGCGAAGGTGAGGCTGTCGGCGTTGTCGTCGCCCGCCGGGAGCACGCCGCTGAGCGGGTTGCACTCGGGGGCGGTGAAGCCGACCGCCAGGGCGGCGTTGACATCGACCGGCAGCGGTACGGCGGCGCCGGGCAGGGGCAGGAGGTCATGGCCCGCGCTGGCGCGGTCGTAGGCGGCGGCGCTGATCGCCTCGTCCAAGGGCCAGTAGCCGACCAGGCCCGCCGCGTCGCTCGCCAGCGCGAGCTGCATGCTCGCCTGGATCTCCGCCTGGGAGCGTGGCCGGTTCCACAGGCGCACCTCGTCGATGCGCCCGAGGAAGACGCTGTACGAAACAAGACCGACGGCCTTACCGAGGACGTAGTAGCTGAAGGCGCCGTCGAAGGCGGACTGCCCGGTCAGCTGCAGCTGCTGCGCGCCGTCGAGGTAGAAGGTGAGGGTCTCGGCGCTGTCGTCGAAGCTGACGGCGAGGTGTTGCCACTCGCCCGTGATGGCGCCGAACTGCTCGGCGATACCCGCGCTGCTGGAGACGAAGCGCCACTGCCCGGTGCTGTCGCCGCTGATGCGGAACGACTGGGTGGCGAAGGCGGTGGGGTTGCCGCTGGGCGTCACCGACTCGGCCTTGAGCCACAGCTCCAGGGTGAAGCTCCCAGCCCAGTCGACGGGGTCGGCGCGCAGGTAGGTGTCGCTGCCATTGAACTCGCGGCCCCGGTCGAAGCCCGCCACGGGGGCGACGTTGGGGGTGAAGTAGGCGTTCACCGCGGTGTTGTCGCTGACGCCGCTCACCGTGCAGTCGGGGTAGCTGCCGCTGCAGTTGGCGCTGAAGCCGGTGAAGCGGTAGCCGGGGGCGGTGGTGGCGCTGCAGGCGGCGTCACTGCCGTGGTCCACCGGGCTGGCGCAGGTGAGTGTGCCACCTTCGAGCGGCTCGGCGCTGCCGGTGACGCTGTAGCTGTTGAGGGTGAAGGTGGCGGTGCAGGTGGTGTCGTCGGTGAGCAGGAAGCCGTCGACGCAGTTGCTCGGGCTCCAGCCGCTGAAGGTGTAGCCGCTGGCGGCGCTCGCCTGCAGGGTGATGGGGGTGAGCAGCGCATAGGTGCCGTCCGCCGTGCTGCCCTCGACCGAGCCGTTGCCGACGATGGCGGTGGCGAAGGTGCGTGCGGCCACGGTGGTGCTGCTGAAGGTGGCCGTGGTGGCGCCGACGCTGACCTGCGTCTCCAGCGTGGTGAGGAAGTCGCTGCTGCTGGTGTGCTGTAGGGTGAGGGTGTCACCGGCGACGACGCAACTGGCGCAGCCGGAGGTGGTGTAGGCGCCGCCGTTGAGCGAGTAGCTGCCGCCGGAGATGGCTAGGCCCACGGCGGTGTTGATGCCGCTGACGGTGATGCTGTTGGAGGTGAGCAGGGTGGCGAGCGGGGCCTTCTGCTGCGCGCTGAAGGTGAAGGCGTCCGGCGTGGTGTCGGCGAGGATGAAGTCGACGTCGACCGGCACGAACTGGAGCCCCGTACCGCCGTCGCCGAGCTGACCGCTGCTGTCGTCACCCCAGCACTGTAGGTCGCCGCTGCCGAGCAGGGCGCAGCTGTGGTTGTGGCCCGAGCTGATGGCCACGGCGCTGTCGATGCCGCCGACCGCAACCGGAGTGGCGCTGCGCGTGGTGATGGCGCTGTTACCGAGCTGGGCGTAGGCGTTGCTGCCCCAGCAGACCACACCACCGCTGCTACGCAGGGCGCAGCTGTGCGTGTCGCCCGCGCTCACGGCGATGGCGTCGCCGATGCCATCGACCACCGCCGGAGTGTTGAACGAAAATATCGCGTTGCCGAGTTGGTACTCGCTGTTGTCGCCCCAGCAGTAGACGCTACCGTCGTCGAGCGCGGCGCAGGTGTGGCGACCACCCCCGGCCACCGAGACCGCGTTGGTGAGGCCGAGAACGGCTGTCGGGCTGCTTTGCAGCGTGTTGCCGCCATTGCCGAGTTGGCCGTAGGCGCCCTGCCCCCAGCACTCGAGCGTGCCGTCGCTGAGCAGGGCACAGCTGTGGTTGCTCCCGGCAGTGATGGCGCTCACGCTGTTGGCGTTGGTCACGCCTACCGGGGTGTCGCGATTGACCTGGCTGCCGTCGCCGAGCTGGCCTTCGGCGTTGTAACCCCAGCACTGCACCGTGCCGCTGTCGAGCAGGGCACAGCTGTGCCAATCGCCCACGGCGATCGCCACGGCGCGGTTGATCGCCTCTACCGTGACCGGCGTCGGCTGCGTCATGTTGCTGCCGTCACCGAGCTGGCCATATTGGTTGTCGCCCCAGCAGCGCACGCTGCCGCCGCTGAGCAGGGCGCAGCTGTGGCTCTGCCCCACGCCGACAGTGAGGGCGTTGCTGATGCCGCTCACCGGGACCGGGGTGGCGTTCTGGGTCTCGCTACCGTCGCCGAGTTGGCCGCTGTCGTTACCGCCCCAGCACTGCACCCCGCCACTGGCGGTGACGGCACAGCTGTGGCCGGTGCCCCCGGCGCTGGCGGTGGCGTAGAAGGGCTCGCGGTCGTCGCTGATGCCGTCACAGTCGCTGTCGGTGTGCGCACCGAGGTGGCAGGCGAAGCCGCTCACCATGGCCGGTACCAAGAGATAGCTGGCGCTGCCGTCACCGAGCTGAGCGAAGTCACCACGCCCCCAACAGGCGACGGTGCCGTCGTCGTTCAGCGCGCAGAGGTGGTCGGCCAAACCGGTGGCTAGGCCGACGGCCCGTTGGATGCCGAGGATCTCGACCGGGGTGGTGCTGTAGCTGCTGCTGGTGCCTTCACCGAGCATGGAGTAGGCGTTCGTGCCCCAACAGCGCACCGTGCCGTCGTCGATCAGGGCACAGCTGTGGCTGTAACCCGCCGCGATGGCGGTGGCGTTGGTCACGCCGAGTACGCTCACCGGGGTGGTGCGTTGTGTGGTCGTGCCATCGCCGAGTTGGCCACGGTCATTGAGGCCCCAGCACTGCACCGTGCCGTCGGCGAGTGCGGCACAGCTGTGGGAATTGCCGAGGCTGATGGCGACCGCGCCTTCGATGCCGGGGACGGTGACCGGGGTGGAGCGGCTGGCCGTGGTGCCGTCACCGAGTTGGCCATGGTTGTTGTAGCCCCAGCACTGTACGCCGCCAGCAGCGAGCAGTGCACAGGTGTGATACGCGCCAGAGCTGATCGCCGTGGCGTTGCCGACGCCGACGACGGTCACCGGGGTAGGGGTACCGTAGCCAGTGGTGCCATTGCCGAGTTGGCCATGATCATTGAGGCCCCAGCACTCCACCTCGCCGGTGCTACGCAGGGCGCAGCTGTGGTAGCTGCTGAGGCTGACGCCGACGGCATCGTCGATACCGCTCACCACGACCGCTGCGGCGCTGGCGCTAAAGCTGCCATCGCCGAGCTGCCCGTAAAGATTACTCCCCGCGCACTTTACGCTGCCGTCGGCGTAGGCAGCACAGCTGTGGCCCGTCGACCCGGCGACGGCCAGCGCGCCACTGAAGTCGGTCAGTTCGACCGGGGTGAGGCTGGCCAGGGAGGTGATGTCGTCGAGCAGATTGGCGGGGTTGTAGCCCCAACAGCTTGTGGTGCTCGCATCGATGGTGGCACAGCCGAACCCTCGACCCACGTAGACCGCGTCCGCCCCGCTGACCCCAGCTACCAGCAGCGGGGTGGCGCTCTGTGCCCCATCGCCGCCGATACCGCCCTGGCCTCGGTTGTTGCTACCCCAACAGCTCAAGCCGCCACCGGCGAGGATGGCGCAGGTGTGTCTGTCGCCCGCGCTGATCGCCGTGGCGTTGTGGATGTCGCTGACCGCTACCGGGGTGAGGCTGCCCTCGTTGTAGGTGCCGTTACCAAGCTCGGCAAAACTGTCCGACCCCCAGCAGTCGACGGTGCCGTTGCTGAGCAGGGCGCAGCTGTGCTGGTTGCCGAGCGCGAGGGCGATCGCCGTGTCGATACCGCTGACTTGGCTCGGGATGAGCGCATCATCCTGGCTGTTATCACCGATTTGGCCACTGTAGTTCCTGCCCCAGCAGTTCACCCCGCCGCTGCTCAGAATCGCGCAACTGTGTGAAGCACCGGTGGCGATGGCCGTGACCGTGGTGAGGTCGGCTACGCTGACCGGGATGTTGCTGTCGTCGGTGGTGTAGTTGCCGAGTTGGCCAAAATCATTGCCGCCCCAGCACTGCACGGTCCTATCGCTGAGCAGTGCACAACTGTGCGTGCCACCGGTGGCGATGGCCACGGCGCTAGCGATACCGCTCACCGCCACGGGGGTGGGGCTGTTGCTGTTGCTGCCGTCGCCGAGCTGGCCGCGACTGTTGTCACCCCAGCACTGCACCGCACCGCTCGCGAGCAGGGCACAGCTGTGGCGGCCACCGGCGGCAATCGCCACGGCAGTGTTGAGGCCGACGACCGCGACCGGCGTGGTGCGGTTGCTGGTGCTGCCATCGCCGAGGCCACCGCTCGGGTTGTAGCCCCAGCACGCCACGCTGCCGTCACTGAGCAGGGCGCAGCTGTGATAGTCACCGCTGGCGACGGCGAGCGCGCTGTCGATAGCGCTGACGGCGGTGGGCAGCGTGCTCGCGGTGGTGGTGCCGTTGCCGAGTTGGCCGAAGTTGTTGGAGCCCCAACACTCGACCCCGCCCGCGGCGGTCAACGCACAGCTGTGCTGGTAGCCCGCTGCGACGTCGGTGACGTAGTTCGCCTCGATGGCGTCGGCGACACCGTCGCAGTCGGCATCCAGGTCGCCACCGCTCTGGCACTCGAAGCCGACCACCTTGACCGGTTCGAGCTGGTTCCCCGCGCTGCCGTCGCCGAGCTGGCCGTAGCGGTTGTTACCCCAACAGCGCACACTCTCGTCGGTCAGTAGGGCGCAGGTGTGGTCTGCGTAGCCACTGAGCGGGCCGGAGGCGCTGCCGATGTCGCTCACCGTGACCGGTGTGGCGCTTTTAATACCGACGCTTCTGCCGAGTTGTCCTACGTTGTTCGCGCCCCAGCAGCGGACCTCGCCACTGTCGAGCACGGCGCAGCTATGACTGAAGCCGACAATCAGGCTGCGCGCCGTGTCGATACCGCTCACCGTGATCGGGGTGTTGTGTTGCGTGGTGCTGCCGTCGCCGAGCTGGCCGCTGCTGTTGTCACCCCAGCACTGCACCGTACTGTCCGCGAGCCGCGCGCAGCTGTGGTTGAGGCCGACGGCAACGCCCACGGCGTTGCTGATGCCGCTCACCGTGATCGGGGCGGTGCGTTGGGTCGTGGTGCCATCGCCGAGCTGGCCGTAGCTGTTGCTGCCCCAGCACTGCACCGCGCCGCTGCCGAGCAGGGCGCAGGTGTGCAGACTGGTGCTGTTGATCGCCACCGCGTCGCTGATGCCGGTCACCGCCACCGGGACGCTGCTATCGGCGCTGGCGCCGTTGCCGAGCTGGCCGAAGCTGCCACCCCCCCAGCAGCGCACCTCGCCCCCGGCGAGTAGGGCACAGCTGTGGCGAGTGCCCAGGGTGACGGCTAGGGCGTTGTCGATGCCGCTCACCGCCACCGGCGTGTCACTCGCGGTCTTGCTGCCATCACCGAGCTGACCGTAGTAGTTGTCGCCCGTGCACCAGACGCCGCCCGTGGAGTCGATGCGACAGCTGTGCCCCGACCCTCCGGAGACGGCCTGCGCCGTGGTCAGCTCGGCCTGCTCGATCGGCGCGGGGCTGAAGAAGGGGCTGCCGTCGCCCAGGGGGTTGTGCGCCTCGTAGCCCCAGCAGTAGGCGCGGCTATCTGGGGTCCGTGCACAACTGTAGTAGAGTCCGGTGTCGAGACTCGCCACCGCATCGAGGCCCTGCACCGCGACCGGCGTGAAGCTCGTCGTCCCTACACCGCCAGTGCCGAGCTGGCCGCTAATGTCGTTACCCCAGCAGAGCAGCGCCCCGCCACGGCGTGCGGCGCAGGTGAAATGCTCGCCCGCACTCAGGCCGATGGCGTCACTGATAGCGGCGACCGCGACCGGTGTCGCGGAGTAGGTGGTGACGCTGAGATTGCCGAGCGCTCCCGCGGTATTCAAGCCCCAGCAGGCCAGCGTGCCGTTGGCAAGGCGTGCACAGCTGTGTGCGCTACCGAGCGCGACGTCGATGGCGCTGTCGATCCCCGCCACGGTCACCGGCACTTCGCTCTGGGCGAGGCTGCCGATGCCGAGTTGTGATCCGGTGTTCTCGCCCCAGCACTGCACCGAGCCGCCACTGGTTACGGCGCAACTGTGCGCTTCACCAGCGCCGATGGCGATGGCGTCAGTGAGGTTGAGCACGCCGACCGGGGTGCTACTGTCATTGGTGCTGCCGTCACCCAGTTGGCCCTGCATGTTGGCGCCCCAGCACTGCACACTGCCGCTGTTGAGCAGGGCGCAGCTGTGCCTCCCACCGACGGCGATGGCGCTGGCGTCGCTGATACCGCTCACTGCCAGCGGGGTCGCGCTTTCGCTACCACTGCTACCATCGCCGAGTTCGCCAATGTAGTTACTCCCCCAGCACGTTACCTGACCCGTACCGAGCAGGGCGCAGCTGTGCGACTCCCCCACAGCGACAGCCACCGCGCCGCTGAGGCCGCTCACCGCCACCGGGGTGTTGCGACGCGTGGTGCTGCCGTCACCGAGCTGTCCGTAGGCGTTGAGCCCCCAGCAGCGCACCGTGCCATCGTCGAGTAGGGCACAACTGTGTGCGCTGCCCGCCGCCACGGAGAGGGCGTTGTCGATGCCCGTAACGGTCGTCGGGGTCCGGCGTGTAGTGTAACTACCATCGCCGAGTTGGCCATTGCTGCCTTTGCCCCAGCACTGCACCGAGCCTGTGGTGGTGACGGCGCAGGCGTGGGCAAAGCCAGCCGCCACCGTGACGGCGCTGCTCGCCTGCACGGGGGGGGAGAGGAGCAGGGCGAGCAGTGCGAGTGCGGTGAGCCAGCCACGCTTGAGGCGCCCCCAGGCTACGGCTGTGGTGCGCGCTGCGCTCGACCATGGGGTGAGTGGGCGACGGTGGCCGGGCTGACCAAGCGAGATGGGGCTGTGCATGGTGGCTTCTTCTTGTTAGTGGGCGCGCTGGGGCGCGGTCACTGCGCGGGGTGTGGCGCAGGCTGACCCCCTGCTACAGGGAGGCGTGGAGACCCGCGTGTCGGGAGCGCATCAGGTGGTGCCTAAGGGGCCGGTTTGCCTTGCTTAGGCCCTGCTTAGACCTGTTTAGGCCGGTGTTCAGCGCGAGGCGCATGTGCACCTAGGTGCAGCTAGGCAAAACGCACCTGTACGCCATCTCCTACGTGAGATTACTGTCGCGAGGGGGAGGGTTCATTGCACATATGTCTCATTTATCGAAAAGTGTGACCTGTGCAACATTTTATGGTGGTGGCGCGGCGCGGGCCGGGGTGATACGCCGCATGGGGCGAGGAGGCCCGTCGCGGGCTGCCGGGTGGGCGTCTGAACGGCGACGCTAAGGATACTGCTCAAGTGTCCGAGGTCTGCCCGAAGAGCCGATCGAGTCGGATATCGGTGGGCTCCTTGGATGGCCGTGCCGCTCTGCGACGGATGACCGGATAGCCGAGCCAATCCCCTGGACGGGCACCGAACTGGTTGACGAAGAGACGGTTGAAGTAGCTGGGGTTGTCAAAGCCCCAGCGCGTGGCGATACGGTTGATCTCCCCGCGCGCGGGTTGGGTCTTGCCGAGTTCGATCAGGCAGCGTTCGAGGCGCCGGTTGCGGATGTAGCTCTCGATCCCGCCGACCCCCTTGAGGTGGCGATAGAGGGTCGCGCGGGAACAGGCGAAGGTGGCGCAGAGCCGATCGGTGTCGAGGGTCAGGTCACCGAGGTGATCCTCGATATAGCGCTCGATACAGCGCCCCTTGATGGCGTCGATGGCGCTGGGGTCGGTCGTGTCGGCTTGCGTGGCGAGACGCTCGCGCACCAGGGCCAAGAGATCCGCCAGGGCCAACTGGGCCGCGGGCCTGCGTGCCTCGCTCAGCGCCTGCCAGAGGTTGCGCAGGGCCAGCACCAGGGTGGTCGTCTCGGCGGTGTCGGCCAGCCAGGTGAGGTGGACCGGGTGGCGCGCCGGGTCGTAGCCGACCGCTGCATAGGGGATACAGACACCCCAGGTGCGCACCTCGCTGGTCACCGTCCGGTAGGGGCGGGCAAAGTCGACCAGCTGCAACCGATCCGGCCCGACATGGGTGACTTGGTTGTCGAGCAGCCCACGCGCCTGACCCTGATGGTAGAGCTCCAGCAACAACAGCTCCTGTTGCTGATGGACGCGCGGACTATGCTCGAAGCGCTGCGCACCGAAGCGCACATCGGAGAAGACCACGGCACCGATCTGAAAGATCTGCCCATGGGCGCGGAAGCGCTCTGTTGCCCCCAGCGGGTCGGTGCTCCAGAGCGGCGCGACCAGTTGGTTCCACGCCTCGAAGCCGTCCACGCCCTGAAACTCCCCGAGCGGCAGGCAGAGAATGGGGGGGGCGTGTTCAGGCGTGCTCATGGCTCACTTTCTGCTCGGTGGCGATGCCTGACACCGCAGCTCCAGCTAGTAAGGTTGAAAACAGGATGTGATCTATCGGTACCATGCGTCTCTCCCCGTAGTACAACTCCTACCCGCCCGGCGATGAGTTTGAGCTTGTGGCATTACCGTATGTTGATCAAGTACCCATGCAAATCACAGGGTAATAAGCCCCAAAGTAGGGGGACACACAGCGAGGCGACCAGAGCGGGCAAGGGTCGCCCGCTCTGGTCGCGTATGTCGCTCACGCTCAGTGGCGACGTGGCGCAGCGGGCCAGCAGCCGCGATCAGCGGTTCTCCTCTGAGTAGACCCCGGTCACACCGCCCTTCTGGGGGGGACTTCGCTACGTGGGGATTTATGCTGGCTCGAAGTAATCAAGGTATCCTTGACCCGGTGTAGCCCCACAAAACTCCTCTCGTGGGGGCCGCCTACGAATCTGCTCAGCTCCAGGGAATAGCATGCGTATCGACCGTCTAGAGATCACAAACTTCAAGCAATTCGCCCACTTCTCTCTGGACCTCCATCCACGGTTCACGCTGCTGGTCGGGGACAACGGCACGGGTAAGACCAGCCTTCTCGATGCCCTCGCAGTTGCCGCTGGGGTGTGGCTAGTCGAGCCACCCGATACCACGCTGAAAAACAGCGGTCGCAATATCTTGGAGAGTGAGATACGCCTGGAGCCGTCGCGCGTGGGTGACCGGGTGCAGTTCAAAGAGTGTAAGCCAGTCGTCGTCGAGGCCTTCGGGGCGATCGATGGCGAGTCGGTCCCCTCGTGGCGTCGTCAGATCAAAGTGGACGGTGTGCGTACCACCAATGCCGAGGCAAAAGCCGCCTTGAGCCGCATCGCCGATCTCTACAAGCGGGATCACGCAGGGGAGCCGGTGCGCTGTCCGGTGATCGCCTACTACGGTGCGGGTAGGGCTTGGCTGCCTTCGAACACGCTGAAATCGCCTCAGTCGAACGGCGTGAAGGGGCCTGCGCGCCGCTGGGAGGCCTTTTATGATTGCTTTAATGAGCGTATCCGCATTGGTGATCTGAACCAGTGGTTCATGCGCGAGCTGGTCGCCTTCGCCAATCGGGGTGGGCGCTGGCGACCCGGCTACGAGGTCGTCAAGCGCGTGCTGTTGCGCTGCCTACCCGAGGCGGATGACCTCTGGTTCGATGGCGACAGGAGTGACCTCGTGCTCTCGCTCAATGGTCACCCGCAACCCTTTGCCAACCTCAGCGCTGGGCAAAAAATGATGGTGGCCTTGGTGGCCGACATCGCCATCAAGGTAGTGACGCAGAATGCGCACTTACTCCCACCTGAGGAGCTGGGGCCAGAGGATGAGCGTTGGCCGCGCATCCTCGCCAATACGCCCGGTCTTGTATTGATCGACGAGATCGACGTCCACCTCCACCCCAAGTGGCAGCGCAGGGTGGTGGCCGACCTGATGGGAGCCTTTCCCTCGATTCAATTTGTCGCCACCACACACTCGCCGCAGACCCTGGGCGAGGTGCATGCCGACTCTATTCGGCTACTCCGGGATGGCGAAACTATGCCACGACGACCGTCCATCGCCTATGGTGCCGACTCCAATTGGCTGCTCGACCACGTCCTGCCGGAATCGACCTCCCGCGACCCTGAGATTCAGGCGATCTTCGAGCGTGTCGAAGATGCGCTGAACGAAAGCGCATTCGAGCGTGCTCAGGTATTGCTAGACGACTTACGCCTACGGATGCAGGGTCAGGATGGCGAACTGACCCGCCTGCAGAGCAGTTTGCAGGCACTGAGGATGCTGGCCGATGCGGACGATTAGGAAGCGCCCCGTGCCTAACTCACTTCTGCAATGGTGGCAGGAGCGGGTGGCCAAGGCTGACCCGAGCGCATGGCCCTGTACCTATAACGCGTTACGCCAAGAGCCTGAAATAGTTCGACATATGGATCAGGCGCTGTATGCCGAGCAAGGCGGTATCTGCGCATACACAGGTAAGCGGATCACACTCTCAGATGGAGCAAATGCCGGGTTCCACTGGGAGCACGTAAACCCGCAGCATGCGCACAATTCAGTAGGCCAAACCGACCACGGATGCGCAGCCGACACCGACTACAACAACATCCTCGCCTGTTGGCCAGCCCCAAACCAGAAAGTGCAAGTCGAGTATGGGGCCATCGAGAAAGATGGGTGGCCTTCGCCGAGTGAGGCACACCTCTTCGTGCATCCGCTGATGCCGAGCTGTAGCTCCCGTTTCACCTTCGACAAACAGGGACGGATCGCACCGGCGAATGCGACTGACCAGGCTGCAAGAGAGACGATCAATAAGCTCGCACTCCATCATCATGAGCTGGAAGCACTGCGGAAGAGTGCGCTTCGAGGACTCTTAGCCCCGTTGGGAAGGCCCATCTCCAAGCCACAAAAAGCGACCTTGCTGAGAAAACTCGACGCCGCAGAGGCGAGTTTGGACAGTGGCGGCAATGTGCTACTTGAGGAATTTTGTTTTGCCAAACAGGCCGTACTGCGTAACGACCTGATGTAACAGCACACAACAACGCGTTCGCCCCATTGGCTTAGTACGGGGCAGAGAGAGACACCCCTGGCGGCGCGTGCAGCACCTGCCTCTACTCCGCGTAGCGCGCGATCCAGTAGGCGAAGAGCGGCACCCGCAGCCGCCACACCTCCCCCTCACGCACGATGAAGCCGTGTTTCTCCAGGCGCAGTAGGCTCGGCTTGTGCTCGGGGGGCTTCCCGGCGAGGAGGGAGCGAACCGTCTCGCGGTGGCCGGGGTGCTCTTCGGGGTCGCAGAACTCGTCCCAGAAAACACGAATAGCGTGGGTCTCGCTGTCGATCACCTCCAGCGCCTCCTGCACCTCGGCGAAGTCCATGTGGCGCTTGTCGTCCCGGTTGGCCATCTCCACCAGTTTGCGGCAGAGCAGTTGCAGCAGCGCCGGGTGGCCTTCGGTGAGGTGCCACAGCTCCTCTTGCGCCGCCGGTGAGTAGGTCAGCTCTGGGGCCACCGGCTCGGTGATGAGGCGCAGGGCGTCGGGTTTGGCCAGGTAGTCCAGGTGGATACGGATGCTCTGCACGAAGTAGCGGCCCCAGTGGGGGTTGCTCAGCTCGGAGAAGAGCGCGGCGCCGGTGAAGAGGAAGATCACCCGGTTCTGATGCTGAGAGAAGCTGCGCAGGGCGCCGAGCAGGGCGTCGGCCTGTGTCGGGTCCTGTTGCAGGAGGCGGTGGAGGGTCTCGTACTCGTCGAGGGCGAGGATCAGTTTGCGCTCGCCGGTGGTGACCACGGGCAGCGCCTCCAGCCACTCGCGCAACTGGTTCCAACCGCGCAGCCACTCCGGGGGCGCCTGCCAGCCGCTGGCAGGCAGCTTGAGGGTGCGCTCCGTCTCGCGCCGCAGCTCACTGAGCCAGTGGGGGATATCCACCAGCCCCCGTTGGCAGTCGAGGGTCACCACCATGAAGCCGTCGCCGAGCAGCTCGGAGAGGAAGCGCAGCAGGCTGGTCTTGCCCACACGCCGCTGCCCCTGGAGCAGGAACATCGGCAGCTCGCTGGCGGTGAGTACCTCGTGGGTCAGCTGGTCGCGCTCGTTGTAGCGGCCCATGAATACGGCTCTGTTCGACTCTGGGGTGAGTACGTCACCGGCGCGGTAGCGGTTGTCCACTACACCGCGCGCAAGTTGGCGGTCTGCTCCCATAGTCGCTCTCTTGGAATTGGCGTGTTCTTGCCAAGTGGCGATGGACTTTAGGTAGGGCTCCCGCCAAGCAGGATTTTCTAGCAGGGTCTGTTCTCGTAGGGCCGCTAAGGCGGCGAGGAAGCGATCGTGCTGCTCGATGCGTAGGGTGATGTTGCTTTGTGTCTGGGCGCGGGCGAGAGTCGTGCGGGTGCTTTCCAGTTGTTCAAGCCAGGTATCGCTGGGTTGGAGCCTCTCTTCGCCCTCTACGGCCTTGGGTGGGATGAGTTGCGTGGTATCGAGCGGGTGCAGCCGCCATTCGCCCGCATGGGCGGCATGGATGAGGCGTTGGGCCAATGCGCGTTGTAGGGGGCGATGTTCGAGTAGGAAGTCGATAAACGGAATGGCCGTTTGGGGAGATGCGTAGGCTTGTTCTAGAAGCCGAGTATTGAGCCGGAAGGGGGGGAGCCAGATTGCCTGATCTCGCCAGAATGGGTTGGCACTCAGGTTTGGTATGTTCACCAAAGTCATGAATTGGTAGTAGAGGGACCAGGGCAGGCGAAAATAGGTGATCAGAAATCCCAGGCCTCCTGTCAGGCCTGCTGTCAGGCCTCCTGCCAGGCCGAACGCCAGGCCGAACGCCAGGCTGACTGCCAGGCCTCCTGCCAGGCCGAACGCCAGGCCGAACGCCAGGCCTCCTGCCAGGCCGAATGCCAGGCCTCCTGCCAGGCCGAATGCCAGGCCGAATGCCAGGCCGACTGCCAGGCCTCCTGCCAGGCCGAATGCCAGGCTGACTGCCAGGCTGACTGCCAGGCTGACTGCCAGGCCTCCTAATAGGCCTCCTAATAGGCCTCCTGCGAGAACTTGTACGAGTCCTTGCCACTGACGTTCGTGTAGAAAAATAAGCCTTTCACTGACCGTATCGAGCTGACTCAAAGCCTCTGCTACATTCCATCGAAACCACTCAGGATGGTGCGACGGAAGGTCGAGCGCGGTAGTAAGAAAGAGGCCCAACAGCCAAAGCGACAGGGTCAACAGGATGACCCAGGGATAGGCTGAGAGTATCCCTTTCAGGCTTTGAATCCGGCTCAAGCCCTTGGCGTATCCTTCGAGCCGCTTGGGCTCGTAGATGACCCAGAGGAGCAGCTCACGGCCCGTGCGTGGTTCTGGGCGCGGGCCATTCACTGCTCGTCTCCTGAGTTGCCTTCGTCTGTCTCTCTGCCTTGTGTCTGCCGCCGACTTTTAGTCCAGCGCCGCCACATCTCCAGCACCTTGTTCAGTGCTGACACCTCCTTGAATAGATCCGTCAGAGCGAACCCTAACTGCCGCAGAAGCTGTTTCAACCATCGGCGCAGACGATTGAGGCTACCGAGGTTGAGCGCGGGGAGGATGTCGTCGGCCTCCCGCCGCCAGCGCTTGATGCGTTGGGCGAGGGGGAGTTCGGCATCCACACCTTGGGCCAGGCGCTGGAGATAGTAGTCGAGTAGGCGGTAGCCGCCCTGCTCACGGTGGATGCTGTCGGCCAGCTGCACCTGCTCTTGTAGCGGCAGATGCGGGACGCGGCGGCGTACCTCGGCACGGGCGTCCGGTTCGCTCAGGCGTGGTAGCACATGGCACTGTAAGTCGGGTGGGGAGAGGGTCGGCTCACCGGCACCGCAGTGGATGCTGTAGCGGTTGTGCGGCTTGGCGGTCTGGGTCAGAAGGAGGATCTGCGGGCGGTTGCGCAGGCTGTTGATCTCGTCGCGAAAGAAGCGGCAGTGGTAGCGGCTGTCGCGCTCGGGGTCGTCGAGCAGGGTGTCGAAGCGGTCGAGCAGCAGCCAGACGCGCACCTCGTCGAGCAGGGTGTCGCACCAGCTGGTGAGGCTGTCGGGCTGTTTGGCCTCTGCTCGGGTGATGCCACGGGCCTTGGCCTGGTGCCAGAGGCCGTCGATGAGCGCGGCGTGGCTCTGGCGCTGGTCGTGCATGTTGAGGCGCAGCAGGCTGATGTGCGCTGGGGCGAGGGGCTCCAGGTCGTCGAGCAGGCGTCCTGTGCCCTGTGCGCGCTGACCGACCAGATTGATGGAGCGGCCCGACTCCAGTTCCGCGAGGAGTTGGCGGGTGAAGAGGGGAAAGAGGCAGTGGCTGAAACGGTCCGCCATGGGGGCACTCCCTGTGAGGTTATCTGCCCGGATGGTAACGGATCTCTCAGGGGGTGGCACCTTTGGGGCCTGTGCTAATTGAACGCGTTAGCCACGGAGACACGGAGAAGAGGGATTGTCCCTCGTTCCCACGCTGTGCGTCACTGCCATTAAGTTAAGCCTGGCTGGACATGTGTCGCACACCCGTCCGGTATATAGGGAGGCAGTTATAGGGTGTGCAGACGCAGGAGGCGCACCGGGTGGAGCTGGCAGAGGCCGCACACGCCAAGGCGTGTACTCCAAGTGCACAGCAGGCTCACCTTCCCTCGTTCCCACGCTCTGCGTGGGAATGCAGACTGGACTCGAACAGCGTGCGTGCGCTCGTTGAGCACGGTACACACTCCCACGCGGAGCGTGGGAGCGAGAAATTGTTTGTCTGCTCAAGGGCAACTGGGGTTAGTGGAGCTGGCAGAGGCCGCACACGCCAAGGCGTGTACTCCAAGTGCGCAACAGGCTCACCTGTTGGCCGGACGGGTGTTGCGCGCCCGTTCGACCCGTTACCCACCCCACCGAGGCTTGTTAAAGCCTGAGCGTTGCAGGTAACGAGGCGGACGGGCTACAAGCCCCGTCCGGCGCAAGTACGTGCGCTCGTTGAGCACGGTACACACTCCCACGCGGAGCGTGGGAGCGAGAAATTGTGCGTCTGCTCAAGGGCAACTGGGGTTGGTGGCGCTGGCAGAGGCCGCACACGCCAAGGCGTGTACTCCAAGTGCGCAACAGGCTCACCTCTTGGCCGGACGGGTGTTGCACACCCGTTCGACCCGTTACCCACCCCTCCGAGGCTTGTTGAAGCCTGAGCGTTGCAGGTAACGAGGTGGACGGGGCTACAAGCCCCGTCCGGCGCAAGTACGTGCGCTCGCTGAGCCACGGTACACACTCCCACGCGGAGCGTGGGAGCGAGAAAACACGCACCGCTGCACTACGTGCCTCATCCTTTCCCAGCATCAATCCCCCTTCTCCGTCTCCTCCGTGCCACCGTGGCCAATCTTCCCCGGTTTGTTGTGCGTACCGAAGCGGATCAGCGGTTCTCCTGCGAGTAGACCCCGGTGACGCCGTCCTCTTGGAAGGTGACCACGTCGTAGGCGTCTTTGCGCGGGCCCTCCATGCCGGGGGAGCCCATGGGCATGCCGGGGACGGCGAGGCCGCGTACGGCGGGGCGTTCGCGCAGCAGGCGTTGCACCTGGGTGGCGGGGACGTGGCCCTCGACCAGGTAGCCGCCGACCACGGCGGTGTGGCACGACTGCACGTTGTAGGGGACGCCGAGCTGCTCTTTGACGGCGTGCATGTTGCTGCGCTCGATGGTCTCGACGCTGAAGCCGTTCTGCTGCATGTGCTCGACCCAGGCGCTGCAACAGCCGCAGGTGGGGCTCTTGTAGACCAGGATGTCGGCGGCGTGGGCGAGGCTGGCGGTGAGTGCCAGGGCGGCGAGGGTGAGGGTCTGGCGTAGGTTCATGTTTTTCCCCAATTCTGTTTTGTTGTGGGCGCTGTGGGTGGTACTCGGAGGCCACGGGCCGGAGGGGGTGTTGCACACCCGTCCGGCAGAGAGACGGCCAAGCCTAGCTTGGACTCCATGGGCGGGCCGGGTTGGGTCTGAGACGGCCAAGCCGAGGCTTGGACTCCAGGGGCCGGGTCAGAACCAGGCGTGGATGCCGACCACCCAGGCGCTCTCGCTGGTCTCTTCGCCGCCCGCTTCGGCCTGGTCGGCGGTGTCGCCGAACAGGCCGCTCCACTGGTAGCCGAGGTAGGGGGCGAACTCGCGCTTCACCTCGTAGGCGAGGCGCAGGCCGAGGGTGAGGTCGGCGAGCCCCTTGCCGACGCCGCGTGTGGGGTCGGCCTGGCTGTAGAGGTTGCTCTCCAGACTCGGCAGTAGCTGCACGCGCTGGGTGAAGAGGTATTCGCTCTCGGCGGTGAGGCGCAGCGCCTGCTGGCCGCCGTCGCGCAGGTAGAGGGTCGCCTGGGTGTCGATCTGCCAGGGGGCGGTGCCGACCAGGCCGAGGGCGAACCAGTTCTCGCTCGGTTCCGGGCGGGTCTCGCTGCGTAGGCCGATGAGCAGGTCCCACCAGGGGTCGACGGCGCGCTGGTAGAAGAGCTGTACCTCGCTCTCCTCCACCTCGCCCTCGTGGGTGTGGCCCTCGCTCTGGAGGCGGACCTTGTTGAGGTCGTAGCCAGCGGTCACCTCCAGGTCCCAGTGGCCGAGGGTGGCCTCGTCCGTCTTCTGCGCCTCCAGGCGGTGGAACTTGACCAGGGTGACCAGCGGGTCGGCGGCGTCCATGCCCATGCCAAATGCGCTTGAGGTAAAGAGTGCGGCGGTCAGCAGGGTGATGATGCGTTTCATGGTGATCTCCTCAGCTGACGATGATGGTGCGGAACATGCCGAGCATGTGGTAGAGCAGGTGGCAGTGCCAGACCCAGGCCCCCTCGGAGTCGACCTTGACGCGGAAGCTGATGCGCGAGCCGGGCTGGACGATGATGGTGTGTTTGCGCGGCAGGAAGTCGTTGTCGCCGGTCTCAAGGTCGGACCACATGCCGTGCAGGTGCATCGGGTGGTTCATCATGGTGTCGTTGACCAGGGTGATGCGCAGGAGCTCGCCGAGTTTCCAGTGCAGCGGGTCGGCATCGGCCATGCCGACGCCGTCGATGGACCACATATAGCGGCCCATGTGGCCGGTGAGGTGGTACTCCAGCTCGCGGTCGGGCTCTTGCGGCTCGGGGTTGGCGCGCAGGTTGTAGAGGTCGGCGTAGGTGAGCACGCGGCGACCGTTGTCGCGCAGGCCGACGCCGGGGTCGTCGAGGCGGTAGCGCGGGTCGTCGGCGCGCATGTCGACGTGGGGGCCGTACTCGGTGGGCTTGTGGGTTACCGCGGTGGGGCTGAAGTCGGAGGGGTTGAAGACCATGCGCTCCAGGCGTGGCGGGGTCTCCGGTAGGGTCGGGGCGGCAGAGATGGCGTGCGCCATCCCGGCCATGTTGTGCGCGCTATGGTCCATGGCTGGCGCAGCCGCTGCGGCATGAGCGGAGTGGTCCATGATCGGCGCGGTGTGCGCGGAGTGGTCCATGGCCGGTGCGGTGTGCGCGGAGTGGTCCATGACTGGCGCGGCGTGAGCGGAGTGGTCCATGGCCGGTGCGGCGTGTGCAGAGTGGTCCATTGCGCCCATGTCGTGCCCAGAGTGGTCCATCCCAGCCATGCCGCTATGGTCCATGCCCATGTCGCCGTGGCCGAGGGTCGGCACCGGGTCCATCTCGGGTACCTCGGCGCGCCACTCGGCGTTGGGGGTGAGGGTGCCACGGGCGTAGCCGGAGCGGTCGATGGATTGGGCGAAGAGGGTGTAGGCGCGGTCGCCCTTGGGGTGCACCAGCACGTCGTAGGTCTCGGCCACGCCGATGCGTAGCTCCTCCACGGTCACCGGCTCCACGTAGTTGCCGTCGGCGGCGACGATGGTCATCAGCAGGTCGGGGATGCGCACGTCGAAGAAGGTCATGGCGGAGCTGTTGACCAGGCGCAGGCGCACCGTCTCACCCCCCTTGAACAGGCCGACCCAGCCGTCCGCCGGGGTCTGGCCGTTGACCAGGTAGGTGTAGGTCTGGCCGGTGACGTCGGCCAGGTCGCGCTCACTCATGCGCATCTCGTTCCACATCTTGCGGTCGGCCCAGGTGGCCGCGAGCCCCTTGTTGCGCAGGTCGGCCATCAGGTCGGCGTGGGTGCGCTCGGCGCGGTTGTAGTAGTGGCTGAGCTTCTTCAGCTTGCGGTAGATGGCCGAGGGGTCCTCGTCGGTCCAGTCGGAAAACTGCACCACATAGTCGCGGTCGTAGCTGAAGGGTTCGGGCTCGGCGGGGTCGATGACGATGGCGCCATACAGCCCGGTCTGCTCCTGGTAGCCAGAGTGGCTGTGGTACCAAAAGGTGCCGTGCTGGCGCACCGGGAAGGTGTAGGTGAAGCTCTGGCCGGGGCGGATGCCGTGGAAGCCCTCGGAGATGCCGGGCACGCCGTCCATGGCGCTCGGCAGGATGATGCCGTGCCAGTGGAGCGAGGTGTCCTCGCCCAGCAGGTTGGTCACCTTGAGGGTCACCGTCTCGCCCTCGCGCCAGCGCAGGGTGGGGGCGGGGAGGGAGCCGTTGACCGTGGTGGCCAGGGCCGGGGTGCCGGTGAAGTTGACCGCCTGGCTGCCGATGGTGAGCTGGAACTGGTTGCCGCTCAGGCTCTCGGGGCCGTTCTGGCCGCGCAGCGCGGCGGCGAGCAGGTTGGGGGCGAAGCCTGCGCAGAGGCTCCCGCAAGCGACGCCGGTGACAAAGCGCCGCCGACTGGGGTCGAAGGGTCGCTGAAACATGGTGGATCTCCGTCGGGCGCGGACGGATGGCTGCCGCGCCACTGTTGAACGTGGGTATGAGCGCCGTGAGGGCGCAGGTTCAGACGGGGATCAGGCGCGCGGTGGGCGCAGGAGCAGTGACGGGGTGACGTCGGAGTGCGGGGTGCTCAGCCGGGCGTTGCGCGGCGGCTGATAGTCGACCTGGGGTAGGGCGAGGGCCAGGGGGGCCTGGGCCGCCGGGGCGACGCAGTGGCTGCAGCCGCAGTGGTCGGGGCTGCAGCCGTGGCCGCCACAGGCGTGGCAGTTGTCACCCTGATGGGCGTGGGTGGCATGGGGCTGTGTGGGTGGGGTGACCATCGCCTGCATGGCGTGGTGTTGGGCGTGGCCGGCATGGGCCAGCGCCCCCTTGGGTGCCATGCTCGGCTGCCCATGCACCCGCGCCGCGCACCCCTGCCCATGCACGCCGTGGGCCTGGGCGAACGGCACCACCCCGACGAGCAGGGCGAGGAGTAGGGCAAGGAGCGGGTGGAGGCGTCTACGCATGGGTGATCTATACGGCGCGCGTGCGCATTTGGCAAGGGCCGCTCAGTCGACGCTGCGGTCGGGGTCGTTCTCGCTCTCCAGCAGCAGAGCGGTGAACTGGTCGACCGGTAGTGGGCGACTGCGTAGGTAGCCCTGGAAGTAGTCACAGCCCTGGGCGGCGAGAAAATCGAGCTGTGCCTGGGTCTCGACCCCCTCGGCGATCACCTGCATGCGCAGGGTGTGGGCCATGCCGATGATGGTGGCGGTGATCTCCATGTCGTCGCGCAGGGCGGGGATGTCGTCGATGAAGGTCTTGTCGATCTTGAGCAGGTCGATGGGGAAGCGTTTGAGGTAGGCGAGGGAGGAGTAGCCGGTGCCGAAGTCGTCGATGGCCAGGCGGATGCCGAGGTCGCGCAGGGCTCGCAGGGTGGCGAGGCCCATCTCCTCGTTGCTCATCAGTGCCCCCTCGGTGATCTCCAGCTCCAGGTACTCGGGGGGGAAACCGGTCTCGGCCAGGGTCGCGGCCACCTGTTCGACCAGGCCATCCATCTGGAATTGGCGTGGCGAGACGTTGACCGCGAGGCGTAGCGGCGGCAGCCCCTGGTCGAGCCATTCGCGCCCCAGGCGGCAGGTCTCGGTCAACACCCAGGCGCCGATCTCCTCGATGAGGCCGGTCTGTTCGGCCACCGGGATGAAGCGTACCGGAGATACCGGCCCCTCTTCGCTCTGCCAGCGCAGCAGCGCCTCGGCGGCGAAGGGTTGCGGCTGATCGAGGCGGTATTGGGGTTGGAAATGCAGGCTCAGCTCGCCCCGTGGGATGGCCTGACGCAGGCGGCTCTCCAGGGCGAGACGCTCACGCGCCGCCTCGGTCAGGGCGTCGGAGAAGAAGCGGTAGCGCCCGCGCCCGTCGGCCTTGGCCTGGTAGAGGGCGCTGTCGGCCCCCTGCAGGAGCGCCTCCTCGCTGTTGCCGTGTTCGGGGAAGAGGGCGATGCCGATGGTCACGCCGACGCTCACCTCGTTGCCGTTGGGCAGCTGCACAGGGATGGAGAGGAGCTGGATGATGTCGGCGGCGAGGCGTGCCGCCTCTTGTGGGTCGCGTACCTGCTCCAGCAGCAGGGTGAATTCGTCGCCGCCGAGGCGGCTGATGGTGTCGGCGCTACGGGTGCGGTGCTGCAGGCGCAGCGCCACCTCGCGCAGCAGGATGTCGCCCATCAGATGGCCGAAGCTGTCGTTCACATCCTTGAAGCGGTCGAGGTCGAGCATCAGCAGGGCGACACGGGTGTGGTCGCGGCGTGCGCGGGCCAGGGCGTGCTCCAGGCGCAGGTGCAGCATGATGCGGTTGGAGAGGCCGGTGAGTGGGTCGTGGTGGGCCTGGTGCTCCAGCTCCGCCTCGGTCTTTTTCAGCTCGGAGATGTCGGTGTGGATGGCCACGTAGTGGAGGATCGAGTCGTCACTGTCGCGCACCGTGCTGATGGCCAGCAGCACCGGGATGGTGGTGCCACTCTTGCAGCGGTCGAGCACCTCACCCTGCCAGTGGCCGTCGTGGTCGAGGGCATGCCACATCTCCTGGTAGAACTCGACCGAGTGGTGGCCCGACTGCAGGGTGCGCGGGGTGAGGCCGAGCAGTTCCGCCTCGCTAAAGCCGGTGAGGCGGGTGAAGGCGGGGTTGACGCGCAGGATGCGCTGGTCGGCGTCGGTGACCAGGATCCCCTCGCGGCTGTTGTCGAATACCGAGGCGGCGAGCAGGAGTTGGCGCTGCGCCTGGTAGCGTTCGGTGATGTCGCGGGAGATGAGGATGAAGCGGTTGACCCCGAGTTGCTCCTCGGGTTTGAGCGCCACCGAGAGTTCGTACCAGCGTTCGTCGTTGGCCAGCGGCAACATCACCTGATGACCATGCGACTCACCGGTGGTGAGCGCCTCGTGCAGTGCGAGGTGCACCTCGGCGGCGGCCTCTTCTGGTAGTACCTCGTCGATGGTACGTCCGATGAGGGCGCTGGCGGGCACCTGGTGCGGCAGCTCGCTGCGGCTGTGCACCTGGTGGTAGCGCCCCTCGGTATCCAGCTCGAAGAGCAGGTCGGGGATCGCCTGCAGGGTGGCGGACATATCGTTGGCCAGGGTGCGCGCGGGGCGCGCGAAGTGGGCGCTGAGGCGGCGGATCACCAGGGTGGCGATGAGCAGCAGCACCAGCACCAGCAGGCCCATGTAGATGAGGCCGTTGTGTAGCGCCTGGTTGCGTTCACTGGTGTCGAGGCCGATCTGTAACACCCCCTGGACCTGATTGGCGTAGCCACCTCGGTAGGGGAGGATGAGGGTGCGCAGGGTCCCCTCGATGTGCGTTACCTGGGGGTGCATGGAGGGGGAGTCGAGCACCTCGCGGATACGCTCGCGGTTGCTCGGGTCGAGGCGGCTGTCGTTGAGGCGCGGGTCGCTATGGGCCAGGACTACGCCGTCGCGGTCGGCGAGGAGGATGTAGTTGACCCCGGGTTGGCGCTGCTGGATCTCTTCGAGCAGCAGGCGCGCGTGGTACTTGCCGGAGAAGCTGATGCGGCTCACCGAGCTGGCCAGCACCTGGGTGATGAGGGTCGAGAGGCGCTCCTCTTCACGCTCCATGACGCTCTTCAGGTAGACCCCGCCGGCCACCAGCACCACCAGCATCAGCGCCAGCACCAGCCCACCGTAGCCCAGGGTGAGGCGGCGGTCCATGTCGAGGAAGACGCGCCGCAGGGAGTGTCGCTGGCTCTCGCTCTCGGTCACCGCTCCACCTCAAGGGGGAGGTTGGACCAGACGGGGGTGACGGAGGGCCAGGGTTTGTCGAACGGCTCGGGGATGGGGCCGAGCCAGCCGGGGTAGCGTGCCAGGGTCTCGCGGGTGACTGGGAAGACCGGTACCAGGGCGTGGCGCGCGCTGGTCTGGCCGCGCGCCACGCTGTAGGCGGCACGCATCGCCTCGGCCCCGAGGGGGCCGCAGAACTGCGCCGAATCGATGCGGGTCAGGCGCCCGCGCTGGATGTTCTCCACCGAGGCGGGGTCGCCGTCGATGCTGGCCACGGCGATCTCGTCGCGACCGGCCTCGGCCAACACCTCGACCATCGCCAGACCGCCGCCATCGTTCACCGTGAAGATGGCGTCGATGCTGCCGCGCGCGGGGAAGTCGCGCAGGATCGCCTTACCGGCCGCGGCGCCGCCGACCGGCTCTACCGCCTGGTAGCTGGCGAGGACGCGGTAGGGTTGCCCCTGGGTCCGCAGGGCATCGAGAAAGCCGTCGAGGCGCTCTACGGTAGAGGAGACCAACGGGTACTCCAGCAGCACCAGGCGTAGCGGGCGGTCGTCGGGGAAGAGGTGGGCGAGGTATTCACCATCGAGATAGCCCGCCTGGCGGTTGTCGGAGGTGATGTAGGCGGCCAGCTCGCCGCCGCTGATGTACTGGTCGTAGGCGACCACCGGGATGCCCGCGGCGTTGGCCTTGCGCAGCGGCGCGGTCAGGGCGGCGTTGTCGGTGGGTTGCACGATGAGCACATCGGGGGCGAGGGCGATCAGCTCCTGCATCTGGGCGATCTGCCGCTCCACCCCCTGCGGGCCATCACCGGCCACGCGGGCGATCAATTCCACCCCAGGCCCCTCGCCTCGCCCCGCCTCGGCGTTGATACGCCCCGCTTCCGCCTCAAGCCCCTGACGCATGGCCACCTGACCGGGGATGTTCATGGACCAGTAGAGCACCCCCACGCGCAGCGGTTCGGCCCGCAGTGGGGCGCTGAGGAGGGTGGCGAGCAGGAGTAGGTAGAGCGGCTTCATGGTCGTGTGCGCTTGAGGGCTCTGGAGAGAGGGGTGGTTTTCTTACTGTCGCGTAAAGGATATTGTACGCGATCGGTGCGTCGACTGGGGCCTGCCGGGCATCTCCCCGACCAGCGTAGCGTGGCGCCATAAGCGCTCAAGTATGCGCGTAAGCGCCGGTGGATACCACGCGCGGGCGCGGGCGACCTGCACCTCATCTTTGCGCGCCGATGTGCGCTTTCAAGGCGCGGCAGACGAAGGGTCGTGCGTGCGCCCTCGTCGTCCCCCCTCAGCCGCGTCGCAGCAACCACCACCAGCGTGCCGGGTGCAGCACTCCCGCCAGGGCCGCTGCCACATAGGTGAGGGCGGCGGCGCGCAGCAGCGCGCGTACCCGGCCGAGGTCGGTCGGGTTCAGGTAGCGACCTCGCTGCAACAGCGGTAGGGCGCGGCCGAAGCTGGCATCCCACTCCACCGGCAGGGTGACGAGGTGGACTAGGGGCGGCAGGGCGATGTTGGCAAACGCGATGATTGCGATCAGTAACCCGACGCCGGGGATGCGGGTGATTAGGGTCAGCAGTGGGGCGAGGAGGAGTAGCAGTGCGCCGAGGCGGGCGGCGCCGTTGGCCATGCCGATCAGGCGCTGGCGCAGGCGCAGGCCGCTGTCACCCTCGGCGTGCTGCAGGGCGTGGCCCACCTCGTGGGCGGCGATGGCCACGGCGCTGAGGCTCTTGCCGTCGAGGTGTTCGGGGGAGAGGCGCACGCAGCGGGCGGCGGGGTCGTAGTGGTCCTGGCCCGAGGGGCAGGCCTCGATACCGACCGTGTGTAGCTGGTGCTGGTCGAGCAGGTGGCGGGCCAGCTCGCCGCCGCTGCCTGGCAGGTCAGGGCGCGGCGCACTGTGGCGCCGCATCTGCTGGCGCACCCACCACTGTGGTCCCCAGACGAGGAGTGGCAGGGTGAGCAGCAGCAGGGTGTAGATCATCGGCAGGGCCCCGCCGGGGTGGCGGGGCGAGCGCCCTTAGGCGAACTCGGCGGCGACCGCGTCGAACGCCTTCTGCATGAAGGTGGGCAGGGCGGTGGCGCCCTTGTGCACGCCGACGTTGTAGTAGAGGGTGTCGAATGGCAGGGCGGCGGCAGCGGCCTCGCGGAAGCCGTCGATCTGGCCGTCTTTGCGCGCGATGGTGGCACTCCACCAGCCGGAGGGGTAGACCGGCTGCGGGTAGTGCAGGGTCTGCACACCCTGGTAACCGGCGTTGCGCATGGCGCGGTGCATGGCGGTGAGCAGCTTCATATGGAACAGCGGCGACTCACTCTGGTGCACCAGCAGGCCGTGTGCACCGAGGATGCGGTGGCAGTTGCGGTAGAACTTCTCGCCGAACAGCCCCTCGGCGGGGCCCACCGGGTCGGTGGAGTCGACGATGATCACGTCGTAGTAGCCGTCGGCGGCGTCGGCCACCCACTTGAGGCCGTCGACGAAGTGCAGCTCGGCGCGCGGGTCGGCGTTGGATTCGCACAGCTCGGGGAAGTGCACCTCGGCCAGGCGCGTGACGCGCTCGTCGATCTCGACCTGCTGGGCCAGCTCGACGCCGGGGTGGCGCAGCACCTCGCGCAGGGTGCCGCAGTCGCCGCCACCGATGATCAGCACGCGCTTAGGTGAGGGGTGGGTGAGCAGCACGGGGTGCGACATCATCTCGTGGTAGAGGAAGTTGTCGCGGGTGGTGAGCATGACGAAGCCGTCGATGGTCATCAGTTTGCCGAAGGTCTCCGTGTCGTAGATGGCGATCGTCTGAAACGGTGTGGTCTCCTCGTGGAGTTTCTCCTTGAGGGTCAAGGAGAACGCACTACCGCACTCACCGCACTCTTCGCTGAACCACTTCTTGTCTGAACTGAGCATGCCGGGGCCTCCCGCGGGGTCTGGCGTGGGTTGAGCCGGGAAAGATAACCACCCCTCAAGGAGTTCACAAGGGGCTCGGGGGCTTTATACTGGCGCCTTTTCC
The DNA here is from genome assembly GCA_003252455.1 of Gammaproteobacteria bacterium. GTDB lineage: Bacteria > Pseudomonadota > Gammaproteobacteria > Thiohalomonadales > Thiohalomonadaceae > SZUA-467. The sequence continues at coordinate 118,449 of QKED01000011.1, forward strand.
GCGAACCCCGTTGGATGGAGTGATTGCGATGAGCGACTGGAGCATCGCCGAGGCGCGCCGCGCCTACGGTATCGACCACTGGAGCGGTGGCTATTTCAGCGTCAACAGTCAGGGTCATCTGATGGTCCAGCCGGAGCGCGAGCCGGGCCGCGCCATCGACCTACACGCCCTGGCCAGCCAGTTCGCCAACTCCGGTGAGCTGCCGCTGCCGGTGCTGGTGCGCTTTACCGGCATCCTCACCGATCGCGTCGCGGGGCTGGTGGGGGCCTTCGACCAGGCCATGGAGAGCAACGACTATCAGGGGCGCTACACTGCCGTCTATCCGATCAAGGTGAATCAGCAGCGTGCGGTGGTCGAGACCATCCTCAATTCGGGCTCCGGTCGGGTCGGCCTGGAGGCGGGCAGCAAGCCCGAGCTGATGGCGGTGATGGCGCTGGTGCCGCGCGGCGGCGTGGTGGTGTGCAACGGCTACAAAGACCGCGAGTACATCCGTCTGGCGCTCATCGGCCTGGCGCTCGGGCTGCGCGTCTACATCGTCATCGAGAAGCGCTCGGAGCTGGCGGTGGTGTTGGAGGAGGCGGCGGCGCTCGGCGTCGAGCCACTGCTCGGGGTGCGTGTGCGCCTCTCCTCCATCGGTCTCGGCAAGTGGCAGAACTCCGGCGGGGAGAAGTCCAAGTTCGGCCTCAGCGCCGGGGAGATCCTGGCCCTCACTCGCCATCTGGAGCAGGTGGGCAAGCTGCACACCCTGAAGCTGCTGCACTGCCACATGGGGTCGCAGATCGCCAACATCCGTGATATCCAGCGCGGTGCCCGCGAGCTCTCACGCTTCTACGCCGAGGTGCGTGCCCTGGGGGCGGAGATCAATGTCATCGACGTGGGCGGTGGCCTGGGTGTGGACTACGAGGGGTCGCGCTCACGTAGCTCCTGCTCGATGAACTACAGCCTCGACGAGTATGCACAGAACATCGTGCGCGCCCTGTGGGAGGTGTGCAGCGACAGTGACCTGCCGCACCCGGATATCTTCAGTGAGTCGGGCCGTGCCCTCACCGCCCACCACGCCGTTTTGGTGACCAATGTGGTGGAGGTGGAGCAGGTGGCCGAGGCGCCACCGAGCAGTGCGCCGGGCGAGGACGAGCCGCTGATCCTGCACGACCTGTGGGAGGGGTTGGAGAACCTGGAGAGCCGCCCGCTGCTGGAGGCCTACCACGACGCGGTGCACTGGCTCAATGAGGCGCAGAGCATGTACACCCACGGTCTGCTCAGCCTGGCTCAGCGCGCCCAGGCCGAGCAGCTCTACTTCGCCACCTGTCGGCGCATCCGTGCCCTGTTGCAGCCGAGTGTGCGGGCGCATCGCGAGGTGATCGACGAACTCAACGAGAAGCTCGCCGACAAGTACTTCTGCAACTTCTCGCTGTTTCAGTCCATGCCCGATATCTGGGGTATCAGCCAGATCTTCCCCATCGTGCCGCTCTCGCGCCTCGATGAGCCGCCGAGTCGGCGCGCGGTGATCGACGACCTCACCTGCGACTCCGACGGGCGCATCAAGGACTACGTCGACCGCGAGGGCATCGAGACCACCCTGCCGCTGCATCCGCTCAAGCCGGGCGAGCCCTATCTGCTCGGCTTCTTCATGATCGGCGCCTACCAGGAGATCCTCGGCGACCTGCACAACCTCTTCGGTGACACCAATGCGGTCAACGCCGTGCTCGACGCCGACGGGCGCGTGCACCTGGAGGGGGCCGATCGGGGCGACACCATCGACGAGCTGCTCAGCTATGTGCACTTCGACCCGCAGGCGCTGATGAGTGCCTACCGCAACAAGGTGGCCATCGCCGGGCTCACCCCCGAGGTGGCCGAGCACTGCCTCGCCAGCCTGGCGGAGGGGCTGACGGGGTATACCTATCTGGAGGAGTAACGGAGGGCATGTGCCACGGAGGCACAGAGGAGACGGAGAAGTACGGGTGAGGCTGCATTGGCTTTGGTTCTCTCTACTTGCCACACTCCTCGCGCCGGGGCTCAGTTCGGCTTGCCAGTGCATCGATATCCGCGACCTCTCGACTTCGACCCTGGTCTTCGAGGGCGAGGTTATAGCATCGACGCGTTGGCGCTGGCTGGATGCGGTCGACGACGGCACCTTGTTGGAGATGCGGCGCTTTGCCTTTCGCGTCGAACGGACGCTCAAGGGGCCGACGCTTTCCGAGGTGGTGGTCGAGACCCCGGTGCACAATTGTGGACTGGAGTTGGTGAGGGGAGAGCGCTACCGCATCTACGCCTACAGTTGGCCCGATGCGGGGATCCAGTGGCTGACGGATGTCTGTACGCCCTCATCAGCACTGGGCAAACCCGAGTGAATGCGTAGCGCCGATAAAAGCAAAAGCCCCGGCAGGGGAGTCCTGCCGGGGCTTTTGCTTTTGGAGCACTGCGTCTTAGCGCGTGCCGAACACCACGATGGTCTTACCCTTGGCGGCGATGAGTCCGGACTCTTCGAGGTTCTTCAACACGCGCCCGGCCATCTCGCGGGAGCAGCCGACAATGCGCCCCAGCTCCTGGCGGGTGATGCGGATCTGCATGCCGTCGGGGTGGGTGATCGCCTCGGGGGAGTGGGCCAGGTCGAGCAGGGTGTGGGCGATGCGCCCGGTGACGTCGAGGAAGGCGAGGTCGCCCACCTTGCGACTGGTGTTGCGCAGTCGGGTGGCCATCTGCGCGGCGAGGGCGAAGAGGATACCGGAGTCCTCGGCGGCCAGCTTGTGGAAGGCGCTGTAGCTGATCTCGGCCAACTCGCATTCGCCACGGGCACGGATCCAGGCGCTGCGGCTCTGAGAGGAGTCGAACAGCCCCATCTCGCCGAAGAAGTCACCGGGATTGAGGTAGGCGAGGACGATCTCGTGGCCATCCTCATCCTCGATCAGTACGGTGACCGAACCGGAGAGGATGTAGTAGAGCACGTCCGGTTTATCACCGGCGCAGATGATGGTGCTCTTCGAGGGATAGCGGCGGCGGTGGCAGTGCTCCAGGAAGCGATCGATAGAGGGATTGCCCGTGTCTAATCTAACTCGTGTCATCTTGTTATCGTTCCTAGAGTAGTCGCCTTGCGTAAATGCATGATATACCAGCCGTTTGAGAGACAAGCAAGTTTTGCCCGACAAAACGGACCCAGGGGAGAAATACGGTCGGTCGGCCCCTTGGCTTGGTTTACAATGGCGCGCCTTGGTGATCCCCGAAGGCGGATTGATTTTTCACGGTTAACAGTGAGGTGGACACGATGGAGGCGCGGATCAAGTGGGTGGAGGAGGTGACGTTTGTCGCCGAATCCGGCAGTGGGCATGCGGTGGTGCTCGATGGCCCTCCGGACCTCGGTGGGCGCAACCTCGGCGTACGCCCGATGGAGATGGTGTTGATGGGCGTGGGCGGTTGCACCGCCTTCGATGTGGTGCACATCCTGAAGAAGCTGCGCCAGCCGGTGACCGATGTGGTGGCCGAACTCTCCGCCGAGCGCGCCGAGAGCGAACCCAAGGTGTTTACCGCGATCCACGTCCATTTCAAGGTGACCGGCGCGGGGCTCGACGCCGCCAAGGTGGCGCGTGCCGTGGACCTCTCGGCGGAAAAGTACTGCTCCGCCTCCATCATGCTCGGCAATGCCGGGGTGAAGATCAGCCACGATTTCGAGCTGATCGAGGCCTGAGTGTCACCCTTGGTCTATGCCCCGTGTTGGGTGGGGCCGGGGCCGTGCGGATAACCCGATGATTTGTCGGTTACTCTCTGTCATCCCCACACACGGCCCGGGGCCGGGGGTGAAAAACGATGCCAATTGTCACAGGGATCAGCGATAATCTGCGGTTTACCCCAGCGACCCCGACCGACTCGGCGGGTGAGCCCCTGCAATCGAGTGGAGAACTGCGCCGATGAAACTCAAACTTCACGGGTTCAACAATCTCACCAAGACCCTGAGTTTCAATATCTACGACATCTGCTACACGCAGACCGACGCCCAGCAGCGTGAGTACATCGAGTACATCGACGAGGAGTACAACGCCGAGCGTCTGACCCGCATCCTTACCGATGTGGCCGATATCATCGGTGCCAACATCCTCAACATCGCCCGTCAGGACTACGACCCCCAGGGCGCCAGCGTCACCATCCTGGTCTCCGAGGAGCCGATCCTGCCACCCGACGCGAGCAACAGCGAGGGCCCGGGCCCGCTGCCCGATTCGGTGGTGGCGCACCTCGACAAGTCGCACCTCACGGTGCACACCTACCCCGAGTCACACCCGCACAACGGTATCAGCACCTTCCGTGCCGATATCGACGTCTCTACCTGTGGTCGCATCTCGCCGCTGAAGGCGCTCAACTACCTGATCCACAGCTTCGATTCGGACATCGTCACCCTGGACTACCGCGTGCGCGGTTTCACCCGTGACGTGGAGGGGAACAAGCACTACATCGATCACCCGATCCACTCGATCCAGAACTTCCTCTCCGAGGATACCCGCGAGCGCTACCAGATGATCGACGTCAACGTCTATCAAGAGAACATCTTCCATACCAAGATGATGCTCAAGGAGTTCGACCTGGATAACTACCTGTTCGGTATGGACGCAGCGGACCTCACCCCCGAGCAGACCGAGGCGATCAACCAGCGTCTGAACAATGAGATGCTGGAGATCTTCTACGGGCGCAACATGGGCTGACGGCCGTCGCCCTCTGTGCAGCGAGAACCCGGTGGGGGTAAGCCCTGCCGGGTTTTTTTGTTTTGGGTGCGCTGTGCGGGGGCGGGTCGATCGCGCCCATGGGGCGCTCCTACGGCGGTCTTGGCATCGCCTTCCGAACGCTATCCCCCGCGCCGTTGCTCCTCGCACGGGGCGCAGGGCTTGAGGTAGCGGCTCCAGTCTTCGTCGGTGGCGCCGAAGGCGAAGAAGTGCGGATTGAGTAGGTTGTCTTTGGTGTTGTAGCGCAGTGGGCGCATGTGGGTGTCGGTGATCTGCCCGCCCGCCTCTTCGACCACGCACTGGGCGGCGGCGGTGTCCCACTCCGAGGTGGGGCCTAGGCGCGGGTAGATGTCGGCACGCCCCTCGGCGACCAGGCAGGATTTGAGCGCGCTGCCGATGGGCAGCAGCTCGTAGTCTTCGAGGTTGCACAGGAAGGTGGTGAGGGCGACGCCGCGCCGTGAGCGGGTGCCGGCGATGGTCACGCGGCCACCGTGGAACGGACGCGCCTGGATGCGCACGGCGCAGTTCATGGCGTCGCGCTTCCAGGCGCCGTAGCCACGGCAACCATAGTAGTAGACACCGAGGGCCGGGGCGTAGACGATGCCGAGCACCGACTCCTGGCCGTCGATGAGGGCGATGTTGACGGTGAACTCGCCGCTGCGCTTGATGAATTCGCGGGTGCCGTCGAGCGGGTCGACCAGCCAGTAGCGGCGCCAGGCGCGGCGCTCGGCGAAGGGGACCTTCTCGCACTCTTCGGTGAGGATCGGCAGGTCCGGGGTGAGGGCGGCGAGGCCGTCGATGATTAGGCGGCTGGCGGCCAGATCGGCCTCGGTCACCGGGGTGTTGTCGCCCTTCTGTTCGACGTCGAAGCCGGCCTCGTAGATCTCCATGATCTGTCGACCGGCCTGTATGGCCACATCGATAGTGGGTTCGAGTAGCTCGATGGGGGCGATGGTGAAGCCGCTCTCGCTCATGCGCGTCGCTCCTGGGCCAGCGCCTCGCGGGCGAGGAAGAGTGCGGCGATGGTGCGCGCCTCGGTGAGGTCGTCACGCGCCACCAACTCGCCGAGGCGTGCCAGCGGCCAGGGTACCACCTCCAACGGCTCGGGTTCGTCACCGGGGAGGCGTGAGGGGTAGAGGTCGCGCGCCAACACCACCTGGGTGGTGTGGCCGATGTAACCGGGGGCGAGGCTCAGTTCGGTGAGCAGGGTGAGGTCGCGGGCGGCGTAGCCCACCTCCTCCTGGATCTCGCGGTTGGCGGCGGCCAGCGGTGCCTCGCCCGCCTCGATGCGCCCTTTGGGCAGCCCCAGCTCGTAGCGCTCGTTACCGGCACCGTATTCGCGCACCAGGAGCAGCGTCTGGTCGTCGAGCAGTGGTACCACCAGCACGGCGCCAGCGGCGGTGCCGAGCAGCCGCTCGTAGGTCACCTCGCGGCCGTTGGAGAAGCGCAGTTCGAGCTGCTGGATGTGAAAGAGGCGCGTACGCGCGAGGCTTTCGACGTGCAAGATTTGTGGCTTGTGCGAATCGCTGGCGGACATGCTGGGGCTCTCACGGCCTCTTTACGGCGTGGTCGCATGATAACCTGCCGCTTCCCCCATGGCATCCGCTCAAAAGGGATACTTATACATAGGAGTCTCTATGCTCGATTGGTCCCGCATCGACACCGTGCTGCTCGATATGGACGGCACCCTGCTCGACCTGCACTTCGATAGCCACTTCTGGCTCGAACACGTGCCGCTGCGCTATGCGCAGAAGCACGCCATCTCGGTCGAGGAGGCGAAGGCGCAGCTCTTCCCGCGCATGCGCGAGATGGAGGGGACCATCGACTGGTACTGCATCGACTTCTGGAGCCGTGAACTGGACATGGATATCGCCCTGCTCAAGGAGGAGGTCGACCACCTCATCGCCGTCTTCCCGCACGTGCGCGAGTTTCTCGATGCGGTGCGCGCCAGCGGGCGGCGCGCAGTGCTGGTGACCAACGCGCACATGAAGTCGCTGGCGCTGAAGATGGAGAGGACGCGCCTCGCCGGTCACCTCGACGCGCTGGTCTGCGCCCATGACTTTGGCCTACCCAAGGAGGAGGCGCGCTTCTGGGACGCGCTGCGCGAGCGTGAGCCCTTCGACCCGGCGCGCACCCTGTTCATCGACGACAGTCCGAGGGTGCTGGAGAGCGCTCGGCGCTATGGCATCGGCCAACTGCTGGCGGTACGGCGACCCGACTCCAAGGGGCCGGTACGTGAGCTGGACGGCTTTCAGATGCTCGACACCTTCACCCAGATCATGCCCCACTGAGCAGCCCGTCGTCGGCAACTGGCGGCGTGGGTCTGCGTTGCGCTAGAGTGGGTCGCCGTAAGGTGTACGGGGTCGAACGTGGACAGATCTGGGCCGGAGGGTCGAGATGAGGAAGCCCCACGGGGGGCACCGCGAGGCGACCTACCCCGAAGGGGTGGTGTACGCATTTACACCGGAAAGATGTAAATCATGTCCTACACTTAGGCTAGGTGGGCCGTGTGAGGTCTACGGTGTTAGTCCTTTCACGGATCCTCGGGGGGCCTGTGCGACATCTTCTCGCCGCGATGACTCTGCTCGGCAGCCTGCTGTGGGCCCTACCCCTGTTCGCGGTGCACGCCGCGGCCCCACTACCGCTTACCGAGGGGCAACGCGCCTTCGTCTCCGAGCACCCGATGGTGCGGGTGCGCTACAGCCATTTTCCCCCCTTTCACTTCGAGGAGCAGGGCGAGGCCAAGGGCATCGCTGTCGAGCTGCTGCGCCGCGTGGGCGAGCTGACCGGTATCCAGTTCCTCTTCATCCATGACCTCGACTGGCCCGGGGCGCTCGACGCCCTCACCACCCATCGCCGCTTCGACCTGCTCATCACCGCCAAGCGCACCCCGGAGCGCGAGCAGGTGATGGACTTTACCCACGACTATCTGCGCATGCCCTGGGTTATCTTCACCCGTGCAGAGGCCCCCTTCATCAGTGGTCTCGACGGCCTCGCCGGCTGGCGCGTGGTGGTGGAGCGCGGCTATGTGATGGAGGGGATCCTGCGCGAGCATGTCCCCGACGCCCTGGTGGTGCCGGTGGATGGCCTGGCCGAGGAGGCGCTGCGCCGGGTCGCCTCCGGGGGGGCCGACGCCTATGTGGGCAATCTCACCGTGGGCAGTTACATCAGCGGTCAACTGGGGTTGACCAACCTCAAGGTGGCCGCCCCCACCGGGCTTGGGGATCACACCCAGGCGATGGCGGTGCGCAACGACTGGCCGGAGCTGACCACACTGCTCAACCTCGCCCTCGACCGCATCTCGCCCACCGAGCGTGCCGCCATCTACCAGCGCTGGATGACCGTGAGCTACGAGGATACGGAGCAGGTGCGTAACCTGCGCCTCTGGCTCGCCTTGGCCACCGGCGTGGTGCTCTTCGGCCTCGGCGTGCTGTGGGTCAATCGGCGCCTGCGCCGCGAGGTACGCCGACGCACCGAGGCGGAGGCGCGTGCGCGTGCCGGTGAGGCGCGTTACCGCGACCTGTTCGAGCAGGTCGACGGCGGTATCGCCATCTATCAGTCGGTGGATGGGGGGCGCGACTTCCGTTTTGTCGAGTTCAACCGCGCGGCGGAGGTGATCAACCACACCCCGCGCGAGGTGGTCCTGGGGCGCAACGTCACCGAGGTCTTTCCCGGGGTCGGCGAGGTGGGGCTGTTGGCCCTGCTGCGCCAGGTCTCCGAGGATGGGGAGCCACGTCGGCTGCCGATCACGGCCTATCAGGACGAGCGCCTCACCCTGTGGGTGGAGAACTACGTCTTTCGCCTCTCCGATGGCTGTGTGGTGGCCCTGCACACCGACCAGACCCGCGCGCAACGGACCCGCGTCGAGCTGGAGCGGTTGAGCCACGGCCTGGAGCGTGCGCAGGCCATCGCCCTGCTCGGTAGTTGGCAGTGGGATATAGGCGAGGGGAGGCTCAACTGGTCGGCGGAGATCTACCGCATCTTCGGTCTCAGCCCCTATAGCTTACGTCCCACCTACGAAGACTTTCTCGCCTTCGTCCACCCGGACGACCGTGAGCGGGTGAGTGAGGCGGTGGAGCGTGCCCTGGAGGACCCGGCGGTCGGCTACCGTATCGAGCACCGTGTAGTGCGCCGTGGCGGCGAGGTGCGCCACGTGGTGGAGATCGGCGAGGTGGAGCGGGACTCGCAGGGGCAACCCTTCTGCATGTTCGGCACGGTGCAGGATGTGACCGAACAGCGCCAGATGGAGGAGCGCCTGCAGCTGGCGCACAAGGTGCTTCAGAGTGCCAGTGAGGCGATCGTCATCACCGACCCCAAGGGGGTGATCCTGGAGGTCAACCCGGCCTACGAGAGCATCATGGGCTACACCCAGGCGGAGGTAGTGGGGCGCACGCCACACTACGTCTCCTCCGGTCACCACGACCGCGAGTTCTATCAGGCCATGTGGCGCGAGCTGACCGAGCGCGGGCGCTGGGAGGGTGAGATCTGGGACCGTCGTCGCAGCGGCGAGGTGTTTCCCCAGTGGCTGAGCATCAGCACGATCCGCAACAGCCTCGGCGAGGTGGTCAACTATGTCGGTATCTTCCTCGACATCAGCCGCCAGAAGGCGGTGGAGCGGCGCCTCGAAGAGCTGGCCTTCAGCGACAGCCTGACCAACCTACCCAACCGTACCCTGTTTCATGATCGCCTCAAGCAGGGTATCGAGGCGGCACGCCGCGACGGTACACGCCTGGCCCTCATCTATATCGACATCGACCGCTTCAAGGATGTGAACGATACCCTCGGCCACGCCGCCGGCGACGAGCTGTTGCGCTATGTGGCGGTGCGCCTCCGGGAGCGGGTGCGTGGCTCGGACACGGTAGCACGCCTGGGTGGAGACGAGTTCACGCTGATCCTGGGGCGGGTGGGGGAACCCGACACCCTCTCCTCCATCGCCGAGGAGCTCAATCAGAAGCTCGCCGAGCCGGTGCACTTGACCTCTGGGCAGGTGCAGCTCAGCGCCTCCATCGGCATCGCCGTCTACCCGGAGGACGGCAGCGACGCCCAAGCCCTGCTGCAGCATGCCGACCTGGCCATGTACCGGGCCAAGGAGTCGGGGCGTGACAGCTACTGCTTCTACTCCCCCGCCCTGCAGTCGCAGGTACACGAACGGGTCACCTTGGAGCACGACCTGCGTCGCGCCCTGGCCGGTGGTGACGAGTTGCTGCTCTACTACCAGCCCAAGGTGCAGCTCGGTGACGGACGCGTAAACGGGGTGGAGGCGCTGGTACGCTGGTTGCACCCGGAGCGTGGTCTACTCGGGCCGGACCGCTTCATCCCCATCGCCGAGGAGAGCGGACTCATCGTGCCACTGGGGGATTGGGTGCTGATGGAGGCGTGCCGCCAGTTGGCCAGCTGGGGTCGCGAGCAGGGGTGGGCGATCGGGCTGGCGGTCAACCTCTCTGCACGTCAGCTGTTCAGTGGCGACATCGTCGAGACGGTGCGCCAGGCGCTGGCAAGTAGCGGTCTACCCCCCGAGCGGCTGGAGCTGGAGTTGACCGAGACGGCGATGATCGGCAACTTCGATAAGGCCATCGACACCCTGCATCGGCTACGCGCCCTGGGCGTCTCCCTGGCCATCGACGACTTCGGTACCGGCTACGCCTCGCTTCGCTACCTCAAGCAGTTGCCGGTCAACACCCTGAAGATCGACGGCTCTTTCATCCAGGAGTTGGGGGCCAGTGCGGCGCAGTTGGCCGCGGAGAGCGCCTCTCTGGTGCAGACCATCATCGCCCTGGCCGCCAGTCGCCACCTGAACGTAGTGGCGGAGGGGATCGAACTACCGCACCAGGCGGAGTTCCTGCGTCGGCATCAGTGTCACGAGGGGCAGGGCTACCTCTTTGGCAAGCCGATGAGTGCCGGAGAGTTGCACCGCTGCCTGCTCGGCGGCGGGCTCACCGTGGCGCCCTCGACCTCGGCGAAGTAGCGCGCGGCGGCGGGCGTCAGCGCGTGAAGCGCTTGTCCCACCCCTTGAAGCGGTGGCGGCAGTAGGCCAGCAGCTCGGCGTAGTTGCGATAGTGGCGCTTGAAGCCGTTCTCCGCCGGGGCGTCCAGTTCGCACCAGTCGTTGCTGTAGCCACGACAGATCTGCGGGCGCTCGGCGTAGATACCGCAACCGCCCCCTTCGAGCAGGTGCGTGCAGGGGTTGTTGACGAGCAGGAACCAGCCGTCTTCGTCCTGATAAATCTGTATATCGCGATGCGATATCTGCCACAGTAGGTGGTCGAAGTCGGCCATGTTGCGCGGGGTGGAGATGGCCTGGGTGATATAGGTACAGCACTTGTCGTTGGTGCAGCGGCTGCACTTGTGTTCGTCGCTCATGGCGCTGGCTCGGTCCTGGGCTGTTAGCGGGGGCGGTGGGGTCGGCCCTGGCCACGGGGTGGGCCGCGGTGCCGTGGGGATGAGTCGTCGTGCCGCTCGCGCGGCGCCGGTGGGAGGGTCTGGGCGAGCAGCTCGGCGCTCACCGGTAGGCTCGGGATCTTGCGCCCGATGTACTGCTCCAGGTCCAGCAACGCGAAGGCGTAGCGCTCGCAGGCAAAGGTGATCGCCTTGCCGTGCTGTCCGGCGCGCCCGGTGCGACCGATGCGATGCACGTAATCTTCGGGGTCCTGTGGCAAGTCGTAGTTGAAGACGTGGCTCAGGTCGGGGATATGCAGCCCCCGGGCCGCCACATCGGTGGCGACCAAGAGTTGTAGTTCGCCCTCGTTGAGGCGACCGAGCAGCTGTTGGCGCTTGCGCTGTGGCACGTCGCCGGAGAGCACGGCGGCACGGTAGCCATTGCCCACCAAGAGGCGCTCCACCCGTTCGGCACACCCCTTGGTGTTGACGAAGACCAGTGCCCGTTCGGGCGTCTCGCGTCGAAGCAGGCCGACGAGTAGGGCGAGTTTCTCATCGTCGGCGGGGTAGTAGAGGCTCTCCTCGATCTGCCCCTGGGTGGTGGCGCTTGGTTCGATGGCCACCTGGTGGGGGTTGTTCATGTGTTCATAGGCCAGCTCAGTGACGCGTAGCGAGAGGGTGGCAGAGAAGAGCTGGTTGAGCCGTGCAGTGGGTGGGGGCATGCGCCGCAGCAGGAAACGGATATCCTTGATGAAGCCGAGGTCGAACATGCGATCGGCCTCGTCGAGCACCAGCGCCTCGATGTGGCGCAGGTCGAAGACATGCTGCTTGAAATAGTCGATGAGCCGCCCGGGGGTGCCGATGAGCAGGTCGACCCCTGCCTCGATCGCCTGACGCTGACGCTGATAGTCGGTACCGCCGTAGGCGAGGGCGAGGCGCAACTCGGTGTAGGCGGCCAACTGCGTGGCGTCTTTGTGGATCTGGATCGCCAGCTCGCGGGTCGGGGCCAGGATCAGCGCCCGCGGCTGGTTGGACCGCCGCTGTGGGTCGTCGGGCCGGGTGAGCAGGCGCTGTAGCAAGGCGATGAGAAAGGCGGCACTCTTGCCGGTGCCGGTCTGCGCCTGGCCAGCGACATCCTCGCCCGCCAGGGAGAGGGGTAGGGCGCGCGCCTGGATCGGTGTGCAGTAGCGAAACCCCGAGGCCTCGATGCCCTGACGCAGGGAGGGGGCCAGGGGTAGGTCGGCAAAGGCTTGCTCGGTCAGGTGTTGCTCGGTCATGGCATGGCCCGGGTGTATGGAGGCCGTTACGAGGGCCTCGTAAAGAGGGGGCGAAGGGCCCCGGCTCAGGGCGTATCGTGGCCTGCTCAAGGGCTTGCAATGGGGGGCGGATTGGGCTCAAATGGGCGCGTCCACCACCCTGGGGACGGTGGGCCGCGAGGCCAACGTCCCGGTACCGCACCCGCCACGCGGGGGCTGACCCACCATACCAGAAACAGACCCCCGGGTGATGCCATTTATCCGTCCAGACGCTACACTATCGACTCAAATCGAGCGTGTACTGGGGCTTTAACCTCACCACAGGTGTGCGCCGGAGGCCGCCGCGAGTCGCGCCGCCCCGGTGATTATTTCTCTTCTTGGAGGCACAGACCTTGAGCGAAAAAATCGTTTACGTCACTGATGACAACTTCGATGCCGAAGTCACCAATGCAAGCAGCCCCGTGCTGGTCGACTACTGGGCCGATTGGTGCGGTCCGTGCAAGATGATCGCGCCGATCCTCGACGAGATCGCCGAGGAGTACGATGGCCGTCTCAAGGTGGCCAAGCTGAACATCGACGAGAACCCCAACACCCCGCCGAAGTTCGGCATTCGCGGCATCCCCACCCTGATGCTGTTCAAGGGTGGCAAGGTCGAGGCCACCAAGGTGGGCGCCGTCTCCAAGTCCCAGTTGACCGCCTTTATTGACAGCAATCTCTAAAGCGGACTACCATCGGGCACCCGTGGGCGCGAGCCTCACGCGTGCCCGAGATCGGGTGGAGAGTTCCCGATCGCTTCGGCCAAGTGCCGGCCCAAGGCACCTTTACACTAAAACGAATTAGATAGAGCATTTTCGCGAGCGCCGCCCTGGCTGCATCGTGGTTTCACATCCCCAACCCCACTCCGGTATCCAGCCCTCCCGGCCACAGCGCGCCGCTGATCCTGCACCGCCTGTGCCCCCTACGGACATTCAAGACAGATGAATCTCACCGAACTTAAGTTAATGAGCGCCGCCCAGCTGATCGATATTGCCCACGATATGGGCATCGAAGGGGTGTCGCGCTCGCGTAAGGAGCAGGTGATCTTCGCCCTGCTCAAGGCCCACGCCAAGAGCGGCGAGGATATCTACGGTGACGGCGTCTTGGAGATCCTGACGGACGGCTTCGGATTCCTGCGTTCCGGTAGCGCCTCCTATCTGGCCGGGCCCGACGACATCTACGTCTCGCCCAGCCAGATTCGTCGTTTCAACCTGCGCACCGGTGATACCGTCTCGGGCAAGATTCGCCCGCCTAAGGAGGGGGAGCGCTACTTCGCCCTGCTCAAGGTCGACGAGATCAACTACGAGCCGCCGGAGAACGCCAAGAACAAGGTTAACTTCTCCAACCTCACCCCGCTGCACGCCAACGAGCGCCTGACCCTGGAGCTGGGCAACGGCAGCACCGAGGACATCACCGCCCGCGTCATCGACCTGGTGGCGCCCATCGGTAAGGGCCAGCGCGCCCTGGTGGTCTCCCCGCCCAAGGCGGGTAAGACCATGATGTTGCAGAATATCGCCCAGTCCATCACCACCAAGTGCCCCGACTGCTACGTCATCGTCCTGCTCATCGACGAGCGCCCGGAGGAGGTGACCGAGATGCAGCGCTCGGTGCGCGGTGAGGTGATCTCCTCCACCTTCGACGAGCCCGCCGCACGCCACGTGCAGGTGGCCGAGATGGTGATCGAGAAGGCCAAGCGTCTGGTCGAGCACAAGCGTGACGTGGTCATCCTGCTCGACTCCATCACCCGTCTGGCGCGCGCCTACAACACCGTGGTGCCGAGCTCCGGCAAGGTGCTCACCGGTGGTGTCGACGCCAATGCCCTGCATCGCCCCAAGCGCTTCTTCGGCGCCGCGCGTAACATCGAGGAGGGCGGCTCGCTGACTATCGTCGCCACCGCCCTGATCGACACCGGCTCGCGCATGGACGACGTGATCTACGAGGAGTTCAAGGGTACCGGCAACATGGAGATCCACCTGGATCGCCGCATCGCCGAGAAGCGCCTCTACCCCGCCATCAACATCAACCGCTCCGGCACCCGCCGCGAGGAGCTGCTCACCCACCCGGACGAGCTGCAGAAGATGTGGATCCTGCGCAAGCTCCTGCACCCGATGGACGAGCTGGCGGCGATGGAGTTCCTCCACTCCAAGCTGCGTGCCTCCAAGACCAACATCGACTTCTTCGAATCGATGAAGCGCTGAGCGTCACGACCGCTGTCCGCCAGAGGGCCGGTCGAGCGCGTATAGAGCGAGCCAAAGGGTGGGGTCTCCCCACCCTTTTTTCGTCTCGGTGTCCACCGCGGTCGCAGGCCGCTCTGCCTCCCCCTACTTCGGGTGTTCAAAATTACCCGAGCGCTCAGTAGACTGAGGCGAGTGACCCGTGCAGGAGATGGCCATGAGCCTCAGCGACGACGGCATCGACTTCGACCAGCTGGCCCGCTTGGCGCGTGACGACCCCGAGCGCTTCGAGCAGGTGCGCGCACTGCTCATCGAGCGCGCCATCGTCGGTCTGCCCGAGGGGCAACGCCAGCGCATCCGCGCCCTGCAGTGGCGCATCGACCAGACCCGGCGTCTCGCCCCCACCCCCCAGGCCGCCAACCACACCCTCTCGGAGATGATGTGGGGGGCCCTCGACCGCCTCGCCGATCTCCTCAACGGCGAGGCCCAGACCAAGCGTGCCCCCGTGTTGCCCTTTCAGCCGCCGCCGCGCGATTAATCGCCCTCTGTTGCTGATTTAATATGTTTGTTTTTATTGGGCACTTAACACCTCTGAAACAGTTGTGTATCCAGACACTTGTGTAAACAATTCTTGCCCTTGATTCACACCTCCGGCGTTCACTGCTAGCTTTGCACCAAGCCCGCAAAAAACATGACGGGCAAGACAAAAAAGCAGCAATGAGTTGAGGTAAGCAGTAATGAACAAGCGCATGATGATGGTGGCACTGGTGGGAGTGGGCCTGCTGGGCGGGGTCGCTCAGGCTGAAGAGGGGTTCTCCGCACAGGGCATAGAGCAGTTTCTGGTGGGGTCCTTCGCCGGTGCCGAGCAGATGCATTCCAAGGTCTATACCTGCGAGCGTCTGAGCTATTACGGTGGCCTCTATGTGCGTGGCGATAAGGAGGGTGAGCGCCTGCTGGGTGTCTCCCCTTACGTGGACAATCCGGCCATCTACGCCCTGTTCAAAGAGTTGGCCACCGAGCACGGCTATGACCAGGCGCACTTCGATGCCATGCGGGGCCAGTGCCAGGAGCGTATCGCCAAGGTGGGGCACGGGGTCCAGGTAGCCGCCAAGTAGGCGGCGTCGGGGCTGTGAGCAAAGGGCTGGGGCGTGATCCCCGGCCCTTTTGCGTTTTGATGTGATAGGGCGGTTACTGGACGGTGCCTTGGCCGTGTGTAGGCGTGCGGGTACCAAGGCTTGCGTGGGTAACGCCCATCGCGTAGAATTCGGCCTCTTTTCCTGGGCGCGCGGTATCCATCGTGGAGATGGATGGCGGCGCGTGGACTCATCCTTGAGGTTGCTGACATGAAAGCCGATATCCACCCGACCTACAACGAAATCACCGTGACCTGCAGCTGCGGTTCCACCTTCACCACCCGTTCTACCGGCGGTGATCTGAGCCTCGACGTCTGCTCCGCTTGCCACCCCTTCTACACCGGCAAGCAGAAGATCGTCGACACCGCTGGCCGCGTGGACAAGTTCCGTCAGAAGTACGGCCTCAAAAAGTAAGCCCAGCGCGGCGTCCGCTGCGACACGAGGGGCGCCCCGCAAGGGCGCCCCTTTTGCGTTTACCGTCTCTTGCTCTCGTCCCCATCGGAGGTCACCCCATGAGCGACTCGCGTAGCGAACTGGATCAGAAGGCACTCGACTATCACGCCCTGCCGACCCCCGGCAAGGTGGGTATCGCCACCACCAAACCCTGTGAGACCCAGCAGGAGCTGAGCCTCGCCTATACCCCGGGTGTGGCCGTGCCGGTGCGCGCCATCGCCGAGAACCCTGCCGACGCCTACCGTTACACCGCCAAGGGCAATCTGGTGGCGGTCATCTCCGACGGCACCGCCGTGCTCGGCCTGGGCAACGTCGGTCCGCTGGCGGGCAAGCCGGTGATGGAGGGCAAGGGGGTGCTGTTCAAGCGCTTCGCCGGGATCGATGTGTTCGACATCGAGGTCGACTCCAAGTCCACCGAGCACTTCATCGAGACGGTGGCCGCCATTGCACCGACCTTCGGTGGCATCAACCTCGAAGATATCGCTGCGCCGCACTGCTTCGAGATCGAGGAGACGCTCAAGGCACGCCTCGACATCCCGGTCTTCCACGACGACCAGCACGGCACCGCGATCATCATCGCCGCCGGTCTGCTCAACGCCCTGGAGATCCAGGGCAAGGCGCTGGCCGATGCGCGCATCGTCTGTCTCGGCGCCGGTGCCGCCGGTATCGCCTCCATGAAATTGCTGCTGGCCCTCGGTGCCCAGCAGCGGAATCTCTACATGGTCGACCGCAAGGGCATCATCCACAGTGGGCGCGACGACCTCAACGAGCACAAAGCGCTGTTCGCCCTAGAGACCGAGCGCCGCACCCTGGCCGATGCCCTGGAGGGTGCCGACGTCTTCATCGGCGTCTCCGGCCCCGATCTGGTGAGCCCGGAGATGCTCGCCAGCATGGCCGCCAAGCCGGTGGTCTTCGCCCTCTCCAACCCGGTGCCGGAGATCCGCTACGAGGTGGCCCGCGGGGTGCGCGACGACCTGATCATGGCCACCGGGCGCAGCGACTACCCCAACCAGGTGAACAACGTCCTCGGCTTCCCCTTCATCTTCCGTGGCGCCCTGGATGTACAGGCCAGCGCCATCAACCAGGAGATGGAGATCGCCGCGGTCAAGGCGCTGCGTGACCTGGCCCGTGAGCCGGTGCCCGCCGAGGTGCTCAAGGCCTATGGGGTGGCGGAGATGACCTTCGGTCCCGATTACATCATCCCCAAGCCGTTCGACCCACGTCTCATCGCCACCGTGCCGGTGGCAGTGGCTGGCGCCGCGGTGGATACGGGTGTGGCCCGCGCGCCCTGGCCCGCCCACTATCCTGCACGCTGAGCGGCTCAGCCCTCTGGCTAGAGAGAGCCGGCCCTTGGGCCGGCTTTTTTGCCTTTACAGGGGGCAAATGGCACGAACGGTACGCACCAATTTGACGCACTCAGATCTCCATCACGCCAAAGGTGAAAAAGTGTGCGTTTAATGCTCCCCTGTGTAACGCCAGGAGGTGCGCGATGATGCAACCGCTGATCGATTGGGACCAAGCCGAACTCGCCATCGGTATCGATGAGATCGACAATCAGCATCGGGAACTGGTGGATATCCTCAACCGTCTCAATGAGGCGGTGACCCTGCGCCAGGGGGCCACGGTGGCCAACGCCGCGCTCGACCAGTTGCACGACTACACGCGTATCCACTTTGCCGTGGAGGAGAGCATCATGCGCCTGCTCGGCTACCCCGATTACGCCGAGCACAAGCTCAAGCACGAGCGACTGGTCAACGAGCTGCACTCCCTCTCCACGCGCTTCCACGATGAGGGACGGGCGATCAACCACGAACTGATGTTCTTCCTCAAAACCTGGCTCACCACCCATATCCAGGAGAGCGACCGGGAGTACGCCGACCACTTCCTCGCCGCCGGGGTACAGACGGGCGGTGGCGCGGTGGCCAAGGCCGGTTGGATGGCCAATCTGGTCGGGCGTATCCGTAGCCTGGGGTGAGGCCTCGGTGGCTCAGTCGAGCCGGTCGAGGTGGTCGAGCAGACTCTGGAAGGCGTAGCGTTCCACCCGATTGCGTAGCTGCAGGGCGAGCTTGGGTTGTTCCTGCTCGATGTGCTCCAGCGCCTGATTGAGGCGGGTGGGGTTGCCGTGCATCAGCGCCGCACGCAGCTCCTCGCGCAGGGGTAGGGTGAGTGGTGTGAGGTCGAGCGGCTGCCCCTCCGTGCCCTCGTCGTGAGAGAAGCGCCAGCTGAGTGGCAGTTGCTGCTCCAGTAGGGCGAGCAGTTGCGAGGGCTCTACCGGCTTGGAGATGTGCCCGGCACAGCCGGCACTCCTGCACTGTTCTCGGTCGTCGTCAAAGGCGCGTGCCGAAACGGCGATGATCGGCAGATGCGGGCGCAGCTCGTGCAACTTGCGTGAGGCGGTAAGGCCATCCATCTGCGGCATCACCAGGTCCATCAGCACCAGGTCGGGGGCACTGTAGATGGTGTGCTCCAGCGCCGCCGGTCCATCCTCGGCCTGATCGATGAGGAAGCCGAGCGGCTCTAGCAAGCAGCTGAGGATGGCGCGGTTGTCCGGCTGGTCGTCCACCACCAGGATGCGGAACGGGCTCTCCTGATGGTCGGTACGGTTGTAGCCGACGGCCCACTCCAGCCCCAGACTGGAGCGCTCGCGACTGCTCGGACAGCTGCTCTGGGGGGCTGGCAGGCTGAGTTCGAAGCGGCTCCCCTCGTCCACCCGGCTCTCTACCTTGAGTTGTCCCCCCATGCGTTCGATCAGCAGACGGCTCAGGGCCAGGCCGAGACCGCTGCCGTCGCGCTTGTACTTGGCGTCACCGGCGTGGCCGTAGGGGATGAAGAGGTGCGGGAGCTGGGTGTCGTCGATGCCGATGCCGGTGTCGCGGGTGACCAACTGTAGGGTCCCGTCACGGTAGCCCGCCTCCAGCGTCACCTCGCCCCGGGGGGTAAACTTCACCGCGTTGCTCAGCAGATGCTGCAGCACCTGGCGCAGGCGCTGCTCGTCCAACTCCAGACAGCGGGGTAGCGACTCAATGCCACGTAGGTGAAACTGCAACCCCTTCTGGCGGGCGCGAAAGATGTACTGCTCGGCGACCTGGGCGATCAGCTCGTGTACATCGTGTGCCGCGACCACCAACTCCATGCGCCCTGCCTCGATGCGCGATAGATCGAGCACGTCGTTGATCAGCTGCAGCAGGTACTCGCCGGCGTGTTGCACCGCGTTGAGCGCGCTGTGTTGATCGTGGTTGAGATTGCTCTCTTTGAGCAGCATGCGCGAGTAGCCGAGTACCGCGTTGAGCGGGGTACGCAGCTCGTAACTCATGTTGGCGAGGAAGTTGCTCTTGGCCTGATTGGCGGCGTCGGCCCGCTTGCGTGCCTCGGTCAGCTCGCGGGCGGACTCCTGCATCACGCTCACGTCACGAAACGCCACGACCGCCCCGACCACCCCCTCGCTGCGGCGTACCACGCCGGTGGAGCGTACGCTCACCGGTAGGGCGCTGCCGTCCTGGCGCCAGAACAGCTCCTCCTCGTTGATGTAGATGTCGGAGTTGCGCGTGGTGCGCATGATGGGGCACTCCAGCTCATCCAGGTGGCTACCGTCCATGCGGTGGTGGTGGAACAGGCGGTGGGCCGACTTGCCCAGCAGGTGCGCGCGGCTGTAGCCGAGCAGGCGGCACGCCTCGTGGTTGACGTACTCGATAATGCCTTGGGTATTGACCACGTAGACCCCCTCGGCCAGGGTGTCGGTGATCTCGTGCAGGCGCTGCACCTGCTCGGCCAGTTCGCGCTTGTCGCGGTAGCGGGCGCAGAGCGTCTCCAGCAGTTGCCACTCCAGGTAGGCGAGGATCATCAGCGAGACCAGCATGATGCCCCACTCTAGTCGATAGGTACCATCGAACAGGTTGGTGAGGGAGTAGGCGGGGAGTCGTACCATCCCCTTCCAGTGGAACTCTTGCCAGGCGTGGTGGTGGTGGGGGGCGTCGTGGGTATCGGGGATGGCCCCCACCTGTCCAGAGGCGAGAGGGTAGATGGTGTTGAAAAGGTAGAGGCTCTGGCCCGCCACCACCTGACCGTGGTCGGCCTGGTGGATGGTGGCCCATGCCTCGGGGTGGCGACGGGCGAAGCTCACCTGCTGGTCGAAGCGAAAGCCCCAGGCCAGCTCCGGCTCGGGGCTCAGCAGCCAGTAACCCTCCGGGTTGAGGAGGACGGCGCGTTCGCCAGCGAAGTGGGCGGCAAAGTCGTCGAGCATGCGCTGGGCCAGATACTCCAGCACCAGGATGCCGCGCCGTTCACCCTCGCGGTTGTAGACCGCCATGGCCATCGACATCAGCGGCGTGAAGGGGTTGGTCACCACCCCCTGGTCGGTCTCCAGGTCGAGGTGGGAGACGTAGACCTCGTCCGGGTGGAGGGTCTGGGTGTTGTGAAAATACTCCTCACGCGTCTGGTCGAGGAGCTGCTCACGCTCGACCACCCGCGGTCGGCCACCGGAGAGGTCGATGCGCAACCGCTCCCGTCCGCGCTCATCGACAAAGCGCACCCGATTGTAGATCCCCTTGTGAGTGACGAAGTTAAGCAGGTTCTCGGCCAGACGGCGGTAGCTCTCGTCGCTCTCGTGTGCAATGAATTCGTTGATCAGCGGGGTCTGGGTGATGACGTGTAGGTCTTCGATGGCGGCCTGGATACGCACCACGATCATCTGTGAGGCGAGCCTGAGGTTGGACTCCTGGCTCATGGTCTGCTGCTCCCAGGCCTGACGCGCCTGGATGTGCAGGGTGACGAGGGTGATGGCGAAGACCAGCAGACACGAGAGGCCGAAGAGACCGGCATAGAGCAGGCGCCGCTTGGACGAGGGGAGTTCGTACCAGCGTTCCGCGCTCAACACCTCGGGGAAGACCCCCTTGGCCATATCCGGTTGCTTCCGGCTCCGTTGTTGAGAGGACATGCTGTCTCCGTTTACCGGGTCCCAAGGCCCTGGACGCCCGTAGCGAGTGTAGGCAGAGGCCCGCAGCGGTCGGCAGGCTGAACAGCCCCGCGCTACGGGTAACAGGGCCCGATGAACAAGCGCAGAGTTTCCCACAGCCGGGCGCGTCGTGCACCGGGGCGGTGGGAAGTTGCGGGGCAATCGCCCCACTTTTTGTCACAATGGACACAGGGGTCACAGAGTGCAACCCTGCTTGAGCAAGGGGGGGATAACGGTGGGCCGCTTGCGCCCATCGCCCTTCAACCGCAGTGACTCGTCTGCCCGCTGACGCCCCTCACTCGGTGCGCGTCTCTGTCTGTGTGGCGAGCGATCTCTGGTTTACCGGCGTTGGTGGTTACCCTGGGGCAACAGACGGCGGGTGGCCACACATGCGGTGCTCCATATGCCTGCGGGTGGAAGGGCGCGATGCAACGGTGTGGCACCTCGCCCCCCGTTTGAGGCTACGTCCTGGGTCACTCCTCGGCGAGCAAGCGCTCGGCCATCCCCAGTACGACACTCCCGCCCACCTGGTCTTGTGGGTCCAGCTCGGCCAGGCGGGTGAGGGCAGCATGGGCCTCGGCCACCTCCCCACTGCGCAGCAGCACGAAGCCGAGTGCCTTGAGGCTGTAGAGGTAGAGGCGGATAGCCCCGCTGGCGGGCGACCAGGGGGCGCTCTGCGGGGAGAGCTTGTGCCAATCGGGGTCGAATCCGGCGCTGGAGGCGGCGCGCTCCAGCGCCTCGTGGATCAGCCCCAGCGCCTCGGCGTGGCGGTTGCTGTAGGCGTACATCTTGTAGAGCGCCACCACCGGCTCCAGCCGCTCGGGGATCAGCGTGCGGGTATCGAGCAGCAGGCGCTCGGTGCGCGCCCAGTCCTGATGCACGTCCAGCTCGGAACGCAGCAGTTGCTGCAGGGCGATGGGCACCACCTCGCCCTTGGGGAGAGGAAATTCGTCGAACAGGTCGCGTAGTTGCATGCAATGGACTCGTAAGGGGGCGAGTAGGGGGACGAGGGGCGCTCAGCGGTAGAGGCTGGCGTAGCCCTCCTCCAGCATCACCTGGCGCACGGCGGGGCGGCGTAGCAGGCGGCGAAAGTGCGCCTCGCACTCCATGGGCAGGGGGATGCCGATGTTGTCGGCCCAGAACTCCACGTAGAAGAGTGCGGCGTCGGCGATGGTGAAGTCGTTCTGGTGGCGCCCCTTGAGGCGGCCTGCGGCGATGGCGAAGCCCTCGGCCACCAGCTCACGACCGCGTGCCTTGATCGCCTTCTGCTCCTCCGGGTTAGAGCTGTACTGGTCGGTGGTGAAGATGCGCGTGAAGCCCTGGCCGTGGATGCGATTCACCGCGAGGTCCAGCAGCTCCAGGGTGGCCAGCTCCCCTTCGAGGTCATCCGGCAGCAGCTTGCGTCGGGGGTGGGCGCGGGCCAGCCACCAGGCGATGGACAAGAAATCGGTGAGGGCGGTGCCATCTTCCCGCACCAGCGTGGGAATCGTACCCTTAGGGTTGAGGGCGCGATAGTCGGGCGTGTTGTGGTCACCCGCCATCAGGTTGACCAGGTGCGCCTCGAACACCAGCCCGCACTCCTCTAAGAGGATGTGGATGCCGGTGCTGCACGAGCCGGGGGTCATGTAGAAGCGCATGGTCATCTGCGCCCCTCCAGCCATGCGGCTATCGCCTCGTCGATGGTCATCCAGCCGTAGGCGTCCACCGCCTCGACACCGATGGCGGCGAGCTTGTCGCGCGGGCCGTCGCCGATCTTGGCGACGAAGACCGCCTGGCAATCCTTCACCGCCTCCAGGATGCCGCTCAGGGCGCCCTTGTTGGAGCTGCCGCCGAGGCAGTAGTGCTCCACCTGGCGCTGCTCCAGCAGCGTCGGCGTGCCGTTCTCCACGGTGTAGATCCAAAACTGCTTGGCGTGGCCGAAGTGCTCGCTCACCGCCAGCCCCTCCTGGCTCGCGATGGCGACGCGTAGGGTCTCACTCATCATCCTGCTCCTGGTTGAACGGCACTGTGTCGAATAGGCCTTCTGCGCGGATCCACGCCTTGAAGCCCTTCATCACCGGGCGCGAGATGCGGCTCTCGGCCAGTACGCGCTCCTCGTAGATGCGGCGGCGGGTCTCGTCGTCCAGGTTGTCCCGGCTCTCGGCGATGAGCTGGTGGCTCTCCGCCCCGAGCAGCTCGCCCGGCAGGTGCTTAACCTGGTCGTAGAGGGCGGCCATCACCACCTTCTCCTCCAGGTCCATCTTGCACTTGCCGTCGAGGATCTTGAGCATCACGGCGGTGGCGCAGTCGACCTGCAGCGGCTCGAAGGGGTGGGCGGTGCACCAGTCGGCAAGAGCGCTCATGGATCACCTCCCGTGTCCATGCCCCGGAAGATGGAGCAGCGCTGGAACACCTCCATGCTCGGTTCTACCTGCTTGTGGTGGCAGTACTTGGCGGTGAGTTTGGCCAGCCCCTTGATGTCACGCCCGCTCGCCTCGACGAAGGTCGCGGCCAGGGTGTCGAGCATGGCGGCATCGAGGTCGAGGCCGAACTGTTCGGCCATCACCGCCCAGATGCGCCTCCGGTCGTCGAGCCCCGGCGGGTGGTAGCGAATGAGGGCGATGCAGCGCGAGACGATCGCCTCGTCGATGTCGCCGACGCGGTTGGTGGTGAGAAAGAGCAGGCCGTTGAAGTATTCGAGCACACGCAGGAAGACGCCGACCACGGCGTTGGCGGCGATGTTGTCGTCGCGCCGCTTGATGTAGACGTCCGCCTCGTCGATCAGCATCACCGCGCCCCAGCGCTGCGCGCGGGTGAGGGTGTTCTTCAGCGCCACCTCCATCTGCGCCACGTCGAGGCCGAGCTGACCGGAGTGGACGCGGTAGAGCGGGCGCTTGATGATCTCGGCGTAGACCTCGGCGGTGAGGGTCTTGCCGACCCCGGCGGGCCCGGCGCAGAGCACCGTGGTGCCGCCGGACTTGCCCTCGACGATGTCGTCCATCAGCAGGTCCATCTCGGCGGTGAGGATGTCGATGAGGTCGGTCTGCTCCGGCGGCAGCACCAGCTTCTGCTTCAGCTCGGGCTGGTATTCGTAGGGGCGCATGTCGTCCACGTGCACCCAGAGGTGGTGGTGCAGCTCCAGGTGGAACATGAGGATGTAGGCGTGCACCGGCAGCTGGGTGAAGAGGCCGTCGGGCAGGTTCTCGGCGATGCGCTCCAGGGCCGCCTCGACCTTGTCGTCGTAGCTGCTGCTGCGCCCCGCCTTGCGCAGATATTTGGCGAGGAACTCGCCGGAGCTGTCGAGGGTGAGGTCGCGCTGCTCCAGCACCGCCTCGTCGTTGACCAGGCGTGCCCAGCCACCGCCCGAGGAGAGCACCACGCGCTCCTTGCGCGTCCAGTCGGTGCCGCGATGGGTGGCACTCGGGTCGTCGGCGTAGATGCCGGTGCCACGCCCGGAGAACTGACGGCTGTAGTCGGCGCGCCAAGCGAAGTAGCGCTCGGCGGCGCGGTCGTAGTCGGCGATCAGCGCCTCGGTCTCCTTCACGTAACCGGCGGCGGCGAAGATCTCCGGCAGGTTGCGCCCGAGGATGTCGCGTTCGCGGATGATCAGCGTGGAGGTGACCACCTTGCCCACCGAGTTGGCCTTGAGGTCGAGCAGGATGCGCCCCGCCTCCTCCTCGCCGGGCGGGGTGTAGTCGAGGCGCAGCACCAGATAGGGCAGCGGCTTGGCCGCCGCGTTGAGGCGAAAGAGCCAGCCGCGCTGCGCACCGCTGACCAGATACTCCGCCAGCAGCGGCAGCACCTGCTCCAGCTCCCCCTCCTCGAAGCGTCGCCCCTGGTCCGCCACCGCCGCCGTGAGGGTGGCGATCTGCGCCGCCCGCCCGGCCCAGTGTGGGCCGCGCTCCAGATAGTGCTGATGCAGGTAGTCGAGCTGCTCGGCGCTGAGGGTGGTGAAGGGGGTCTCGGCGCGGTTGCCGAACTTGAGCTGCTCGGCCAGGGGTTGCAGCTCTGGGTAGCGGGCCACCAGGGCCTCGACCTGGGGGCGTTCGATCTGGAGTTTCATCGGGGGCTCTCTTGCGGCGACAGGGAGTCATAAGCAAGAGCGGTGCCACGCCTAAGTCATTGAAAGCCTAACCTCGATGAGGCAATCCCGACAATACAACTATGGCACGCTGGTAGGGCGGATAAGCGCAGCGTCATCCGCCGCTATCACCGAGTCCCTCGGCACTTCGGATACTGACAACAGCCCCAAAACTCACTCCCCGCCCGCTCACCGCGACGCACCGTGCGCCTGACCATCGCCGAGCCACAATGCAGGCAACGCGGCGCGGCCACTTCCGGTGCAGATTCTGTTGGGGCCGGTTTGGTCACAGGTGGTCGGGCTGGCGCTTCCGGTGGCGGCGAAGGCCTGGACCGAGCCTTACGCTCACGCAGGTGGGCGACATGCTCACGGTGGGTACGCAGCGTCTCCGGTTTGTGTACCCTCTCCAGTGTTTTGACAATCGCCTGTTGCTCGGCAGCGCTGATAATCACCGTTTGGAACGCCTCGATATAGTCGGCGAGCGCCGCTAGCCGCAGCACATTACCCGGCAGCTCGGTCTTGAACTCGTTGTTCCCGACAAAGACCACGATGGAGTGGAGCTGGGTGGATGCCAGTTCGAGCAGTGTCTGCAACGTCTGGGTATGTTTGTAGTTCTGGTGCAGCGGGTTTTGGAAACGTTGGGTGTGGCGGTAGTACTTGCGTGTCCACTGCTTTTGGCGCGCACCACCGAAGATCCAGCCGCTCATGTTCTTGGTCTCGATGACGAAGAGGCCGTAGGGGGAGACCAGCAGGTGGTCGATCTGTGTGGTGCCGTCGGCGGTGGGTAGGGTCAGGTTGGTGAGCAGTCGGTAGTCGGGTCCGAGGTTACGCCGCAGATAGTGGTTGACTTTGCGCTCGCCGAGCCAACCGCGCACCACCGGGAGCGTGAGCAGCTGGGAGATGAGCACCAGCGGGATGAGCAGATAGAGGTAGTTGATGATGTCCAGGTAGGGGGCGAGGTGCATGAGGCCGTCCTTTGGCATAGCTGGTGGTATGTGTCTCGGCGTTAGGGCTGAGAGTTGCGCCGCTCTAGGTATTCAGCCAGATAAGGCAAACCATAATCTTTCAGTGATTCAAGCAGTCGATCGGCAATTGGCTTACAGCGCTCTGCAGCGAGCTGGTCAGTGACACCCATGTGGTAGGGGCGTTCAAAGGGTATATCGGTATTCGCGCTTTGCCTCGGGTTCTCTAAGTGAATAGTCGAGATTAGAAAGAACTTCTCCCTAAGCACAGGCTCTGTGTTGAACTCATGAGTGGGCATTAGTAAGTAGGCTTTGTCGCTTCTATCCGGTAGCTCTTCGGATGCGCTCCATCCGACCAAGATCGAACAGTAGTCTCTCTGACTGGTTGGGCAAGGGTGGTAGATGATCCAAAGGCTTGTATTGCCACGGCGCGAGGTGAAAGCGACCTCGCCGGGGTAGAGGTCTCCTTTTCGCGTAGGCTTGAAGTTGTCGGCGAGGGCCGGTATCTCTTTGCTGAAGTAGCTGCGCAAGAATTTTCCATACTCTTTTTTCATCGTATCCCTTTGGTCGTGTTACTCCCCCCCAACCACTAGCGGCTCCCGGCGCATATAGAGGTCATTGAGAAAGGTCTCGCCACTGGTGTGGTCGGAGATGCGTGCGGCGAGGTCGGCGATGTAGTGGCCGGGTTCGGCGGTGAGGCGCTTGGGTTCACCCTTGGGGGTGGTGTAGTTGCCGGAGCCGAGGGTCTCGGAGGTGATGCTGGTGGTTGAAGCAGTCCACCCACGCCAGGGTGGCAAGTTCTACCGATTTCCGGGTTTTCCCACGGACCGCGCCGGTGGATCTCCTCCGCCTTGTACAGACCAATTCACTGCCCTCAGGGGAAAACTTGTTCGACGTGTTCATGGCTCCATTCTCCCTGTTAGTGGAGCCTCCGCGAAACTCGGGGCGATTCAATCAACAGATCTAGATGCCCTGCCTACACACGCGCCACGCTGTCGCGTCGGATAGCGATATAGCCACGTTGATGCGGCCAGATACGGCACGCGAGGGCACGGTTAAGCCGGTACTTTGCAACCGAGTTGTGATGCAGCGAATTGCAGTCCCGACTTGTACACCTGGATCGCCGCCTCGCTCTCGCCCATGGTTTCGAGTAGCTGTGCCAGCTCACAGTGGGTACGCGGGAGGGGGTGGCGGCTCAATGAGGCCTCGAAGAAGCTGCGTGCCTTGCCCCACAGCTTGGCACGGGCGGCCAGGCGTGCGCAGACAAGGAGTAGTTCGGGGTGGTGCGGGTTCTGTTTGAGCCACTCCTCGGCATGCGCCAGTGGCTGGGTCGCCGGGGCCAGTTCCAGGTGGCCGTAGAGCTCTAACAGGGGGGGCGAAAGCGACTCCGCCAGGGCCGCGTGGAGCCGCTTTTCGGCCTCGGTGTGGTGGCCGAGGGCCATCAGGCGACTGACAAAGATTGCCAGTACCTCGGGTTTGGTGTGGAGCGTCTTCGGGATGGCGGCCCAGGCCTTGCGAAGCCCGTCCTCGTCACCACTGTCGGCCGCATGACGCAGTCCTTCGATGTGTAACTGTTGTTCCAGGGTGAGCAGGCGTGCCTCCTCCAAGACCTGTTGGCGGCGTAGCTCGGGGAGCAACAGACGCAGGTCATCCCAACTCTGGAGACGGATGTAGAGCTTGTGCAATAGGTAGAGCACATGGCCATGTTTCGGTGCACTGTGATGCAGCTCGCGCAGCGTGGCGAGGGCCGATTCGTACTCCCCGGCGGAGAGTTGGATGTCTGCCTGGGTCAGACCGACCGCGAGCTTGGCGTCCGGGGTGCTGAGGTAGGCCTCGGCCAAATACTGGTCGCGTTGCTCACCATGCCCGAGTTTCTGTGCCGCGCGGGCGGCACCTAGGTAGTTGATGAGTGGGGTGTCGGAGTGGTCGGCGAGTCTGATCAGGTCCTGTTCCGCCTCTTTCCAGTGTCCCTCGGCCAGGGCGATTAGCCCCTTCTGCGTCAGCTGGCAGGCGCGCCGATTGAGGGTACGGTTGTGCCAGTGTTGCCAGATGGAAGGGATGCTGAAAAAGCCGCTCAGGGTGCGTACCACCACATAGAAGACGAGATAAAGCAATAGCCAGAAGAGCAGCAGGACAAAGAGGCTGCTCTCCGCACTCCAGCGTCCGTGACTGATGTAGACGTAACCGGGGTCTTTCAGCGCCGCCAGCCCGAGCATGGTGGTACCGAGTAGCATCAGCAGGAGAAAAGTGAGGATCCTCATGGCCGCACCCCATCCGCCTCGGGCTGGGCGGGCGCCTCGGGCTGGGTGAGGGCGGGCCGGTTCTCCTGTGCGATCCCCTCGACGGGGGGCTGCGCCACCTCAGCCCCGGGGGCTGGGGTGACCTGTGGGGGGGGCTCTCGCGCCGGCTCCTGTGACGATTGAGGCGGCTCGTCTTGCACGGGTGCCTCCATTGCAGGTGTCGCAGCAGAAGGGTCCTCTGGTGGGGCGGGCCGGGGTAACGGCTCGTCACCCTGCGCCAATGCCTCGCTACGCAGACGCTGTAGGGTCGTGAGCGGGGCCGATAGGTCGGGCATCGGTGGGTCGATCTCCAGCGTCAGCAGCTGTTTGAGGCGGCGCTGTAGGTTTTGTGTCGCCATCTGCTCCCCATCGAACTCGGCATCGAGTCGTTGCAGGGCGTCTCCCAGTTGGGCCAGATAGAGATTGGCATTGCGTTCGATGGCGGCCAGTCGCGCGCCCTCTAGCAACAGGCGCAGCTCGTGGTGCAACAGGCGGCGGCTCTCCGGGGGTAAGGGGGTTACCCCAGAGGGGTAGCGTCGTACCTCCACCAGATGGTCGAGGAGTGCGGAGAAGCGTTGTTTGAGCCCCTCGAAGCCCTCTGCATCGGCGTCGGTGCCAGGGAGGGGGGAGTGGTCGAGCAGGGAGGCCGGGGTGTAGCGTGGGCGCAGGGGCAGGGTGTCGACCCCGTCGATCAGTTCGCCGATCGCCTCGGCCAGACGACGTGGGTCCACCGGCTCCAGCACCGCCAATTGGGCCAGGGCCTGGGCGATACGGTCGCGTACCGGGGCGTAGCGTGCCGGGACACTGAGCAGACGCAGGTCGGCGGCGTGTAGCGCCGCCTCCGCCCCACCGAGGTCGTGGGCCAGTTGCAGCCGGTGGGTGGCGATGCGAAGCAGATACTCCGCCTCCGCCAGGGCGAGGCTGCTCACCTGCTCGGGGGTGAGGCGGCGCAGTGCCGCCAGTTCGGCCTCGACGCGTCCCAGGGCGGCGAGGCGTGCGGCTTGTTGCTGCTGTTCGCCCTCAAACTGCTGGTGCAATACCTGAAGTTGTCGCACGCCCTGTTCGAGTTCAGCCAGGCGTGCATCGACTCTATTTAGTGCGCTCTGCTGCCCGTCTGTGACCGGTAGTGCTGCCCGGCTCGGCATCTGCGTCCAGAGCCAGTAACCCCCAGCGGCACAGCCGAGCGAGAGGGTCAGGGCCAGGACGCCAAGCAGTGGGCCAGGGCCAGACGCGGTGATCTGTTCAGGCGTGGGTGTCGGTTCGTGCATCTTCCATCTCCCCTCTCCAGGCGCACAGGCGGTCCACGACCCCCGCATCACTCGCCTCCTCTACCAGCAGCAGGGGGGCGGTGAAGCCAAGGCGCAGAGCCTCGTCACGGGTGCGTGGGCTGAACAGCAGCAGTGGCGTAGCGCGTAGCCACCCCTGGGCCGAATGCGGCAACAGGGCGATTAGGTTGTGCAGCGCCTCGCCACTGGTCAAGCTGATGATATCGACCCCGTTGGCGCCTTGCCAGCGTGCCACGGTCGCGGTGTTCGGGGGGGGAGGGGGTGTGCGCCGATAGAGTTCGACATACTCCACCTCGGCACCGCGTATGCGGAGTGTCTCGGCCAACAGCTCTCGTCCCCCCTCACCGCGCAGGATGAGGACACGTGTGCCCTGCACGGTGTGAAACTCGGGGGTGGCGAGCAGCCCCTCGCTGTCGAAGCCGAGGCTCGGCACCAGGTCAGCCCCCCGCCCAAAGGCGCTCTGCACGGCGCGTTCACTGCCCTTGCCGACACAGGCGATGCGACAGGTGGCGGGGAGGGGGAGACCCAGCTCGTCGAGGCGCTCGGCACAGAGGCGGGCGGCATTGGGGCTGACGAAGACCAGCCAGCGATAGCCGGCGAGGGCGCGCAGGCGCTGGTCACGCCCCTGCGGGTCGCTGGGTGGTTCGATGGTGAGCAGGGGGTAGTGAATGGGGTGCGCGCCCAAGGCCTCCAGTTGGGCACAGAGGGCGGCGGCCTGACCGGCGGGGCGCGTCACCAGCACCCCGAGCCCGGCCAGTGGTTCAGGCCTTGGCATACAGTGCCTTGAGGATCTCCCCGGCACCGCGTGAGAGCAGGTCCTCGGCTAATACCTTGCCCAGCTCCTCGGCCTCCTCGGGGCGGCCACTGATGGAGCCGTGGATCACCTCGGAGCCATCCTCGCGCGCCACCAGACCGTGCAGCACGATGACGCCGTGGTCCAGCTCGGCATACCCGGCGATGGGCACCTGACAGCCCCCTTCGAGGCGGCGGTTCATGGCGCGCTCGGCGCGTACGCGGATGGCGGTGTCTCTGTGGTTGAGCGGGGCGAGCAGGGCATTCACCTCGGCGTCGTCGCTACGGCACTCGATGCCCACGGCGCCCTGGCCCACGGCGGGCATGCTGGCGGTGACGTCGATAAGCTCGCGGATGCGCTCTTCGAGCTTGAGACGCTTGAGACCGGCCCCGGCGAGGATGATGGCGTCGTACTCGCCGTCGTCGAGCTTACGCAGGCGGGTCTGCACGTTGCCGCGCAGGAACTTGATCTGCAGGTCGGGGCGGCGCGCCAGCAGCTGGGCCTGACGGCGCAGGCTGGAGGTGCCCACCACCGCCCCCTGGGGCAGGGCGTCGAGGTTGGCGTAGGTGTTGGAGACGAAGGCGTCGCGCGGGTCTTCGCGTTCGCAGATCACCGCCAGATGCAGCCCCTCGGGCAGCTCCATCGGCACATCCTTCATGGAGTGCACTGCGATGTCCGCCTCACCGCGCAGCATCCCCTCTTCTAGCTCTTTCACGAACAGCCCTTTGCCGCCGATCTTGGCCAGCGGGGTGTCGAGGATCTTGTCGCCCTGGGACTTCATCTTGATCAGCTCCACCTCCAGACCGGGGTGGATGGTGCGCAGTAGGTCGGCGACATAGTCGGCCTGCCACAGGGCCAGGAGACTGTCGCGGGTGGCGATGCGGATCAGCTTTTTGCTCATCGGGGCGGGGTTCCTTTCGGGCTAAAGACAATCGGGTATGCTAACCGCTCGGCGTGGTGATTGCACTCTGCGCAAGGTGCTGTGGAGGGTGACCGAAGGCTTTTTGCCACGGAGGCACGGAGGACACAGAGAAGTGTGAGTGGGCATTCGTGGTAACCCTAGTGTGCGGTACACGCTTCTCTGCGGATCACATGATCCAACGACTGATAGCCCTCCGTGTTCTCTGTGTCTGCGTGGCTAAGAGCTACAGCGCAGGGCGCTCAGGTTAGGCGGGCGAGGGCGTCGGTCACCTGCTCCACGCGGATGCCGGTGAGGCAGTTGGTGTGGCCGAGGGGGCAGACGCGCTCGAAGCAAGGGCTGCACTTGAGGTGGCGGTAGAGCACCCGTGCGCGCTCGGTCAGCGGCGGGGTGTAGTCCGGGGTGGAGGAGCCGTAGAGCGCCACCAGCGGCGTGCCGACGGCGGCGGTCACGTGCATCAGCCCCGAGTCGTTGCTGACCACGGCGCGGGCGGCGGCGAGCAGGTCGACCGCCTCCACCAACCGGGTCTGGCCACAGAGGTTGTGCACGTCAGTGAGGCCCTCGGCGATCTCGGCGCAGATGGCGTGGTCCTTGTCGGAGCCGACGAGCCACACCGTCTCGCCCGCCGCACTCAACTGCTCGGCGAGCGCCCGCCAGTGTCCCACCGGCCACTGCTTGGCCGGGCCGTACTCGGCACCGGGGCAGAAGGCCACCGCACCGGGGGTCAGCCCCAGGCGCTCCAGGCTCGCCGCCTGCGCCTCGGTGTCGACTCTGAGTCGCGGTTGAGGAATAGGGGGCGGCAGCGTGGCGTCGCGTGCCTCGCCCAGGGCCACATAGCGCTGCACCGTCTGGGTCAGCACCGACTTGTCCAGCGGGCGGATGTCGTTGAGCAGCCCGTAGCGCGACTCACCCTTGTAGCCGGTGCGCACCTTGGCCTTGGCGAAGAAGGGCACCAGCGCCGCCTTGAGCGAGCGCGGCAGGACGATGGCCTGGTCGAATGCGCGCCCACGCAGCGTCTTGCCAAGCTGCCAGCGTGCACCCAAGCCAAACTGCCCATGCCCAACCTCCAGCGCATGGGCCGCCTGCACCTCGTCCATGCGTGCCAACAAGGGTAGCGACCAGGCGGGGGCCACCACCTCCAGCTCACAGCCGGGGTGGAGTTGGTGGAGACGCTGGTAGAGGGCGTTGGCCATCACCATGTCGCCCACCCAGGCGGGGCCGATGACGAGGATTTTGTAGGGCTTTTGCATACACTCGGTATCAAATCGATTGCGTT
Organism: Gammaproteobacteria bacterium; assembly: GCA_003252455.1. Classification (GTDB taxonomy): domain Bacteria; phylum Pseudomonadota; class Gammaproteobacteria; order Thiohalomonadales; family Thiohalomonadaceae; genus SZUA-467. The sequence continues at coordinate 151,107 of QKED01000011.1, forward strand.
GACGGTCTCGTGGTGTACGACTAGATTACCAATATTTGGTAATGGTCGGGCTATGTCATGAGTAAGAATACCAGTATCTCCCTGGGCTCCCACTTCGAAGGTTTCGTCGCGGATCAGATCGAGGGGGGCCGTTATGCCACCACCAGCGAGGTGGTGAGAGCCGGTCTACGGCTCTTGGAACAGGAAGAGGCCAAGCTCGCCAACCTGCGCCGTCTACTCGCCGAGGGGGAGGCGAGTGGACGTGCCGATTACAGTCTCGAAGGTCTGATCGCTGAGTTGGATGGTGAGCCCAGATCCTGATGGCAGGTTTCTATCTTTCCGTTAGCGCTAAGGAGGATATGCTCGCCATCGCCCGATACACACAGAGGCAATGGGGTGTCGCGCAGCGCAACGACTATCTTCGTATGCTGGATGGTGCCTTCCATCGCCTGGCTGAGATGCCGGAATTGGGCGCGCAGTGTGACTTCATTCGCCCTGGCTATCGCAAGCATCCTGTGGGTAGCCACCTCATTTTTTATCGCCTTGACGCCCAGCATGTGCTGGAGGTGGTGCGAGTGCTTCATCAGATGATGGACGTGTGCAAAGCTCACTTGAGCGGCGAAGGATGATGCGCGGATTAAACTCCTTCACAGAGTGTGTTTGGGCTGTACTTGCTTCTCTCAGCGCCAAGAGGTGCGGAGTGGTTTAGCTCCGAACAGAGTGGATTACTTGTAGTGGGTCCACATCTACTTTTACCAGTCAGCGTGAGGCACACAGGATGTACCGACAGGTCCCCGAATCGGCATGGCATGAGGTTGCCAACCCCGTCTGCATTGCGACTATCCCACTCTATCCAAGCGATGTGGCAGAGCAGTTCGGCATCCACTTTTCCGAGGGTGAAGAGGATGGGCTTGGGCTCAGTGTGTATGCCTTTGTGGAGTTCAATGGCGTAATCGCCATACTCAAGGCGCTGCCCGAAGGTCCACCTGAAACGCACTATCTCTATGTCTGGGTCGCGAGCTACCTACCCGATTGGGAGCCTGTATTCAATGGCTTGTCGCAGTGGGGCATAGAGCGCGGTGACATGCCTTTTGTGCAGGAAGGCCTCACACCTGGAGAGTGGCGATTGGTGCGAAGAGGCCTGGACGGAGTCGAGCAAGAGCTGTTCGGCTTTGCAGAAGAGATCTCCGCCTATCATGTGCGGCAGAGTTACGCAGACCGGGATAGAGAGGCGGAGTTTTTTGTGCGTAGACGGGGGTGATCGTTTGTCGGTAGCTACCCCAACAGCCGCTCGACGATAGCCACGTTCTCCCGCAGGTGCACCGGGTTTATGGTCCCCACCACCACGGAGGAGACGGCGGGCTGGGCGAAGACGCAGCGCAGCGCCTCCTCCACGCCGCCACCGCCGGCCTTGGCGTCGGCGTGGCCGCTCATCAGCCCCTTTTTGATCACCACGCCTTTGCCTAGCTCTGCGGCGCGTTGCAGCACGGGGAGTTCATCGAGGTAGACCGGGTTGTAGGTGGCCATCACCAGGTCCATGTTCTCGACACTCCAGATCCCCCCCTCGACTGTCTTGGTCGATAGTCCGATCGCCTTGATCTTACCTTCGTGTTTCAGCTCGGCGAGGGTATCGCACACGGCCTCGTTGTGGATGATGGCCATGTCGTCGCCGTGGGAGTGGACCAGCACCACGTCGATGTAGTCGCGCCCGAGGCGGCGCAGGCTGCGCTCGACGCTCATGCGGGTGTAGGCGGCACTGAAATCGAAGGCGGACTCACCGTTTTCGAACAGCTCGCCCACCTTGCCGACGATGACCCAGTCGTCCTTGTGTGGCAGCAGTTGGCCGAGGCGCTCTTCGGAGTTGCCGTAGGCGGGGGCGGTGTCGAGGGTGTTGATGCCGAGCTCCCAGGCCAGTTCGAGTAGGGCGCGGGCCTCGGCATCGTCCGGGATCTTGAACTGCCAGGGGTACTTCACCTGCTGGTCACGGCCCAGTTTGACCGTGCCGAGGCCGAGGGGGCTGACCTGGATGCCGGTGCTGCCGAGGGGTCTTAGCTCCATGTGCGCGCTTCCTGCCAGGGGAGAAGGGCGTAGCCGGGGTGGGGCCACGTGGGGCCAGGCTGTGCCGTGGTGGGTGGGATCTCCGCCGCCATGAGCGCCGCCTCGACCTGATCGGCGAGCAGCGGGGCGAAGGCGAGCTTGGTCGGCCAGGCGGTCATGACGCCGTCGACTGACTCGTGCAATGAGGGGGTCTCGGGACGGCTGCCGTCGGGGCGCTTCACCTCGGCGCGGTCGATGGGCAGCGGGGCGAAGCGGGTCTGGCTCAGGTCGACCCAGGGTAGCAGCTCGGCCAGCTCGGCACGGGCGGCGGCGACCTGCTCGGCGTCGGGTCTGCCGACGCCCTGTTCGGCGATCTGCCCGCCCAGATACCAGACCGGCTCGCCATCGGCGGCGGTGTGGCTGGAGATGGTCAGGCGCGGGTTGGCACTGGCGCCCAGGCAGTGGGCGTAGAGGCCGCCGGGTAGGCCGCCACGCGCCATCACCATGTTGAGCGGGCGCAGCTGCATGGCGGGCTCGTGCTGGCCGAGGGTGGCGAGTAGCTCGGCGTTGCCCTGACCGGCGGTGAGGATGAGTCGTTTGGCCGCGATGGTGCGGCGCTGGCCACCGATGTTGGCCTCCAGCCGATTGTCGTTCCAGACAATGGCGTTGTCGTCGAGCCGGGCGATGCGATCCGCCAAGGGGTCTGCCAGGGCGCGCACCAGCGAGGCGGTGTCGAGTACCGGCTCGTCGAGCTGGTAGACCTGGCCTTTGAAGTCGGGGTGGCGGAGCGCCTCGGGGTAGTCACCAGGCTCCAGCGCCACCATGCGGCTGCGCATCAGTTTGCTGGCAAAGAAACCGGCGAGGCGCGAGGTGAGCGAGCGGGTCGACCAGAGGAACTGGTGTTCGGCGAGGAGTTGGACAGCGCTCAGGTCCAGTTCCCCGTGGCCGTCGAGGCAGGCGCGCCAGCGCCCTGGCATGGTGGCGATGGCCTGGCTGGCAGCGCTCACCTCACCGGTGAGGGCGTACTTGGTGCCGCCGTGGATGATCCCCTGGGCGTGGCGCGTCTGCCCCTGGCCGAGGGCGTGGCGCTCCAACAGGAGTACGGAGTAGCCGAGCCGCGTGAGGCGGGCGAGGAGCCAGAGGCCGGCGATGCCCCCGCCGAGGATGACGAGGTCTGTGGTGTGGTCGGATGGGGGCATGCGCGGCAGGTCTTGGCTCTACTGTTCCAGCTTGACCAGGGTGACGTCGTAGACGACCGGGTGCTTATCGGAGCGGGTTACCTTGAAGTAGGCCACGTCGAGCAGGTGGGGCGGCATGAAGTAGAAAGAGCCGTCGCTATGGCGCTCGATATAGATGGTCTGCTTGGTGTCGTCGCGCTTGGGGTCGGAGTTGGTCATGTGGATGACCATGGCGTCGTTGAGCACGCCGCCGAACTCGTAGGTGTAGTAGAACGACTCGTTGTACTGGATGGACTGCGACTTGAGGTTGAGGAAGACCCCGCTGGGGACGATCTGGTCGTGCCAGATGAGGCCGATCTCGTGGTCCGCCTCGACGTAGTCGCTGACGTTGATGCCGGCACGCTTGCTCACGTCACGCCACTCGCCTGCGTGGCACTGGAGTGAAACGAGGAGCAGCAGGGGTAGTAGGAGTTTATGCATGTTCTCACCCTTGAGAAATGTTGTGAACGGATACGGCCTGTAGAGGCACTCAGGCGCGGTCGCCTGGGCACCGACCTTATCACCAAACCGACGTCGCTGCAGGTCGAGTTTGACCGATGGGGGCGCTGGCTGGCCTGTGACCGCTCAAGTGCCCTGGCGTTCGCGGATCAGCTTGATCAGGTTGGTGGTGGAGGCGCCCTCGACGAAGGTCATCACACGTACCTCGCCACCGCTCTGGCGTACGCAGTCGCCGCCGGGGATCTGGTCGGGGTCGTTGTCGCCCCCCTTGACCAGGATGTGCGGGGCGAGGCGGCAGATGAGGCGGGTGGGGGTGTCCTCGAAGAAGGGTACCACCCAGTCGACGCACTCCAGCCCCGCGAGCACGCGCATGCGCCGCTCCATGGTGTTCATCGGGCGCTCGGGGCCCTTGAGGCGGCGGACGCTGGCGTCGTCGTTGACCGCGACGATGAGCCTATCACCCAGCTCGCGCGCCTGTTCCAGGTAGGTGACGTGACCGGCGTGGAGCAGGTCGAAACAGCCGTTGGTCATGACGACCTTCTCGCCGCGTGCCTTGGCCTGCTCGATGAGCTGCATCAGACGCTCCTCGTCGACCATGCCGCGCTCCACCTCCTCCTCTTCGCGCAGGGCGTGGCGCAGCTCGGCGACCGAGACGTGCGCGGTGCCGAGCTTACCGACCACCACACCTGCGGCCATATTGGCCAGGGCGGTCGCCTCGGGCATCGGCATGCCGGCGGCCAGCGCCGCGGCGAGGGTGGAGATGACCGTATCACCGGCGCCGGTGACGTCGAACACCTCGCGCGCGCGGGTCGGCAGGTGCAGCGGCTCGGCGCCGCGCAGCAGGCTCATGCCCTGTTCACTGCGGGTGATGAGCAGGGCGTCGAGACCGAGGTTGGCGCGCAGTGCCTCGCCCTTCTCCACCAGCTCCTGCTCGCTGTGCACCTTGCCCGAGACCTGCTCGAACTCGTGCAGGTTGGGGGTGATCAGGGTCGCCCCGGTGTAGCGACCGAAGTCGCTGCCCTTGGGGTCGATGAGGATCGGCTTGCCCGCCTGGCGGGCGAGGGCGATGTAGTGCGGGATGTCGCGCAGGGTGCCCTTGCCGTAGTCGGAGAGCACCACCAGGTCGGCGTGCTCCAAGAGGCGGGTAAAGCGTTCGTAGAGCCCGGCGCCGTTGTAGCCGGGGAAGCCATCCTCGAAGTCGAGGCGGATCAGCTGCTGGTGGCGGCTCATGACGCGCAGCTTGGTGATGGTGGCGAACTCGGCACGGCGCTCGAACTCGCAGTGCACCCCGACCGATTCGAGCTGGCGGTAGAGGGCGTTCGCCGCCTCGTCGTCGCCGGTCAGGCCGAGCACGGTAGCATGAGCGCCGAGCGCGGCGATGTTGAGGGCGACGTTGCCGGCACCCCCGGCACGCTCCTCGGCCTCGCCCACGCGCACCACAGGCACCGGCGCCTCGGGGGAGATGCGCGAGGTGTCGCCATGCCAGTAGCGGTCGAGCATCAGGTCGCCGACAACCAGGACACGGGCCTTGTCGAACTGGGGTAATTGGGTGATCTGCATGGGCGATCGGCGCGCGGGCACCTACTCCTTGAGTTCGTAGACGGCGCCGCAGTAGGGGCAGCGGGCACGCCCGTCCTGACCCATGGGCAGGTAGACGCGCGGGTGCGAGTCCCACACCGCCATGTTGGGCATGGGGCAGTGCAGGGGCAGGTCGGCGCGGCTGATGTGGTAGAGCTTGGAGGCGTTGGCCTGCTGGGGACGGTTGCTCATCGCTGGGCTCCTCGGTCGTGGCGCGGCGGGGGTGCGCTTATAGATGGGGGCCGTTCGGCCCCCTTCAATCACTAGACTACCCCCGGGCGGGCCGAGCGGCTACGCCGTGGCGCTCAGGCGACGGGGGTGAGCCACTCGGGGTGCTGGCTGCGGCGCCCGTGTACCTGGTCGAAGTACATGCCCTGCAGCTTCTCGGTGATGGGGCCACGACCTCCGCTGCCGATGGCGCGGTTGTCCACCTCGCGGATGGGGGTCACCTCGGCAGCGGTGCCGGTGAAGAAGGCCTCGTCGGCGATATACACCTCGTCGCGGGTGATGCGCTTCTCCTTGATGGTGAGGCCGACCTCCTCCGCCAGGGTGAAGATGGTGCGGCGGGTGATGCCGTCGAGGGCGGAGGTGAGGTCGGGGGTGTAGAGCACACCGTCGCGTACCAGGAAGATGTTCTCGCCGGAGCCCTCGGCCACGTAGCCCTCGTTGTCGAGCAGCATTGCCTCGTCGTAGCCGCAGCCGAGCGCCTCTTGCAGCGCCAGCATCGAGTTCATGTAGTTGCCGTTGGCCTTGGCCTTGCACATGGTGATGTTGACGTGGTGGCGGGTGTAGGAGGAGGTGCGGATGCGGATGCCCTTCTCCATCCCCTCGGCGCCCAGATAGGCACCCCAGTGCCAGGCGGCGACCATGATGTGCACCTTGAGGTTGTCGGCGCGCAGGCCCATCCCCTCGGAGCCGTAGAAGGCCATCGGGCGGATGTAGGCGGATTCGAGGTTGTTCTCGCGCACCGCGGCACGCTGCGCCTCGTTCACCTGCTCCTTGGTGAAGGGCATCTTCATATTCATGATGTGCGCGGAGCGGAACAGACGGTCGGTGTGCTCCTGCAGGCGGAAGATGGCGGTGCCCTGCTCCCCCTTGTAGGCGCGCACACCCTCGAACACGCCCATGCCGTAGTGCAGGGTGTGGGTCAGTACGTGGGTCTTGGCCTCGCGCCAGGGGACCATCTCACCATCCAACCAGATGACGCCGTCGCGGTCGTCCATCGACATGATGTCGCTCCTCAAGAATCTAAACAGTTGCGGTACCGCCGGGGCGGGGATTATTCGGCTTGGGCCTGTTCGGTGAAGAGCCGCTGCCAGGCGGCGCACACCTGCTCGCGCTCACCGCTCAGGGCGTCCGCCGCCACCACGGCTGGTTGATCTTGCAGTACCAGGTGGTGGACACGGTCGCGCAGGGCGCGGTAGGCGTCGGCCAGCGCGGCGGCGGTGGCGGGCGGCAACAGCCCCTCCTCGGCGCAGCGGTCGAGCACACGGATGTTGTCGCTGAATTCGGTCAATCCAGGGTGTTCGGCCGACCAGGCCAGAATCGCATATTGCACCATAAATTCGATATCGGCGATACCTCCCGCATCCTGCTTGAGGTCGAATTGGTCGCCCTTGGCCTTGCTCAGGTTGGCACGCATCTTCTCGCGCATCTCCACCACCTCCTTGGCCAGCGCCGCGTGTGCACGCCGCCGGGTGAGGATGTGGTGACGGATGGCGCGAAACTCCGCGCCGATCCGCCCGTCGCCGGCGACGCAGCGGGCGCGACAGAGCGCCTGGTGCTCCCAGGTCCAGGCGTGCTTCTCCTGGTAGTCGGCAAAGGCGTCGAGGCTCGCGACCAAGAGGCCGGAGTTGCCCGAGGGGCGCAGGCGCAGGTCCGCCTCGTAGAGGGTGCCGGAGGGGGTGCGGGTGGTGAGGATGTGGATGAGCCGCTGCGCCAGACGGGCGTAAAAGGTGTCGTTGTCCAACGGCTTGGCGCCATCGGTGCTGTGGCCGCTGGCGCCGCTGCCGTGCAGGAAGACGATGTCGAGGTCGGAACCGTAGCCCAGCTCCAGGCCGCCGAGCTTGCCGTAGGCGATGATGGCGAAGCCGCTCTCGCTGCGCACGCCATCGGCGTATTGCGGGCGTCCGTGCTTGCGCACCAGCTGCGCCCAGGCGAGGGCGAGCGCCTCTTCGAGCACCACCTCGGCGATCCAGGTGAGGTGGTCGCTCACCTGCATCAGTGGCACCGCGCCGCTCACATCGGCGGCGGCCACGCGCAGTACGTTGGCCTGTTTGAAGTGGCGCAGGGTGTTGAGTGCCCCCTCCTCGTCGTCCACATCGAGGGTGGCGAGGCGCCCGTGCAGCTCCTCGGCCAGCTCGGCGCGGCTCGGGGGGGTGTAGAGGGTGCGCGGGTCGAGCAGCTCGTCGAGTACCTGCGGGTAGCGGGTGAGGTGGGCGGCGATCCAGCTGCTGGCGGCGCACAGGCGCACCAGCTGGGAGAGGGCCATGGGGTTTTCGATGAGCAGCGCCAGGTAGGCGGTGCGCTGGGTGATGGTCTCCAGCAGGTGCAGCAGGCGGGCGAGGGTGGTGTCGGCCCGCTTGTCTTCTGTCCCGCTCCCGGCACAGGCGCCGAGCAGCAGTGGCATGAGGCGGTCGAGGCGCTCGCGCCCCTTGGCGCTCAGCGAGCGCACGGCGCGCGAACCGCGCAGGGCGCCGAGTAGGCGCAGCGATTCGGCGGGGTCGGCGTAGCCCAGCTCGCTGAGGCGTGCCTGCGCCTGTTCATCGTCCATGGCGCCGCTCCAGAGCTTGAACAGCTCCAGCGGGTCGCTCGCGTCGTGGGCCTGTTGTGGGGCGGCGAAGATCAGCTCGAAGTGGGCGTGTACGCGGCGCATGTGGCGGCGCAGCACCGGCTCATAGGCGGCCCAGTCGGCGAAGCCCATGGCGTAGGCGAGGCGCGCGCGCCCCTCGGCGTCGTCCGGCAGCATCTGCGTCTGCTGGTCGGCGAAGGCCTGGATGCGGTGCTCGGAGTCGCGCAGGAAGATGTAGGCGTCGCGCAGCTCGGCCACATGGTGGGCGGTGAGCATGCCCAGCTTCTGGAGTTCGGCGAGGATGGTGAGGATCGGGCGCTGCTGGAGGGCGGTGATGCGCCCACCGCGCAGCAGCTGGAACGCCTGGCCGACGAACTCCACCTCGCGGATGCCACCGGGGCCGAGCTTGACGTTCTCCTCGCGCCCCTTGCGCTTCACCTCGGCGGCGATCATCGCCTTCATTTCGCGCAGCGACTCGAAGGCGCCGAAGTCGATGTAGCGGCGGTAGACGAAGGGGCGCAGGGCCTTCATCAGCTCGGCGCCACGCGCTCTATCTCCCGCCACGACGCGCGCCTTGATCATGGCGTAGCGCTCCCACTCACGGCCATGCACCTGGTAGTAGTTCTCCATGGCGTCGAAGCTGATGGCCAGGGGACCGGCGCTGCCGAAGGGGCGTAGGCGCATGTCGACGCGAAACACGAAGCCGTAGACCGTGGGGCTGTTGATCACGGCGCTCAGGCGCTGGCCCAGGCGGATGAAGTACTCCTGGTTGGTGGTGGAGCGCGGGCCGCCAGTGGTCTCGCCATCTTCTGGGTAGGTGAAGATGAGGTCGATATCGGAGGAGAAGTTGAGCTCCTGGGCGCCGAGCTTGCCCATGCCGATCACCACGAGGCGCTGGCGCACACCCTCGGCGTCCACCGGCTCGCCCCACTGCTGGGCGTGCCAGCCGTCGAGCAGGGTGAGGGCCTGATCGAGGCAGGCGTCGGCCAGGTCCGAGAGGTCGTCGGTCACCTCGTCGAGCTGGGCGTGGTCGCAGAGGTCGCGCCAGGCGATGCGCACCATCTCGCGGCGGCGGAACTTGCGCAGGCGCTCGCCCAGCTCCTTCTCGTTCGGCGTCCCTTCCAGGCGTGCGGCCAGCTCTGTCGCCAGTTCACCCTCGGCGCGCTTTTGCCAGATCGCCCCGCTGGCGAGCAGCTCGGCGCACAGGCCCGCATCGCGCGTCAGTACCTGGGCGGCGAACTCGGAGCAGGCGCAGACGCGTACCAGCTCGGCGAGGCGCTGCGCGTCGAGGGCGGCAATGGGTTCGACCTGGCGTTCGGCCAGGGTGGTGAGCAGGTTGCGGGTTCGCCCCTGCAGGGGGGCAGGGAGGGCGTCGATGAGGGGGGCGAGACGGGGATCCAAGGGGGCAGGCTCCTGTCGGGTCCAGGGGTTAGGGGTGGCTGTCGTCGCAGAAGGGCATCTCTCGGCTACGCCCACAGCCGCACAGGCGTAGCGTGCTGGCCTCGATGGTGCAGAACACCAGCGGTTCGTGGCGCCCGCCGGTGAGGCGGTGGGCACCATCGCAGAAGGGTGGGGTGCGGGTCAGGCCGCAGCGGCACAGGTGCAGGGTGTGGCCGGCGTTGACGGGAACCTCGTAGGGTTCGCCCTGGTCGTATAGCTTCATCGGCTCTCCCGCCGCTGGAGGTGGAGGGGGCTATGCTACAATCGCGCACCGTTTTGGACCACCCCCACCCCATAGGTCCCCACCCATGCACCTCATCCCCCGCATCGTCCGCCTCGCGGCGCTGGTGGCGCTGGTCAACATCGCCCTGATGGGGCTCTTGCGCCTCATCTTCTTCTGGCTCTTCGACGCCCCCAACGACCCGGTGGATGGTGCCTCGGCCCTCACCGCCTTCTACATCGGCATGAAGTTCGACCTGCGCCTCATCTTGCTGGCGCTGACGCCACTGATGTTGCTCGGCTGGTGGCGGTTGTTCGACCCGTTTCGGAGTGGTTTCGGGCGGGGCTTGTGGACACTCTGGTTCTATCTGGTGGGGGGCGCCCTCGCTCTCTTCTACGCCTTTGACTTCGGCTACTACGCCTACCTGCACATCCGCCTCGACTACACCATCCTGCGCTTTCTCGACAACCTCGCCACCTCGGCAGACATGGTCTGGGAGTCCTACCCGGTGGTCTGGATCACCCTGGGGCTGGTGCTGGCCACCTTCACCTACGGTCGGCTGCACCAGGCGCTCATCACCGTGGTGGCCAAGGGCGAGGAGAGGTCCTACCGCAAGCTGGCACGCAGCGGGGTGATCACCCTGAGCCTCTTCACCCTGCTGTTCGGCATCTACGGCAAGCTCTCCTGGTACCCGCTGCGCTGGTCCGACGCCTTCTTCGGTACCCACGCCTTCGCCTCGGCAGTCGCCTCCAACCCGGTGCTCTACTTCTACGACACCTTCAAGAACGGTGGTGTGGCGTGGAACCAGAAGGCCGTGGAGGCGGCCTATCCGCGCATGGCCAAATACATCGGCATCGAGCCCCCGGCGGACGGCACGATCCGCTTCGCGCGTCAGGGTCTGCCCCTGGGTACGGGCTTTACCACCCCGCCCAACGTGGTGTTGGTCTATCTGGAGTCCTTCGCCTGGTACAAGAGCGGCCTCTCCGGCAACCCCCTCGACCCGACCCCCAACATCGACCGTCTCGCCGCCGAGGGGCTGCTCTTCGACCACTACTACGTGCCGCACACCGGCACCGCGCGCTCGGTCTTCGCCGGGATCACCGCCATCCCCGATGTGCAGCTCGACGACACCAGCTCGCGCAACCCGACCATCATCGATCAGCACACCCTCATCAACGCCTTCCAGGGCTACGAGAAGTTCTACTTCCTCGGCGGTAGCGCCAACTGGCGCAACATCCGTGGCCTGCTCTCGCACAACATCCCCGGGTTGCACATCTACGAGGAGGGGAGCTACGCCTCGCCGCGCATCGACGTCTGGGGCATCTCCGATCTCGACCTGTTCAAGGAGGCGACGGCGGTACTCAACACACAGCAGAAGCCCTTCGTCGCCATCATCCAGACCTCCGGCAACCACCGCCCCTACACCATCCCCGAGGACAACCACGGCTTCAAGCGGGTCGAGCAGACCGAACTGGCGGTGACCGATTACGGCTTCGAGTCGCTGGAGGAGTTCAACTCCTACCGCTTCATGGACCACAGCGTCGGTTACTTTATCGAACAGGCGCGTAAGCAGCCCTGGTTCGACAACACCCTGTTCGTCTTCTTCGGTGACCACGGCATCAACCACGACGCCGGCAGGCACAGCCCCAAGGCCGACACCCAACTGATGCTCGGTAGCTACCATGTGCCGCTGCTCTACTACAGCCCGGCGCACATCGCCCCTGCGCGCAACCACACCGTCGCCAGTCAGGTGGATATGCTCGCCACCACCGCCAGCCTCACCGGTACCCCCTACACCAACACCACCTTCGGTCGCGACCTGCTCGACCCCCGCTTCGCCGACCAGCGCTACGCCTTCACCATCTCGCACCGTGCCGTGCCCGAGTTGGGCCTCATCGGTCCACGCTACGTCTACCGTATCCTCGGTGACGGCACCCAGGCGCGCCTCTACGACGCGCAGAGCGACAACCCGCGTGCCGATCTGAGCACCGAATACCCTGAGCTGGCCGCACAGATGCGCACCCTGACCCTCGACCTCTACGAGAGCGCCCGCTACCTGCTCAACCACAACAAGCCTCTGGCACACACCGGTGCATCGGCGCAGTAGACCGAGACCTCCCCGGTCCGTATGATTAGGGTCCGTGGGCGTAGCGGATCGCGACGCCCCTCGTTTGCCGCGAGGGCAGACCCATGCACCCGATGCCTCTGTATACGCTACGCCAAACCCGGGCTATGCGACTCTTGGTCACCCTCCTGCTGGTGGCGCTGGGCGGCTGTACACTCCTCTACCGTGACCTCTCCAACCCGGGGGCGATCTACTACCCCATCGCCATCCACAACCTGCATATCGGTGACAGCAAGGCGGCGGTGATCGAGGCCTTGGGGATGCCCTCACTGGTCAAATACGCCACGGTGATCGGCGCCCAGGCGGTCGATGCCTGGCGCTATGAGCAGTGGAACGCCATCGAGGGTCGGGACGAACGGGGCAAGGTCTACGACCTCTACTTCGTCGACGGCAAACTGGCGCAGGTGGGCCTGGCCGGGAGCTGGTCCGAGGAGAAGGACGCCGCCTACGGCTTTCGTCAGCAGCCGTAGGGTCGTGGTCGACCACACCCTTGCAAAACCCAGTGCATCACATAGGCTTTAACCGTGCCCAAATGGGTACGGTCAATGCACATGCGGTGCAAGAGGAGTCAGCAATGGTCCGCGAAACCCTGATGCATATCGACGAGCCGCTCACCGCCCAGCAGCGGGAGCAACTGCAGGTGGCCCTCGGTGAGGAGACCCACTTCCACTCCACCAAACCTCACCTGATGTTCGTTCACTTCGACCCCGACCAGCACACCCCGCATGAGATGGTCGCCCTGGCCGCGCGCCAGGGGGTGCATGCACAACTGATCGACTTCTAAACCCCGGCGGCCACGCCCCGCCCGGGGCGTGGCCATGCCGCTTCCTCCTGCCCCGCCGCTTGGGAACCACCACCGCCCTACCACGGTCCGATCCTGGAGCCGTCGCCAGCCCGTGGAGAGGAAGCCATGTCCCGTCACCCGCCCAGAACCCTCCTGAACCTACTCCTGCTCGCCGTCATCACCCCGTTGCACGCCGAACAGAGCGCCGCGCAGACCGCCTTTGCCACCCGGCTGAGTGCCGCCGCACTGGAGCGCACCGAGCACCGGGTGCGTTACGACGGCGGTTATCGCGCCATCGCTTACCCGATGGGCGATGTGCCGGACGACATCGGCGTGTGTGCCGACCTGGTGATACGCGCCTACCGCCGCCTCGGCATCGACCTGCAGCGCGAGGTACACGAGGCGATGCGCGCCGACTTTGCCACCTTCCCCAACCTCTGGGGACTCAAGGGGCCCGACCCCAATATCGACCACCGCCGTGTGCCCAACCTGGAGCGATTGTTCGAACTCTACGGCGAACGCCTGCCGGTCACATCGGACCCGTCTGACTACCGTACGGGCGATCTGGTGACATGGCGTTTGGGCGGACGCCTACCGCACATCGGAATTGTGCTGGATAAACGGTCCGATGACGGAAATCGGCCCTTGGTCGCACACAACGTAGGCAGTGGTCCACAAGTTGAAGATGTGCTGTTTGAGTACCCCATCCACCGCCACTACCGTTATTACGGAGCTCAATCGAGACCTACCAATCCATAACAGGAGTGCACTATGAGATGGATGGGCCTGTCCCTGTTGCCGCTGGTCGTGACGCTGAGCGGTTGTACCCAGAGCAGTAGTGATGAGGGCGTGCCGACGATCCCCTCGTTGCTGTGTGAGACACAGTCGAAGATCCGTATGGACATGCTCAGTCTGGTGAATAAGGCGCGCGCCGAGGGGCGTAGTTGCGGTGGGGTGGCCTACACCCCTGTGGCCGCGTTGACCTGGAACTCGGCGCTGGAGAACGCCGCCATGCGCCATGTGGACGACCTCGCCTACTGGGGTATAGGTCTGACCCATACGGGCACCGACGGCAGCAGTGTCGGCGAGCGGGTCAGTGACGAGGGGTATGTCTGGGCGGCGGTGGGTGAGAACCTGCAAGGTGGGGCGACCAGCTCGACCGAGGCGGTTGCCGCCTTGCTCGCCAGCCCCGCTCACTGCGCCAACATCATGTCGCCCACCTTCACCCAGATGGGTGGGGCCTGCGCAGGCAACAGCGTGAGTGCGGTGGGTACCTACTGGGCGCAGGTGTTCGCCGCCCCCACCCCCCCCTGAGTCCTGCCGGACCGCCCTTAGGCGGCCTTGGAGCGCCCCTTGCCTTTGGGCTTCTCCTCATCCTGGGCCGCCACCTCGGACGCCTCGTCCAGCGCCTCGTCCTCCATATCTTCATCCTCGTCCTCTTGGTCCTGCGGGCGCGGGTCCGGCCTGGGGCTGCCGCCCTTGAGGATGGTGATGGCGTCTGCGGCGTTCTGTGCCAGGAAGAAGGCCAGCTCGTCGAGGCTCTCCTCGGGGATCGACAGCTCGGCCCCGGCGAGTAGCTCGATCAGGTTGTCGGCGATATCGAGCTGCTTATCGTAGGCATCGGCCTCTTTTTTGCTGGTAAAAGTCATCTTTTCGACCCCATCTCTGACGACGATATATTTCACGACAACGGCCATCGGGACCCTCTTGCACGGTGTTTGTGTGGTGGGCTAAGTGGTGGCGGTGGGGGCGTGAAGGCGCCACCGCGTGGCACATGCTGCCACGCCACGGGACGCTTGGCCACTTGGCGATCGGCGCTGGGCGCGGCTAGCGGCCCTGGGGGGCGTCTCAACCGCCTTCGACCGGCGTCAGTGGCAGGTGGATAGTGACGCAGAGGCCGCCCAGCGTGGGGTCGCGGGTGAAGCCGATGCGCCCGTGGTAGAGGCGCACCACATCGGCGACGATGGCCAGGCCGAGGCCGTGGCCGGCGGTCGCTTCGTCGACCCGGTTGCCGCGGCGGGTGAGCTGGTCGAGCTGGGCGTCGGGGCAGCCGGGGCCGTCGTCGCCAACGCGGATCTGCAGGGTGTCGGCCTCGCGCTGCAGGGTCACCACCACCTCTCGCCGCGCCCACTTGGCGGCGTTGTCGAGGAGATTGCCGCACAGTTCGAGCATATCTTCGCGGTCGAACGGCAGTCCGCCGAGGTCGGTGGGGACCTGGCGCGTGATGCGTAGGTGGCGCTCGGCGTAGATGCGCGAGAGCAGCTCGGCGAGGTCGTCGAGGGCCGCCTTGGGGTCGAACAGTTGTCCGGGGTGGTGGCCACCGGCGAGGCGCGCGCGGCGCAGCTCGCGCTCCATTAATTGCCGCATGCGCTCCAGCTGCCCCTGTAGCGCCTGCTGCAGATCGGGGTGCTGCAGCAGGCGCGGGTCGTCGAACAGTTGGGTGAGCAGGCTCAGCGGTGCCTTGAGGGCGTGGGCGAGGTTGCCGGTGGCGTTGCGTGAGCGTTGCAGGCGCTCGTCGAGGAGGCCGAGCAGACGGTTGATCTCCTGCTGCAGCGGGGCCAGCTCCACGGGCAGCGGGCTGTCGAGGCTGTGGCGTTCGCCCTTGCGCAGGGCGCGCAGTTGGTCGCGCAGGGCGTCGAGGGGGGCGGTGGTGGCGCGCACCACCAGGCGCTGCGCCAGCAGCAGCAGGAGCAGCACCACCAGGGTGATGAGGGCCAGGGAGAGGTGGAAGTGTTCGAGCTGCTCCTGCAGCGGGGTGAGGTCCTCGGCCACCACCACCGTGAGGTCGTGCCCCTGCTTCTCGACGCCGAAGCGGTAGGCGAGCAGGGTATGGTCGAGGGGGCCGGAGAGTCGCTGTAGCTCCACCTCGCCCACCGGTAGCGGTTGCGTCGGCAGGGGGTTGTCCCATAGGGAGCGCGAATAGTGGAGCACCTCGCCCTGGGACTCGACCTGGTAGTAGTGGCCGCTGAAGGGGCGTTGATAGATGAGTCCGAGGCGCTGCGGCTCGACCTGCAGGCGCCCCTCCACCCACTCCATGGCGGCGACCAGCGACTCCCCGTCGTGCATCAGGCGGTTGCCTACCAGCCCCTCGCTGAGCGTGCGGATGCGCTGGTCTGCCACCCACCAGAGCAGCGCCAGGGTAAAGACCAGGCTGAGGCCGAGCGCCAGCAGCAGGGTACGCCGTAGGGACCTCACCCCGGCTCCCCGGCGAAGACGTAGCCCTGGCCTCGGCGGGTGGTGATGAGGTCGCGCCCGACCTTCTGGCGCAGGCGGTTGACGTAGACCTCAAGCACGTTGCTGTCGGGGTCGTAATCACCCTCGTAGAGGTGCTCGGTGAGGTGGCCCTTGGAGAGTACCCGCCCGGGGTTGAGCATCAGGTAGCGCAGGAGGCGGAACTCGGTGCCGGTCAGTTCGTGGCTCTGGCCGTCGGGTGTGAGCACCGCCTGGCGCTCTTCGTCGAGGCAGAGACCGGCCACCGTCAGCGGGCCTGCGCTGTGTCCGTGGAGGCGGCGCAACAGCACCTCCAGACGGGCCAGCAGCTCCTCCATGTGGAAGGGTTTGCCGAGGTAGTCGTCGGCACCCGCCTTGAGGCCGTCGACCCGTTCGTGCCAGGCGTCGCGCGCGGTGAGCACGATCACCGGTAGGGCATTGCCCTGGGCGCGCCAGTGGCGCAGGACGTCGAGCCCGGGGCGCTCGGGCAGGCCGAGGTCCAGGATCACCGCGTCGAGCGGCTCCACGTCCCCGTAGTGCTGCGCGTCGATGCCATTGGTGACCCACTCCACGGCGTAACCGGCGCGGTTGAGGCGCTGTTTGATGCGTGGGGCCAGCTCGGTGTCGTCTTCGGCGAGCAGGATGCGCATGGGCTCAATCCTCTTGATAGCGGCGGATCAGTTGGCCATTGTAGGGGTCGATGAGGTACTCCCACACCCGACCATCCCCCTCCAGTAGCTCCACTTCGTAGACCAGTCGCCCATCCTCCTCCTCCAGCTCCACCTCCAACACGCGGCCCGGGTGGCGCTGCATGAAGGGCAGGAGGATCTGCTCCAGCGGCAGGATGGTGCCTGCGCGGGTCAGCTCCAGGGCACGGCGGTGGTCCTGGCGCTCCTGCCGGTCATCGGCCCAGCCGCTCGGGCTGAGGGCCAACGCGAGCAGCAGGATGAACAGGCGTGGGGTCAATCCTCCCATCGCCCCATCCCGGGGATGCGCACCTGGTGCTCGTCGAAGCTGCCGGCATCGGCCTGGGTGTGACAGGCGGCGCAGGCACTGAGGGAGCCGACCTGCGGATTGTCGTGGACCGTGCGTGGGTCGATCTCGTGGTGTTTGCGTTGGAAGTAGCGGGTGGCGGTGAAACGCAGCGGGGTCTCACTGGCGGGGATCGAGGCGGCCACGGCGGGGGCGCGCCCACTGGCCTCGGCACTGTCGGCGGCCTGTGTGGTGAGGTAGCCACGCAGCTGTGCGGTCACTGCGTCGCTCAGTTCGGCGTTGTCACCGAAGTGGTCGCCGAGGCCATCGAGCAGCGCCTCCCAGGAGCGCGCCGGGAGCAGGCCCGGTGGGTAGGCGAAGTGGCAGCCGCCGCACTCGCTGCGGTAGGTGGGGTCCTGTGCCGGGGAGAAGTCGGCCTGACGGAACATGGTGCTGTGGCCTCGTTGGCGGTCGCGTTCATGCTCGTCATCATCGCCGATCACCAGGCCGGCGGCCAGGCTGAGGGCGAGGGCGGTGAGGGTCAGGGGGTAGCGAAGTCGCATGGCGTCCTCCAGTGGGGCGGTTATTGGGTGCTGAGGTAGGTGAGCAGGTCACCCTTTTCCTGGTCGCTGCAGGGGCGGCCCAGGGTCCATTTGCAGTTGCGCAGCAGCCACTTCTCCATCTCGCTGCGCTGGGTCAGGCGCTGGGGGTTGGCGGAGGGGGCGAGGGGCTCGATCGTCTTGCCGGTCTTGGCGTGACGCCCGGAACGGCGCAGGTCGGCGCCGTGGCAGTCGGCGCACTGACGCGTGCCCTCAGCGCCCGGCCAGGTGCTCTGCCACAGGGTGGCACCGCGCTCGGCGCTGAAGGCTTCACCGGCGTTGGCGCGGTAGCTGTCGAGCAGCCCCTGCAGTTCGCTGGCATGGGTGAGGTTGGGGAGCAGCAGCAGGGCCAGGAGTAGTGTTCTCATGCGTCATCCTCCGCGGGGGCGCGCTTACGACCGGTGACCATGGCGCGCACGAGGTTTTCGTCGTGTTGCAGACTGGCGAGGATCACCCCGCCAAGGTGTAGGAGGGCGAGCAGTAGGGTGGCGTTGGCGGCCACCTCGTGCAGCCCTTCGAGCCACTCGGCACCATCGTGGCCGAGCCCGGCGAGCCAAGGGGCCAACGGACCGGAGAACTCGGTGGCACCGTACAGGGCCAGGCCGCTGAGACCAGTGATGAGCAGGGCGAGGAGCAGGGCAACCACCATGGCCCCGCCGGCGGGGTTGTGGCCGATGTAGCGCTGCGGATGGTCGGCGCGGATGGCGCGCAGGTAGTCGAGTACGCGGCGTGGGCCGTACACGAAGTCGCTGAAGCGGGCGTGACGTGGGCCGATGAAGCCCCACAGGGTGCGCAGCAGGACGATAGCGAGGAGGGTGTAGCCGAGCACTACGTGCAGGCTCAGCCACTCGTCACCCGTGAGCCAGGCGAGGGCGAAGCAGCCCACCAGGCCCCAGTGTAACAGGCGGACCAGCGGGTCCCAGACCTGGATCTCTTGGTTGGATGACATAGGGCGATACTCCCGTGTTGGTGTGGGGAGGAGTATCGCCGGGGGAGATTAACCTGGACTGAAACCCTGCGCGGGTCGGGTCTTGGCCCCGTGGGGCGGGGCCGGGAGGTCAGGCGGTGAACTTGCCGTCGGCCAGGCGCTGGGCCTCCATCAGCTCCAGCTCGCGGGCGCCGGAGACCACCACGTCGTCGTCCGGTACCCAGTCGAGGCGGGTGTCGCGACCGGCGTAGTCGACCGAGTTGAGGATCACCTTCATGGCGTTGAGGCGGGCGAGGTGCTTGCTGTTGGAGCGGATGATGGTCCACGGCGCGCAGCTGTTGTGGGTGCGGCGCAGCATCTCGTATTTGACGTTGGTGAAGTCGTCCCAGCGCTCTTGGGCCTGTACGTCCACTTCGGAGAGTTTCCACTGGCGCAGCGGGTCGGTCTTGCGCCGCTCGAACCGACGTGCCTGCTCCTCTTTGGTGACGGAGAAGTAGAGCTTGATGAGGACGATGTTGCTGCGCACCAGGTCGGCCTCGTAACCGGTGACACCGGCCATGAAGTTGTCGTACTCCTGCGGGGTGCAGAAGCCGAACACCGGCTCGACCATGGCACGGTTGTACCAACTGCGGTCGAACAGCACCACCTCGCCGCCGCGCGGTAGCTGCTCCACGTAGCGCTGGAAGTACCAGCGGGTGCGCTGCATCTCGGTGGGCTTGCCCAGGGCGACCACGCGGTAGTGCTTTTCGTTCATGTAGCGGGTGACGCGGCGGATGGTGCCACCCTTGCCGGCGGCATCGCGCCCCTCGAAGAGGATCACCATCTTCTTGCCGGTCTCCTCCAGGTGACGCTGCAGCTTGATCAGCTCCGCCTGATAGGGCTTGAGCTCCTGCTCTTCACGATTCTTGCGTACCGCGCGCTTCTCGCTCTTATGCATGCGCTTGAGCTCGTCGCGCAGGGTGTCGACCTCGTTGCGCAGGTTGAGCTGCTCTTCGGGGGAGAGGTATTCCAGGTGTTCGGTGAGATCCATCGGGGGGCCTCCTGATGTGTAGGCGCCGGCCGGCGCGTGTAGCGTAACCGGGCCATTATGCCACGGGGTGTTGTACCTCGGGGGGGTAAGAAAAAATGGGCGGGTGCCGACTGTCGCCACACAGACCATCTGATACGTAGGGGGTGAAGTACGGCCGAGTAAGCAGGGGTGGTGGATCGCCGCGCCGCACCATCGCCACTTGGCGAGTGAGTGGCCCCTCACCCTGGAGCGACCGACCTGTGCATAGTTCGACCTGGAAATACCGAATTGGGGATAGATGTGCTGCCCGAAAGGTACTCTCATCGAGATCAATTTTCACTTGTCAACATCTTGACAGCCATATTTCAGCGGAGATTTGCTCCCCTCGAAGCACTTCGTGAAATGCTAATAAATACCGTAACCCATTGATTTATATGTTTTGCAGCCCCTGGTCAAGAAACCATCAAATTAACCCGAGGGGGCATGGGAATGGGGCTTTTCGCTATCTTCCCAAGGACTCTCCACAAAGTTATGCACAGATCTTGTGGATGAGTGTCGCCGAACGTCATGCTGGTTAAAAAATAATCAATCGACGCCGAATTCGCTTCCCATAGGGGTTGGCGCAGGGGCTCCAACCCCTCTCCACATCCTTATCCACAGGGATCGGGGAAAACTCTCGGCCTTGGGAGGATAGAATGGGCCTCCGACCCCGACCCCGACCCCCGATGACGATACTCAGTACACACACCCCCGCCCTCTCGGTCGTGCTCCCCTTCTACAACGCCGAGGCGACCCTCGACGAGACACTCGCCTCCATCGCCGCCCAGACCCTGGTTGATTTCGAGTTGGTGGCCATCGACGATGGCTCCAGCGATGGCTCCGCCGCGTTGGTGCGCCGGTGGATGGCGCGTGATGGGCGTATCCGCCTGCTACAGCCGGGGCATCAGGGGGTGGTGGGGGCGATGAACAGTGGCCTGGCGGCGGCACGTGCGGCGGTGGTGGCACGCATGGACGCGGATGATCGTATGTATCCGCAGCGGCTGGCGGCGCAACTGGCCTACCTCGATGCACACCCCGGGGTGAGTCTGGTGGGGTGCCAGGTGCGCCTCATCCCCCCGGAGCAGGTCACCGCGGGCTTTGCCGAGTACATCCGCTGGCAGAACCAGGTGCTTACCCCTGAGGATGTGCACGACGAGATCTATGTGGAGTTGCCCATCGCCAATCCGACCATCTGTTTTCGCCGTGCGGCGGTGGCGGCAGTGGGGGGCTTTCGCGATGGGGATTTCCCCGAGGACTACGAGCTGCAGTTGCGCTTGCACGGGGCTGGCCATGCCCTGGCGAAGTTGCCGCAGGTGTTGCTCGACTGGCGTGAGTCGAGCGGGCGGTTGACGCGCACCGACCCGCGCTACGCGCGCGAGGCGTTCGACCGCATCCGCGCCCTCTGGTTGGCCCGGGATGCGCGCCTGCACGGGGGACGGCCTTTGGTCTTCTGGGGGGCTGGACGGCGTACCCGACAGCGCTCGGTGCGGCTCATCGCACTCGGGCACACGCCCTGCGCCTATGTGGATATCGACCCGCGCAAGATCGGCAACGCCATCGCTGGGGTACCGGTGGTGGCGCCGCAGTGGTTGGACCAGGGGCAGCAGCCGCGCCCGTTCGTCCTCAGCTATGTGAGTAATCACGGTGCGCGCGAGCTGATCGCCGCCCAGCTCCAGGCTATGGGTTATGCGCGCGGGCGCGATTACCTGATGGTGGGGTAGGGCTCAGTCGCACGTCCCGGGGGCGGAGTCGTTACGGCAGCGGCGGCGGTCGTTCCAGATCGCCCCGCCGAGGCGCGCTCCGCTCAGGTCGCACTCGATGATCTCCGCCTCTGGCAATTGGGCGCGGGTCAGGTCGGCGTTGGTGAGCTTGCAGTAGAGCAGTTGTGCGCCATCCAGCCGCGCCTTGCTCAGGTCGGCACCGCTCAGGTCGGCCTCCTCCAGATCGGCCTGTTGCAGCTGGGCCTCGCTCATCTTGGCGTCGTTCAGGCGGGCGCCGTGCAGGCGGGCCTGCTTGAGGTCGGCCTGGGTGAGTAGGGCCTGGCTCAGGTCGGCCCCCTCCAGGCGTGCTTGGTAGAGGGTGGCGGAGGGGAGGCGGGCACCGGTCAGCTTGGCCCTGTTGAGGTTGGCGCGGGAGAGGTCGCTACGGTCGAGCAGGGCGCGTTGCAGGTCGGCCCGCTGCAGGTCGGCACTCACCAGGCGCGCCTCGCGCAGTCGCGCGCGCTGCAGGTTGGCCCCGGCGAGCTTGGCCTGGTCGAGATCCACCCCGCCCAGGCGTGCGCCGGAGAGGTCGGCATCACGCAGGTCGGCGCGGGTGAGGATCGCCCCTTCCAGGTCGGCGCCTGCGAGCTTGGCACCCCGCAGGTCGCACCCACGCCAGTTGACCTTGGGGCCAGCGGGGTCACCGCACTCGGCATGGAGTTGGGCGCTGAGGCCAAGGAGGAGGGGTAAGAGGGGGATGAGACGATTCACGGAGGGCTCCGGGGTTGTGCGGCTGGGCGAACGGCGTGGCGGTCGGGCGTCTGGCGGCAGCGAGTGTGCCGGGCGTGGCGCGGGTGTCGGCACCGCGTCCCTGATCCCGCGTCTGGCCTGGCGCCACTCTGCTTGCGCACGCTAGCGCGTCTAGGTGTCAGCCGTGGGTTCGGGTCTTGGGCGGGCGTTCTGTCGTGCGAATGAAATGGTAGAATACCCGGCCCTCGGGGCCAACCCGCCCACTATCCGCCCTCAGGAGAGGCCATGCGCACGACCATTATCCACGCCCGCGAGATCGACAACCGTCTCCATGCCCTACTCACCGCGGCCATCCCCGGCGAGCTGCGCGCCTGTGGCGACCACTACCGTCTCTATCACCACGTGGCGGTGCCGAGTAGTGTGTTGAGCCAGCTACGCGCGGAGTTCGAGTTCGACATCAATCCGCTGCCGGAGGGGTTCGAGGCGGGGCAGGTGCGGTTGGTGGTGAGCGATATGGACTCCACCCTTATCGCCATCGAGTGCATCGATGAGATCGCCGACTTTGCCGGGCGCAAGGCCGAGGTGTCGGCGGTGACCGAGGCGGCGATGCGTGGTGAGCTCGATTTCGCCACCTCGCTGACACGTCGTGTGGCGCAGCTAAAGGGGCTCGACGAGGCGGTGCTGGCGCAGGTCTACAGTCAGCGTCTGCGCCTCAATCCGGGGGCCGAGACGATGCTCGCCGGACTGCGGGCAAAGGGTGTGCGCTTCGCACTGGTCTCTGGGGGGTTTACCTACTTCACCCACAAATTGGTGGCCCGTCTGGGGCTCGACTATAGCCGCGCCAACCAGTTGGAGCTGGAGGGGGGGCAACTTACCGGGCGGGTGCTGGGTAAGATCGTCGACGCCGAGGGTAAGGCGCAGTTTCTACGTGAGCTCTGTCTGGAGCTGGGTATCGAGTCGCGCCAGGTGGTGGCGATGGGGGACGGGGCGAACGACCTGGTGATGATGCGTGCCGCCGGTCTCGGGGTCGCCTACCACGCCAAGCCCGCCGTACAGGCGCAGGCGGATACGGCGCTCAACCACATGGGCCTCGACGGCCTGCTGCAGATCCTCGATTGCCCGGAGGGCTGACAGCACCGGCGGCGGCGCTCTCAGAGCCAGGGGTCGGAGGGGGGCATCTGCAGGTAGAAGCCCTTCTCGCGCAAGGCGGCGAGCACCTCACCCACATCACTTATGGCCAGCTTGCGCCCGGGGTGGAGCTTCACCTGCATGACGAACTGTGGTTTGCCGAAGCTGGCGAGGAGCGCCTCGGGGACGACGGAGAAGTCGTCCTTTCGTGTGATGAAGAGGTAAAGCCGATCACGCTTCGGGCTCTTGTAGATGGAGCAGGGGAGGGTATCGGACATGGGAGTGGCCTTTGCTGGGATGCGCGAGGGGCAGCGATTATAGCAAACCGCGCCTTAGCGCAGGACCAACTCGCCGCCCTCGATGCGGTAGTCGGGCACGCTCAGGTTGCGCAGTGCATGCGGGCCGCGATAGACGCGTCCGGCGAGGTCGTACCAGCTGCCACGACACCCCTCCCTGAGCCCACCCGGCCAGGGTTGCCGTGGCGCCTCTGGGTCACCTGCGAGGCGTAGTTCGAGCGCGCAGCCGAGTTCGCCCGCCTGGTCGACCACGATCAGCCACGGTGCCTGGTAGGTGCGTCGTTCGGGCGGCAGGTCATTGGGTTGGTGCGACCAGCGGGAGTGGGGGTCGAGCAGACGAGGGTCGTCGGGGATGAGGGCGTGCTGTTGCTCCGTGTCGAGGCGCAGCACCAAGAGCGGGCGACCGAGGTGGGTCAGACGCAGCCCCTCGATGGGGACCTGAACGAGCGGGACGCGCAGCTCGCTACGCCCCGGCTCGGGCCCGCCGAGGGAGCCGAAGAGGGCCCAGGCGAAGGCGAGTAGGGCGAGGGTGAAGAGCAGCTTGAGGCCGACGCGCAGCAGCAGGCGGCGCTCTTCGGTGCGCATGTGGTGCTAGTAGTCGAAGCGGTCTTGCAAGGTGGCGAGCTGTTCGGCGTGGTTGTCCAACTGCTGCTTTACCCGCACCAGATCACTGACGATGGCCTTCAGCATGTCGCTGTCGCGACACTCACCGGCATCCTCGCTGAGGCTATGCAGGAGGTCGATGGCCGTCTCCACAGAGAAGCTGGCATCCGAGATGTCGTGCTGGACGTTTTCGATCACTTTCATGGGCGCTGCATCTTCCGTCTGGCCGTTCCGCCTGGGCCATGGGTCGCTATTTCCTGCTTGATTGTGTGGCTGTCGCGCAGGAAATGCAAATCGCTCGGGAATTGGCACCCTCTGTGCATTCTGGGGTTCGCCCCCCTCCGCGCGGCGGGTGTCCCTGTTACCACCTGAGGGTATGGCTTGCGTTTGACGTGCCGCGTCCCAACTCTATGGCTCTCTTTGCTCCAAGGAACCTCTGATGCCCACTGCTCGCACCCTCACCGACCTGCTCTATACGGACGCCGAGGGCAGACCCCTGCTGCCCCCTTCGGTACACCCTATCCCTGAGCTGCTGCAGCTGGAGGTCGAGGCGGTGCTGGAGCGCTTCAAGCGTAGTCAAGTCGCTGACTTTCAGGCCGTTATCGGTACCTTGGACGACCCTGATACTGAACTCGCCCGCCTCCTCGCGTCGCTGAAGGCAGTGGCCGAGGCGCAGCCGGGTAACCCCTTTGTGCGTAATCGGGTCTTCTCTTCCGAGCGCCTGGAGGCGCTGTTTCTGGAGCTGCACGAGCACGTGATGGGCCATCCGGTGTGGCGCCACCCCTGTTTTGCGCGCATCTTCCGCGGTGAGTTCAGTACGGCACAACTCACAGAGTTCGCCCTGCACTACTTCAATCAGGTGAAGAACACCCGGCAGTGTGTCGCCCTCGCCTTGGGGCGCTACTCCGGGGTGATGGCGCTGCCCTACGGCCGCCTCAACGAGCGTATCTCAGAATTGAGCCAGATCGTCTTGGCCCAGTTGCTGGCCGATGAGTACGGGGTGGGTAGCCACACGGTGGAGGCCTATCCGAGCCTGGGCAACCTCTTCTCCTCGACCACGCATATCGTCATGTATCGGCAGATTTTCGAGGGGCTCGGGGTACCGTTCGAGGCGCAGGATGTGCCTCTACTCCCCGGCGTGGCGGACAATGTCCTGACACAGCGTCTGGTGGCCGGTGACCCGGCGTTCACCAATCTGGAGGCGCTCGCCTCGGTGGGACTTGGCATGGAGTGGGGGGTCCCGGAGTTCTTCAGCCTGCTGCTCGGGGGCATGATCCGCCACGCCTGGCAGGAGCAGTTACCGCTCGATGCACACCACCTGTTGGTCTTTATCGCCCACGTGCAGTACGACGTGCTGCATGCCATCGCCGTGATGATGGTCACCAGTCTGCACATTCAAGCTGAGGGTGATATTGAGGCGATCAAGCAGGCCACCAACACACTGATGGCGGCCCGCTACGGCATGATGAGCGAGATCTATGCCCATCTCTTCGGCGAACGGCTCCCGCACATCGCGCAGAGCGGGCTCGACGAGCGCTACTTCCTCACCGATCGACGGATCGAGCAGTGCCTGCTGCACGCGCGTAGCTCGGTGGCGAAGGGGAGTGTGGTGAATAGCGAGCACTACCGTCATTCGACCGAGACCCCCTACCCATTCAAATGAGGGCCGTGGGCGATTGAATTGCCCGGGCGCCTCCCATAGAATATTAGGAATTGCTGATAATTACTGATTTTGTACCTAGGAGCCCCACCGAACTATGTGGAACATCAAAGAGATCGACGCAGGTGAACTGCATCAGTGGCTAGAGAGCGGGGGTGACGCGGTGCGCCTTATCGATGTGCGTACCCCGGCCGAGGTGGCTCAAGGCTCTATACCTGGCGCCGAGTTCATCCCCCTGCACCTCATCCCGATCAAGATGACCGAGCTGAAGGGGGACAAGAAGGTGGTGATTTACTGCCGCTCAGGCGCCCGTTCCGCCCAGGCCTGTGCCTTTCTCTCTGCCCAGGGGATCGACAACACCTTCAATCTGCGTGGTGGCATTATCGCTTGGGTGCAGGGGGGGCGTGCCGTCGCCTGAGCGCGTTTTGCCTCAGCTCTTCTGATGGCGCGTCTGAGGCTTGATCGAGCTAGCCGACGAGGTTAAGCAGGGCGTGACCTACTTAACCTCGTTTCGTCTATAGCGTCGAACAGTTCTGCGGTAGATAGGCCTCGCGCCAAGCCGGGGCATTGGTGGCGTCAATGACGCAGACCCAGTTGCCCGTTGCCTGTCGATTCATCTGCACCTTAGCCCCAGCGATCGAGGGGTCTCCCTTGAGGGTGCACTCTATGCCCGGAGTGGCCGTACCATCAGCGTTGGGCGAATAGACCGTGATGGTACAGCGATGGCCGTTCGCCGCGGCGGTGAGCCCAAGACCATCGGCGGTGAAGGCACCGTCGCTCCCACCTTTGGCATTCAACTCATATTCATACTGCTTGACGCTCGACGATATCTCCGCGAGACCCGAGGCTACCTGTGTCTTGGCAATGTATTGGAGATAAGAGGGCATGGCGATAGCGGCCATCAAGCCAATAATGACCACGATCATCATTAACTCAATCAGGCTGAAGCCACGTTGGCGACCGTTTTGCGGGTGATGTAGCGCTGGCGTCATGAGAATGTCGTTTTCACTATAGAGTTTTATCGCATCGTTCCCTGTCCTTCGCGCGTGCACGGCACAGTCACCGTACACCGAGTCCCTCCTCAAACCCACTTGGTATGTTTGAGGCAAACGGTGTTCTGCAACAAGCAGATCGCACCTGTTATCTCCCGAGATACAACATACGACAAGTGTGACAGAAGACAAAGATAGTTACATTGATGTATGGCAATCAACGAAGAGATTCAGGCAAATATTACTTGAAAAATCAATGACTCAGGAGAATCGTGGTGGCTGAAAAAACGAAAGGGACCCGAAGGTCCCTTTCGTGTGGAGCGGTGCCCTCTGAGTTGCAGAGGGCTGCTCTCATCCAAGCCTTACGGAGCAGTGCAGCCGCTGGGCAGGTACTTGGTAGCAACGTTGGACTTGCACTCCCAGGCACCGGTGGAGCTACGGTTCAGGTAGATCACGTTGCCGTTGATCGCGGGGGTACCCTTGATGGTGCAGTTGATGGCGCCGGTGGCGGAGCCGTCAGTGCCGGCAGCAGCGGTAGCGATGGCGCTGCAACGCTGGGTGCTGGTGGAGAGGCCGATGTCAGTGGGGCCGCTCACAGTGCTACCCTCGTTGGTCTTAACCTCGTACTGGGTCTTACCGGGGCTGATCTCGGCCAGAGAACCAGTGACCTGGGACTTGGCGATGTAGTCCTGGTAAGCGGGGATGGCGACAGCGGCCAGAATGCCGATGATGGCCACAACGATCATGAGCTCGATCAGGGTGAAACCCTTCTGCATGTTCATATGAAATCTCCTTGTTGAGAGGTATGACGAGCAAGTACTGGTCGTAGGGTGCGCTCTACCCGAGCGGTCCCGGTTTTACGCCAGCTCGCTGAGAGTTTTGCATGAGCCGTGCCAATTAGCAAGAATGCGTTGGAATAACTTCTAACTTATTGAAATCGAGTTTGTTTGTGACATTGTGTGACAATTTGTGTGGGTAGTAGGCGATCCGTTGATAGTGTCGGCAGGTGTTATAGATAGTCAGAGATGGTCAAATCACGTCAGCTGTCAGTGGGGTGACGCGTTGCGTCGGGTGGATATTTGACGTGTCAGTGACCAGCGTACCTGCTCGCGGACGATTGGGTCCGGGTGGTGGCGCCGCCCCAGCAGGGCACGTAGGAGATCAGGGTCGCCCTCGGCATTGCCCATGGCTAGGGCGATGTTGCGTAGCCAGCGGCTGTGACCGATGCGGCGAATGGCGGAGCCCTCGGTGTGGCGCAGAAAGGTCGCCTCGTCCCACTGGAACAGGTCGATAAGGTGTGCCCGGTCGAGTTGCTTGCGGGGGGAGAAGTCGGCCACTTGGCTGACCGTGGCGAAGCGGTTCCAGGGGCAGACCCACTGACAGTCGTCACAGCCGTAGATGCGATTGCCGATGAGCGGTCGCAGCGCCTCGGGGATCGACCCGGGGTGTTCGATGGTCAGATAGGAGATGCAGCGCCGGGCGTCGAGGCGGTAGGGGGCGATGATCGCTTGGGTCGGGCAAAGGTCGAGACAGCGATGGCAGTCACCGCAGTGTGCCTCTACCTCGCTATCGACGGGGAGTGGCAGGTCCACAAACAGCTCGCCGATGAAGAACCACGAGCCGGTACGGCTCACCAGATTGGTGTGTTTGCCACGCCAGCCGAGGCCACCGAGGGCCGCCAAGGGCTTCTCCAGCACCGGAGCACTGTCCACGAACGGGCGCAGGCTACGGGGGCCGACTACTGTTTCGATACGCCGTGCCAGCTCGCCGAGGCGTTTGCGCATCAGTTTATGGTAGTCGCGACCGAGGGCGTAACGTGAGACATAGGCGAGGGGGGGGCGGTCGAGTACCTCGTCGATGGGGGCGGCGTCGCCCGGGAGATAGTCGAGGCGTACGCAGATCACCCGCTGGGTACCGGGTACCAGTGCGTCGGGGCGACTGCGCAGGGTGCCGTGGCGTGCCATGAAGGCCATCTCCCCGTGATAACCGGCATCAAGCCACGCCAGCAGCTCTCCCTCGGCCCGTGAGAGGTCGATGGGGGCGATCACCGTCTGGCTGAAGCCCAATTCATCTCCCCACTCGCGGATGGCGGCGGTAAGTTGGATATAATCGACGCTCATCTTGTCACCTGGAGCAGCTCCACCATGAGCCACAGCCTACCCGATGCCCTCTACCAAGCCCAGCAGGTGCGTGAGATGGACCAGCGCGCCATGCAACAACCCGGCGTGGACGGCCTGACCCTCATGCGTCGTGCTGGGGCGTGCGCCTTCATGCGACTGCGCCGAGAGTGGCCGCGTACGCAACGCCTCCTAGTGGTGGCTGGGAGCGGGAATAATGGCGGGGATGGCTTTATCGTCGCCGCCCTGGCGCGGCGTGCCGGTATGCAGGTGAGCCTGGTGCTGGTGGGCGACGACCGCAAGCTCGCCCCCACGGCGGCCCAGGCCTTCGCCGAACTGGAGCTGGATCAGATCGACTATGGCCCCTTCACCGGTGCCCTGCCCGAGGCGGATGTCGTGGTCGACGCCTTGCTCGGCATCGGTCTTCACGGGCGCCTGCAACCCGATTATCGCGAGGTGATCGACGCCATCAACCGCCATCGTGCGCCGGTGTTGGCGCTCGACATCCCCTCGGGACTCGACGCCAATACTGGCCACGTGACCGATCGCGCCGTGGTTGCCAACCACACCGTCACCTTTATCGCCGCCAAGCCGGGCCTGCTCACTGCCGAGGGACCGGCCCACTGCGGTACCCTGCATCTGGAGCGGCTCGGGGTGGAGCCTGGTGATCTACGCCCCTCGGTGCGTCTGCTCAATCAGGAGGCGCTGATGCACAACTTGCTGCCGCGGCGCCGTACCGCACACAAGGGGGCCTTCGGCCATCTGCTGCTGGTCGGTGGTGACCACGGCATGATGGGCGCAGTCCAGCTCGCGGCGGCGGCGGCGGTGCGCTCCGGGGCTGGGCTGGTGAGTGTCGCTACCCGCGCCAGCCATGCCCCCATGGTGACCCAGGCCCTCTCCGAGCTGATGAGTCACGGGGTCGAGGCGGAGCAGGCGCTCACCCCGTTGCTGGCCCGTGCCACCGTGGTGGCCATCGGTCCCGGCCTCGGCCAATCCATCTGGGCCCAAGCTCTGCTTGACCTGCTCTTGCCAGTGCAGCGCCCCATGGTCTTCGACGCGGACGCCCTCAACCTACTCGGGCGTCACGCCCACGTTCCGCGTGAGAATGACCGCGTCTATACCCCCCACCCAGGCGAGGCGGCGCGCCTGCTCGGTTGGCGTACCGACGAGGTGCAGTCCGACCGCTTTGCCGCCATCCACCGCCTGCAGCAGCAGTTCGGCGGCTGGTGGGTGCTCAAGGGCAGCGGTACCCTGGTGTGCGGGCCCGACCAGCAGATCGAACTTTGTCCTTACGGTAACCCCGGCATGGCCACTGGAGGCATGGGCGACCTGCTCACCGGCATTATCGCCAGCCTCATCTCGCAGCGCATCCCGGTGGGCGACGCGGTACGCCTGGGCGTTTGCCTGCATTCACGTGCTGGTGATCTGGCCGCCCAAGATGGCGAGCGTGGCATGCTCGCCAGTGACCTGTTGCTGCCGTTGCGACGCCTGGTCAACCCGGCATGAGCCGGGTCCTCGAACTCTATCTCGACGATGAAGAGGGGATGATGGCGTTGGGCGGGCGACTCGCGCTCGCCGTTATCGCCCCTTGCATCCTCTTTCTGCACGGTGACCTCGGGGCGGGTAAGACCACCCTGGTGCGTGGCTTCCTGCGCGGGCTCGGTCACCAGGGCGCGGTACGCAGCCCGACCTATACTCTGGTCGAGCCCTACGAGCTACCTCAAGGCCGCTATTACCACTTTGACCTCTACCGCCTCGCCGACCCGGAAGAGCTGGAGTACCTCGGTATCCGCGACTGCCTGGATGGCGAGGCGGTGGCCCTCTTCGAGTGGCCCGAGCAAGGGGAGGGGGTGCTCCCTGCGGCCGACCTGAGCCTCCACATCCACTATCGCTTACCGGGGCGTCACCTGCGCCTAGAGGCCCATAGTGCGCAGGGTGAGGCGGCGTTGGGGCGTCTGGGGGGCTGAGCCTGCCGGCCTGATCGGGCCGTTTATCTCACCAACTGTGAAACATCATTAGTTTTCGACGCTAACGTGTTGATTTTTTCGACAGAAAGGTCTAGTTTCACCATTGCTCAGGTAGTTTTTCATATTGTCAGCGCAAATTGCTGATATATGGAGAAAAAGAACCAATTACAACTGCCGTGAACACCGGCCTGGACAAGCCGATGGTGCCCACTATGAGAGTTGCGATCCTTACCCTGCTAGCCTGCCTCGTCAGCCCCTCCTTGATGGCTCAAGTGGAGGTGATGGGCGCGCGCGTCTGGAATGGCGCCGATAAGACCCGCCTGGTCTTCGATCTGGGGGGGCGCACCCAGTACAACCTCTTCACCCTCGACGGCCCGCCGCGTGTGGTCATCGACCTGGACGATGCCACTGCAGGCAGCGCCTTGGCCCGCGTCGACCTGGGCACCGGACCGATCAGTCAGATCCGGAGTGCCCGTCGTGGGCAGCATGACCTGCGCATCGTGCTCGACCTGTCGAGTGCCGCCGCTCCCTCGCACTTCTTGCTCCCCCCTCAGGCGGAGTATGGCTATCGCTTGGTCGTCGACCTGCGTGGTGCCAAGCCGATGCCGGCACCGGCCAACGATGCCTTGGCCAAGCGCCCTGCCCCCCCGGTCGAACGCAGCGTCGCCAGCACCGGTGGCGAGCCGCGTCGGGCCACCTACCAGGTGACCGATCAGGTCACTGAGGTGCAACGCCCGAGTCAACCGCGCAGTGGTGTGGGTACCGCCCGAGTCGTCAGCCGTGACGCCGCACCCGTCCAAGCGTCGGCCGCAGCTCCGACCCCGGTGCAGGCGACCGCGCTGGCCCGTACCCCTGAGGTGGCCCCGGCCCGCGATAGCCGCGTGGTGGTGGCCATCGACGCGGGCCACGGTGGCTACGATCCAGGCGCCGTCGGCCCTGGCGGTCTGCAGGAGAAAGATGTGGTTTTCGCAATCGCCAAGGAGCTCAAGGCGATGATCGACCGTGAGCCGGGCATGCGTGCGGTGATGATTCGCGACAACGACCGCTTTATCCCCCTCGCGGAGCGGGCCCGCATGGCCCGAGCTGCCCAGGCCGATCTGTTCATCTCGATCCACGCCAACTCCATCGAGAAGGGCAAGGCGAGCGGTGCCTCGGTCTACACCCTCTCGCCCAACGGTGCCTCCAGTGAGCACGCCAAGCTGATGGCGGCCAAGGAGAACTCGGCCGACCTCATCGGTGGTGTGACCCTCGACGATAAGGACCACCTGCTCGCCTCCGTGCTGCTCGACCTGTCGCAGACCGCCACCATCCAGACCAGCACCCAGATCGCCGACAGTGTCCTGCGTCACCTCAAAGGGGTGGGCAAGCTGCACAGTCGTCGGGTGGAGCAGGCCGGCTTTATGGTGTTGAAGTCGCCGGATATGCCCTCTATCCTGGTGGAGACCGCCTTTATCTCCGACCCCGATGAGGCGCGCCGCCTGGCGAGCAAGAAGTTCCAGCGCCAGATGGCCCTGGCGATCCTCGGAGGGGTGCGTGAGCACTTCGTCATGAATCCACCGGAGGGGACGCAGTTGGCTGAACGCAGCCGTCAGCACACCATCGCCCGTGGCGAGACCCTCTCCCACATCGCCGCCCGCTATCAGGTGAACCTCGACAGCCTGCGGCGTGCCAACAAACTCGAAGACGACCGGGTGAATGTCGGCGATGTGCTGACCATCCCGGGCCTGAGCGACAGCTGACCGCACGCCTGCCGCTCGAAACGCCGCCGGACCCTTCGTCCGGCGGCGTTTTTCTTTTATGCTTGGCCGATGAGTGCACCTGCCCCTACGCCGCCGCGCCGTATTGCCCCCCTCTCTACCCTGTTGGCCAATCAGATCGCCGCCGGCGAGGTGGTCGAGCGCCCCGCCTCCGTGGTCAAGGAGCTGCTGGAAAACGCCATCGACGCTGGCGCCACCGAGCTTATGCTGGAGGTGGAGGAGGGGGGCAAGCGCCTCATACGCCTACGGGACAACGGCAGCGGTATCCATCCCGACGACCTCGCACTGGCCCTCAGTCGCCATGCCACGAGCAAGATCCATACAGGCAGTGACCTGGCCCGGGTTGCCACCCTCGGGTTTCGCGGTGAGGCGCTGGCTAGTATTGCGTCGGTCTCACGCCTCACACTGAGCAGTCGACAGGTGGGGCAGGAGAGTGGTTGGCGTATCGTCGGCGAGGAGTCCACAGCGCCGCGCCCCTGTGCCCATCCGGTGGGCACCACCCTGGAGGTGCGCGAGCTCTTTTATAACACCCCCGCACGACGTAAGTTCCTGCGTGCCGAGCGCACTGAGTTCAACCATGTCGAAGAGGTGGTGCGACGCATCGCCCTGAGTCGCTTCGACCTGGCGCTGCACCTACAACACAACGGGCGTACCGTCTGGCGGCTGCCTAGGGCCGACGAGAGCGGGGCCAAGGGACGGCGCATCGCCCGCCTGCTCGGCAACGGGTTCGAGCGCGACGCCCTCTGCATCGATTTCAACGCCGCTGGTCTGCGTCTGCACGGCTGGTTGCTCGCCCCGTACGCGGCGCGCGCGCAGAACGATATCCAGCACCTCTTCCTCAACGGACGGGTGATCCGTGACCGTTTGGTGACCCATGCGCTGCGTCAGGCCCACACCGGTTGGATCGACGACGGTCGCCACCCGGGCTATCTCCTCTATCTGGAGCTCGACCCGGCGGCGGTCGATGTGAACGTCCATCCGACAAAGCATGAGGTGCGCTTTCGTGAGGCGCGTCTGGTGCACGACTTTCTGCTACGGGCGGTCGAGTCGGCGCTCGCTACGCCACCCGAGGCACCCTTGTTGCTTGAAACCGCCCTGCAGATGGTTTCACCGGCCCTCGACGTGCAGGTACCTCCGAGCGCAGCGCCGCAGGTAACCGTTGTCGCCCCACCGCTCCACGCGTCAGGGGGAGAGGGTGTTCAGACGGGCGTCTCCACTTCGGTTCGAACCCCCGCTGCTGCTCGCCAAGGCCAGGGGCGGGCACTCTTCCCACCGCCACGGCCCCTCTCTAAGGCCGTGGATGCAACGGCCATCGCCGAGCAGAGCGCCCTTTACCGTCTGCCGCCTCGACCGCGCCCGACGTCCCTGCCGGGTACGCTGCTGGCGTGCCTGACCCGATGGCTCTGTGCCTGGCGCCTGCCCGATGGGGAGCTTCTGATCATCGATCGTCGCGAACTAGCCCGGGCCATCGCCGCGTTGCAGGTCGGTTTAGTGGGGGGCGATACCCTGCCTGTGCCACGCCCCCTCTATCTGTCTCGCGCTGTATGGGAGGCCTTGGCAGATCGCCAGGAGGTCCTCGCGCAGTTGGGATTGGCGTGCGACCTGCTGGGTGAGGGGCAGTTGCTGGTGCGGGCCGTGCCGCGCGGGTATTCAGAGGCCCCGCTGGAGGCCCTCGTGCAGCGCCTTGCCCTCACCCCGAACAGTGTGGAGGCGCTGCGCGCGGGTCTTATCGCCGCCGCGCCGGTGGCCGAAGTGCCCAGCGACACCTTCGGCGCAACCCTGCAGGAGTGGCTGGCGCTCGACCCCGAGGGTGTCGATCACCTGACCCCTCCACTCGGGCGGCGCCTGCGTGATGGCGAGCTGCACGCCCTATTCGGACTGGGGGGGGAGGCATGAGCGAGGGCATGCTGCCTGCGGCGCTCTGCATCATGGGCCCCACCGCGGCGGGTAAGACCGATCTGGCGGTGGCCCTGGCCGAACGCTTTCCGGTGCGCCTCATCAGTGTCGACTCGGCGCTGGTCTATCGCCAGATGGACATAGGCACAGCCAAGCCCGACCCGGAGGTGCTGGCACGTGCGCCGCATCGTCTGATCGATATCCTCGACCCCGCCGAGAGCTACTCCGCCGCCCGCTTTCGTGCCGATGCCCTGGTGCAGATGAACGAGGCGAGGGCCGAGGGGGAGCTACCGGTATTGGTGGGGGGGACTCTGCTCTACTATCAGGCCCTCATCGAAGGGCTCTCGCCACTGCCGGAGTCCGATCCCGCCCTGCGCGCGCAGCTCTCAGCGCAGGCCGAGGAGCAGGGCTATGCTGCGCTACATGCCCGTCTGGCCGAGGTCGACCCGGCGTCAGCCGCACGCATTCACCCCAACGATCCGCAACGGCTACTGCGTGCCATGGAGGTCTATCTACTCAGCGGTGAACCCCTCACCAAACTCTGGGGGCAGGCCAAGCTACAGGCACCGGGGTTTCGATTTCTCAAGGTGGCGGTGGCCCCTCAAGAGCGTGAGTGGCTGCGCCAGCGCATCGCCCTGCGCTACCACCAGATGCTGGAGCGGGGATTTGTGGCCGAGGTGGAGCGTCTGCGCGCGCGTGGAGACCTGCATGCGGAACTCCCGGCCATGCGCGCGGTCGGATATCGCCAGGTGTGGAGCTACCTCGATGGGGAGATGGGCTACGACGAAATGGTGGAGCGCGGCATCATCGCTACGCGTCAATACGCCAAGCGGCAGTTCACCTGGCTACGTCGCGAAGAGCGGCTAAACTGGTTGGAGAGCCGCGACACAAATCGCTTCGACGGTCTATTGAAAATCCTCGCCGATAACGCCATACAAATCCCCGGTGGGGCTGTGCTAGACTGAAGCAGTATATTGTGAAATACCGATATGCCCTCCATACCTACAATTGTGGTGGCAACTCGGCGTCAATTGCGCCGAAAGTTGAAAATCCACCGAGATAACGACAAGGGAGCAATAACAAAATGAGTAAAGGGCAGGCTTTGCAAGACCCGTTCCTGAACGCTCTGCGTAAGGAGCGAATCCCCGTTTCCATCTATCTGGTCAACGGCATCAAGCTGCAGGGCCAGATCGACTCTTTCGATCAGTTCGTGGTGCTGCTGAAGAACTCGGTCAGTCAGATGGTCTACAAGCATGCCATCTCGACCGTGGTACCCGCCCGCAACGTCAAGCTCAACTTCGCCCCGCAGCCCGGTGACGAGATGGGCCCAGGCCCGGACGGTTACTGATTCGTCGGCTGAACCCCATATCTGCCCCAGTGCGGAGGCGCACGCTTGTTTGAACGTCCCAAGAGCGGCGAGCGTGCCGTTCTGGTGCACCTCGACCTCTCTGGCGAACAGGATCGTGAAGACCTGACGGAGCTGCGTGACCTCGCGCTCTCCGCAGGGGCCGATCCTGTGGCCAGTGTGGTCGGGGCACGTCGCTCGCCCGATCCCAAGTTTTTTGTCGGGAGTGGCAAGGTCGAGGAGATCCTCGAAGCCATTACCCTCCACGAGGCCGAACTGGTCCTCGTCAACCACGCCCTCACCCCGGCTCAGGAGCGCAATCTCGAACGCGCGCTTGAGTGCCGCGTGCTCGACCGAACCGGTCTCATCCTCGACATCTTTGCCCAACGTGCCCGCTCCCACGAGGGTAAGTTGCAGGTAGAGCTGGCCCAGCTCAAGCATCTCTCCACACGCCTGGTGCGTGGTTGGACCCACTTGGAGCGGCAAAAGGGCGGTATCGGCCTGCGCGGCCCGGGTGAGACGCAGCTGGAGAGCGACCGCCGTCTCCTCGGTGTACGCCTCAAGCAGCTCAACAAACGCCTGGAGAAGGTGCGCTCGCAGCGCGAGATGGGGCGCCGCTCACGTCGGCGTGCCGAGATCCCCTCCGTCTCTCTGGTCGGCTACACCAACGCCGGTAAGTCGAGCCTGTTCAACCGGCTGACCGAGGACTCGGTCTACGCTGCCGACCAGCTCTTTGCCACCCTCGATCCCACTCTGCGTCGCCTCGAACTGGGTAGTGGGAGTGCCGTGGTGCTGGCCGATACCGTCGGCTTTATTCGCCATCTGCCCCATGACCTGGTGGCCGCCTTCCGCTCCACCCTACAGGAGACCCTGGAGGCGGACCTACTATTGCATGTCATCGATGCGGCCGACCCGGAACGCGAGGAGAAGATCCGCCAGGTCAACGAGGTGCTGCATGAGATCGGTGCCGGGGAACTTCCTCAGCTTCAGGTGTTCAACAAGATCGACTGCCTTGAGCAGGAGGGGGTCGGCCCGCACATGGAGCGCGACGGGGAGGGGGCGCCACTGCGCGTGCACCTCTCTGCCGTCACCGGTGCCGGAGTCGAGTTGCTGCGCGAGGCGATCCTCGCGCGTACCGGTACCCAACTGCACCGACTGCAGCTGCGACTCCCACCCCAGGCGGGTCGACTACGTGCCCGGCTCTATGAGCTGGGTGTGGTACAGCACGAAGAGCACGACGAGAGTGGCGATCTGTGGGTGAGTATCGAGATCCCCACCCGCGAGCTGCAGAGCCTGCGTCGGCAGGAGGCGTACGCCGCCTACCTTCCACTGCCTGAGGTCGTGGAGGCGGAGTAGCCGCGCAGCGTATCAACGGCTTAGGTCGCCATGATGGCGGCCTAGCGGCTTGGGTAGGGCAGCGAATCATGGCATCATTCGCCCTTATCACGGTCATCCGTGTGTCCCTGACAGTGGCTCACGGGTGGACGCTTTGGACATCAGGAGTAGATAGCATGGCTTGGAACGAACCGGGTGGTTCGGGTGATCGAGACCCTTGGGGTGGGCGCAACAACGACTCTGGCCCCCCCGACCTCGATGAGGCGATGCGCAAGCTGCAAGAGCGCCTCGGTGGCCTCTTCGGGAAGCGCGGCGACGGCATGGAAACGGGTTCAGCACCCAGCGGCAGAGGGCTCGGCCTGTTCGCACTGTTGGGTGTGGCCATCTGGGCCGCCTCGGGTATCTATGTGGTCGACGAGGGTACGCGCGGCGTGGTGCGCCAATTTGGTGCCTATAACCACACCAGCATGCCCGGCCTGCGTTGGTACGCCCGCTTCGT
The DNA here is from genome assembly GCA_003252455.1 of Gammaproteobacteria bacterium. Lineage (GTDB taxonomy): Bacteria > Pseudomonadota > Gammaproteobacteria > Thiohalomonadales > Thiohalomonadaceae > SZUA-467. The sequence continues at coordinate 188,539 of QKED01000011.1, forward strand.
CCAGGATGTGCAGACGGTAGATGTGGAGCGTATCCGCAGCATCGATCTGGGTCTGCGTCGCGAAGACTCGCTGATGCTGACCCAGGATGAGAACATCATCGATATCAAATTCAGCGTGCAGTACCGCATCCGCAACGACGAGACGGGTGCGCGCGACTATCTCTTCAACCTGCGCGACCCCGACGAGACCCTGCGCCAGGCCACCGAGAGCGCGGTGCGCGAGGTGGTAGGCAAGAGCAAGATGGACTTCGTCATCACCGGTGGGCGTAGCGAGGTGGCGGCTCGTGCCATGGTGCTGGCCCAGGAGGTGCTCGACCGCTACAACTGTGGCCTGGTCATCACCACCCTCAACATGCAGGACGCCCAGGCACCCGAGGAGGTGCAGCCCGCCTTCGCCGACGCCGTGCGTGCCCGCGAGGACGAGCAGCGCCTGAAGAACGAGGCCGAGGCCTACGCGAACGACGTGTTGCCCAAGGCGCGTGGTCAGGCGGCGCGTATCATCGAGGAGGCAAATGCCTACAAGGAGACGGTGATCGCCAAGGCCGAGGGTGAGGCCAACCGCTTCGCCCAGGTGCTGACCCAGTACCAGGCGGCCCCCGAGGTGACCCGCCAGCGCCTCTATCTAGATACCATGGAGCGTGTCCTCGGCAGCACCAGCAAGGTGGTGGTGGATACCGAGGGGGGGAACAACCTCCTTTACCTACCCATCGACCGGTTGATGCAGGGGGGCGGTGGTGGTACCAGCTCCACAACAGTGACCCTCCCGAGCCTGAGTAACAGTGACCTGCCTGCCAGCAACGAGAACCTGCGCAACACCACGGGTGACGCGCGCGGGCGTGACAACCGTCGTACGCGAGAGGTGCGCTAATGAACCGTAGTTACCTCTTTGCGATCTTCGCCCTGATTGCCCTGCTGATCGGTAGCCAGTCCTTCTTCATCGTCGGTGAGCACCAGAAGGCGATCAAGTTTAAGTTCGGCGAGTTCGAACGGGCCGATTACACCCCAGGTATCTACCCTAAGATTCCCTGGGTAAACACCGTACGCATCTTCGATGCGCGCATCCTCACCCTGGATGCCGCCCCCGAGCGCTATCTGACCCTGGAGAAGAAGAACGTCATCGTCGATGCCTTCATCAAGTGGCGCATCTCCGACGTGACCGCCTACTACAAGACCATGCGCGGTGACGAGCGTCAGGCAGGTATGCGCCTGTTCCAGGTGATCAAGGACGGGCTGCGCAGTGAGTTTGGTAAACGCACCATCCAGGAGGCGATCTCCGGCGAACGCGCCGAGATCATGGCGATCATCACCTCACAGATCGAGGAGACTGCGCGCCAGTTCGGTGTCGAGGTAGTCGATGTGCGCATCAAGCGTATCGAGCTGCCTGCTGAGGTCTCCTCCTCGGTCTACCAGCGTATGGAGGCCGAGCGCGCCCGTACCGCCAAGGACCTGCGCTCCAAGGGCGCCGAGGCCGCCGAGCGCATCCGTGCCGACGCCGATCGTCAGAGCGCGGTGATCATCGCCGAGGCGTTCCGCGACTCCGAGCAGCTGCGCGGTGAGGGTGACGCCAAGGCCACTGCGATCTACGCCGAGGCCTACACGCGTGACCCGGAGTTCTACCGCTTCTACCGCAGTCTGAGTGCCTACGAGAACAGCTTCGCCTCGAACAAAGACGTGCTGGTGCTCGACCCCAGTGCCGAGTTCTTCGACTTCTTCAAATCCGCCGAAGGCAAGCGCTGAGGCGTCGGCGTGGCGACCGGGTGGCCTAGGGCTGCCCGGTCATTTTTTTGTGTCAATCGGGGTGTATCATGGGCGAGACGCTGTGGTCGGCACTCTGTTTGGTGTTGGTGATCGAGGGGCTGCTACCGGCCCTGGCCCCACTCCTCTATCGCCGACTGGCACTCTCCGTGGTGCGCACCCACGAGCGCGTCATCCGCGTCAGTGGGCTGCTGATGATGGTCAGCGGCGCCCTGTTACTCTGGTTGCTGAGACACTATTGACCGATGCAAAACGAACGATGGTTACTGCCCGAGGGTATCGAGGAGATGCCCCCCGCCCAGGCCGAACGTCTGGAGAGCCTGCAACGCCGCCTGCGTGACCTTTATCGCGCCTGGGGCTATGACCTGGTGCTCACCCCTTTCATCGAGTACCTCGACTCCCTGCTTACCGGCACCGGTAGTGACCTGGAGCTGCAGACCTTCAAGGTGACCGACCGCATGAGTGGACGTCTGCTCGGTGTGCGTGCCGATATGACCCCGCAGGTGGCGCGTATCGATGCCCACATCCACGCCGGGAGCGAGCCGAACCGCCTCTGCTACATGGGGACGGTGCTCAACGCCACGCCGCAGGAGCATGGTGGAAGCCGAAGCCCCTATCAGGTGGGGGCCGAACTCTACGGGCATGCCGGTATCGAGTCCGACGCCGAGGTGCTGGAGCTGATGGTCGAGACGCTGCGCATCGCCGGCCTCGCAGGCACCCTGCATCTGGACCTCGGCCATGTGGCCATCTTCCGCTCCCTGGCCGCCCAGGCAGGGCTCGACGAGGCGTGCGAGGCGCAGTTGTTCGAGGCGCTGCAGCGTAAGGCGGTGCCGGAGATCGACGAGATGTTGTTGCAGTGGCAGTTGCCCGGCGACATGGCGCGCATGCTTGCCGCCCTGGCCCAGCTCAACGGTGGGATCGAGGTGCTCGATGAAGCCGCTGTGCAGCTCGCCGCCGCTGCCCCTGGTGTGCATCTGGCCCTGGAGCAACTGCGCAGCATCGCCGCACACGCTGCCGACCTGGCCGATGTGGCCCTGCACTTCGACCTTGGCGAGTTGCGCGGCTACCACTACCACACCGGCCTAGTGTTTGCCGCCTTCGTCCCCGAGCGCGGTCACGCCATCGCCCTCGGTGGGCGTTACGACGATATCGGTGCGGTCTTCGGTCGTTCACGCCCCGCTACCGGGTTCAGCACCGACCTGAAGGTGCTCTTGACCCTGACCCCTGCCCCTGTACGGAAGAATCGTGGTATCTTTGCCCCGTATTGCGATGATCCCTCCCTGCGGTCCGAGGTTCGCACCTTGCGTGCGGCGGGCGAGCGGGTCGTCTGCGAACTCCCCGGACAGCAGGGCGACGCCGTCTCGATGGCGTGCGACCGGATCTTGCAACGGGCAGCCGCCGGTTGGAGCGTGGTCGCGCTCTGAGACCGAGCGGCCTTTTTTTCGTTTCATTCACCGGTACTTACATACCTACATAACGCCGGATGGGGGCGCGTCTGCGCGTGCGACCATCCCCGCAAGAGAGCTCGAGCATGGGAAAGAACGTAGTCGTGATTGGCACCCAGTGGGGTGACGAGGGCAAGGGCAAGGTGGTGGACCTGCTCACCGACAAGGCCGATGCCGTGGTGCGTTTCCAGGGTGGCCACAACGCGGGTCACACCCTGGTGATCGATGGGAAGAAGACCGTCCTCCACCTCATCCCCTCCGGCATCCTGCGCGACAACGTCGTCTGCATGATCGGCAACGGCGTGGTGCTCGCCCCCGACGCCCTGCTCAAGGAGATGGCGATGCTCGGCGAGAGCGGCGTCGACGTCGCCTCGCGCCTGCGCATTAGCGAGGCCTGCACCCTGATCCTGCCCTACCACATCGCCCTCGACCAGGCGCGCGAGCTGGCGCGTGGCAAGAAGGCCATCGGCACCACCGGACGTGGCATCGGCCCCGCCTACGAGGACAAGATCTCTCGTCGTGGCCTCAAGGTGGGCGACATGTTGCACCGCGAGCGTTTCGCCTCACGCCTCGGCGAGGTGCTCGACTACCACAACTTCGCGCTGAAGAACTACTTCAACACCGATACCGTCGACTTCCAGCAGGTCCTCGACCAGGGGCTGGAGATGGCCGAACGCATCCGTCCCATGGTCACCGACGTCACCGGTCTGCTGCACCAGTTGCGCGCCGAGGGCAAGGGGATCATGTTCGAGGGCGCCCAGGGCACCCTACTCGACATCGACCACGGCACCTACCCCTACGTCACCAGCTCCAACCCCACCGCCGGTGGCGCCTGCACCGGCACCGGCGTCGGCCCGCGTGACCTCGACTATATCCTCGGCATCACCAAGGCCTACACCACCCGTGTCGGTGCCGGTCCCTTCCCCACCGAGCTGTATGACGGCGCTGGTCTCAACGACCCCATCGGCAAGCACATGGCCGACCAGGGCCACGAGTTCGGTTCTACCACCGGGCGTGCGCGCCGTTGCGGCTGGCTCGACGCCGTGAGCCTGCGTCGTTCCGCCCAGCTCAACTCCCTCTCCGGCATCTGCCTGACCAAGATGGACGTGCTCGACGGTCTCGACACCCTGCGCATCGCCACGGGTTACACCGCCGATGGCAAGCCGCTGGCCACCCCGCCCATCGGTGCCGACGCCTACGAGGCGTGCAGCCCCGAGTACATCGAGGTGCCCGGTTGGAAGGAGAGCACCGTGGGCGTGCGCAGCTACGACGCGCTGCCCGCCAACGCCAAGGCCTACATCAAGAAGATCGAAGAGGTCGTGGGCGTGCCGGTGGATATCATCTCCACTGGCCCCGATCGCGCCGACACCATCGTGCTCAACAACCCCTTCGAGTAAGGTTGTAACGCCCCGATGAAAAAGCCCCCGCCGGGTGACCGGCGGGGGCTTTTTCGTATTGAAGCGCCCAGGTCTCACGGAGGCGCCACTGCCTGTGGGCATGGGGTCGTGAACAAGTCGCATAAGTTTTCCAGAGGTGCGTGGGCGTGCGTGCGCATGGCACAGGAGCACCGAGAGAGTATCCGTCGCTGTGGGTGGCCGCACAGTCGGCACAGTCGATCGGCAGCTGTGCAGCCGTGGTGACAGCCATGGCAACGCCCTGGCCGAGACCATCCATGGTCTGTACAAGACTGAGGCGAAGCACCGGTGCGGTCCATGAAAAACCCGGGAAGCAGTAGAACGCGCCACCCTGGAGTGGGTGGACTGGTTCAATCTCCAGCGGCTGATGGGGCCACTGGGCTATATCATCGAGGAGGCGGATGTATGCCACTATCCTGCAACTAAATTGTTAGGTGGCCATGGCCGCCTGACGTAATCCGAGCCGCCTCTGCGAAGCCCGGACGACTCATGGGCGGTGGCCCGAGATGGGGGGCGGTGCCGCCGTTGCGACGCAGTATCGGCAGGGCGGAGAGAGGGCATGAGAGGGGATGGCCAGCTCCCGCCCTTCGTAGCGGTAGCGCACGGCTTGGCACATGGGGTGGCTCCTTTAAACGGTGCGGCGAAGGCCGTCGGGCTTCCACGCCGGGGCGATGACGTCGGGTTGATCGTCGCGCCCGAGCAGGCGCGCGGGGGCGAGGGTGAGTTTGCCGAAGCGGGCGTTGACGCTGTCCACCGCGTGGTGCGCGGCGTCGCGCTCATGCCGGGCGTGGTTGTCGTCGAACAGGCCGAGCTGGCGCTGCGCCGGGCGCGGGTCGAGGGCGGTCACCTGTACCTGGCCCACCGCCTCCCCGTGCCACTCGCTCTCCAGCACGAAGCGACAGAGGGCGAAGAGTTCGTTGCCGTCGGCCTCGGGGGTGGCGAGCTGGAGTTTGGCACCGACCCAGCCCAGCTCCAGCTTGAGGCCGATGAAGTAGCGCTGTGCCTCAAGGTCGTGTTTACGTAGGCGTGCGGCGACCTTCTCGCTCATGTGGTGCAGGTAGATGAGCAGGGCGTCGCGCGCGCGGGTGCCGGGGGGCAGCACCTTGCCGTGGCCCACTGACTTGGGGCCGGGGATGTCTGTGTGGATCGGCTCAGGGTCGCGCCCCTGGCACATCAACCAGATGCGCCGCCCAGGGTTACCGAAGCGCCGCGCGAGGACGCTGATGGGCAGCTTGTGCATGTCGCCACAGCGCACCACGCCGTGCTGGGCGAGGAAGCGGCCGATGCCCCCGGCGATGCCGCACAGGGCGGTGGTCGGCTCGGGGGCGAGGCGTGCCGTCGCCTCCCACGGCGGGATGACGGTGAGGCCGTCGGGCTTTTGCAGCTTGGCGGCGTACTTGGCGGTGGTGCGGTCGCCGCTGACGCCGACGGAGCAGTGCAGCCCGGAGGCGTCGAACACCAGCTTTTTCGCCAGCCTTGCCATACGTGCCGGGGTGCCGAAGAGGCGCTGGCACTGGGTGACGTCGAGAAACGCCTCGTCCACCGAGAAGACCTCCATGGTCGGGGTGAGGTTGGCGAGGGCGCGCATGATCTGGGTGGAGACCTCGGCGTAGACCTCGGGCCGGGTCGGCTGGCGAATCAGATCGGGGCAGAGCAGGCGCGCCTCCTTGAGGCGCATGCCGGTCTTGATACCGAGGGCGCGCGCCTCGTAGGAGCAGGTGATGATGGTGCTGCCCGCCTCGCCGTTGGTGACGACCACGGCGCGACCGCGCAGCTCGGGGAAGTCGCGCTGCTCCACGGAGGCGAAGAAGGCGTCCATATCCACCAGGATGATGGCGCGCGGCCAGTAGACCGGGCAGTGGGGGGCGTCGGGCGCGTGCATGTCAGTCGTAGCTGCGCATCTGGCCCACCAGCACGCCCTGGATGCGCACGCGCGAGGCGGGGTAGGTCATGGGGGAGAGGGCGCTGTTGGCCGGGATCAGCGTGACGCTGCCGTCTTTATTGCGGCGCAGGCGCTTCAAGGTCGCCTCGTTGTCGTCGATCAGCGCGACCACGATGGCGCCGTCGTCGGCGCGGTCGGACTGGCGCACGATGACCATGTCGCCGTCGAGGATGCCCGCCTCGACCATCGAGTCGCCCTGCACCTTGAGCACGTAGCGCCCAGGGCCGACGAAGAACTGCGTCAGGTCGAGCTGCTCCTCGCCGGGGATCGCCTCGATGGGGCGACCGGCGGCGATGCGCCCGAGCAGCGGCAGGGTGCAGGGGGTGGGCTGCGGCGCCTCGTCGGTGAGGCGGATGCCGCGATGGCGCCCCGGCAGCAGCTCGATGAGCCCGGCCTCGGCCAGTGCCTGCACATGGCGGTGCACCACCCCCTTGGAGACGATACCGAGGGCCTCGGCGATCTCGCTGAGGAGCGGCGCGCGACCGTGGTGGACAAAGTGGTCGCGGATGATGCGATAGGTTTCCAGTTGGCGTTCGGAGAGGTCTTGGGACATGCTAGGGTTCTCATAAGGTTCTCGGAAAGGATAGAGAACTTAATGAGAACGATCAAGCGGTGCGAGGGCTCTTCAGGGTGGGTCGATGCGGGCTGTGGCGTTGTTCAGGTGCGGCGGTATCAAGCCGTTGGCTTGATGCTCCGGTGAGTCGTTCGTGGAGTCACAAGCCAACGGCTTGTGGATTGAGGGGCAGATGCGGGAAGCGGCTTCGTTCGGGTGTGGTGATGCAAGCCGTTGGCTTGATGCTCCGGTGAGTCGTTCGTGGAGTCACAAGCCAACGGCTTGTGGATTGAGGGCGCATAGCTCTAGCCACTGGGTAATCGCCTCGGCACACGCCTTGGGCCGTGCCTGCAAGAGAAAGTGACCGGCGTCGATCGTGCATTCTGTCAGCCGAGGCAGGAGCCGCCGGGTCTGCTCGAAGGCTCTACGGGGGACGAGACGATCGTGCCGACCGCTGAGATAGAGCGCAGGCAGCATGATCGGCTCTTGTCGCGTGCTGGGCTGACTGAGCAGTTGCAGACGGTGGCGCAGGAGTGCGGGGCTGAGACCCGCGAGCACCTGGCGTAGGCTGACCAGTTGTGCCGGGTCGACGCGTGGACCAAGGGTCAGGGAGCCGAAGAGGGCGTCAGGCAGGTAGCGTGCCCAAGCCGGGTCGAACGGTAGTCTGGCGGACAGCCGGGTGAGTCAAGGGCGCGGCGGTTGCATGAAGGAGGCGGTGAGGATCAGGCCGCGAAGGCGCGGCTCACCACGGCGCAGGAGTTCGGCGGCCACCAGGCCGGAGAAGGACTCGGCAAGCAGGGTCAACGGCGCGTCGGGGAGCTGTGCAACCACGCCATCGGCCAACTGCTCGATGTCGAGGTGCGGGTCGTCCGGGTAACGCAACACCGTGACCGGTAACTGGCGCAGCAGCGCAGCGAGGAGCGGCGCGAACAGCTCGCCCGTACCATCGAGACCGGGCAGCAGCACGAGATGCAGTGAGGGGTGGGTCATGGCGCCATGGCATCCTTGGGCCGAGATTCGCTGTTCAGTCTAGCGCTATGGCGCGACAAGTGAGCAACCTGAGTCAAGCCGCCCCCACACGCGCCGGGCATAGTAGCCCCACTTGAAGGCAGACGAGAACGGACTAAACCGATGAGACCACACCACCAACAGCGCTTCGAGCGGGTGCTCGACTACATCGAGGGGCATCTGGATGAGGGGCTCGGGGTGGAGCGTCTGAGCGCGGTGGCGGGCTGTTCCAAGTTCCATTTCCACCGCCAGTTCAGCCTCTACACCGGGGTGAGCGTGGCGCGCTACGTGCAGACGCTGCGCCTGCAGCGGGCGGCACGGGCGCTGCTCGATAGGCCCGCCGAGCGGGTCATCGAGATCGCCCTGGGTGCAGGGTTCGACAGCCACGAGGCCTTTTCGCGCGCCTTCAAGCAGGGCTACGGGCAGAGCCCGAGCCACTACCGACGCCAACCCTTGAAGGAGCCGTGGCACCTGCGCCCACACCTTCCCGAGCGAGAGAGTACCCAAACGATGGAAGTAAAGATTGTCGATTTCGCGGCCACCCTGGTGGCCGTGTTGGAGCACCGTGGCGCGCCTACCGCGATTAGCGACTCGGTGCAGCAGTTTATCGCCTGGCGCAAGGCGAGCGGCCTCTCGCCGGTGCGCGAGATCCGCACCTTCGGCCTCGCCTACGACGACCCGGCGGCGGTGGAGCCGGAGCAGTTTCGCTTCGATATCTGCGGCGAGGTGAGCGCGCCGGTGCCGGAGAACCCCTTTGGTGTGGTGACCAAGAGCATCCCGGCGGGGCGCTGCGCGGTAGTGCGCCACCACGGCTCGTCGCAGCGCCTCGACCCGGCGGCCTACTACCTCTACCGCGACTGGCTGCCGCAGAGCGGCGAGGAGCTGCGTGACTTCCCGCTCTTCTTCCACTACGTGCACTTTATCGACGTGCCGGAGGCGGAGCAGATCACCGACCTCTACCTCCCCCTGGCTTGAGGGGTTGCCTCATACGGGGAGGGCGTCGATCATCGGTGTTTCGCCCCGTGAGGTCCCTATGCCGCGACTCATCCTGCCGTTTCTCACCCTCGTCTTCCTGCTCGTCGGTAGCCAACTGCTGCTGCATGGCGTGCGGGAGGCGGAACTGCCACCCCCACAACACTTCAGTGGTGTGCTGCACGAGGCGGGCATAGCGCCCACCGCCAAGCGCGGGGATAACTTCCGCTTTCGCCTCATCGGGGTCGACGACGAGTACTTCAGCGTCGCCTACGGCCTGCAACGCCGCCCCGAGCTGCGTGCCTTGCTGCTGGCCGAGCTGCGCGACGGGCGCCGTGTCGAGGTAGAGACCTTCGCCCTCGACCCCGAGCAGTGGCGTCCCCACGGCGTGCCACAGGAGGTGCGGCGCATCCTCGCCGACGGGCAGGTGCTGTTCGACGAGCGAGAGTGGCGTGAGCGGGGCGTCTGGGAGGCGTGGCTGTTCGGCCTGGTAGGGGGGCTCTTTTGCCTGATCGGTGTGGGGCTCGGCTATCTGGCGTGGCGTTTGCGCAGTCGAGGAGAGCAGCGATGAGACCGGTCGAACTGATACGCAATCTGCTCTTTTGGGGCGGACTGGTAGGGCTGCCATGGGGGTTGTTGCAGCTGGGCTTGAGCGGCTGGATCGCCGTGCCACTGGGGGTGGTGCTGGCGTTCGCCCTGCCGTTCTTGGTGCCGGGTTAGCCCGGGGCAGGGCCATAGGGCCCCGGGGTTACTCCTCGATCACCTGGCCGCGGTAGATGCGGCGCTTCTTTGGCCTGGCCGTTGGGGCAGCGTCGGTGCCGTTCACCTCGGTGTGTACCGGTGCGCTCTCCGGTACTACCACACCGCGATAGGTACGCATTGGGATGACGCCGCTCGGTTGGTCTGCCGGGCGCCGACCGACCGGCACTTCGGGGATCAGTGCGCCGCGATAGATGGCCGCCCCCTGCAAGACCAGCTCGCGCTCTTCATGGTGAGTGAGCACGCGGATGAAGGCGTCGTAGTAGCGCTTGTACTCCTCGTTGACCGCCTCAAGAGAGGAGTTGATCAGGGTGATGATGTCGGTGGGCTGGGAGAGTTTGATCCGGCGCCCCTCGACCCGTTCGTAGATCAGGCTCATCTTGGTGAGGCAGAGGGTGGCATCCATGGAGAGGGCTAGTTGCATCGCGATTGCTTCCTGACGTTGATCGGTGAACCGGGCGGATAATTGCCCGGACTACACTCTGTAAGGTGCAACCCATGTGCCACAGAATTTCTTCTATATGCCTTATTTCACAAGAGATTTTTATGTTTAAGCGGTTTATAAGAAATGGCTTACAAATTCTGTGCGATTGTAAATCATCTGATACAATGTAAGGGTTTGTAATCTGTCGTATGTCGCACATGAGACAGTCTTAAAGACAACAATTGTCGGCTATACGACGATCGAGGTGGGTGGTTAGGGGAGGGGTGCAGAGCAGGGCCGAGACGAGGGCGGAGAGCGGTCGTCGCCCCCGCGCTAGGAGCGGGGTCGTGCTCAGTAGTAGCGGGTGGACAGGTAGTGTGGCTCTTTCGCGATCAGTGTGGGTAGACGCTAAGATCAACGGCTTACCACGACCACCACATCTTGTGTTGAACACGTAGTCAATCCCCCATCTGGACGATCCCATGAGCGACCCCACTACCGCACTGTTCACCCAAGCACTCG
>QKED01000023.1 GCA_003252455.1 Gammaproteobacteria bacterium
GACGGTGGCGGAGGTGATCAGCAGACGCCAGCGCCCCGCCTGCTTGAGCAGCGCGGCCATGAGGTCTGTGTCCAATCTGCGCTCGTGAAACTCATCCAGGATGACCGTCTTAAAGCGCGCCAACGACCCCTCGGCGAGCAGACGCAGCGCGATACCCGGGGTGGCGAAGAGCAGCTCAGTCTCCTCACCCCAGGCGCTGTCATAGCGCACGGCGTAGCCGACACGCGCGCCGAGCGGGGCATCGAGGGCCGCGGCCAGGTGGCGTGCCAGGGCACGGGCGGCCAGGCGCCGGGGCTGGACCACCAGCACCCCACCCTGGCCCAAGGCCCAGAGTGGCAGGCGGGTCGACTTGCCGGAGCCGGTGGGTGCCTCCACCAGGAGGTGGCCACGGCGCAACGCGGCGATGACCTCGGTTTGCAGGGGATCGATGGGCAGCGGGGTAGACATGCGGGCATTCTCCCGAGCGCCCCATGCGCAGACAAGGGCCACATAATCATCAGGTTGTCTGGCAGGTCACACACTCGTGGGGCAGAAAACCGACAGAATGTGCTGAAAGAGAGCGATTCTCTATTCAATTCGCGCTTGATGCATTATCGTAGCGCGAATCAGTTCACATTTTGTGACCTTCTCAGGAGAGGCCATGCTCGCACCCGAGGTCCAGAAGCTCGCCGACGCCCTCGGGCAGGATGAATTCGTCTTCTATTACCAACCCAAGGTCTCGTTGATCAACGGGCGTACCAGCGGTGCCGAGGCGCTGATGCGCTGGAACCACCCGGACGGGCGCATGCGCCTGCCCAAGCACTTCATCCCCCAGGCCGAACGCAGCGGCTATATCACCGAGATGGGGCTGGCGATGTTTCCCCGCCTGCTCACCGATATGCAGCTGATCAACGACCTGCACCCGACCCTGGTCACCTCCTTCAACCTCTCCGCGCAAGACCTACTCGACTCGCGCATGACCAACCTCATCTGCATGGCCTTGGAACACAAGGTGATCGAGCCCAAGCAGCTGGAGTTGGAGCTGACCGAGGCGTCGCTCCTGGAGCACGACAACCCCATCGTACGCGCCAACCTGGAGCGCCTGACCAATTGCGGCGTGACCCTGGCGATGGACGACTACGGCACCGGCTACTCCACCATCGATACCCTCAGTCAATGGCCCTTCAGCCGGGTCAAGCTCGACAAGGGGCTGATCCAGCGCATGGTCGGCTCGGAGAAGAGCGCCACCATCGTCCAGGCGAGCATCCGCATGGCCCACCAGTTGGGCATCGAGATCGTCGCCGAGGGGATCGAGACCGCCGCCTGTTACGACTTCCTGCTCCATGCCGGCTGCACCCACGCCCAGGGGTTTTGGCTCGGGCGCCCCATGCCGCTCTCCGACTACCTGGAGTTCCTCACCGTCGACCGCCGTTGGTCCGGCCTGCCCATCGGCCTCATCCATATGGCCACCCTGGACCACATCCACTGGCGCCAGGCCCTGGTCACCGAGGCGACCCTGCTCGCCTTCGGCGGGCACGAGAACTGCGGCGAGATCCACGTCTGCCAGGCAGAGCTGGACCACACCCGTTGCAAGCTCGGCCACTGGTACTACGGGCACGGGCGGGAGTTTGCCGGCAACCCGCACTACGACCGGCTGGAGGAGCCGCACCAGCGCCTGCACGAGATGGGCGCCGAGATCCTCGCTGCGGCGCGAAGCGGTATCGACCGCGTCCACCTCACCGAACGACTGCGCGAGCTGACCCAGCAGTCGACCCGCGTATTGGAGCTGCTCCAGGAGCTGGAGAGCGAGGCGATGATCAGCCAGATCATGCCGCCACAGCTGGAGTCGCTCTGACCCCGACGGGGCTTAGAAGAACTTGTCGTAGAGGATCGCGCCCCACACCACGGTGACCAGCATCAGGGTCATGAACACCGCCGCCGAGCCGATATCCTTGGCCCGCCCGGAGAGGATGTGGTGGTCGATGCTGATACGGTCGACGATCACCTCCAGCGCCGAGTTGAGCAGCTCCACCACCAGCACCAACATCAGCGTACCGAGCAGCAGCGCGTACTCCACCCCCGTCTCCCCCAACCAGAGCGCCGCCGGCACCATGAACACCAGGGCGAGTAGCTCCAGGCGGAAGGCCTCCTCGTACTGCCAGGCGGCGCGCAGGCCGAGGGCGGAGAAGTGCATCGCCTTGACCACATGCTTGAGGCCTCGGTGATCCGGCTTGTTGATGGGGGCGTTCATGGTCTCTCCAGGGCTAGGGTTTGAAGGCCGCCCATGATAAGACCTTCATATGACTATTCCCAGACGGACCGACGGACGCCAGCCCCCACCCACGGCCTCTCGACCTAGCCCGTCGGCCCCCCAGGGCGTCGCCCGCGCCAACCCGCCCAGAGCATCGCCAGCAGGGCGAACAGCTCGCCCGGATCGAGCAGCAGCGGCACCCAGAGCCACCCCCAGGCCCCCTCAAGCGGTAGCGCCGCGATGGCCAACATACCGAACAGGGCGCCGATGAAGAGCACCAGCGAGGTGCTCCCGCCATGGCGCCACACCCGGTAGAGGGCGGCCCAGTTGCCCAGCGCGATGAGCAACCAAATGCCCCCGAAAAGCACCCCACCCATCCACTCGGACACGACCATACCGCCCCCGATCAACTGCCCTCTCCACGACACACGTCTGCCATCTGCCCCCACTATCCTGCGCGCACCCCAGGCCACATCAGAGAGGACCCCCAGATGCGCCCTGACCCACAGCACCCCGAATATCAACAGCCCGTACTGGCCATGCAGCGCGCCAACAGCCTGACGGAGATCCTGGAGCTGGCGATCCGTTTCGAGCGCAACGCCCAACTCTTTTACGCCGAGGTGGCCGCACGCACCGAGTTGAGCGGTGACGTCCGTGGCCTGGCCCGGCGCCTGGCCGCCGAAGAGGCAGGCCATGTCTATCAGCTGGAGGCACTGCGCCGCCACCCCGACCTGGTCGGTTACCTCTACGAGCAGATCCCCGAACATCAGCAGCAGGAGCGCTTCACCAGCCTGGCCGGCAACCTCACCCTGCCCGCCGCGTGCGACACCGCCACCCTGCTGCACTATGCCATCAACCGCGAAAAGACCGCCTACGCCCACTACGCCCATCTGGCCAACAGCACCAAGTTCAAGGCGGCGGCCAAGCTCTTTCGCCTCCTCAGTCAGGAGGAGGAGCAGCACCGCAAGGAGATGGAGACACGCCTACAGCAGACCCTCTATCGGCGCCTGACGTGGAGCGGCCTGCTCGACCTGCTGTGGCTCGCCCACCGCGAGCAGCTCGACCTCAACCTGCGCTTTCACACCACCCGCCAGCAGCGTGGCCACCTGGTCCTGCAACGCGGCGAGCTGGTACGCCTGGAGTACGCTCAGCAGAGCGGCGACGCGGCGGCACGCCTGCTGCGCCAAGTCACCCTCCTCTGGGCGCACCACCCGGAGCCGTTGCGCGCCCTGATCGAACGGATCGAGCAGCTCAAACTACGCGCCCCGCAACTCCCCCCACACGCCCTACCCGAGGGCCCTGCCCCGGGGCTCCCCCAGGGGCGGGGCCTGCTGCAGATGCTCGGCATCGACCTGGCGGCGGAGCGCCTCGCGCCCCATCGGGCCCTGACCAAGGACGCCGACGGGCGGGTGCGTCGGGTGCTGGTGGCGGAAGACAGCCCAACCACGCGCAAGCTCATCTGCACCGCACTGCGCGGGGCTGGCTTCGAGGTGAGCGAGGCACGCGACGGCTTCTCCGCCCTCGCCGTGCTGGGGCAAGAGCGGGTCGACCTGATCGTGCTCGACCTGGTGATGCCGGGGCTGGATGGGTATCAGGTGATCAGTGCGGTGCGCAACAACCCACGTACCCAAGAGACGCCGATCATCGTGCTCACCTCGCGCGGCGGCTTGCTCGATCGCCTGAAGGGGCGGCTGGGGGCGATGGACGAGTATCTGGTGAAGCCCTTCCCGGCCAGTCGCCTGCTGGAGGTGATCTACGCCTACCTGGAGCGGGAGGAGCCCTTGGGGATAGCGCTCTAGGCGCGCACGGGGCTACTCGTCTTTCGGGTAGGCGTAGCGGATGTGGCCGTAGCGGATCACCAGCACGGTGACGGCGAGGATCAACGCCGAGCCGGCCACCCCCACCAGGCGCCAGGTGTCCATCCCCTTCATGTCGAGGATCAGATAGCGCGCCAGGGCGACGATGGAGATATAGAGCGGGATGCGGATGGGCAGCTTGCCCGATTCGAGGTAGATGGCCACCATCGCCAACACCTCCAGATAGATGAACAGCAACAGCAGGTCGGCCAGCGCCACCTTGCCGTTGAGCCACATGGTGCGTATCTCATCGCCGATGGCCACCACGGTGGCCACGGCGATGAGCAGCAGACCCAGGTCCTCCACCAGCCGGATGATCTGTTTGCTCTGGGTGCGTAACTGACTCATAAGCCCTCCTACGCTACGCGTGGTGGCGGCGCGTGCCACCACCACGCGTTCGACTTACTTGGCGAAGACGCGCGCAAAAAGTGCCTGCATGCGCGCCCAGGAGTCCTGGTCCGCCTCGGCGTTATAGGCCAGCGGCAGACCGAACTTCTCGCCGAAGGCGTCGGCGTCCGGATTGGTGAAGCTGTGCTTGGCGCCAGCGTAGTTGACGAACGTGTAGGGCACACCCGCCTCATCCATCTCCGCCTTGAAGGTGGCGATCTGTTCAGCGGTGGTCATCGGGTCCTCGGCGCCGTTGGCCACCAGGATCTCCGCCTTGATCTGCCCGGGGGCGATGGCGGTGGAGCTGGCCAGGCTGCCGTGGAAGCTGGCCACCGCGTCCAGATCGGCCCCCTCGCGGGCCATCTCCAGCACCACGCCACCGCCGAAGCAGTAGCCGATGGCGGCGGTCTTCTCCCCATCCACCGTGGGCTGGGCACGCAGGGCGGTGAGGGCGGCATCGAAGCGGCTACGCATCAGCTCCAGATTCTTGCGCACGGCACCGGCGAAGGCCCCCGCCTCCTTGGGGTGCTCGGCGGTCTTGCCGTCGCCGTACATATCCACCGCGAGGGCGGTGTAACCGAGTTCGGCGAGCTGCTCGGCGCGCTGGCGCGCATAGGCGTTGTGGCCCCACCACTCGTGCACCACCAACACACCGGGGCGCTTGGCATCGGTGGCGTCGTCATAGGCGAGATAGCCCTTCATGGTCACGCCGTCGGCGCTGTAGTCGAGCTCTTGGGTCACCAGGGCGGCCTGGGCCAGGGCGGTGGTGAGGGTCAGGGAGAGGGCGGCAAACCAACGGCGCATAAGAGTCACTCCAGGTTGTGGTGTGCTGGGATTATGCGGGCAGCCGCGCGCCAGTTCCAGACCTCCGCGCCGCGCGCGCGTCACCCCACCATGCGCGCGGCCCATATCAGCCAACCCAGCAGCAACAGCACCACACCGGCGACGAAGAGCGCCGCGCGCAGCCGCACGTTATTGCGCCCGAGGTGCACGACGGTGTGCCCCAGGCGGGTGGCGACAAAGCCCCAGGCCAACCCCAGGGTGAGCGCGTCGCCGCTCTGGGTGAGGTAGGTGAGCACCAGCCAGAGATAGAAGAGAGACGGCATCTCGAACTGATTGCTGTAGTGCTGCTCCAGGCGCAGCAGATAGTCGGGCACCCTGGCACCGCGATTGAGACGAAAGTAGCCACCGGGCAACTCGCCGCGTGCCACCGCGCGGATGCGCAGCGTCACCAAGGAGAAGCCGATGAGGAAGGTGATGCCGACCAGGGTCAGCAACGGATAGAGGATCAGGGTCTGGGACATGGGTTCACTCCGTGTGGACGTTAGCGGCCCCAGGCTAGCCTCTGGCACTATATGTTCAAGAACATATGGTAGGAGCCACCCCATGCCCTGGAGCCCCGAGCAGAAGTCACAGACCCGGCAACGCATCCTCGACAGCGCTGCCGCCCTCTTCACCGCCCACGGCTACGACCGCGTGACCCTGGGGGACGTGATGCGCGGGGCACGACTCACCCACGGCGCCTTCTACGCCCACTTTCCCTCCAAGCAGGCGCTCTACGCCGAGGCGATCGCGTCCGGTGCCCGCCACAGCCTGCAGCAGCGGGCGGCCCTGTGCGGCGCCGCACAGGAGCCCTGGCCCATCGCCCGGATGGTGCAGGCCTACCTCGACCCGAGCCACGCGCGGGGCGAGCAGAGCCCCTGCCCGCTGGCCTTTCTGGTCACCGATGTGGCCAACCGTGAGGCGCAGGTGCGTGAGGCCTATACCGAGGTGTTTCAACGCCTCGTCGCGGTGCTGGAGCGACAGAGGCGCAACGCGGGGCACGCGACCGAGTCGGCGCGACAGGACGCCCTGGCCCTGGCGGTGCTGATGATCGGCGGGGTGGCGGTGGCGCGCGCCGTGGACGACGATGGACTGGCCGAGGCGCTGCTGGCCGCCTGCCGTATACAGGGTGGGGCACTCCTCGGCGCAGGGGAGTCGATCCGGGCGGGCGTGGACCCGGCGTAGGCCGAGGGCGGGCGACGGTAGCGCCGGGCTCAGCCGACGTGACGTTCGCCGAGCTTGGGTGGATGCAGGGCGAGGAAGCGGGCGGCCCCCTCCTTGCCCATGTAGCGCGCCAGCACGCGCGGCTCGGCACGCGCCAGGTCGACCATGATGAGGCCGTCGAGGGCGTTGTTGAAGTCGGGGTCGACGTTGAAGCCGAGCAGGCGACCGCCGAGCTTGAGGTACTGCTTGAGCAGGATCGGCACCCCCTTCTGGTCCGCCTCCAGCTCGCTGATGAGGCGTGAGAGGGTGTCCACGTCGCCGAGGGCCGCCACCTCCTCCGGAGACCAGTGGCGGTAGGGGCCACGGAACGGGGTGCGCGGGTGGACGTGACGCGCCAGCTCCGGCAGGTAGTTGTTGGCCTGGAGGAACTCCACCAACAGCTGCTGCGACTTGGTCTCGTAGTCGCTGCTGATGCTCACCGGGCCGAACAGGATGCGATAGCGCGGGTTGGCCAGCACGAACTCACCGATGCCGCGCCACAGCAGCAAGAGCGGGGCGAAGCTGCGCTGATACTCCTCGCGCACGAAGGAGCGACCCAGCTCGATGGCCGGGTTGAGCTGCTCCACCAGCAGGCGGTTGTAGTTGAACAGGCTGTGGCTGTAGAGCCCCTTGAGGCCGTAGCGGGTGATGATCTGGTCCGCCAGGCCGAGACGGTACGCCCCCACCAGCTCCTGCCGCTCACTGTGCCAGATGAACAGGTGCAGGTAGAACTGGTCGTAGAGGTCGATGTCGCGCGCCTTGCCGGTGCCCTCGCCAGTGGCGCGGAAGGTCACCTCGCGCAGGCGACCGATCTCCTGCAGCAGCTGCGGGCACTGCTCGGCACGGGCATACCACACCTGCATCTCACCCTGCTCCACCAGTCGCTGGGCGACAGGCAACGCGGCCACCTCGACGGCGATGAGTGCGCTATCCTGCGCCGGGGCGATAGGCACTTCGCGCCCCGTGAGCGATGGCTTGGCCGTCCCCTTGGCCACCACCTCACCGAGCAGGCAGGTGCGCAGGCGCAGCCAGCGGGTCAGCTCGGTGTCGTCGCTCAGGCGCACCAGGTCGGCGTTGGGCAGGGTCTCGCCGATGCGCAGCTCCAGCGTCTGCCCCTTTTTGTTGATCATCTCGCGCGGCAGCATGGCGGTGCGCAGGCGTGGGTGGATGCGCCCGAGCAGGTGGAACAGGCGGCTGTTCTCACCCTGGATGAAGATCGGCAGTACGTCGGCGCCGCTCTTGCGCACGATGCGCGCCACGGTCTCGCTCCAGGGGGCATCCACCACGCGCCCGTTGCGCTGGCGGCTGGCCACCTCGCCAGCGGGGAAGATGACCAGCATGCCGTCATTGGCCAGGTGGCGGTAGACCTCTTTGAGCGGGCCCATATTGGCGCGCTTGGCGCCCTGGCCACCGAAGGGGTCGACGGCGATGAACAGATCGCTGATCTCCGGCACGCGCTGCAGCAGGTAGTTGGCCATCAGCTTCACATCGGGGCGGTAGCGGCGCAGCAGTTGGGCCAGGATCACCCCCTCGATGGCGCCGAACGGGTGGTTGGCCACCACCACCACCGGCCCCTGCTTGGGGATGCGGTCGAGGCCGCTGACGCGGTAGTCGATGTCGAACAGGTCGAGCACGGTGGCGAGGAAGTGGTCGCTGCTCGGCGAGTCGGGCAGCTCGCGGTAGAGGCGATCGAGCAGACTCAGGCCGAAGAGCCGCTCCACGCCGCCCTCGATGAGGCGGTCCAGCGGGCTGTGGGTCAGCTGCAGGGCACCGTTGAGACGGAAGGGGGTCGGCTGGGCGGTCGGCATCGTGAACACCTCGATGGGATGGCGGATTGAGGCGGATGCTAGTGGTACGAGATTGCGCCGACGTGGCGTGGGCATTGCGCCCGGGTGGCGAGTTGGTGTCAGGGCGGTGACAGAGGCACGCCCCACGCGCGGATTGGGATTACACTCACTCGAAGAGCGAGCCCACCCCACGAGGTCATGCCCATGAACAGCGGTAGCATCGAGGCCAATATCGTCGACATCGAAGGTACCCGCACCTACTACGGACGGCTGAAGTGGCGCGACGGCATCATCTCCGCGCTCACCGAGCGGGGCCCCGAGGAGCCGGGGCGACCCTACCTGCTGCCGGGCTTCATCGACGCCCATGTACACATCGAGAGCTCCCTGCTGGTACCGAGCGAGTTCGCCCGCCTGGCGGTCCGCCACGGCACCGTCGCCGCGATCAGCGACCCGCACGAGATCGCCAACGTACTCGGCCTCGACGGGGTACGCTTCATGCTCGACGACGCGGCGCGCACCCCTTTCCATATCCTCTTCGGTGCCCCCTCCTGCGTCCCCGCCACACCGTTCGAGAGTGCCGGGGCGAGCCTCGACGCGGCGGCCATCGGCACGCTGCTCGACCACCCACAAATCGGCTACCTCTCCGAGGTGATGAACTTCCCCGGCGTGCTGCGCGGCGACCCGGAGATGCTCGCGCGCATCGACGAGGCGCAGCGCCGTGGCCTACCGGTGGATGGCCACGCCCCCGGTGTGCTCGGCCTCGACGCACGCCGCTACGCCGCCGCCGGTATCAGCACCGACCACGAATGCACCAATCTGCGCGAGGCGCAGGACAAGCTCGCCGCCGGCATGCACGTACTGATCCGCGAGGGCTCGGCGGCGCGCAACTTCGAGGCACTACACCCGCTGCTCGACGCCTACCCCCACCGCCTCATGTTTTGTAGCGACGACAAACACCCCGACGACCTTGCCGCTGGCCACATCGACCGCCTGGTGGCACGCGCCGTGGCCCTCGGCCACGACCGCTACAAGGTGCTACAGGTGGCCTGCATCAACCCGATCCGCCACTACAAACTGCCCCTCGGGCAGCTGCGCCTGGGCGACCGTTTCGACGCCGTGGTGGTGGCGGACCTCACCGAGTTCCACCCACTGCAGACCTGGATCGACGGGCAGAAGGTGGCCGAGGCAGGAGAGAGCCTGTTGCCGCGCCTGGACGTGCGGCACCAGAACCGCTTCGCCGCCCGCCCCATCGAACGCCACATGCTCAACATCCGCGCCGACGGCCCGGTGCGCGTCATCGAGGTGATCGACGGTGAACTCCTGACACGGGCCGGCGAGGGGACGCCGCTACGCATCGCCGGTCACCTGCAGCCCGACCCACGCCAAGACCTCCTGCTGATGCTGGTACTCAACCGCTACCAGGGGGCGGCACCGAGTCTCGCCTTCATTCGTGGCTTCGGCCTCAAGCGGGGCGCCATCGCCTCCAGCGTGGCCCACGACTCGCACAACATCGTCGCCGTGGGCGCCGACCTCGACGACCTGCTCAGCGCCGTCAACACCCTGGTGGCGAGCCAGGGGGGCATCGCCTTGGTCGCGGGTGAAGAGTGCGCACACCTGCCCCTGCCGGTGGCGGGGCTGATGAGCGACGCGGACGGGGACCAGGTGGCCCGGCAGTACGCCTCCCTCGACCGGGCGGCACGCGCCCTCGGCTCGCCCCTACGTGCCCCCTTCATGACCCTCTCCTTCATGGCACTGCTGGTGATCCCCGAACTGAAACTGAGCGATCGTGGGCTGTTCGACGCCCGCCAGTTCGGCTTCGTGCCGTTGGCCGTAGGGGGCTGAGGCAACGGGCGGCCGCTGGCCCGTCAGGGCGTGTGCTGCTCGTCCATGCGGGCCGCCGGCAGGTGGCACTGCGCCCACCGCACCGCTGCGTGAAACAACTCGAAGTAGTCACACACCTGAGCCTCGCTCAGACTGGCCGAGAGCTGTCCGAGCAGACAGCCGTGGAGGGGCGAGACCAGGGGTGGCTCGATGCGCGCGACGCGCACCCCCTCGCGCTCTAGATAGTGGGCAACCAGACGCACCAGGCAGCGCGAACCGAGGCGCACCGGGACGAAGGCGGTGGGGCTACCGAGGGCCGGAAATCCGGCATCGCGCAGCCTGCCGTGGAGCAGCACGGCGTGCCCCAGTAGGGCGTGGCGCAACCGCTCCCCCTCATCACTACGCACCACCGCCAATGCCACCAGCGCCACCTCGGCCTGCAGGGTGTTGAGCGGGCTCAGCACCTCGAAACTGCTCGACTCCAGCTTCAGCACAGCGTCGAGCGCCTGGGAGT
The DNA here is from genome assembly GCA_003252455.1 of Gammaproteobacteria bacterium. Lineage (GTDB taxonomy): Bacteria > Pseudomonadota > Gammaproteobacteria > Thiohalomonadales > Thiohalomonadaceae > SZUA-467. Next base: position 10,621 of record QKED01000023.1, read on the forward strand.
TGGTGGCGATGAAGCCGCCACGGATACCGAAGCCGTGGCTCAGGTCACCGAGCAGCAGGTCCACGTAACCGAGCATCCCCTGCAGCGCCAACAGCCCCCCGCCCCCGGGCCCGTGGGAGCCTAGGTCGTAGCTCACATCCACCAGCAGGGTGGCGCCGTAACGGTCCGCCACCACGCGATGGGCGATCAGGTCGGGGGTAGCACAGGCGTGCGGAAAGAGCGCCTGGGTCACCACCAGCACCGGCGCCTTGGGGTGCTGGGCACGGACCCGCCGCAGCTCCTCATCGAGGCTGTCGCTGTCCAGATGGGCGAAGGTGTGCACCCGGCGCGCGACACTACGCACCCCTCGACGCAGGCGCAGCGTGACCCCGGCGTCGATGAGCACAAAATCCTCCTCGCTGAGCAGCGTCTGAAACAGGCTCTGGGTGGCCTCCAGCACCGAGCTGAAGAGGCGCACATGACGCATGCGCACGAGCCCCGCCAACCCCAGCTCCAACGCCCCGAGTGGCCCACTCGTCTCCAGGCGACAGGGCACGCGCTCAGCCCCCCCTCGACCACGGCATGCGCGGCACGGACCACGCTGGGGTGATGGGTCAGACCCAGGTGATCGGGGTTGGCCAAGTCCAGGCGCACCGACTCGAAACGGGGTACCTCGACCCGCCGCTCCGCCACCGTCTCGCCGAGCTGCAGTTCGGCGTAGCGCGAGAGGCGGGCGAGGATGTCCGACTCCGGTTGCTGCTTGTACTCATCGAGCGATGTGCACCCACCCTCACGGATCAGTTGCATTTCCGGCCCTCCACGTCGTCACCCTCGACCCGGGTGGGGTGGCCACCCAGCGTCGACCCACACGCCCCAGCGTCGAGGCGCACCTTCCGCCCAGGTCGTGTTGCCGTGCGGGATGGCGCCCGTTCGGTTCGCCGCAGCGTGACACCGCCACAGCCACCGGTCTGGGCATCGTGCCCGCGGCAGAGATATTTCACGACCTGGTAAGAAAAGCGTAGATCCATCCCCCCAGCGCCACACCCTCTGTTTTTGGGGTCTACACCACGGCACTCACGACAATTGCCGTACGCTTTTTCTTACACAAAGACAGGTTCGAGAGAGTCAGTGAGAATGGATAACGACTACGCCCCAGCTCCAGAACGGAACGACCTAAATACGCCGTTAACAGGGCGACGCCGCGGTGTGGGAAACGCGGGTGCGGGGCGTTGAGGGGTGTGGTGGAGAGACCCGATTGCGGGTATGCGGTGCTAGGGACGAAAGTGACAGTCTGACCTTGAGCGGTTACTCGCGGTCACCGCCACGCCAGTGTCGCGACCACGGGTGCGGCCCCAGGCAGCGGCAGCGAGGTGTGGGATGTCTAGCGCGGTGCGTGCGTAGGTCAGCCGCCGTGAAGGTCGAGCAGGCAGGGCAGCGGTGCGTGACAGCCGGCCATGCCGACACTCTGCTCGGCGCCCCGACGCCAGGTCTCGACACAGCTATCCAGGTGGCGGTCGACGGTGCGCACCGCCGCGTTAAGTGCATCGAACAGGTCGCAGATCACCCCCAGGCCATGGCCAGCGGAGAGTTGTGGTAGCAGACAGCAGCCCGCCTTCTCCACCAAGGGGGGTTCGACGCACTCCACCCGTACCCCATCGGCGGCGAGGCTGCGCGCCACCAGACGGGTGCGACAGAGAGACCCGAGTGGGATCGGCAGATAGGCGCTGGTGACCCCGGTGACGGCAAAGCCACCGTCGCGGAGCATCTCACGCATCAATTTGGCGCTCTCGCTCAACTCGCTGCGCCGCCGCTCCCCCTCACCACCGACGATCAGCTCCAGTGCCGTCGCCGCCACCGCCACCTGGCTCGGCAGGAGGTACCTGGGGTAATCGAAGGTCGAGGCATTGAGCCGGAGAACCGGCGCTAGACAGGGGTGGCTGCCGGCGACGAAGCCACCCGGGGTGGCGAAGCAGTGGCGCAGGTCGCCGAGCACCAGGTCCACCGCGCCGAGCATCCCCTGCTGTGCCAACAGACCGCCCCCCTGGGGACCGAGGGAGCCCAGGTCGTAGCCCACATCGACCAGCAGGGTGGCGCCAAAGCGCTTGGCCAGGGTCTGTACAGCGGGCAGGTCGGGGGTATCGGAGTCGAAGGGAAACAGTGACTGAGTCACCACCAATACCGAGGCGTGGGGGCGATAGAGGCGGATACGCCGCAGCTCCCGCTGCAGACTGCCGTTGTCCAGGTGGTGGTAAGGGGTGACCAGGCGCGAGGCCCCGCGCACGCCGCGCTGCAGACGCAGCGAGGCGCCCGCGTCGATGAGCACGAAATCGTTCTCGGCAAGGATGATGTTGAACAGGCTATAGGTGGCCGAGTCGATCGAGGCGAACAGGGTGCAATCACGCTGCTGAAGAAAATCGGCCAACGCCTGCTCCAGGTCACGCAGCCGTGCGCACTCCCCATCCGCCCCCGCGAGACCCCGATCGATGGCCGCGTGGGCCGCCTCCTTCACCTGCGCGTGGCCTGTCAGACCCAGGTGATCGCCCCGGGCCAAGTCGAGCTGGATCAGCGGGGCCACGCCCCGTTCCCGCTCGACACCCGCCTGGCAGCGCTGCCAATCCTCGCTATCGAGCAGACGGTCGAGGAGCTGCAGGCCGGGGCGGTGCTTGTACTCGTCGAGCGACGCGCACCAGAAGTTGTCTGTCGATTCCATAGTACGGCTACCTGTAGACGGGGCCTCGAACGCGGGGCGACGGACACCCGTTTCAGGGAGACGACCTACAAGTCATCTATGGACCTACACGGGGTGCGTTTCGTTACAGGTTAGTAACGCAATAGACTACAAACTGTGTGGTCTCTCGCTTTTTCACTTATTGTGCATAGTTTCACATTTCAGGCACATATTGTAATCCGTTAGATTAAATATTGCCGGTTTTGTTCAGACGCCTATGTCATCAGAGCACGACTCTGCCCGCTAGGATTCAAGCGCCATGTAGGATAACAACCCAATCCCGCTGCCCCGACGTCAGCCGCCGCCCCCCTTACCCTCGTCCTGCATAGAGCGGAACAGATAGCCAGCGATGGCACCGAGGACACCGATGGCGGCGGTGAGCTGCTCTGAGGTGTCGACCACCAGCACCAGGATGATGGTGCCGATGATGATCAGGTTGAGCCCGGCGGCGTTGACGATATCGCGTGCGTCGTGGTCGCGATCACGCATGAAGTAGAGGGTGATGGTGGTAGTGATGAGGGCTAAAGCGCAGAGCAGCACGATATAGATCAGCTCATTGCGCACGCGCTCGTGCACCAACTCGTTGTCCATCTGCTGGTAGCTCTGGGCGTTCGCCTGTAGCCCCTGCAGCAACCCCTGCAGCGCCTCCGCAGTGAGGGTGTAATTGACCACCCCCTCCGCTTGGGGAACCTCGGCCTGCGGCAGCGGGGTGACGAGTTGGGGGGGCAGACCGCTCGCGGTCGGGGCAGCGCTGCTCGGTTCAGGGGCGTAGCCCGCAGCGGGGTGCATCTCGGCGATGGCACTGTCGAAGGTAGTGGCGTCGAAGTCGCCGGCCCACACGGGGGCAAACAGGCAGAGGCCGAGCCAGAGGAGCAGTGGACGCAGATCACTCGGCATGGCGGGCGATCTCCTCTTCGGTGAATTGGACCAGGTGGGTGTAATAGAGGCTGCGCGGCAGGTCCCCCCCCTCCACCGCCGCGAGCATCCGCTCGCGGTACTTGTCGAGCCAGGCGACGCGCTGCTCCTGGGTCGCCTCGCGGATCAACTGCTTGGGACGCACATAGACGACCGAGTCGGGGTCGGCCAACTGCCGCTCCAGCTCGCTACGAGTCTCTTGCACCGGGGTCGCCACCTGGGCGGGGGCGGCCACCGCGGCGGGGGCCACGGCCCTGAGCTTGGCGGGTTCTGGGGCGGACAGCTTGGGCTCCACGCGCTGCGGCGGCACGCTGACCGATGGCTGGGGGGTGGCCGGAGGCAGGGTGAGGGGGGCGGGGGCCTGGAGGAGCGCCCCCTGACCCTGCATCTGCACCTGCGGCACCTGCATCTGATACTTGTTCAGCGGCGCCGCCTGGGCCGACGGCAACAGGGCGATGCCGAGCAGCGCGAGCAGGCGCGGCAACGCGGTATGGATTGACGAGGACATGGGATTCTCCTTGACGCGACGCTTAGGCGAGTGTGGCCTATGCACCCCGGCGACTCAAGCGCACACTGTCTCAACGGACGGCCCCTGCCCTATAATCGACCAAAGCCGAGCGAGCCCGACCATGCCCCTGCGCGCCCTCTTCTGTCTACTCACCCTCCTCCTGCTCACGACCACCACGCACGCCATGAGCCCGGTGGCGCCGATCCCCCTGCACCCCAGTTACGACGCCCAGCGTGCCGCCCTCGGGCTGCTGCTCTTCTCCGACCGGCGCCTCGATGCGGACGGCGACCGCGCCTGCGCCGATTGCCACCGCCTCGACCAAGCGGCCAGCGGCGGCGCACAGGACGGGCTACACGGCCACGGTCCGGTGGCCGGGGTCAACGCCCCCAGCCTGTTCAACAGTCGGCACAACTTCCGCCGCTTCTGGAACGGGCGCGCGCAGGACCTGCGCGGCCTCATCCGCCAGAGTTGGCGCGGCCAATCGGCACAGGCGATCGACGCCCTACTGACCGAAGACCCCACCTACCGCACCCGCTTCGCCACCCTCTACCCCGGTCAAACACCCGGACTACCCGAGGTGATCGACGCCCTGGCCGAGTTCATCGACGCCCTCACCACCCCCAATGCCCGCTTCGACCGCTGGCTGCGTGGCGAGCTGACGCTGACCGAACAGGAGCAGCTCGGCTATCAGCGCTTCAAGCAACTCGGCTGTATCAGTTGCCACAACGGTATCAACATCGGCGGCAACTCCTATCAGTACCAGGGGGCCGTGGTACCCATGCAGCAGCAGAGCCTAGGCGCCGACCGCTTCGCCCTCACCGGCGACCCCTTCGACCACAACCGCTACCGCGTGCCGAGCCTGCGCAACGTCGCCCTCACCGCCCCCTACCTGCACGATGGCAGCGTCACCGACCTGCGTGCCCTGCTCTACCTGCACGCCTACCACAACATCGGCTTTCAACTCACGCCGGATGAGGTCGAGTCGCTCGTCGCCTTCCTCGACAGCCTGACCGGTGAACGCCCGGCGGTGCTCGACGCCCGATGATCCAACCCCGTCGCAACCACTGGGCGGTGCTCGCCGTGATGCTCGTCGGTGCGCTCTTCTTCGCCTCGACCGAACTGACCACGCGCCTGCTCGGTGCCCACGCCACCACCTTCGAGCGCATCAGCACCCTGGAGCGCGAGGAGGAGGCGCTGGACAAGACCCTGCTCCAGACCGCCTTCCTGCTCTACACCAGCTTCGACCCGCTGCACGCCCATCTGGCCGAACTGCGGCAGGTGAGCGACGCCCTGCTCGCCGACCACAAGCTCGACCGCAGCGCCTTTGCCGAGGTACACGCCGCACTGCTCGACTACCGTGCCCTGGTCGACGAGAAGGAGGGGCGCATCCTGCGTTTTGGCACCCTCAACGCACTGATCAAGAACGCCGTCAGCCACATCGCCGCACTCGGGTCACGCTACACCGCCAGCTACGGCAGCGACCACTCCCCCTACCTGCGCCACATGGCCCAGGCCACCGCCAGCGTGTTTCGCATCAGCCGCGGCTTCGACCTCGACCCACTGGAGACGCTGCGCGAGAGCTACGACGCCCTCGCCGCCCTCCCCCTCCCGGAGGCGGCGGAGCAGGCCAAGCTGATCCAGACCTTCATGGTCCACGTACGCCTGTTCATCGACACCTACCCGCAATACCAAGAGAGCTTCGAGACGCTGCGCGCCCTACCCAGCGAAGCGGCGTTGGAGCGGGTGCGCAGCGCCTTCCTCGCCGCCGCCGCCGAGCGCGCACGCCAGATCCGCTATATCACCCTCGCCCTCGGGCTGCTATTCCTCGCCTGCGTCGTGCTGGTGCTACTGGTACTCAAGCGCCTCGACACCAGCCACCGCGCGCTCACCCTGCTGCACGGGCGCTTCACCCAGGCCGCCCACAGCGACCGCCTGACCCACGTACGCAACCGCTTCGCCTTCGAGCAGGCAGTGGCCGAGGCCCCGGCGGACGCCGTGCTCCTGCTGTTCAACATCGACCGCTTCGGCGCGATCAACGACCTCTACGGCCACACCAGCGGCGACCAGCTGCTCAAGCAGGTGGCCGCGATCCTCAGCGCCCACTTCGCCGCGCGCCCCGACTACCGCCTCTACCGCCTCGGCAGCGACCAGTTCGGCCTCTTCTGTAGCCCATTGCAGGAGCCCCTGGAGCAGGTGGCGGACGCGTTGCGCGCCAAGGTCGAGGGGCAGCGCCTGCACCTCAAGGGGCACGCCGTGGCCATCACCATCACCCTCGGCATGAGCCGCGCCGCCCCCTGGTTGGAGCACGCCGACCTGGCCCTCAAGGCGGCCAAGCGCGCCGGGCTCAAGCAGCTCGAATACCGCCCCGAGCTGGGCGAGGAGAGCGAGGTGGCGCACAATCTGGCGCGCCTGGAGGCGGTGCAGTGCGCCCTCGACGAGGGGCGCGTGGTGCCCTGGTTTCAGCCCATCCTCGACCTGCGCCATGACCGGGTGAGCGCCTACGAGTGCCTGCTGCGCGTGGTCGACGCCGACGGTGCGGTGGCGCTGATGCCCGGTGAGCTGCTGCCCTTGGCCGAGCGGGGGCGCCTGCGCGGCCCGCTCACCCAGGTGATGCTGGAGCGCAGCTTCGAGGCCTTCGCGCAGAGCGACCTCGACTTCCATCTCAACCTCTCGGCCCACGACCTCGGCGACCCACAGGTCGAGGAGCACCTCGACGCCCTCCTCGCCCGCTACCCAGGCAGCGGCGCGCGCCTGGTACTGGAGCTGCGCGCCGGTGAGCAGGAGGGGCAGTGGGGTGCGTTGGAGGGCTTCATCACGCGCATGCGGCTACACGGCGTGCGCATCGCCATCGACGACTTCGGCGGCGACCACGCCAGCCTGGTGCAACTGCTGCGTCTGCCGGTCGACACCCTGAAGATCGACGGTGCGCTGATCCGCGACATCGACCGCAACCCCGACGCCCAGGCGCTGGTCGAGAGCCTGGTGCAGCTGGTGAGCCGCATCGCCATCCGCCACACCTGCGCCGAGTTCGTGCACAGCGCCGAGGTGCTGGAGACGGTGCGCCGCCTCGGCGTCGACTATGCGCAGGGGTTCTATATCGGTAAACCTGCGCCCGAGATCGGGAAGGCAGCGTTCACCACGGAGAACAGAGAGGGCGCAGAGAATGGGTGAGGCGAGACTGGGGGATCAGGTCGCGCCGTTACCTCTAACATTGAAGCGGCTTCTGCGCAGCGAGTACGTCGCCTCTCGGCGACTGAGTGATCGAGTTGTCGCTGCCCCATCGAAGCGACCACAAGGTCGGAAAAATGTCGAACAACGCCACACGACTATGACCTCTGTGGATAGCGTCCTCATTTCTTGGCCCTGCCGAAGGACGAAGTTCACCACAGAGAACACAGAGGGCACAGAGAATGGGTGAGGCGAGACTGTGTGGTCTGAGCGCGCGGGTCTCTCTAGCCTTGAAGTGGCTTCTACGCAGCGACTGCGTCATCTCCCTGCTGCTGGATCACACTACCGAAGAGCCCACCTCTACAAGGCTTCGAATGTGCCGAGCAAAACCGCCCATGCTCGTTCGGCCTCGGCAAACCACGAAGCCACGCGCCACTCACATCCCCCTCTGTGTTCTCTGTGCTCTCTGTGGTGAACGCATTTTTAGGCGGCAGAACGAAGCCATGACCGCACACGTATCTATCGAGGCGACCTAGCGCAACCATGACCCACACCAGCGCCATCATCGACGGCGTCAGCCTGCTCCTGCTGCTGCTCGCCGCAGCGGCGGCCACCGCCGCACTAGCCCGTCGCCTACGTCTGCCCTTCAGCGTGCTGCTGGTGCTCACCGGCATCGCCCTCGGCCAGGCGGCCCACTGGGCCCCCGACACCCTCGCCCCGCTGGCCCACTTTCACCTCTCGGCGGAGCTGATCCTCTTTATCTTCCTCCCGAGCCTAGTGTTCGAGTCCGCCTTCCACCTCGACGCCCGCCAGTTGCGCGACAACCTGCTGCCGATCCTCGCCCTGGCGGTGCCGGGGCTGCTCATCTCCACCACAGTGATCGGCGCCATCGTCTGGTACGCCACCGACATGGCGCTCATCAGCGCCCTGGTGCTCGGCGCCATCTTGAGCGCCACCGACCCGGTGGCGGTCATCGCCCTGTTCCAGCGCCTCGGCGCCCCGGCGCGCCTCACCGTGCTGGTCGAGGGCGAGAGCCTGTTCAACGACGCCACCGCCATCGTCGCCACCCAGGTGCTGGTGGCCATCGCCCTGGCCGGGGTGGTCGAGGGGAGCCTGGTGTGGGAGGCGAGCGAGGCGTTTCTGCGCGTCTTCCTCGGCGGCTGTCTGGTCGGCTGGCTGCTCGCCCTCGGCGCCGGGCTGCTGCTCGGGCGGGTCGACGACGACCCCTTCATCGAGATCACCCTGGTGGTGATGCTCGCCTTCGGCGCCTTTCTGGTCGCCGAGCACCTGCTCCACGTCAGCGGCGTGATGGCCGTGGTAGTCGCCGCCATCACCCTCGGCGGCTGGGGGCGGACCAAGATCACCCCAGCGGTGCGCGGCTACCTCGACCACTTCTGGGGCTACCTCGGCCAGGCGGCCAACGCGCTCATCTTCCTCATCGTCGGCCTACAGATCGAACCGCTGGCGCTGCTCGCCGCGTGGCAGCCACTGGCCTGGGTGATCCTCGCCATGCTCGTCTCCCGCGCCCTGGTGGTCTACGGCGTGCTGCCGCTCACCAGCCGCCTGCCGGGGGCCGAGGCGATCGAGTCGCGCTACAAACTGATCCTCTACTGGGGCGGCCTGCGCGGCGCCATCGCCCTGGCCCTCGCCGTCAGCCTGGCCGAACACGACTTCGCCGAGGGCTTCGTCACCCTGGTCACCGGCGCCGTGCTCTTCACCCTGCTGGTGCCCGGCCTCACCATCGAGGCGCTGGTGCGCCGCCTCGGCCTCGACCAGCCCCCGGTGGCCGACCGCCTCGCCGCCCAGTCCGCCCGCGTGCAGGCGCTGCACCAGGCCACCAGCGCCATCCCCGCCCTGGCCAAAGGTGGCTGGCTCGCACGCCCGGTGGTCGCGCAACTGGAGGCGCAGTACCGCCAGACCCTAGAGGAGGCCGACCAGGCCCTCGCCGAGCTGCGCGCCAAGGAGCTGACCCCCGAGCTGGAGCACCGCCTGATCATGCTCGCCGGGCTCTCCCAGGAGGCGAGCGCCTACTACCAACTCTTCAGCCAAGGCCAACTGAGCGAGGCCGCCTACCGCGACCTGCTCTACACCATCGGCCTGCAGAGCGAGGCGCTGCGCCAAGGCCGCCCCCTGCCCGCCGCCACCCTCTACCCCACCTGGCGCCTACGCCTCGGCGCCGCCCGCGACCGCCTGCTGCTCTGGCTGCACCTGCCACGCCTCGCCCGCCGCCTGCACGACAAACGCAGCGCCCTCGACTTCCAGCGCCTGGTCGCCCGCCACCGCGTCGGTCGCGAGGTGCTCGACCAGTTCGAGCGCATGGCCGAAGAGGAGCCACAACGCGCCGCCCCCATCGGCCAGGTGGCCGACAACTACCGCCTCTGGGGTGAGGCGACCCGCGTACGCCTCCAGCGCCTCGCCCTACAACACCCGCGCTTCGTGCGTCGCCTACAGCAGCAACTCGCCCAACGCGAACTGCTCCACCGCCAGCGGCACGCCATCGACCAGCAGGTGCGCTCCGGCGCCCTGCCCGAGGCGATGGCCGAACGCATCGACGCCGAACTCGACCACGCCCTGCACCAACTGCGCGACGGCGGCGGACGCCTCCCGCGCCAAGAGCCGAGCCAACTGCTGCGCAACCTACCCCAATTCAGCGAACTGCCCGAGGCGCAGATCGAACGCCTCGTCACCCTCCTAGAGCCCCGCCCCCTCCCCTCCGGCGCCCCCCTGGTCGAGGCCGACGACGCCATCGACTGCCTCTACCTCCTCGCCGACGGCGTCGCCACCGTCACCCTGCTCGACAACGACGGCCAACTCCACGAGCGCCTGCTCTATCCAGGGGATTTCTTCGGCGAAGAGGTGCTGCTCGACCGAGAACCACCGCTGGTGGTGGAGAGTCGCGCGCATACCCAGTGCGAGGTCTATCTGTTACAGATGCTCGCGCTAGAGGGCGGGTGTGGGGATTGTGATGAGTTGCAGGGTGCGTTGGAGGAGGCTAGGCGGGTGGTGTGAGGCTGCCCAGGCACTCACCGACCCTTATAACAACGCAGGAACTACAAGTTCAGCGCGATACAGACGCACTTGCTCGCACAGCCGTTGACGCTCTGTCTACAGCTAACCGCCTCATGACGAATCGCTTCGGTATGCCATGAGAGCCGGGTAAATTGTCTATGGTGCCACTCCGACGTACACTTCGGGAACGCACAACCCGCTGGTACTCACCATGAGCGCATCCATCAACAAGGCAGGCAAGACACCGGACGCCAAGGGCATGGCGCGACGCGTGCCAGGCGAGAATAAGATCTCTAGGGGCAAAGCTAACGCCCCCAAGGCCGAGCGCATCAACGTCCGCCTCAGCGCCAGCGACAAACAGCAGATCGAACAAACCGCCGAACTCGAAGGGGTCTCCGTCTCCACCTTCGTCACCATGCACGCCTTGGAGCACGACCAAGAGATCATGCGTCTCAGCGCCAGCGATGCAGAGGCTTTCTTCCAAGCCCTCTCGCGCCCCGTGCACTTCAACGACAAGCTCCAAGCCCTGCTCGAACAGCACGATAAAAACGTCATCAGCCGATGACCTCACCGCTCATCATCAAGCCCCTGGCCAAGCACCACGTCCACCAGGGGTCTACCTGCAGCAACGCCACTCTCGATGACTACATCCGAAAGCAGGTCGGCCAAGATGTGCGGCGTGGCTACTGCAAAGCCTTCGTCGCCGTCACCGACAACACCCCCACCACCCTGCTCGGCAACTACACCCTCAGCACCCTCTCGATAGACCTCGATAAGGTACCGCCATCGCTCACCAAAGGCCTGCCACGCCTGCCCATGTCCCAGCCCTCATAGGTCTCCTTGCCGTCAGTCAGGCGGCACAGGGACAAGGGATCGGCGGGTACCTGTTGGCCAACGCTATCCAGCGCACGCTTGCGGTGAGTGAAGAGATCGGCATCCATGCACTGGTTTTGGATGCCATCGACGAGGGCGTGAAGGTATTCTATGAGCTGTACGGCTTTAGGGCCTTCAGTGATAGTGGGGTGCAGCTTTACCTGCCGTTGGGGTCAACGAGAAGTGGATTAATTCAGGGGAATGTGGTAGTCAAAATATGAACCATTTCTTTTTTCGCGCTTATGAATAACACCTTTATCGAATTGATAGGCATCGGAGAGGGCTTAATAGCTTTCGCGGCTGCGTCCATATTATATGTGGCGTTACAGCACCTGAATCAGTTAATTGCAACCTTTTTTGCATTATTATTGTTCCTCTATGTATTCTATATCCTGCCTGACTTGCCTCCACCAGAACCTGGAACAATGCATAGTACACTTGACTTTGATCAGGCCTGTATTAGGTTAATTGACGAAATTGAACATTCAACAGTAGAATCAAGATATAGGACTCCCACCCATTTTGTGGAAAACTTAGAGAGACGACCTGGTGGTAAGGCAAGGCGGTATGTGGTGATTAGGAATGACAATGAAGGAGATTTGGTTCTTGCAGAGTACGTCGCTGGCTATGTAGAATCAGGCCCTCTAAGATACTTCAGAAACACCATATATTCATGTTCAGGGAGAAGGTCGACTTATAGCAAATACGAAGTCTCCATTGAAAAGAAGTTCTACTTTGATATAGATGACGGTATGCGCACGAACGAAATCAACAAATACCAATCAAAGTACAAATAAATCTTCATCACATGCGCACTCCTTACGACACCCGCTCTCAAGCTCTAATTAAGTTAAGCGGATAACTCATTTCGCGGCACTTTAACCCGCTAGATAATCCACCGCTGGCGGCAAGCGCTCAGGTCTCGAGAATCCATACTTTGGCGCTACGACTCTAGGCCTGCCGCAATCTTTTTTTCAACCCGAAGGAGACTGAAAGATGGGAATAAAATTAATATTTTTGATGATCATAGGCCTAATTTCAACGTCTAATTCATATGCGTTCGACTTTCATGGAGTGAGATCAGGGATGTCTGAAGATGAAGTATCAGCGATAATGAAGAAGCTAGGTGGAAAAAAGTCGATTGTTGACTCCTCATGGAGAGTAGATGGATTGGCGGAGGTTGA
>QKED01000008.1 GCA_003252455.1 Gammaproteobacteria bacterium
GTAGGCGAGGATGGCGCTGGGGGGGGCGAGGTAGTTGTTGCGGCAGAAGGTGAGGCTGTAGGTACCGAGCCCCTTGGGGGCCGCTTGGAGCTGGGCGGAGGCGCGCTGCTGCTGCTCGCTCCACTGGTCGGGGCTGCGCCAATCCTCGAAGGGGGTGAGACTGAGCAGGATGAGCCCGGCGATGGACTCATCGGGGTGGGCCTCACGGTAGGCGAGCAGGCGCAGGCTGCCACTGCTGTGGCCGATGAGTTCGATCTGGGTATGTCCCTGTCGATGCAACCACTCGACCCACTTGGCCAGTTCGCGGTTGGAGTCCTCGACACTGTGGGTCTGCAGCGCGTCACAGGTGAGGCTCTGGCGGCGATGGTCGATGTTCAGGCTCAGGGTGGGGGCGAGCACGGGGTAACCATCGGCGCTCAGCTCGTCGGCCAGGGCCTGGATGGTGCTGAAGTTGTGGGTCTGCAGGAAGCCGTGTAGCAGCAACAGGGCGGGTTTGTCGGCGTCGCCGGGCTCGTAACGGGCGAGGGTGGTGAGACCGTTGTCCTGGAGCAGTTCGACCACCTCGGTGTGGCCGAGGGGGGGCTGCAGTAGGGCGAGTGTGAGCAGCAGTGCGCTCAGGTAGCGGGGTAAATAGGTGCGGATAGCCGACATATCGACTCCTCGACGACAGCCTTGTCGCCTCTCTTCTGGTTCTGTGGGTGATTTATGTTGGCGGCGCGCCGCCTTGGTCATCTTTGACGACCTGGTTATTTTTCTGAGCCTATGCCGATTGGGCGCGCAGGTCCAGCCTCTATTGTTGCATCGGTATTAAATGCGTGGGCGAGTTGCGTTTCGCGCAATATGAACGTTACGGAGTTCACACTCCGTAGGGGAGGGGACGAGGTGGCTGGGGGCCTGATGCAGGCGCAGGGGCAGAAACAGGGGGCGGGGTGTAAGAGTGGACGGGGCCAGCGGCCCCGTCCGGTGGGGTTACTTGCGCACGCCCTCGACATTGAGGGTCAACTGTACCTCTCTGGAGGCGGGGCCGAGGTTGTAGTCGATACCGTAATCGGCCAGTGCAAAAGAGGTGGTGCCGGTAAAGCCGCGACGGTAGCCGCCCCAGGGGTCGGCGCCGGCGCCGATCTCGCTCACTGCGATGGTCATCGGCTTGGTCACGCCGTGCAGGGTGAACTCGCCCTCCAGGGTGGCGGTGCCGTCGCCGTGGGGTTTGTACGCCGTGGAGACGAACTTCGCCTCGGGGTATTTGGCCACGTCGAGGAAGTCGGCGCTCCGCACGTGTTTGTCACGCTCGGCGTGGTTGCTGTCGAGGCTGGTGGTGTCGATGGTGACGCTCACCTTGGCGGCCTCGGGGGCCTTTTCGTCGTAGCTGAACTCACCGCTGAAGGTGTTGAAACGGCCGGTCAGCCAACTGTAGCCCAGGTGCTTGATCTGGAAGTTGATGCTGGCGTGGGCCCCCGAGGTGTCGATGACATACTCCTCGGCCAGGACCGGGGTGGCAGCGAACAGGGCGGCGGCGATGAAGGCAGGGGCGAAGGTGTTACGCATGGTCATACTCCTAACGTGTGTTCTACGGTTCAGTGGTTTTGCGAGCGGCCCAGCATGCGGCTCAAGGTCCGGTCGCGGTCGACAAAGTGGTGTTTGATGGCGGCCAGGGCGTGCAGTATGGCCACGCCGACCAGGGAGCTGGCGAGCCAGAGGAGAATCGTTCCGGCGATATCCTCTTGGTCTTTGATGGCCCACGGCAGGGCGGCGATCTCGAACAGGTCGAAGTAGGGGATCGGGCGCCCGTCGGCGGTGGAGATGAGGTAGCCGCTCAACATCACCGCGAAGAGCAACAAGTAGAGCAGGCCGTGCACCAGATGGGCTGCGATGCGCTCGTAGGGCTTGTGGCTCTCGATCGGGGCCGGTGGCGGTGAGAACCTGCGCCACACCAGGCGTGCCACGATGAGCACGAAGAGGGTGATGCCGATGCCTTTGTGCCACCAGGGGCCGAGGCGATACCAGCTGTCGTAGTAGGTCAGGCTGGTCATCCACAGGCCGAGACCGAAGAGGCCGAAGACCGCGAGGGCGGTGACCCAGTGGAAGGCCCGTGCCACCAGGCCGTAGTCGCTGGGGGTGTTGCGCAGTTTCATACACTCACCTCCCTCTCGGTGAAGCGGCCCGCCTGGTAGTCGCGAAAGGCCTGGCGGATCTCCGCATCGCTGTTCATCACGAAGGGGCCGTGGCGGGCGATGGGCTCGCCTATGGGCGCACCGGCGAGGAGGATCACGCGGCTCCCCCGCAGGGCATCGAGTTGCAGTTCGCCCTCGCTGCCAAGGCGTACCAGCTCACCGCGCTGGAGCTCTTGGTCGCCGACCTGGAGCGTACCCTCGACCAGGTAGAGCAGGGTGGACCAGCCACTGGGCAAGGGTTCACGCAGGCGGGCGCCGGCGGCGAGCTCGATGTCGTAGTAGAGGACCGGGGTGATCAGCTCGGTGACCACCCCCTGGGTGCCCAGGCTGGTGCGCCCGGCGATCACGCGTAGACGCACCCCTTCACCCCGCTCCTCCAGCGGGATCGCACCGATCGGGTGCTCCTGGTAGCGCGGGGCCATCAGCTTATGGCGGGCGGGGAGGTTGACCCACAACTGCAGTCCGGCCAGCAGGCCATCCTCCTGCTCAGGCATCTCCGAGTGGATGATGCCGTGGCCGGCGGTCATCCACTGTACGCCACCACTCTCGATGACCCCGGCGTGGCCAGCGCTGTCGGCGTGGCGCATACGCCCGGCGAGCAGATAGGTGACCGTCTCGAAGCCACGGTGCGGGTGGGGCGGGAAGCCGCCGATGTAATCCTCCGGGTCGTCGGAGCGAAAGTCGTCGAGCAGCAGAAAGGGGTCGAGCTGGGGTAGGGCCGAGGTGCCGATGAGACGGGTGAGGCGCACACCGGCGCCGTCGGCCGTCTCCAGGCCACGCAGCCGCTGCACGATGGGGCGGAGGGATTGCGCTGGTTTCATGTCGATCTCCTCGTCTATCCGGTTAGGATCGGCTCGCGCCGTGGCGTGCCGTGTTGAGAAGAATTGTATGTTCGCCAGATAAGAAATAAAGGTAGGATTAGGCAATAGATAATTGCCAAAGAAGAAATAATGGACCGCTTCGATACCTACGAGACCTTCATCGCCGTGGTCGAGACCGGCCAGTTCGCCGCCGCCGCCGCCCGTCTCGGGGTGGCCAACTCGGTGG
Organism: Gammaproteobacteria bacterium; assembly: GCA_003252455.1. Taxonomy (GTDB): domain Bacteria; phylum Pseudomonadota; class Gammaproteobacteria; order Thiohalomonadales; family Thiohalomonadaceae; genus SZUA-467. Next base: position 3,219 of record QKED01000008.1, read on the forward strand.
TCTCGCGACGCATCGCCGAACTGGAGACCCGCCTCGGCGTGCAGCTCCTGCAGCGCACCACGCGCACCCTCTCGCTCACCGACGCCGGGCGTGAACTCTATCCCCGCGCCCAGCGTCTGCTCGCCGAGCTGGAGGAGACCGAGCAGGCCGTGGGCGGTGAGTGCGCGGCACTCACCGGCGTGCTGCGCCTCTCTGCGCCACTCGCCTTCGCGCGCATGCACCTCTTTCCCGTGTTACAGCAGTTCATGCACGACCATCCGGGTCTACGCCTCGACCTGCAGCTCGACGACCGCTTCGTCAATCTGGTGGAGGGGGGCATCGATCTGGCGGTACGCATCGGTACCTTGGAGGACTCCAACCTGGTGGCCCGCCCCCTGGCCAAGGTCAACATCATGGTCTGCGCCAGCCCCGCCTACCTCAACACCCACGGCGTGCCCGAGACCCCCGAGGCGCTGGCCACGCACCAGGGGCTGCTCTATACCAACATGCCCGACCCGGGGTTGTGGGAGTTTCTCGATGCCCAGGGGCACAAGCATGTGGTGCGTATCGCGCCACGCTTTCAGTCCAATAACGGCGAACTGCTGCTGCAGGCGGCCGTGGAGGGGTTAGGGGTGGTGCAGCAGCCCTCGTTTCTCATCTACCAGGAGGTGCTCGCCGGGCGCCTGGTGCCCCTGCTCACCGACTACCCCTGCGCCCCGGTGCAGGCCTACGCGGTCTACCCCTCGCGTCGCTTCGTGCCACAGCGCACCCGGCTCTTCATTGAGGCACTGCGCGAGGCACTGGGCGAGGAGCCCTACTGGGACCAGGGGTTGGCATTTGGTTGAGTGGTCTCAAAAGGGCATCAGCCCCTTGCCCACCATCAGCCAGTAGACGACCAGCATGGCGGCGAAGGCGGGGTAGCCCAACCGCTCCCACCATTTGGCGTAACGCCAGTATCGCTCGGGCAGAGGCGCTGCGCCCTGTTCTGCCACGGCGGCCATCTTGCGCATCTCGATCTGCAGCCATACCACCGGCAGCCAACAGGCCCCGGCGAAGAGATAGAGCAGTAGTGCCCAGCCGATCCAGCCGCTCAGCACCGGGTAACCGGCGATCTGTGCCATCCACAACCCTGTGAGGGGCTGGAGAATGATCGCCGGGGTGGTAAACCACGCGTCGGCACGCACCACCAGGGCCGAGACGCGGGCGATGGCGTGAATGTCGCCGCTACGGTGGGTCATGTAGAGGTAGAAGGCGCTGCCGAAACCGGTGCCGACCAACAGGGTGGCGCTGAGGATGTGCAGGGTCTTGAGGAGGAGGTACTCCATGTCACTGCTCCGTCTGCTGCACCAGCAGCAGGGTGATGAGTGCGAGGATGGGCAGGTTTTTCACCACCGGGGCGAAGGGGTGGAGTAGTTGCACGGGGAGGAGGAGGGCGATGAACAAGGTGTAGAAGCCTACCAGACCGAGCTGGGCCCACCACAGCCCTCGACTGGGGCGCAATAGGGTGGCGAGACCGAGGGCGGCGTCGAGCAGTGCCGCCGCATAGAGGAGCGGTGGCTGCCAGGCGGTGGGTAGGCCCCCCTGGGCGAGCAGGTCGAGACCCTGTTCGCGGTTACCGGGCCAGAGGGAGAGCCCGGCGGTGATCAGCCAGAGCAGTGCCAGGCTCAGACGTGCCAGCGGCATGACCCAGTAGCGCCCGGCGGCGGCCCGCAACGTGCCCGCCTGCAGCGGTGCGATGAACTGACTCGGCGCACGGGGTGTGCGCCCGAGCAGATGTGCCAAGGGGGCTACGTCGGCCACACTGCCTTGGGCCAGCATGCGTAGGCTGTCGGCGCTGAGTAGGCCACCAGGCAGGCGTGCCATCAGTGGTGTGGTACGGAGTAACAGACGCGTGGATACCCTGGTGATGCGTGGCCTGCCACACCCCATGCGCTCACCCAGGGTGGCGAGATAGTCGGCCAGTGAGAGGGGCTCGGCCCCGACCAGTGCCAGCTCCTGCGGCGGGCGTTCGGGTCGCTCCACCAGGGTGAGTAGTGCCTGTAACAGGTCGGTCTGATGGATCGGCTGTACCCTGGCCTGCCCTGCATCGGGTAGCGGCAGCCAGGGGAGGGTGGCGAGGGCACAAAAGAGTCGACTACTGGCCCCCTCCGAGGTGAAGACCAGCGAGGGTTTGACCACGCACCCCTCCAGCGGCAGCGAGAGCAAAAGGGCGTCCGCCGCCTGCTTGCTGCGCAAAAACGCGCTCGGGGCCTCGGCCTGCGCGCCGAGGGCGGAGACCTGGATCACCCGTCGGACCCCGCAATCGACGGCGGCCTGGAACAGGGCGGCGGGCCCTCGGTGGTGGATGCGCTCGAAGTCGTCTGGGTGCTGCTGCACAAACAGGCCAGCGGCGTTGATCACCACCTCGACCCCTGCCAGCAGGGGGTGCCACTGCTCGGGTCGTTGCAGTCGCCCGAGGTCCGCCTCGACCACCCGCACGCCGCGCCAGGGGGCGAATGCGCTGGTCAGGCGTTGTGGTGCACGCGCGCAGGCGAGCACCTGGTGGCCGCGCTCGGCGAGGGCCAGGAGCAGTGGGCCGCCCAAGGTTCCAGTGGCGCCAGTGAGCAGTATGCGCATGCCGAATCTCCCTCGCGTGTGGTGCAATCAGGGTGTCACGGCGGCGGGGCGAATGCTATACAATGCATGCAGTTTTACTAATGCTTACCAGCATAATAACGACCAGCTCCCAAGGAGATCGAAGATGAAGCGCACCCTGCTCTCACTGGCTACCGTTGCCGCCCTTGGCCTCAGTGCCCCGCTGCACGCCGCCGATGCGCTGATGGAGAGGGCCAACACCTTCTTCCAGCCTATCCCCGCCAATCCGCCCGCCCTCAAGGACAACGCCGTCACCCATGACAAGGTGGAGCTGGGCAAGATGATCTTCTTCGAGCCGCGCCTCTCCAACAACCACATGGTGAGCTGCAACACCTGCCACAATCTGGGCATGGGTGGTGACGACAACCTGGAGGTCTCCCCCGGTCACGGCTGGACCCGTGGTCACCGCAACGCGCCCACCGTGTTCAACTCGGTGTTCAATGTGGCGCAATCGTGGGATGGTCGTTCCGAGGACCTCAAGGCGCAGGCCAAGGGGCTGATCCGCTCCGGTCTACGCATGTACGCCACCCCCGAGGTGACCGTAGAGACCCTGAGCAGCATGCCCGAGTACCACGCCGCCTTCGCCAAGGCCTTCCCCGGCGAGAGCAATCCGCTCACGTTCGAGAATCTGGCCAAGGCGCTGGAGGCGTTCGAGGCGAGCCTCATCACCCCCGCCTCACGTTTTGATCAATTCCTGGAGGGCAATGCCGCCGCCCTCAGCGAGCAGGAGAAGACCGGTCTCTCCCTGTTCATGGAGAACGGCTGTGCCAGTTGCCACAACGGCGTCAACGTCGGTGGCCAGGCCTACTTCTCTTTCGGTCTCGCCGCCAAACCGGGCGCCGACATCCTGCCCCCCGACGACAAGGGGCGCTACGCCGTCACCGAGACCGCCGTGGACAACTACGTCTTCCGCGCCCCGCCGCTGCGTAACGTCGAGCTGACCGCCCCCTACTTCCACTCCGGCAAGGTGTGGAGCCTGGAGCAGGCGGTGGACATCATGGGCCGTTACCAGCTCGGTACCGAGCTGAAGGACGAGGAGGTGAAGGCCATCGCCGCCTTCCTGCGTACCCTGACCGGCGAGATCCCGCGTATCGAGCTGCCGCAGCTGCCGGTGAGCACCGACGCTACCCCCAAGCCGACCATGCGCTGAGCGCATCGCCGCGCGCCTACGCGTCACAGGGCGGCCCTCGGGTCGCCCTGTGACGTTTTGGGCGTGACTTTTGCCGCGCCTCGATCTCGTCTATGGTGGGGAAAAGCCTCGGGACGCCCCCATGCGCCGATATCGACCGCTGCTGTTCATCGCCCTGCTCGCCCTGGTCGTCACGCTGGTGGCGCTCTTCGACCTCGCCCACCACCTCGACCTCGCCACCCTCAAGGGGCAGCAGGCCGCGCTGCAGGCGCGGGTGTCGGAGAGCCCACGCGCTACGAGCCTGGTCTATTTTCTGGTCTATGTGGTGGTCACCGCCCTGTCGATCCCCGGGGCGGTCCCCCTGAGCCTCATCGGCGCGGCGATCTTCGGCTTCTGGTGGGCGTTGTTGCTGGTCTCCTGCGCCTCCACCCTCGGTGCGACCCTGGCCATGTTGGTGTCGCGCCACCTGCTGCGCGACTGGGCCAGGGCCCGTCTCGGCCAGCGCCTGCGGGCGATCGATGCCGGCCTGGCACGCGACGGTCCGCTCTACCTCTTCGGCCTGCGCATGGCCCCTTTCATGCCCTTCGTACTGATCAACCTCGCCTTCGGTCTGACCCGGATCCGGGTTTGGACCTACGCCTGGGTGAGCCAGTTGGGCATGCTCGCGGGCAGTGTGCTCTACCTCAATGCCGGCACCCAGCTCGCCCAGGTACAGGGGGTGGGGGGGCTGCTCGACCCCGGGTTGCTGCTCGCCTTCGTGCTCCTTGGGCTCTTTCCGCTACTGGGGCGCAGGGTCTATGACGGGTTGTGCGCGCGCCGGGTCTACGCTGGCTGGCGGCGCCCGCCGCGCTTCGATTACGACCTGGTGGTGGTGGGGGCGGGTGCCGGTGGCCTGGTGAGCGCCTATCTGGGGGCAGCGGCGCAGGCCAGGGTGGCACTGATCGAGGCGGGGACGATGGGCGGCGACTGCCTCAACAGCGGCTGTGTCCCCTCCAAGGCACTTATCGCCACCACGCGTCTGTTGCACCGTGCCCGCCACGCGCAAGGAGTCGGCCTGCAGGGGACCTCCATCCCCTTCACCTTCAGCGCGGTGATGGCACGCGTGCGGCAGGCGGTGGCCGAGGTGGCACCGCACGACTCGGAGGCGCGCTATCGCGCGCTGGGGGTGGAGGTGGTGCGCGGCCATGGGCGACTGCTCAGCCCCTGGTCGGTCGAGGTGGCGGGGCGTGTGTTGACCACGCGCGCCATCGTCATCGCCACTGGGGCCAGGCCACACCTCCCACCCCTCGATGGGCTCGATCGGCTCGCCTGGTACACCAGCGCGACGCTGTGGCGAATGGAGCAGTTGCCCGCACAACTGGTGGTGCTCGGCGGTGGGGCGGTCGGCTGTGAGCTGGCGCAGTGCTTCGCCCGCCTCGGTAGCGAGGTGACGATGGTGGTGCGTGGCACGCGACTGTTACCCGCCCTGGACGAGGAGCCGGCCGAGGCGGTGGCGGAGGCCTTGCGCGCGGAGGGGGTGGAGATCCTCACCGCACACCAAGCCCTGCGTGGCGAGTCGGGCGAGGGGGAGGGGCGCTGGCTGGTGGTGGCCGACCCCGAGGGGCGCGAGCGACACCTCCCCTGCAGCGCCCTGCTGATGGCCGTCGGGCGCGTGGCTCACACACAGGGGCTCGGTCTGGAGGTGCTGCAGATCCCCCTGGAGCGTGACGGTCGCATCGTCACCGACCCATGGCTGCGTACCCGCTACCCCAATATCTTCGCCGTGGGGGATGTGGCCGGCCCCTGGCAGTTGACCCATGCCGCTGCGCACCAGGCGCAGACGGCAGTGGTCAACGCCCTGCTCGCCCCCTGGTGGCGGCGTAAATTGCCGACCGCGATCATGCCTCGCGTGCTCTTCACCGACCCGGAGGTGGCGCAGGTCGGTCATGGAGTGGCGAGTGCAGAGGCCGCCGGACTCCCCTTCGAGCTGACCCGCTACGCGTTGGCGGAGCTGGACCGGGCCATCGTCGACGCCAGCCGCGTGGGGTATATCCAACTGCTCACGCAGCCGGGGCGTGGGCGCATCCTCGGTGCCACCCTGGTGGGGGAGGGGGCTGGAGAGCTGCTGACGCCGATCACCTTGGCCATGCAGCACGGCCTCGGTATGAAGGCCCTGCTCGCCACCCTGCACCCCTATCCCACTCGTGGTGAGACGTTGCGGGCCACGGCGGGGGTCTGGGCGCAGCGCCGTACCTCAGCGCACCTGCGGGCGCTGTTGCGACGCTGGCACGCCTGGCGCCGGGGATGATCGCCCCTCGCCGGTGACCCTCCACACGCGAACAGGTACTCTCTGTGCGAAAAGTTGCGGGCTGCGGTGAAAACGTCGGCATCGATTCGATACACTCCCGTTTGTGATGTACGACAAACGGGTGATAGGTAATGAACAATGCGCAGGAGATGCCGCATAAACCCAGCCGAACAGGGCTCTGGCTGCTGCTGAGCCTCGTGCTCGTAGCGCTGCTGCTAGTCGGTGGCTACTACGCGGCGGTGGCCTGGAGCGCACAGCAGCGGGTGGCACACAACAGCGCCAGCACACTGGTCAGTTGCGCGCGCGGCTGGAGCCAGGTGAGCGCCTCTACGGGGGGGCTCCCCACGCTGGCGGTGCCCGGCGGGCGCCTCGCCGATGGGGTACAGGTCAGGGTACCGCGCGGTGGTGAGTTGTGTCTGGATACGGGCAACCGGGCCCGCGTGCGCATCGTCGGGCCTGCCGAGTTCACGACCACGCACCTGGCCGACCTCGACCAGGCCGAGCTGGCCCTCACTTCGGGTCGGCTCTATGCCGAGGTACACAAGCTTGCGCCCCAGCAGACCTTCGTCGTCACCCTGCCCAAGGGGCGGCGCGCCGAGGTGCGTGGGACGCGCTTCGAGCTCGACCTCTACACCGTTGCCACGGCGCTCAATGTGGTGGATGGGGTGGTCAGCCTGACCCAGGGTGCCCTCGGCGGCGTGGACGTCCCGGCGGGCTTCGGTAGCTATAATCCCGATAGCGGTACCTATCAGCTCGACGCCGCCGGGGTCGAACGGGTGATGGCACTGACCCAGATCCCGCTGGCCGAGGGTAAGACGTTCGACAGTGCGTTTACGCAGATCCTGCAAGAGGGGCTGCCGCGCGACAACCCCATGGCGCCGCTCTACGGCCTGGTGGAGGGTGTGCTCGCGCCGTTGGTGGCGGCCCTGCAGGGAGCCGGCTCACAGATCGGTACCCTCGAACTAGGGGATGATGGGCGCATGGCCTTCGAGCGCCCCCTGCACGCCGCACTCACCCTGCGTGGGATCGAGCGTGCCGTAGGGATCTATCGGGAATCATTCGGTCGTTTGCCGGTCCATTTGGAGGACTTGGGCGAAGAGCCCGAACTGCTGGTCGACCCCTGGGGACGCGCCTATATTTATCGCCTCGACGCGCAGGCGCCGAGTGGCTATCAGCTCTTCTCCAGTGGTAAAGATGGTGTCGCCGACACCGATGACGATATCCGCTGACGACAGGTCGGCGCTCAAGGAGTACATATGGCCATTGCCTACACCCGTCTGATCCCTGCACTGCTGCTCACCTGTACCGCCCTGCCGGCCAGTGCCGAGGCGCTCTTTCGGCTCGCCTACGACCACGGTGGCGACGAGCTGGCGGTGGCCTACTCCAATGGCACCAGTGACTCCATCCGTGCTGGCACCGGCCTCACCCTGGCGCTAGGCGCACGCCTCTGGTTGCAGGAGGGGATGAGCATGGATATGACTGTCGGCTACAAGTTCGATACCGTCGTGGCCACCAACGGCGAACTCGATTGGAGCATCATCCCCATCGACATGATCCTCCACAGCCAGGTGCAGAATCTGCACCTGGGCCTCGGCCTCACCTACCACATCGACCCCGAGCTGACGGGTACCGGCGCCGCCTCACACATCAACTACGACTTCGACAACTCGATGGGTCTGGTGATGGAGGCGGGCATCGAGCTGGTGCCGAACAACGTCCTCGGGCTGCGCTTTACCAACATCGATTACACCACCGTCTCCGGTACCGAGGTCGATGCCGACAGCGTCGGCTTCTACTGGCAGGCACAGTTCTGAGGTCTGCCATGCACCGTCGCCCCCTGCTCCTCGCCCTGCTCCTCCCCACCCTCGCCCTGGCGGGCGAGGGGTCGGTGTTGGACGGCATCACCGCCGAGCACAACCGCGTGCGCGCCGCCCACGGCGTCGGCCCCCTGGTGTGGGACGACGGCCTCGCCGCCTTCGCCGGTCAGTGGGCCGACCAGCTCGCCTCCTCCGGCTGCGACATGCGCCACCGGCCCGACAACGACTATGGCGAGAATCTCTACTGGGGCAGTGCCAACCGCTGGTCCGATGGGCGCGTCGAGCTCCAGGCGGTGGGCGCGGAGCGCGTGGTCGGCGCCTGGGCCGCAGAGGAGCGTGACTACGACTACAGTGCCAACCGCTGCGCCAGCGGCAAACAGTGCGGCCACTACACCCAGGTGGTATGGGCGCACAGTGCCCGCCTCGGCTGTGCCCGCGCCGTGTGCGCGGATCAGTCACAGGTGTGGGTCTGCAACTACGACCCACCCGGCAACTACGTCGGCGTCAAACCCTACTGAAATGCGCCTCGGTGCACGGCGTGGGGGTGGCTCCGCGCTGTTAACCCTGGGCCCGATGGCCGATAATAGCGCGCCAAAATCACCCAGGATGCGCCCCTCCATGTCCGAGACACTCGCCCCCCTCTACCTGAAGAAGAACGAAGAGCGCCGCCTGCGCGCCGGTCACCTGTGGGTCTTCAGCAACGAGATCGACACCGGTCGTTCACCCCTCGGTGGTTACAGCGCCGGTCAGTTGGTGGAGCTGCGCGACTATCGCGACAAGCCGCTCGGCACCGGCTACATCAATCCGCATACCCTCATCGCCGCCCGTTTGGTGAGTCGCGACCCGGACTACCGCCTCGACAAGTCGCTCATCGTTCACCGCCTCAAGGTGGCCTTGAGCCTGCGCGAGCGGCGTTACCCCGACCCCTTCTACCGCCTGCTCTTCGGTGAGTCCGATGGCCTGCCGGGATTGGTTCTCGACCGCTTCGGCGACTACCTGGTGGCGCAGGTGACCACCGCTGGCATGGAGGCGCAGACCGAGGCCCTCGTCGCCGCCATCGAGCAGGTGCTCAAACCCAAGGCACTGCTACTGCGCAACGACGTCAAGGCGCGCGAGCTGGAGGGGCTGCCGCTTGAGGTGACCAGCGCCCTCGGTGACTTCCCCGCCGAGCTGGAGGTGATCGAGAACGGCTGCCGATTCCTGGTTACTCCGAGCGAGGGGCAGAAGACCGGTTGGTTTTACGACCACCGTGACAACCGCGCGCGCCTCGCCCCATGGGTGCAGGGCAAGCGGGTGCTCGACCTCTTTAGCTACGTGGGCGGTTGGGGCATTCAGGCCGCCGTCGCCGGGGCCGAACATGTGCAACTGGTCGATGCCTCCCTGCCGGCCCTGGAGCTGGCCGAGCGCAACGCCGTGCTCAATGGGGTGGGCGACAAGGTCGACGCCATCCAGGGTGACGTATTCCAGGCCCTGCGTGAGCTGCGCGAGGCGCGTGCCCAATTCGATGTGGTGATCGCCGACCCGCCCGCCTTCATCAAGCGCAAGCGTGACCATAAGGAGGGGCTCGGTGCCTACCGGCGTGTCAATCAGATGGCCATCCAGGTGTTGGCGCGTGACGGCATCCTGGTGAGTGCCTCCTGCTCCTCGCACCTCGCGGCGAACGAGCTGCGCGAGCAGGTGCTCGGCGCCGCCCGTCACCTCGACCGTTCCGCACTGCTCATCGAGCAGGGGCACCAGGCGTGCGACCACCCGATCCACCCCGCCATCCCCGAGACCGAATACATCAAGTCCCTCACCTTCCGCATCCTGCCCGCCTGACACGGACGCCACCATGCTCACCTACCCGCACATCGACCCGGTCATCATCGCCCTCGGCCCGCTCAAGGTGCACTGGTACGGGGTGATGTACCTCGTCGCCTTTCTCGCCGCCTACTGGCTCGGCCTGCGCCGTGCCCAGGCGGCAGGGCTCGACCCGGCCAAGATGGAGAGCATCGTCTTCAACGGCGCCCTCGGCGTACTGCTCGGTGGGCGTATCGGTTATGTGCTCTTCTACAGCTTCGACAACTTCATTGCCAACCCGCTGATGTTGATCCGCATCTGGGATGGCGGCATGTCGTTCCACGGCGGCCTTATCGGGGTCATGCTCGCCATGTGGATCACCGCGCGTCAATTGGGTTGGCGCTATTTTCGGCTGATGGACTTCGTTGCCCCGCTCGTGCCCATCGGCCTCGGCGCCGGGCGCCTTGGCAACTTCATCAACGGCGAACTCTGGGGCCGCCCCACCGACCTGCCCTGGGGGATGCTCTTCCCCTTCGTCGACGCCCAGCCGCGCCACCCCTCCATGCTCTACGAGATGCTCCTCGAAGGGGTGGTACTGTTTACCCTCGTCTGGTGGTTCAGTGCCAAGTCACGCCCCATGTTCGCCGTCTCTGGTCTCTTCGCGCTGGGCTACGGGCTCTTTCGCTTCCTGGTCGAATTCGTCCGCGAACCCGACGCCCAGCTCGGCTTCATCGCCTTCGACTGGCTCACCATGGGGATGCTGCTCTCCCTGCCGCTGGTGCTCGTGGGGCTCGTGCTGCTCGGCCTGGCCTATCTGCGTGACCGCACGCCTAGAGCGGCCTAATCGCCGTCGGTGTGCCGCCGTACTCGGCACACCTTCACTCCTTGGCCAGAGAGGGCATCCGCATGCAGATCAAGGTTCTCAGTCAGACCAACGGCGTCGAGCTACAGATCGCGGCGACAGCCACGGAGACCGGCTCGATACTCCAGGCGCTGCAGGCCTGCCAGACGGGACGCTGCACGTGCCCTACACAGGCGTACGACAAGGTGGCGTCGATCCACATCGAGGCGTCGAACGAGGGGATACAACTCTCGGTCAGGACAAAAGAGGGCGAACAGCTCGACCCGGCCGAGGTCGAGCGGTGCCTTGCCCACAGCGTCGGCGTGGAACCATAGCCACCACGCCGGCGCAAGCGTGCACGTCCACCAGCGGCCAACGGCGTGTCATGTGTCTTTGTCGCGCCACTGCCCCCTCGCTGCCGCCTGTCACACACCCTTCCCTCCCTAAGTCGACCCCGTCAGCGCCGCGCGTCGCGTCACCTGCCGGTACGCTCACACCCGTTCCGGGCTTTTCCAGTAGAATCGCCCCTTCACCCACTGGGCCGACGAGTAGGAGGAGAGATGCAGGCATACCTTGATCTGATGTGCCATGTACTGGAGCACGGCACGCAAAAAGGGGACCGCACGGGGACCGGAACGCTGAGCATCTTTGGCCACCAGATGCGCTTCGATCTGGCCGAGGGCTTCCCGGTGGTGACCACCAAGCGCCTGCACCTGCGCTCCATCATCCATGAGCTGCTCTGGTTCCTGAAGGGGGAGACCAATATCCGCTACCTCAAGGAGAACGGGGTCAGCATCTGGGATGAGTGGGCGGACGAGCACGGCGAACTGGGGCCGGTCTATGGCTACCAGTGGCGCTCATGGCCGACCCCGGAGGGGGGGCATATCGATCAGATCAGTCAGCTGGTTGAGCAGATTCGCACCAACCCCGACTCACGCCGTCTGCTGGTGAGTGCCTGGAACGTGGCCTATGTAGAGCAGATGGCGTTGCCCCCGTGTCACACTCTTTTTCAATTCTATGTTGCCGACGGGCGTCTCTCCTGTCAGCTTTACCAGCGCAGTGGGGATATCTTCCTCGGTGTGCCGTTCAACATCGCCTCGTACGCCCTGTTGACGCTGATGCTGGCGCAGGTCTGCGGTCTTGAGCCCGGTGAGTTCATCCACACCCTGGGTGACGCCCATCTCTACCTGAACCACCTGGAGCAGGCGCGCACCCAGCTTGCGCGCGCACCCCACCCACTGCCGAGCATGCGCTTGAACCCCGAGCGGCGTGAAATCTTCGATTTCGTCTACGACGATTTCGAGTTAATCGACTACCTATATCACCCGGCCATCAAGGCACCTGTGGCGGTATAGGGTATAGTCAGTCAAACGGCATAGAGGATGGCGCCATGGGCGAGAGTGAACAGCAAGGGCTGCGCCCCAACGGTAGCGGGCTCGCACACAACGAGCAGCTGAAGAAGTCACTGGAGTTCCAGACGCGCCTCAACCGCGTCACGCAGGAGCTGTTCGATGCCGATGACTTGGTGGAGGTCTTCCCCAAGGTCCTCCCCGACCTGCTCATCCTGCTGCGGGCCGAGCGCCTGACCATCTACACCCGCTCGCGCGACGGTCGTGAGATCGTCTCCAAATTCAAGGCGGGGGATGCGATCAAGGAGATCCGTGTCCCGCTCTCCAACACCTCCATCTCCGGCTACGTGGCGCTCACCCAACGCATGTTGCGCATCGCCGATGTGTACGACGCCGATGAGCTGAAGGCGATCCACCCCAAGCTGCACTTCGACAGCTCGTTCGACAAGAAGTCCGGCTTTCGTACCCGTTCCATGATCGTCCTGCCGATCAAGCACAAAGAGGTGTTCCTCGGCGTGATGCAGGTGCTCAACCGTTTCGACGGCCAGCCCTTCTCCGACAACGACGTGAAGGTGGCCATGCGCCTCTCGCAGGTGTTCGGGCAGAAGTTGCGCTACGAGGTGCAGTCCACCTCCGGGCCCTACGACTACCTCATCACCCTCAACAAGTTGAGCCGCGACCAACTGGATACCTTCCAGAGCCGTGCCACCAAGGAGCGCACCTCGGTGACCCAGTTGCTGCTCTCCGAGGCGGGTGTGCTGCCCGCCGAGTTGGGGGCCTCGCTGGAGAAGTTCTACGGCGTCCCGTTCATGACCTTCGACCGTAATCTCGACCTCCCCAGCGAGCTGATGGTGGGCTTGAGCGACGTCTACTTGCGCAAGCAGCTCTGGGTGCCGGTAGGGTGGGACGGCAAGGAGGCGGTGATCCTCATCGACGACCCCACCGACACGCAGCGCATCATGGAGATCCAGCGCGTGGTGCGCGCGGAGACCTACAGCTTCCGTGTCGGCCTGCCCGACGACATCCTGCGCTTCCTCGGGGTCGAGGCGGCGGAGGAGGGGACGGCGGACATCTCCGACCTGGTCGGTCAGCTGGCCGAGGAGGGGGGAGAGGTCGAGGATATCGACGAAGGCAAAAGTGAAGTCAACGAAAACGAGGCGACGGTGATCAAGCTGGTCAACCGCCTCATTACCGATGCCTACAAGATGGGGGCCTCGGATATCCACATCGAGCCCTCCAAGGGGCGCGTGCCCGCCGTGGTGCGCCTGCGCGTGGATGGCTCCTGCCGCCCGACCCTGCAGATCCCCGCCACCCACGTCAAGGCGGTGGTCTCGCGTATCAAGGTGATGTCCAAGCTCGACATCTCCGAGCGGCGCAAGCCGCAGGACGGCAAGCTGGTGGTGCGCTATCGCGGCGCCCCGGTGGAGCTGCGTGTCGCCACCCTGCCCACGGTGCACGGGGAGTCGGTGGTGATGCGTATCCTCGCCGCCTCCGAGCCACTGCCGCTCGACAAGCTCAATCTCAACACCTGGAACGAAGAGAATCTCAAGGCGGCGGTGGCCCACCCCCACGGCATCTTCCTGGTGGTGGGTCCCACCGGCTCCGGTAAGACCACCACGCTGCACTCGGTGCTCGGCTACATCAACACCCCGGACCGCAAGATCTGGACCGCCGAAGACCCGGTCGAGATCACCCAGCCCGGCCTGCAACAGATGCAGATGCAGCCGAAGATCGGCCTCACCTTCGCCGCCGCGCTGCGCGCCTTCCTGCGTGCCGACCCGGACGTGATCATGATCGGTGAGATGCGCGACGCCGAGACCGCCGAGGCGGGCGTCGAGGCGTCGCTCACCGGCCACCTGGTCTTCTCCACCCTACACACCAACTCCGCCCCCGAGACCGTGGTACGTCTGCTTGATCTCGGCCTCGACCCAGTGAGCTTCGCCGACGCCTTCCTCGGCGTGCTCGCCCAGCGCCTCGCCCGCACCCTGTGCAAGGAGTGCAAGGCGCCCTATCAGGCCAGTGAGGAGGAGATCAAACGCATCAAACACTTCTACGGTGAACAGTACTGGCCCGAGCTGGGAGTCGACGAATCCAACGTCACCCTGCACAAGCCGGTAGGTTGCGAGAAGTGCGACAACACCGGTTACAAGGGGCGTACCGGCCTGCACGAGCTGCTCATCGCCACCCCCGAGGTGACCGACCTCATCTACCACAAGGCCACCGCCACGCAGATCAAGGAGCAGGGGGTGAGCCAGGGTATGCGTACGCTGATGCAGGACGGCATCCAAAAACTGCTCAAGGGTCAGCTCGACTTCGATATGTTGCGCAAGGTGGTGGCCGAGTGAGCCCACGCCTCGCCATCATCGTCGCCATGAGCGACGAGCGGGTCATCGGCGTGGAGAATCGCCTCCCCTGGCACCTGCCGGGTGACCTGCAGTGGTTCCGTCGCCACACCCTGGGCAAACCCATCGTCATGGGGCGCAAGACCTACGACTCCATCGGTCGCCCCCTGCCCGGGCGCCACAACATCGTCGTCACCCGCAACCCTGCTTGGGGCGTGGAGGGGGTGAGCGTCGTGCACGACATCGAAGCGGCCCTCACCCTGGCCGCCCAGGAGCCGGTCGACGAGGTGATGGTCGTCGGTGGGGCCAGCTTCTACGCCCAACTCCTGCCCCGGGTGGAGCGCCTCTACCTCACCCTAGTGCACGCCCACATCGAGGGGGATGCCTACTTCCCCGCCCTCGATTGGGCCCAGTGGCGCGAGCTGGAGCGCGCCGACGTGGCGGCGGATGAGAAGAACCTCCACCCCCACAGCTTTCTCATCCTCGAACGGTTCCCGCGCTAAGCCCCTTGCCCCGCCCAACCCGTTACCAGACGGTCAAACCATAGGCCGTAAGGCCTAGGTGTCTCTACGCAATTCGTTCTTCGGTGCGCTTCATCACCGAGACGATTTACGCTCTAAATCTGTGTGGATATAAGACGCGGGCCAATGCGGTCGACGCCCCGTCGTCACGATTCGGTGCGCCTTCGACCTGGTACAGCACCTATAACCACACATAAGGAATAAGAATGCGTCTATTGCCCTCTGCCCGCCGCTCTGCCGCTGGCTGTCTCTTATTGGTGGCCGCCAGTGCGGCGCACGCCACCGACTACCGTACCACCTTCGATGTCTCGCCCAACCCTTGGTCCTGGACCGGCCTGGAGTTCCTCTGGTCGAGCAGTGCACTCAGTGGCAGTGCCGCGCAGTTGGATGCCTGGACCATCACCGCCTTCATCGGCACCACCCCCGACTACCAGGATGTAGTGGTGGACGCGGGTGTCGTGCAGGCCATCGGTGGTGCGCCACGCAGTGAGATCATCTTCACCTTCGACACCACACAACCCTCCAGCCAGATACTCGGCAGTTGGGACAACGACTATGCGGTCGACCAATCGGGGGTGGCCACCGGGCTGACCTTCAACCTCTACTCCGTGGGCGCCTGGGGCAGTAGCGGCGGTTCGCTCTACGCCATCCCCTATGTGGACGGTGCGGGTGCCGGTGAGGGGCCCACCTACACTATCAGTGCCCTGCAGACACAGGTCGTCGTGACGGTACCCGAGCCCACTGCGGTCGGTGCCCTGGCCCTGGTCGGTGGGCTCTTACCCCTGGCCCTGCGTCGGCGCAGGCGGCTCCTGGCCGCGCAGGCCATCGGGGCTTAGCGCAAGCACGTCGCCAGCCCTCGACCTGCACCGCCCTGCGCTACGGCTGGCGGTGCGCGTCATTCCATTGCCCCGGCGAGGGGAGACGGCGGCGGTGGATGGCCCGCCCCCGGCAGTGGATGGTCGATGGCGTCATTTCGATGTTGTTGTGACATCAGAATGACGTATACTCACGCCTGTAGTCCCTCGTCGGAGCAAGCGTATGTCCCCCCCCTTACACGCCTTTCCGGGGATCCCCATCCCCGCCGCCACCTTCACCGACCACATCCTCTTCATCCGCCAGGTGCGTGCGGGTGTGCCCGGGGCCCTGGTCAAGCAGGCCATCGAGGTGTTGGGTGGTAACCGTGAACTCTTTGTGCGTCTGTTCGATACCACCTCGGCCAATCTCAGCCGCTACTACCGCAAGAAACTCCTGAGCCGCAGTGACAGCGAAGAGCTGCTCGACACGCTGCGCGTCTACCACCAAGCGCGCGAGCTGTTCGGCAGCGACGCGGTGGCACGCGAGTGGCTCGATACCCCGGTGCCGGCCCTCGCCGGTGAGCGCCCGCTAGAGCTGTTCGATACCTTCGAGGGGCGCGAGCTGGTGCGCGCCACGCTACGCAAGCTGGAGATGGGCGAGTTCACCTAGTGCGCCTCTACCGTATCACCCCTGAACCCTATCTGCAGGTGTTCAACGGCCTCGGCGCCAGCTACCGCGATGGCGCGCGCTGGAACCGCCCCGGACTGCCGGTACTCTACTTCGCCCTCTCGCCCGCCACGGCGCTGCTGGAGATGGGCAACTACATCCCCTCGCCGCGTTTGGTGCCGCCGAGTTACCGCCTCGGCATCTACGAGCTGGCCGATATGGCGCCGGTCGAGTCACTCCCCGCCGAGCAGTTGCCGGAGCAGTGGTCGGCCTACCCCTATCCCGCCGCCACCCAGGCCCTTGGTAGTGCCTGGCTGCAGGCGGGGAGGGCGGTGGCGCTGCTGGTACCGAGTGCGGCAGTGCCCGCGGGGTTGGAGCCGATCGCCGTCGTCAACCCGCTGCACCCCGCCTGCGCCGAGCTGCGCCTGCTCGACGCCACGGCGGAGCTCTACAACCGGCGTGCCTTTAGCGGTATCGGCTGAGCTGAGCGCTTCGCCCATCGGAACGAGCCGTGTCGCACCCCGCACGCCGTGCAGTCCGCTCTCTGTCGCCACCGTGGGTGCTGGTCTCTTTGGTCGCCAGGGCCGCACAGGGCGTGAGGCCCGGTGATTTTTTCCGCCCTGTCTCAGCCTCTGAGACACCACCCCATCCATACTCAACCCATCACGAACGGGAGAGCCCCATGCCCCAGACCCTGTCGAAGACGCTGCAAGCACTCGCCACCGCACTGTCGGCGCGTGGTTGGATGATGAGCGCCGCCGAGTCCTGTACCGGTGGGCTGGTGGCCAAGCTCTGCACTGACCTCGCCGGTAGCTCCGCGTGGTTCGAGCGCGGCTTCGTCACCTACAGCAATGCGGCGAAGCAGGAGTTGCTCGGTGTGCCCGAGGCCACCCTCGTCGCCCATGGCGCGGTGAGCGAGGCGACGGTGCGCGCCATGGCCGAGGGGGCCCTGGCCCACTCCCACGCGCAGGTCGCCGTGGCCATCAGCGGTATCGCCGGGCCTAGTGGTGGCAGTGCCGAAAAGCCGGTGGGTACGGTCTGGTTCGCCTGGGCCGGAAACGGTGCCACCCGTGTCGAGTGCCGACAGTTCGACGGTGACCGCGCGGCGGTACGCGAACAGGCGGCCGCGTGCGCACTGCGGGGGTTGTTGGCCCAGGCCGATGGCGCGCGTTCTGATGAGTGAGCCTCAGCGCCTCTTCCTCGCCCTCTGGCCGAGCACGCCCCTGCGCGAGCGCCTGCTCGGGGCCCAGCGCCAGGTGCGCGGGCTGTGCGCGGGGCGGGCGATGCAGAGCGAGAATCTGCACCTCACGCTGCACTTTCTCGGTGGTTGCACGTTGGCGCAACGCGCCTGCATCGAGGCGCTCGCGGCGCAGGTGGCACCCGCAGTCGCGCCGTTCACCCTGGTCCTGGACCACTTCGGTCACTGGCCCAGGCCGCGCATCGCCTATGTGGGTCCGAGTGTGCTACCTGAGCCCCTCACCGCGCTGGTGACGCGCCTCGGCGAGGGCCTGCCCGCGTGCGGCCTCACCCCGGAGGCGCGCCCCTATCGCCCCCACGTCACCCTGGCGCGCAAGGCCGGGGCACCGGGGGGCCCTTGGCCCACGCCGCCCAGTCTGCATTGGCGTGTGGAGCGTTTTGTCTTGGTCCACTCGCGTGGCGTCGACCATCGGGTCGATTACGCGGTGGTGGCCGAGTGGCCGCTGGCACGGCAGAATAGGCCCCCTGCCAGCCAACCCGATTTCACGTAACGAACAGTAAGATAGCGGAGAGAAGAAGATGGACGAGAACAAGCGCAAGGCGCTCAGCGCCGCCCTGAGTCAGATCGAGAAGCAGTTCGGCAAGGGCTCAGTGATGCGCCTCGGCGACGAGGGGAGCATCCCCGATGTCTCCGTCATCTCCACCGGCTCGCTCGGCCTCGACCTGGCACTCGGTGTGGGCGGCCTACCGCGTGGCCGTGTCATCGAGATCTACGGCCCTGAGTCCTCCGGCAAGACCACCCTCACCCTGCAGGTGATCGCCGAGGCACAGAAGCTGGGCGGCACCTGCGCCTTCGTCGATGCCGAGCACGCCCTCGACCCGGTCTACGCCGAAAAGCTCGGCGTGGATGTGGACGAGCTGCTGGTCTCCCAGCCCGACACCGGCGAGCAGGCGTTGGAGATCACCGACATGCTGGTGCGTTCCGGCGCCCTCGACGTGGTGGTGGTCGACTCGGTTGCCGCGCTCACCCCCAAGGCGGAGATCGAGGGCGAGATGGGCGACTCCCACGTCGGCCTGCAGGCGCGCCTGATGAGTCAGGCACTGCGTAAGCTCACCGGCAGCATCAACCGCTCCAAGACCATGGTCATCTTCATCAACCAGATCCGTATGAAGATCGGCGTGATGTTCGGCAGCCCCGAGACCACCACCGGCGGTAACGCGCTGAAGTTCTACGCCTCCGTGCGCCTCGACATCCGCCGCATCGGTTCGATCAAGAAGGGCGACGAGGTGATCGGCTCCGAGACCCGCGTCAAGGTGGTGAAGAACAAGGTGGCCCCGCCCTTCAAGCAGACCGAGTTCGACATCATGTACGGTGAGGGGTGCTCGCGCGAGGGCGAGATCATCGATCTGGGTGTGAAGGAGAACATCGTCGACAAGGCCGGTGCCTGGTACAGCTACAACGGTGACCGCATCGGCCAGGGCAAGGACAACGTGCGCAACTTCCTCAAGGAGAATCCGGCGATCGCCAGTGATATCGAGGGGCAGATCCGCGCCAAGTTGTTGCATAACCCGGGTCGTCTGTCGGCCAGCGACGACGAGGCGCAGGCCGAGGAGTAATGGCCGCACCGGATTGCTATGCCGCGGCCTGCGCCCTGCTCGCGAGGCGTGAGCAGAGCGCCCGCGAGCTGAGGGGTAAGCTCGCAGAGAGGGGGTATAGCGGGGAGGTGATCGGCTCGACCCTCGCCCGCCTCGTCGAACAGGGCCTGCAGAGCGATCAGCGTTTCGCCGAGGCCTTTCTACGTAGCAGACTGCTCAAGGGGCAGGGGCCGGAGCGGGTCCGCCGCGAGTTGGGTGAGCACGGCATAGCGGGCGACGCCGTTCGTGCCCTGTTCGATGCCGAGCAGCCCGACTGGTGGGCCCTCGCCGCCGCGGTGCGGACGCGCAAGTTTGGCGAGGGGCAGCCGCACGACTATGCCGAGAAGGCGCGGCAGATGCGCTTTTTGCAGTATCGTGGCTTTACCCTGGAGCAGATCCGCTTCGCCATGGAGGGGTAGCCGGTGCGCCAGAGGGGCCGATGCAGTCGGCATGGCGTTCACTACCGCCCCTGGGCATCCCCCGCGCTTCGGGCTCCCCCGGTCTGCGCAG
>QKED01000012.1 GCA_003252455.1 Gammaproteobacteria bacterium
GCGAGAGCAGCGGACACGCCTCCTGGCCATGCGCGTCGCTACTGGCGTGGGTGTGGCGCAGCAGCGCGTGCATGGTTTGGCCGATCAGCTCGGCGTCCTCACGACAGCCGAGTAGCTCCAGGCAGGTGCGGTTGACGAAGGTGCAGCGCCCGTCGAGGTCGAGGCCGAAGATTGCCTCGGCGGTGGAGTCGAGCAGGGTACGTACCTGTTCTTCGCTGCGGCGCAGGTTGCGGTGGGTGCGCGAGAGGTCGAGGTGGGTGCGCACCCGTGCCAGTACCTCGTTCTCCTCCAGCGGCTTGGTGATGTAGTCGACCCCGCCGCTGGCGAAGGCACGGAGTTTGTCGTGGTTGTCCTTCGAGGCGCTGATGAAGATCACCGGCACACTGGCGGTGGCGGGCGCCTCCTTGAGGCGGTCACAGACGGTAAAGCCATCCATGCGCTCCATGCGGATGTCGAGCAGGATCAGGTCGGGCGGCTCGCCCAGGGCCGATTTGAGCGCCGCCTCGCCCCCGGGGAAGGCGCGCACCTCGTAGCCCTCGTCGCTGAGCATACGTGTCAGTAGGCGCAGGTTGGCCAGCGTATCGTCGATGATCATCACGCTCAGTTGCTTGAGCGATTCAGCCACGGCTGGGGTCGGGGGCTGAGTCATGCGGGGTCCTCACTGGGCAACGCGTCGAGTCGGGCGTAGATCTTGTGATACGCGTACTCTTCGTACCATGCCTTGAGTTGCACCACCAGCTCGGGGTGCGATTGACGTAGCGGTACCAGGGCCTGATGGAAGGACTCGTCGTTGCCGCTGTCGAGGGCGGCGCGCAGTTGGCGTGCACAGTGTGCGGGGATACCTTCCGGCGCGCCCTCCGCGTCGAGGGCATAGTGCCAGCTGAGCGGCAGTTGCTCGGCGAGCAGGGCCAGCAAGCGCTCCAGGCGCACCGGCTTCTCCAGTACCGCGTCGACCCCGGCGGCAAAGGCCTTGGCCAGCTCCTCTTGCAGCACCCGCCCACTGGTGGCGATGAGCGGGATGTGTGTGGGGCTCACCTCGCGCACGGCCTGGACCAGGGTATTGCAGCGCGCTTCGTCGAGCTGCAGGGCGGCGATCAGCGCATCCGGCGGATCGGTGCGCAGGAGGTGTAGCGCCTCGTTGCCACAGTCACTGCTCACCAGTTGGAAGCCGAGCGGGGCGAGTAACTGCTGCAGGATCGCCAACTGACCGGGGTTGTCGTCCACCAGCAGGAGCTTCAACGCCTGTTCGACGCCATCGCGGCGTAGGTAACCGGTGGGCTGGGGTAGGTCGGGGCGCGGCGGGGCCGATGCCAACGGCCTCAGCGGTAGGGAGAGGGTAAAGCTGGAGCCGAGGCCGAGCTGACTCTGTACCCGGCACTCGCCACCCATCAGGCCGAGCAACTGTTGCGTGATGGCCAGGCCGAGCCCGCTGCCGGCGCTGCGGTTGTGCAGGTCACCACTCTGTACGAAGGGCTCGAAGATGTGCTCGATCTGCTCCTCGGCGATGCCGGGGCCGGTGTCGCTCACCACCAGGGTCAGGGTCTCTTGGGCGTAGCTGGCGACCACGCGCACCTCCCCCTGTTGGGTGAACTTGACCGCGTTACTGAGCAGGTTGCCGACCACCTGACCGAGGCGGTGGGCATCCACCTCCACATAGTGAGGCAACTGCTCGAAGCCCCGGCAGGCGAGCTCCAACCCCTTGCTCCGGCAGCTCTCGGCCACTTGTCCGCACAGTTCGTGCAGCAGTTCGGGCAGGCGCGTGGGCACGGGGTTGAGCTCCAGGTGGCCTGCCTCGACCTTGGAGAGGTCGAGGATGTCGCCGATCATCTCCAAGAGGCGTTCGCTGGCACGCATGATCTGCTCCACCGAGCGGCGTTGCGGGCCGCTGAGGGCGCGGTCGCGCAGCAGGATCTGTGCGTAACCGAGTACCGCGTTGAGCGGTGTACGCAGGTCGTGGCTCATCTGCGCGAGGAACAGGCCCTTGCTGCGGTTGCCCACGAGTGCCGCCTCGCGTGCGTCGATCAGCTCCTGTTCGGCACGCTTGCGGGCGCTGATGTCGTGCAGAGTGACCACCGCCCCCTGGCAGCTCTCACCGAACATCAGTGGCACGGCGGTGAGGCTCATGTCCAGTGGGTGGCCATCGGGTAGTAGGGTCTGGTCGTCTTCGTGGTGATGGCGCTGGTGCTGGCGGATCGTCTGCTCGATGGGACACGCCTCGGCTGGGTGCTGGGCCTCTGTGTCGGCATGGGTGTGCAGCAGCTGATGCAGATTGTGCCCGAGGAGCTGGTGCAGGGGGCGCTCTAACAGGCGGCTCGCCTCGCGGTTGGCGAAGGTGATATCGCCCTGGGTGTCGAGCACGAAGAGCCCCTCACCCAGGGTGTCGGCCACCTCGTGCAGGCGCCGCTCGCTGGCGGCGAGTGCCTGACGTGCGCGTCGGCGCAGCAGCAGGCCGCGCAGCAGGCGCCATTCGAGGTAGGGCAGGAGGATGCCGAGGGCCATCAGTAGGGGGAGCCAACCGCTGCTGCGCGCGAGCGAGAGGGGGGTGGGCAGGGCCGCACTGGGGGTGAAGGAGACGGCATACCAGCGCAGTACCCCCCCTCGACTGCGCAGCGCCTGCGGCAGGCTGAAGGCGAGTGGGGTGAAGACGAAGAGCCCCTCGTCGTTGAGCAGGTGCCCGGGCTGGTTGGTGCGTATCGCCGCCCAGGCTGAGGGGTAGCGCGCGGCGAACGAGGTGCCGTGGTCGAACATGAAGCCCCAGTTCTGGCGCGGGTCGGCGGAGGTGAGCCAGTAGCCATCCGCGTTGAGCAACATACCGCTCTCGCCGATGTGGGTGAGAAACTCCTCCAGCAGCGGGCCCGCCAGATAGTTGAGTACCAACACACCGCGCGTGTAACCCTGCGCATCGGTGACCGGCGAGGCGAGGCGCAGCATCGGCTTGAGGGGTTGTTCGATGGCGCCGTTCTCGATGTTCAGGTCGAGCGGCGAGAGGTAGATCTCCTCGGGCTCCAGTTGGATGCTCTGCTGAAAGTAGTAGCGCTGATGCTTGTCTTGCAGCTCCGCCTCGGGCACCGCCTCGGTGCTGGCGGGCGACCAGTTGATACGCACCCGCTCGTGCCCCTTCTCATCGAGTAGACGCACCTGGTCGTAGTGCTGGCGCACCTGCGCCAGATTGGCCATGCCCTGCTCCAGGAGACGGCGATTCTCCTCGCTGGGGTCGGCGAGATAGGCCTCGACGCAGGGGGTGTGGGTGAAGATGCGCAGGTCGTCGATGGCCATCTTCAGGCCATCTCGCAGCTGCTCGCTGTCGATGGCCAGGCGGTTGCCCAGGCGCTGAATCAGCGCGTCACGGCTCTGGCGCTCTTGCGCCTGATAGGTGAGGAGACCGGTCACCAGCAGCAGGGGCAGGGTGACCAGGTAGGCCAGCAGGAGGTGGCGGGTCAGCTCCCCCTTGGGGCCGAAGATCCAGTTGGCGAGCATGGCACGCATCGGGTCGCTTTCGGCTGGGTTAATCGTCGAGCCAGTTCAGTACAGTGTCGTATTCGTACTCACGAAAGAGCAGGCTCATGGGGGTGATGAGGTCGGGGTGCTGCTGCGCCACACTGGCCAGGACCTGGCGTATGCGCTGCTGGCTACCGGAGATGATCGCCTCGTGAAGTTGCTGGCGGAGGGTGTCGTCGAGGATCTCAGGCGAGAACTCGGCCAGCTCCTGGGCGGCACCGACCGCCGAGTGCTCCTCTTCGGGGCCCGGCTCCTGAATGTGGAGCCACTCGATGGGCAGGAAGTCGGCCATCACCGAGAAGAGGGCCTGTTCGTGCACCGGTTTGGAGATGTGGGTGACGCAGCCCGAGGTGAGGCTGGCGCGCTTATCCTCGGGGAAGGCACGGGCCGAGACGGCGATGATCGGTAGCTCGCGGCGCTCGGGCAGACGGTGGATGCGGCGCGTCGCCTCCAGGCCGTTGAGCCCGGGCATCACTAGGTCCATCAGCACTAGGTCGGGGTTGAGCTTCTCCACCATGGCGATAGCCCGTTCGCCGCTGTCCGCCATGTGCAGGGTGAAGCCGAGCGGTTCGAGCATGGCCCGCATCAGCTCGCGGTTGGCCTCGATATCGTCCACCACGAGGATCTGCACCGGCTCGTCCTTGCCGTCGATACGCCGGTAACCGCTGGTGTAGGCGGGGCCCTCTTCACCCTCCTGGTCGACGCTGGAGAGGGGCAGGAAGACCTCGAAGCGGCTCCCCTGCCCCTCGTTGCTGACGACATCGAGGCGCCCCCCCATCTGCTCGGCCAACTGTCGCGTGATGGCCAGGCCGAGCCCGGTCCCCTGGCGCCGGTAGCGGTCGTCGCCCTCCTGGGTAAAGGGTTCGAAGATGGCGCGCAGGCGGTCTTGTGGGATGCCGATGCCGGTATCGCTCACCGAGATGTTCAGCTCGTTGTTGGCGTAGCTCACCTCGAAGCGCACCTCGCCCTGGTCGGTGAACTTGAGGGCGTTGCCGATCAGGTTGATGCAGATCTCCTGGATGCGCTTCTCGTCACCATTGACCACCCTGGGTAGCTGTCCGATGAAGCGGTGGCGGAAGGCCAAGCCCTTCTGGCGCATGCGTTGGTTGAACATCTCGACGATGCGCGTGACGGTCAGCTTGAGGTCGAAAGGGTTCATCTCCAGGTCGAGGCGACCGGCCTCGATCTTCGACAGGTCGAGGATATCGTTGATCAGATTGAGCAGCAGGGTGCCACTGGAGAGGATGGTGTTGACCGCCTCGTGGTGCTCCTGGGAGAGCTGCTCATCGCGCTCCAACAGTTGCGCGAAGCCGAGGATGGCGTTGAGCGGGGTGCGCAGCTCGTGGCTCATGTTGGTGAGGAACAGCGACTTGGTGCGGCTCGCCGCCTCGGCACTCAACTGCGCGTTGCGCAGCGCCTCCTCGGTGCGGTGGTTGCTGGAGAGGTCGATGAACTCGCTCAGGCTGCTGCCGTTGGCCAGACGTACGCTGTGCAGACGCAGGTAGAGCGGGGTGCCGTCGTGGTTGAACAGCTTCAGCTCCAGCGGTGGGGCCATGCCCTGTTTGGCGATCTCGGCGAGGTTGTTGCGCCACTGCAGGTTGTACGCCTCTTGGGTTTGGCTGTCGGCGGTGAGCGTTTGCCACAGGGTCTGCATGGTGTCGAGCTGCTTGTCGGAGTAGCCGAAGAGGCGCTGGAAGGCCGCATTGACGTACTCGATGCGGTTGTTCGGTGCGACCACCAGCTTGGGCACCGGCGAGTCTTCGAGCATGCGCAGGATATCCTGCTCGCGCCCCTTCTGCTCCAGCTCCAACTGCTTGCGCTGCTGCACATCCTGCAGCAGGCCGCGCAGCTTGGGTCTGTGCCCCTCCACATGTATCGCCTCGCCGTAACTGCGCACCCAACTCACCGTGTTGTGCCCGGTGATGATGCGGTACTCAATGTCCCATATTTGGCCGTGTTTTTCCGCCTGCTGTAGGGCGTGGTCGATGAGTGGGCGGTCCTCGGGGTGGGTCGTGTCGAGCAGCTGGCCGATCTCCTCGATGCTCCCGATCGGCTGCTCGTAGATGCGGTAGACCTCATCGGTGAGCAGCACCCGACCGGAGGTGACGTCGTACTCCCAGCCGCCGACCCGGGCCAGGTGCTGGGTCGACTTGAACAGGCGGTCCAGCTCCTGGGTGTCGGTGATGTCCCAGCAGACGCCGATGAGCGAGGCGGCCTGTCCCTCCTGGCTTTGGCGCAGGCGCGCGTGTAGGCGCAGGTAGTGGATGCTGTCGTCGGGCCAGAGGATGCGCACCTGGGTATCCAACACCGGCTGACGCCCGAGCGCGGTGTCGCGTAGGGCGTGCTCCAGCAGTGCCACATCATCCGGGTGGATGCTCTGATGCCAGCGCAGGTAGGAGATGGAGCCCTTGGCCTCGTCGATACGGTAGAGGCTGTACATCTGTGCATCCCAGAACAGGGTGTTGCTCCCTGGTACCCACTCCCAGACGCCGATGCAGGCAGCCGCGGTGGCCAGCAGCAGGCGCTCGTCGGCGATCTGGCGTGCCTCTTCGGCATGGCGCAGCTCGCTGATGTCGATGAGCGAGAGGACCACACCGTCCACCGTGCCGTCGGAGAGGCGATAGGGGGCGATCTTCACCAGATAGACCGCGCCTTGGTCGCTGGTGATCTCGATATTTTGCGGGGCGTTGTCGAGCATGACCCGATTGAAGATACCCTTCAGGTCCGGGTGATTGAGGTGGTGGCGGATATCTTCGAACGGACGACCGATGTCGCCCTCCTTGAGGTGCATCTCCTCGCGGATCGCCGGGGTGAAGCGGCGGATGGTGAGGTGCTGGTCGAGGAACAGTACACCGACGCCGGTGGCGCGCAGCAGGTTGGAGTAGGTCTCGTTGAGCTCGACCTCCTCTTTGATCTTGTGCTGATGCTCGCTGTTGACGGTGATCAGCTCTTCATTGACCGCCTGCAGCTCCTCGTTGGTGGACTGTAGCTCCTCGTTCGCCGCGAGCAACTCTTCGTTGGTGGACTGCAGCTCCTCGTTGGAGGTCTCTAGCTCCTCGATGGTGGCCTGCAGGGTCTCGCGGGTGTAGGCGAGTTCACGCTCCAGCTCGTCGAGGTGGGAGCGAAAGTCGCTATCGACCTCCATCGGCTCCTCTTGGCTCTCGCCGTTACTCGGCGCTAGGTTGACAGGTTCAAAGCGCACTAACAGCATGCGTCCGCTGGAGTGCTTGCGTACGATCGGCTCCACATGCAGATTGATCGAACTCTCACCGTTGTCGCCGCTGTTGGGAAAGGCCTTGAATACCACATTCTTATCGTGCTTTAAGGCGTTGCTCACGGCCGAACGCACAAAGGTCGCCAGGCGGTCGGGCAGCAGGCGCGGGAGGTTGTAGTCAGGAAGACCGCGCATGCGAAGGTAGGGGGCCGCCCCCTCGCTGATGTAGAGGATGTCGAAGTTGTCGTTGATCAGCACGCAGGGGGGGAGGAAGCGCTCAAGGAGTACACGGTGTACGTAATCGCCCATCTGCCGCGAGATGAGTGGGCCAGAGGCAATGGGGGGGGGGACAGCATGCTCGATAGGGCGGAGTGTGAGCCCCTCGCGCCAGCGTGGCAGGGTAGGGCGAATACCACTGCGTGTCTGGTAGAGCTTGTGGTGCCGATCGATGGTGGAGAACATCGGGTTGCCGTCGGCGATGGACTCGCTCTCACCGAGAAACAGGTAGCCCTCGTCGAGCAGGGCGAAGTGGAACAGGTGCAGGATGCGTTCCTGTACCTTGGGTTCGAGGTAGATGAATAGGTTGCGGCAGGAAATGAGGTTGAGGCGATTGAACGGGGGGCTCTTGGTCAGGTCGTGCTGGGCGAAGACCACCATCTTGCGTAGCCCAGGGGTGACCTTGTAGCGACCCTCGTGCTCGATCTTATTGAAGTAACGTGATAGCCGCTCTGAGGTGATGTCGGCCACCAGGCTCTCTGGGTAGCTGCCATCGGCGGCAAAGTCGATCGCGTCCTGGTCGATGTCGGTGGCGAAGATCTTCACCTCGACCCGACTGTTGAGACGTGACCGCTCCTCGTCGAACAGGATCGCCAGCGAGTAGGCCTCCTCGCCGGTGGAGCAGGCGGTGACCCAGATGCGCAGTTGCTCCTCGTTTCCGTGGCTGGCGAAGATGGCGGGGAGCACCTTGCTCGCCAACTGTTCATACGCCTCGGGGTCACGGAAAAATTTGGTGACCCCGATGAGCAACTCCTTGTAGAGGATACGCTGCTCGCTGGGGGAACCCTGCAGCAGGCGCAGGTACTCGGCGGCGTCGCGGCACTGGCGTAGCCCGGCGCGTCGCTCGATGCGGCGTAGCACGGTTGCGGGTTTATATTGCGAAAAGTCCACATCAGTCTGATCGTGGATGATCGAGATGATGTTGCCGAGGATGTTGTCCTCGTCGTAGTGGGGCTTGGGTGGCTGGGTGTGTTCGGTGTGTTGGATCTGCGGGTGACTGACATAGCGCAACAGTCCCTCGGGGATCTCGTCCGGCGGCAGGATAAGGTCGGCCAGGCCGGTGGCGATGGCGCTGCGTGGCATGCCGTCGAACTTGGCACTGTCGGAGGTCTGTACCACCACCATGCCATCGTGCTCTTTGATCGTCCGGATCCCTCGTGTGCCGTCAGAACCGGTTCCGGAGAGGATTACGGCGATCGCTCGCTCGCGCAGGTCCTCGGCTAGGGAGTGGAAGAAGATGTCGATAGGCAGGCTCAGCCCGCGCGGTTGCACCTTATCGGTGAGCAGCAGCAGACCGTTGGCGATGGTGATGGTCTTGCCCGGGGGGATGAGGTAGACATGGTCGGCGAGTACCGCGACCTGATGGGTTGCTTCTTTGATCGGCAAACGGGTGTGCTTGCCGAGGATCTCTGCCATCAGACTCTTGTAGTCAGGGGATAGGTGCTGGACAACGACAAATGCGAGCCCAGTGTCGACATCAGGCAGGGCATCGAAGAGCTGCTCCAGTGCCTCAAGTCCTCCGGCCGAGGCGCCGATGCCGACGACATAGCGCGGGGTGTCACTCGTGGTCTCAAGCTCGGGGACGGCGCTGGACATGGCTACGGGGCCTCGGAGTGCGGTAGTGTGACTTCAGACGCAGAGTCGTGCGGGAATGGGCAGCTAACAGCCTGCCAGAGTATAGCTTTCCTGAGAACCTGGAAAGATTCTATCTTACGTTAAAGTAAGTGATTTTGACGGGTTTTGGACGCCGGGAGGGGCCTCAAGGGGAGGTTTTTCGGGGCGGCGTGGGGCCGGGCGGCGCCTGTGTGGGGCTCAGGCGCCGTGGTTCGTGGCTTAGACGCGCTTGTCGCGCTCGATGAGGGCGTAGGCGGAGTGGTTGTGGATCGACTCGAAGTTCTCGGACTCGGCGATGTAGTAGGTGATGCGCTCGTCGTTGTTCAGACGCACGGCGACGTCACGGACCATATCTTCGACGAACTTCGGGTTGTCGTAGGCGCGCTCGGTGACGAACTTCTCGTCGGGGCGCTTCAACAGGCCGTAGAGCTGGCAGGAGGCCTCCTCCTCGACCAGGTCGATGAGGTCCTCGATCCAGACGAAACCCTCGGTGAGGGCGGTGACGGTGACGTGCGAGCGCTGGTTGTGCGCGCCGCGATCGGAGATCTTCTTCGAGCAGGGGCAGAGGCTGGTCACCGGCACCACCACCTTGATCAACAGGCTCGGGACGCCGTTGGTGATCTGGCCGATGAAGCACACGTCGTAGTCCATCAGGCTCTGCACGCCGGAGACCGGGGCGGCCTTGTTGACGAAGTAGGGGAAGCTCATCTCGATGTGGCCGGACTTGGCCTCCAGCAGCTCCACCATCTCGCCGAGCATCTCCTTGAACGACTCGACGGTGATCTCACGCTCGTGGCGGTTGAGGATCTCGACGAAGCGAGACATGTGCGTGCCCTTGTAGTTGTGCGGCAGGTTCACGTACATGTTGAAGTTGGCGATGGTGTGCTGCTCGCCACCACTGCGGTCGCTGACCTTCACCGGATGACGGATATCCTTGATACCCACCTTGTTGATGGGGATGTGGCGGGTATCCGTGCTGCTCTGCACGTCGGCGATTTCGGTCTTGCACTCGTCGGTCATGGTCACTCTTCCTCGGTGTAGCGTGCACAGGCGCGCTCGGTCTCCCATAGGGTGACGGCGCTGACCTGCACACGCGGGTCGTTCAGCTCCTCTGCCAGGCGGCGGTAGAGCCAGGCGGCCATGTTTTCGGCCGTGGGGTTGATGGTGTCGAAGGGCGGGATCTCGTTGATGTACTGATGGTCCAGCTCATCGGTGATGCGTTTGGTGTGCTGCTTGATCGCCTTGAAGTCGATCACCATGCCGAGGGCATCGAGCGCGCGCGCGCTCACCTCCACCTCCACCTTCCAATTGTGGCCGTGCAGGCGGCGGCAGTCGCCGGGGTAGTCGCGCAGGGCATGGGCAGCGGCGAAGTCGCTGACCACCTTCAAGGTGTATTTTCCACTCATGTGCGGTGACTTGGTTCTCGTGGAGGGTCTCGTGGCGGGGTCTCAATCCTGGCCCAGGGCGAGGCGGGCGAGGATGGCCTGACGGATGCCGGGGCCATCCAGCCCGCAGCGGGCCAGCAGCTCCTCGCGGCCACCCTGTTCGACAAAGGCGTCGGGTAGCCCCAGGTGCAGTATCTGGGTGGCGATGGCGTGGGAATCAAGCAGCTCGCGTACGCCGCTGCCGGCCCCGCCCATCATCACGTTCTCCTCGATGGTCACCAGCAGCGTGTGGCTTTGGGCCAGCTCCAGCACCAGCGCCGCGTCGAGGGGTTTGACGAAGCGCATGTTGACCAGGGTGGCATCGAGCGCCTCGGCCACCTCGGCGGCGACCGCCACCAGGCTGCCGAAGGCGAGCAGGGCCACCTTCTGCCCACGGCGGCGCAGCTCGCCCTTGCCCATGGGCAGGGGGTCGAGGCTCGCCGCGACCGGGGTACCGGGGCCGGTACCGCGCGGGTAGCGCACCGCGCTCGGGCCGTTGTGCGCGATGCCGGTGGCGAGCATACGGCGGCACTCGTTCTCGTCCGCCGGGGCCATCACCACCATATTCGGGATGCAGCGCAGGAAGCTGAGGTCGAAGTTGCCGGCGTGGGTCGGGCCGTCGGGGCCGACGATGCCGGCGCGGTCGATGGCGAACAGCACCGGCAGTTTCTGCAGGGCGACGTCGTGGATCAGCTGGTCGTAGGCGCGCTGCAGGAAGGTGGAGTAGATGGCCACCACCGGCTTGAGCCCGTCGCAGGCCATGCCCGCCGCTAGCGTCACGGCGTGCTGCTCGGCGATGCCGACATCGAAGTAGCGCTCGGGGTACTCCTTGGAGAAGCGCACCAGCCCGGAGCCCTCGCGCATCGCCGGGGTGATGCCGACCAACTCGGGGGTGACGGCGGCCTGGTCGCAGAGCCAGTCGCCGAAGACCTGGGTGTAGGTGGGGCCGCTGGCGGCCTTGGCCTCCATCTTACCGGTGGCCGGGTCGAAGCGCGGCACGCCGTGGAACGAACAGGGGTCGTCCTCGGCGGGGGCGTAGCCGCGCCCCTTCTGTGTCACCACGTGCAGGAACTGCGGGCCGGAGAGGTGGGTGATGTTGCGCAGGGTCTTGATCAGCGCATCCAGGTCGTGCCCATCCACCGGACCGATGTAGTTGAAGCCCAGCTCCTCGAACAGGGTACCGGGGACCATCATCCCCTTCATGTGCTCCTCGGCGCGACGTGCCAGCTCCCACACCGGGGGCATGGCCGAGAGCACCTTCTTGCTCCCCTCGCGCATGGTCGAGTAGACCCGCCCGGACATCAGCCGCGCCAGGTAGTTGGAGAGGCCGCCGACGTTGGGCGAGATGGACATGTCGTTGTCGTTGAGCACCACCAGCAGGTCGGCGTCGAGGTCACCGGCGTGGTTGAGCGCCTCGAAGGCCATGCCGGCGGTCATCGCGCCATCGCCGATCACCGCACAGGCGCGGCGTCGATTGCCGCTCGCCTTGGCCGCCAGGGCCATGCCGAGGGCGGCGCCGATGGAGGTGCTGGAGTGGCCGGTGCCGAAGGTGTCGTAGGGGCTCTCTTCGCGCTTGGGGAAGCCGGCCAGGCCACCGAGTTGGCGCAGGCTCGGCATCTGGCCGCCGCGCCCGGTGAGGATCTTGTGCGGATAGCTCTGGTGGCCCACGTCCCACACCAGGCGGTCGTCCGGGGTGTTGAGCACGTAGTGCAGGGCGATGGTCAGCTCTACCGTGCCGAGGCTAGAGGAGAGGTGGCCGCCGGTGCGCCCGACCGACTGCACCAGGAAGCTGCGCATCTCCTGGGCGAGTTGCTGCAACTGCGCCAGATTGAGGCGACGCAGCTGTTCGGGGGAGGTGATCTCCCCCAGCACAGGGTATTTGCTCAGCTCGGGCATAGGTGGGTCAGGCTCGGCTCGGACGGAAAATCGGCAATGATGACGGTAAGGTCAACGTCATGCAAGACAATTCGAGCAAGTGCTTGATTGGGGAGGATTCCCCGGTCTTACGCAGGGGTATGCGCCGGGTCAATTGGCACGCTCGACAATGTAGGCGGAGATCCAGCGCAGGGGGTCCGCCGCGGCGCCGAACCCCTCCAGTGCCGCCTGGGCCTGGTCGTTGAGGGCGTGCGCCTTGGCCTTGGCCGCATCGAGTCCGAGCAGGGAGGTGTAGGTGGCCTTACCGCGCTCGGCGTCGGAGCCCTGGGGTTTGCCCAGCACCTCGGTGCTCGCCTCGACGTCGAGGATATCGTCGCGGATCTGAAAGGCGAGGCCGATGCAAGCGGCGTAGGTGTCGAGCCTGGCGAGGGTGGCGGCGTCCACCTCGGGGGCGGCGAGGGCGCCGAGGGCCACCGAGGCGCGGATCAGCGCGCCGGTCTTGTAGGCGTGCATCTGTTCGAGCTGCTCGACCGTGATCGGTTGCCCCTCGGCGGCGATGTCGATCGCCTGCCCACCACACATACCGGGGGCGCCGGCGGCGTTGGCCAGGGTCGCTACCTGGCGCAGACGGCGGGCGGCGTCGTCGCCCATCTCCGGGTCGCTGGCGAGGATCTCGAAGGCGAGGGCCTGCAGCGCGTCACCGGCGAGGATCGCGGTGGCCTCGTCGAACGCCTTGTGGCAGGTGGGCTTGCCCCGGCGCAGGTCGTCGTCGTCCATCGCCGGCAGGTCGTCGTGCACCAGGGAGTAGGCGTGGATCAGCTCTACCGCACAGGCGGGGCCGTCGAGGGCGTGTAGTGGCACGCCGAAGAGGCTGCCGGCCATGTAGACCAGCGCCGGGCGCACGCGCTTGCCACCATCGAGACAGACGTAGCGCATCGCCTGGTGCAGTGCCAGGGGCGGTACCTCGGCGCTGGGCAGGCGCGCCTCCAGGGCCAGCTCCAGGCGTTGGCGATACTGATCGAGCAGGGGGTTGAGGCTCATGCGTCGGGCTCCTGGGGAGGGGTCTCGGATTCGGTGTAGGGGTGTAGCTCGGCCTCGGCGTCCTGCTCCAGGAGGATCTGCACCTTCTGTTGTGCGGCGTCCAGGCTCTGGCGACAGCGGCGGGTGAGGGCGATGCCGCGCTCGAAGTGGTCGAGGGCCTGCTCCAGGGTCAGCTCGCCCTGCTCCATCTGCTCGGCCAGCCCCTCCAGCTCGGCCATCGCCTGCTCGAACGCCAGGGGTTCCTGCGCCTTGTTGCTCGCCTTGCGTGCCACCGCTGCCTCCACGTGGGGATGTCGAAAGGTGGGCTAAGTTAACCCAGCCCCGAAAGGGGGTCAAACTGGCCCCGGCAGGCTGTGCACAGGTACTAGGTGGTGTCGCATGGGTGGTTGCAGGGAGCGGCGACGCGACCGCTCTGTGGGACACGAACGCGAGATTCGGCGCGATCGCCGCCTATGGTGTTAGTATCACCCTGACGACAACGGCACGAGGTGCAGCATGGCCAATGGCTTGAACAGGATGGTGGCGCTGATCGCCCTCACCACGGCGGCACAGGGGGCGGTGGCGCTCGACCTGGGCTTTGAGCTGGGTGGTGAATATATGCGCTGGGAGGAGTACCACGGCGGTGATCGCCTGCTCGACGAGCAGGGCATGCGCACCCGCTTTGCCGTGGCCCTGCTCGGCGAGCGGGGTGGGCTCTACGATTGGCGCAGTCATGTGGGCATGTTGGTCGGTCAGCTCGCCTACAGTGGGCAGGACTGGAACGGCGCGCCGGTCGGCACCAGCACCAACTATTTCGGTGTCGAGGCGCAGCTTGAGCTGAGCCTCAACCGTACCCTGTGGCTCGACCTGCACCCCACCGCCGCCTATAACTACGCCGCCTGGTCGCGCGCCATCAATGGGGCCGGTGGTTACACCGAGCACTACACCTTGAGTGAGCTGAGCGTCGGCCTGGAGCGGCGCCTCGGCGAGGTGGGGAGTTGGGGTTATCACGTGGCCCTCGGTCAGCCACTGATGGTGGATGAGCAGACCAAGGTGCTGGGCGTCGAGCTGACACTGGAGCCCGACCCACGTCCCATGTTCAAGTTTGGTGTCGCCTACCGGGCGCGCAAACAGCTCACCGTGACCCTCGACTATCTGGGCTATCGCTTCGGTGAGTCCTCGCCCTCAGCGCAGACCATCCCCTACGACCAGGACGGCGACGGGGTGGACGAG
The DNA here is from genome assembly GCA_003252455.1 of Gammaproteobacteria bacterium. Lineage (GTDB taxonomy): Bacteria > Pseudomonadota > Gammaproteobacteria > Thiohalomonadales > Thiohalomonadaceae > SZUA-467. The sequence goes on from QKED01000012.1 coordinate 14,155, forward strand.
CAGGTGCACGTGGTGCAGCCGCAGAGCCACCTGGACCGCTTCGCCGTCGGGGTGCAGATCGGCTTCAACTGACCCCGCCGGTGTGCCGCCTAGTCGGCACGAAACTCGTCACGCCGACGCTGGCCGCGCTGGGTGAGCAGGCGCCGGGTACGCCTCAGGTGCGCCAGCAGCAGGATCCCGAGCATCCCCCAGAACGCCCCGCCGCCGCCGCCACTGCGGTGCTCGACCCGTGCCGGGGCCTTCAGCCCCTGCTCCTCGGCGCGCTTCAGCTTCGCCTCGAAGCGCGCCATCTCACTGTGTAGCTGGGTCATCATCACCTCGGTCGCCTGGGTGAGGCCGTTGCGTGCGTTATCGCGCAAGGTCTGCTCCATGTTGACCAGGGTCGAGTTGGCCTGGATCTGACTACTGCCGGGTGCGCGCAGTAGCAGGCGCTGGGTATCGAGGTCGAAGACCGCCAGGTCGAGCAGGGTGTGGGTGTCGTGCATGTCGCCCCGGATCACGTAGGCGCCGATCACCGTCCAGTAGGTGAAGGAGAGCATCCCCTCGTCGGTGAACTGCATCTGGTCGTAGGAGATGAGCGCCATCAGGTCGATGCCGAACATGCCGCGCAGCTGCTCTAGGTTGGCGAAACCGCCGCCGCTGCGCAGGTAGCTCGACGGGATGAGGGCGATGTTCTCGATGTAGTCGTACTGAATGAACTCGTCGCGTACCCGCTCCAGTAGCGCCTGCTCCAGGCTCGGGGTGAGCGGACTCCCTCGGCTCTCGCGGCTGGAGGGGACGAAGGCCAGACCGATACGCAGCGGTAGGGTGAGCAGCGGCGTCTCCTCCTTGACCACCTGGGGCTGGCTCTCGGGATAGAGGTAGGCCATCAGGCTGGTACTGTGGTGGCGCTCGGCGTAGAAGGCGGCGCAGCCGCTGAGGGCGAGGGCAAACAGAAGGGTCGCGAGGCGTGGCAGGCGCATGGTCGTTGAGACTCTTATGGGGTGTGCGATAGGCATACTCTAGGCCAGCGCCCTTGCCGTGACTAGCCATCTGCCGTATTGGGTTGATCTGGCTCAGGTATCGCCCAGAGAAAAGTGCAACTCCACCTCCAGCGACCAGGGCGCGGCGCGCAGCCCCGGTGGGATGGGCCGGTAGCGCCCGAGTGCCTCGGCGGCGGCCAGGGCCGCCTCGTCGAGTAGCCGCTCGCCGCTGCCGTGCACCAGGCGTATCTGCTGTAGTCGACCGTCCGCAGCGAGTAGAAATCCGATGCGCACTACCCCCTCCAGGGCGAGGCGTCGGGCCAGGGCCGGATAGCGGCGCTGTGTCGCCAGGGCCGCGCGCAGGCCGTGAAGATAGGCGTCGCGTTGGCTCGCGTGCGTCGCTCGGACGAGCTCTGCCGCGGCGGTGGGCACAGGGGGTGCTGGCGTGGCGACGGGGGGCGCCCCTGTGAGGTCGGGGGCCGGTGGCGACGGCGCTCGGGGCCCGGGGGGGGGGGGGGTGCGTACCGGTGTCGGGGTTGGCGCGGCCCTGCGGGGGGGCGCCGTCGGGGTGGGGGCGGCGCGCTCGGTCACGGTCTGTGTGGGCTCGGTAGGCGCGGCGGACGCTGCGACCGGCGCCGTGGTGGTGGCGGGCGAGGCCTGCGTCTGGGTGTTTGTGAGTAGCCGCCAGGCGGCGTGCGGGTCGGCGCTGGGCGTGCGGACGGGCCCCGCGTCGGGGAGGTGCAGCAGGGGCGCCGCCAACCCCAGATGCAGCAGGAGGGAGAGCCCCCAGGCGAGGTGCCGTGGATGACTCATGGTCGCTCCGTGAGCAGCGTGAGGCGTTCGAGGCCGTGGCGCTGCAGCCGCTCGGCGAGCTGGGCGAAGCGCTCGAAGGGGGCGGCGGCGTCCACCTGCAGGGTCAGTGGGGTGGTGGCGGGCAGGGTGGCGAGGCGCCGCTCCAGCGCCTCGGCGTCGAGTGCGCTGTCATCGAACAGGGTCTGGCCGTCGGCGGTGAGGGTCAGCCGATGCCCCACGGGCGCCGCCTGCAGCGGCTCCCCCTCGACCTTGGGCAGGCTGACGCGCAGCTGGCCGTGGGCGATGAAGCTGGCGCTGATGAGCACGATGGCCAGCAGCACTAGCATGACGTCGATGAAGGGGATGAGGTTGATCTGTGCCTGGGTCTGCAGCTTCATCGACGCGCCTCCCGGCTGAGCTGCCAGGCGCTGCTCAGCTCCTCGACGCGGCGCAGCAGGCCGTTGTAGAGCAGCAGGCTCGGGATCGCCACCAGCAGGCCGAGGGCGGTGGCCTTGAGCGCCATGGCCAGGCCGAGCATCACCGCGGCGGTGTCGAACGACTGGCCGCTGCCCAGCGCGTGGAAGGTGACCAGGATACCGAGCACGGTGCCGAGCAACCCCACGTAGGGGGCCGTGCTGGCGATGCTGGCGAGGGTGGTGAGCTGGGCGGTGAGGGCGATCTGTAGCCCCTCCAGACGGGGGTAGGCGTCGAGGTCGATGCGGCGGTAGAAGAGCCAGCGCTCGATGGCGCAGGCGAGGGCGATACAGCTCATCGCCCCGAGCAGCAGGAGTACACCGAGGTCGAGGTAGCTCTTGAGTAGTTCCATGCTGGCCTCCGTTACAGCGAGCCGAGGAAGGCGAGCAGTGCCGCGCGCGCCTCGGCGTCCATCTTGCGCACCGCCTCGCGGCTGCGCAGCCCCTCGCCGCCGTGCCAGAGGATCGCCTCCAGCAGGTTGCGCGCGCGCCCGTCGTGCAGGTAGCCCACCTGGTCGGCCACCTCCTCGGCGCGCCCCAGCCCCCAGAGGGGCGGGGTGCGCCACTCGCGCCCGGAGGCGGCGAAGTCGGGGCGCCCGTCGGCCAGCCCCGCGCCCATGTCGTGCAGCAGCAGGTCGCTGTAGGGGGCGATGAGGCGGTCAGCGAGGAATGCGGGCGTGGCGTCGGCCGCGGTGCGCAGTTGTGGGCGGTGGCACTGGGCGCAACCGGCCTGGTGGAACAGCCGCTCACCGGCGATCACCTGCGGGGTGTCGGCGCCACGCCGTGCCGGGAGCGCCAGGGCCTGGTGGTAGAAGGTGATGGCGTCGAGCTGTGCGGCGCTCAGCTCCAGTTCGCGGTCCTGCTGCTGCAGGCGCTGGCACTGCGCCTGCTCGCTGGCGCAGGGGGCGGCGGGGTGGAGCGGTGAGGTGATGCCGAGGTCGCCGTGAAAGGCCCCGGCGATCTGCCCGCGCAGGCTGGCGACGTTGGCCTTGAGGCCGAAGCGGCCGATGCGCTCGACCCCCTGCTCGGCGTCCCACACCCGGTTGGGGCGCCCGGAGATGCCGTCGCCGTCGCGGTCGAGGGGGTCGGCCCACAACAGCAGCTCGGCCTCGGGGAGCGCCTCCAACAGGCCGAGGCCGACCAGCGCCGGGCCGATGCGCGGCGAGGTGAGCAGGCCGTCGAAGGGGCCGTAGCCCGGCTCCAGCAGGGTCAGTTCGGGGTGGCGCAGGCTCACCTCGCTGCCGTCGGCCAGGGCCACCGCCTCCTCGCGATAGCGCAGCGCGGCGCGCCCCTCGCCGGGGAGGCCGGGGATGGCCGACTCGTTGAGTTGGTCGCCGTAGGCCGGGTGCGGGCGCGGGCCGCCGTGGGGTCCGGGGCCGGGCAGGCTCAGGCGTACGAGCATCGCGCGCAGCTCCTCGTCGGGGCCATCCGGGGCGCTGCCGCGGCCGTTGCCGGGGTGGCAGGCGACACAGGAGAGGCGGTTGTAGAGCGGGCCGAGGCCATCCACCTCCGCCTGACGCGAGGGCGTCACCACCCACATCTGCTGAAACAGGCTGCGGCCATGAAAGAAGCGCTCGCGCGCACTCGCGTCGAGGTCCGCGACGGGCTGGGAGAGGGCGCGGCGCCCCTCGCTCTGGCTCTGTTCGGGCAGCTCCAGGGCGCACACAGGCTGCGCCGCGAGCCATAGACCGAGCGGCAGTAGCAGGAGGATCAGGTGTGGGCTCATCGACGCACCTCCGGGGTTGCGCTGTTCAGGCCCATGGCCGCATCGCCGAGGAGTCCGCGGGCGATGGCGCTGGCCTCGCTGTAGCGCGCGGCGAAGAAGGCCTGCCAGCGTGCCCCGGCGGCGGCGCACTGGGTCTCGGCCTCGGGCGAGTCATGCCGCGTGGCGCAGGCGCGCAGGGTGGCGTCGTCGTCCGCCGGGGCGTCGAGCGGGAGGGCGTCGAGGGCGCTGCGCGCACGCGCCAGGAGCGGCTCTGCGCCGGGGTCGTCGGCGTGGCGGCGCTGCGCCTCGGCGAGCAGGCGGTGGGCCTCCTGCAGTTCGCGGTGCAGGCGGGTGATGGCGGCGTCGAACAGCTCGCTGACCAGCTCGCGTCGGGCCAGACCGAGCCCCTCGTCGTAGGCGGAGCGGGCGGCCAGCTCAAAGGGGTTGGCGTAACCCGCGGGGGCCTCGGCGTACACCGCCGGGCGGATCGGCAGCTTGCGGATGCTCGGGTGGAACAGCAGCCGCTGCCCCTCGGCGGAGAGCACGAAGGTGACGAAGGCCTCGGCGGCGGCGCGCCGTGGGGTGGCGGCGGTGATGGCGATGTGCGCCGGGTTGAAGGCGTCCTCCGCCGGGTAGACGAAGCGCCCCTCGGCCCCCTCGGCGAGGCTCGCGGTGGCGAAGAAGTCCATGGTCAGGCCGACCGCGGCACGCCCGCTCACCACCTCTTCGCTGGCGAAGTTGCCGCGCGTGCCGACGAGGCGGCTGTTGACCGCGATGGCGCGCCAGCTCGCCCAGCCCGCCGCCCAACCACGGCTCTGCAGCAGCAGGTCGACCAGCATCGGCGCGTAGCCGACCCCGGAGGGGATCGGCAGGACCACCTCACCGGCCAGACGCGGGTCGTGCAGGTCGTCCCAGCCACGCGGTTCGGTGACCCCCAGCGCGGCCAGGCGCGCCGGGTTGAGCAGCAGGCCGTAACCGGCGATCTCGCTGGCCAGGTAGTAGCCGTCGGGGTCGGCCAGGGCGGTCTGCCCGATCTGCTTTGGCAGACCGCTGCGCTCGATGCCGATGGGGCCGAGCGCCCCCGCCGCCTTGAGCGCGCGGAAGGTGCGCTGGGAGGGCATCCAGAGCACATCCACGCCGCCCTGCTCTGGCTGCATCAGGTAGTCGCGGGCGTCGTTGGGCATGCGCCAGAGGATGTTAAGGCGCAGCTCGGGGTGGGCGCGCTCGAAGGCGGCCTCGAACTGGGCCACCACCGCCTGGGGGTAGCTGGTCATCAGGTTGAGTGTCTCGGGGGCGGCCTGGACGCTGCCCAGGAGCAGCAGCGGCAGGCTGGCGAAGAGTCGACGTAGCATGCGCGTATCCCCCCTCAGAAGCGGTAGGCGAGGTTGGCGTACCAGGTGCGCCCCGCCTCGGGGTAGCCCTCCTGGTAGGCGTAGTCGACGTCGGCCAGATTGCTCACGCCGAGGCGGGCGGTGACGGCGGCCAGCGGGCGCCAGTCGGCGCGCAGCCCGAGCAGGGTGAAGGCGGCCACCTGGGTGCCGTCGCTGCTGCTGTAGCGCGCCCCCTCGTGCTGTGCGTTGAGGCTCAGGTCGAGGTCGGCGTGGGCGTACCAGGTGAGGCTGGCGGCGAGCTTCTGCTTAGGGGTACCGGTGAGGTAGAGGTCGGAGCTGCGGTTGTCGCGGTTGAGGTGGCTGTATTGGGCGCTGAGCAGCAGGGCGTCGCCTAGCAGGGTGGTGAGGGCCAGCTCGCCGCCGTAGGCGCGCACCTTGCCGATGTTCTGCAGTTGGTAGGTGTTGGGGTCGAGGTCCACCGACTGGATTAGGTCGCGGATGTCGCTGTAGAAGAGCGTGGCGTCGAGGCGCGTGTGGCGTTGCAGCCGCTGCACCCAGCCGAACTCCAGGGTGGTGGCGCGCTCGACTGCCAGATCGGGGTTGGGGATGGCCGAGCCGAGGCGGTAGGAGTAGCGGTCCTTGATGGTCGGGAAGCGGCTCTTCATGGCCAGGCTGAGGCGCCACTCGCGGGCCGCGTCGAGGCGCGCGAAGTAGCCGACCTGCGGGTTCCAGGTGTCAGCGTCGTTGGCGCTGAAGGGGCTGATGGTGGTGCCGTCGTAGTCGTCGGCGCGCAGGCTCTCGCGGCGGTCGTAGCCGAGGCCGAAGACCAGATAGCGCTCGGTGTCGAGGGTGAGGGTATCCTCCAGGCCGAGGGAGTAGGTGCGGTCTTCGAAGGTCAGCGCCGGGTCACCGAGGTTGGTCTCTTCGTGGTGGTCGAGTTTGTAGTGGGCGGCGAGTTTGATCAGGTGCACGCCCAGTGGCACGCCGTACTCGACGCTGGCGCCGTGGCTGTAGTCGTCGTACCAACTCTGGAAGGCGTAGGGGCGATTTTGCGTGGTGTAGCTGGCGTCGTCGTAGCTGGAGAGGGCGTTTTCGAAGGTGTCGTGGTAGAGGCGCGTCTTGAGGTAGGCGCCCTCGCCCATGGGGGTGCGGCTGATGAGGTAGAGGCTCTGTTTGTCCCAGTAGGGCCACTGCCAGTAGCGTGCGCGCACGCTCGGATCGCTGCCTGCGTAGGGCGGGGTGCCCTTCTCGCCGTTCTGGTCGACGTAACCGAGGGCGTACTCCTCGCCCGCGCGCGGTGTGTAGCCGAGCTTGAGGCCGAGGCGGGTATCGGTGCGGTAGGCGTTGTCGCGCAGACCGCCATCCTCGCTGCCCGCGGGGCGGTAGTCGTCTGACAGGGCGTAGCTCTCCTGGTCGAGCCAGGCGCCGCTCAGTTGGGCGTACCAACGCCCCTGGCGGCTGCCGAGGTTGACCCAACTGCGCTTGCTGTCGCTGCCGGATTCGCTGCCCTGGGTGTAGCCGACGCCGACCTCACCCTCCAAGGCGCGCTGCGGGCGGCGGCTCACCAGGTTGATCGCACCGCCCAGGGTGTTGGCGCCGTAGAGCACCGAGCTGAAGCCCTTCTCCAGGTTCACCTCGGCGAGGTCGAAGGTGGTGAAGCGGCCCAGGTCGACGTAGCCATCGTAGGGCACGTAGACCGGCACGCCGTCGATGTAGAGCGGCACCTGGCGCAGGTCGAAACCACGCACGTAGACCGCCGCCTCGTTACGTGCGCCGACCCGGGTGAGGGTCACGCCGGGCAGGGCGTCGAGGGCCTGGGCCACATCCTCGCGCTGTTCGGCGCGCAACTGTTCGGCCTCGATCCGCTCGCTGCCGAGGGCGGGCAGTGGGCGCTCGGCGGTCACCTCGATGCGCCCGAGGTCGAAGCCCTCCTCGGCCTGTGCCGCGAGGGCGCCACCCAGGGCCAGGGCGAGGAGGGAGAGACGGTGAAGGTTGGTTGTATACATGGCAGGTCCCCAAGTCGTAATCGTTGTGTTGCAAGGGTTATAACGATTGTCGCTATTACCCGTACGCTACAGCGAGCAAGGGGTGTGCCTACTTTGCCAGAACGGTGCTAGTGCCTTGAATTAGCGCATATTGTGTATGGATGAATAACCGTGTAGTCGGTGAGGTTGTCGGGGGTTCGGTGCCGTAGGGGGTTGCGTTGTAGTGTAAATAACATAACGCATGTCGGAGATCGCCCCATCCGGGGGCGGGGATAGGGTTAATCGCCGCCGCGGCGGGCGCGTTTACGCAGGGTATAGTGGCTGATGGCCTGCATCATGGCCGGGTAGGGGAGGTGGTGCATGTCGCCGTAGACCTCGGTGGCGCGCAACAGCAGGGCGTGGATGTCGTCGATCGCCTCGGCCTCGGGTTGCAGGGCGGCGCGTAGGGCGCTGAGACCGCCGCACTCCACCTTCACCTCCTTGGCATGTGGCAGCACCTGCTCGGGTTGGGTCTGGCGCAGGGCGAAGAGGGCCTTGTCGCGCAGCTCGGCGAGCATCTGTGCGCAGCGTGCGTGGCCGCCGGGGGAGTGGCAGCCGACCGCTTCGCGCTCGGCGAGATAGAGGCGCTGCGCCCGCGAACAGGCGGCGCAGCGCATGAGCACGGCCTTGGTAAAGACGCAGGGGCGGTCGTTGAACTCGCCGTGGGCCTGTTTGAACTCCACCTCGTCCATCGCTGCTCTCCTCGTGCTTCAGGCGCCGCTGAGGGCCTGCATCATGCGCTGTTTGTAGCCCTCCAGGGTGGCGCTGTCGAGGCGCGCGGTGAGCTTGGCCAGCGCCTCTTTGGCCGGTTCGCTGTCGGCCATGATCGCCAGGGTGAGCCACTGGAAGGCGGCCTCGTCGTTCTGCTGTACCAGCTTGCCCTCGGCGAGCAGGCGCCCGAGGGCGTAACTGGCGTTGGCGTCGCCCTGTTCGGCGGCGCTGTGGTACCAGTAGAGCATCTGCTTGGGGTCGCGTTCGGCACCGTACTTGCCGGTCTGGTACATGTGTGCCACGACGCTCTGCGCCTTGGGGTCGCCCGTCTCGGCGGCCTGCAGGTACCAGTGGCGGGTCTGCGCCTCATCCTGTTCCACACCGTAACCGGCGGCATACAGCCAGGCGAGGAGGCGCATCGCCTCGGGCAGACCCTGCAGGGCGGCCCGCTGTAGCCAACCGGCCCCGGCCACGTAGTCGAGCGCCACCTCGTCGCCTTGGGTATAGAGCAGGCCGAGGCGCAGCTGGGCCTCGGCGTTGCCCCCTTCGGCGGCTTGGGTGAGGGCGGCGAGGATCGGGGCGAAGTCGGGGGTGTCGGCGCGCATGCGGCTCTTCTCGTGGGTTGGGTGGGAGGGGGTTGGGCTGGGATATGGGGCCGGGGCGGCCACATCCAACCCATCTCCCGTTGTGGGGTTGTCCCCATGCCGCTCTCCCTTTAGGATTCGGGGGCCTACGGGTGGGGGTTGCCGCCGTCGCCCGGGGTGTGATCGACCACAAAACAACAAGCAAAGAGCCGCACCGAGGACACCCCGGTGTGGTCACGAGGAGTCTGGCATGAGTGAGAACAAGGGTCTGGGTCTGTTTGGGCTGCTGAGCATCCCCTTCGCGCTGCTCGGCGTGGCCGCCCTGGCCGGGGCCGGGTTTGCCTATGTGCAGTACAGCAACTTTATGCAGCGTCTCGACCCCGGCGCTCAAGAGGTCTACACCCAGGCCTTCGAGCGCTTCATGCGCGACCTCGACCCGGCCAGCGCCATGGTCAAGCAGGTGCGTGTGCAGGATGGACTGACCCCGGATGAGGTGGTGGAGTCGCTCAAGTCGTTGGCGGTGCAGCACAACCTCTTCTTCGCCGGTGAGCAGCCCTTTTACAAACAGGTGAGCGCGGTGACCGGGATGCCCTACCGCTATGTCGCCTTCTACTCCTTCTGCGACGCCCGCGTCGGCGCGCAGATGGCCGACTACAACAACATCTACACCGCCTTCATGCCCTGCCGCATCGCCCTGGTGCAGGACGCGGACGGCACCCTCTGGCTGCAGATGATGGAGCTGGACCTGCTGATCCACGGCGGTAAGCCGCTCCCCGCCGACCTCAAGGCCAACGCCATCCGTGTGCGCGATGCGCTCAACACCCTCATCGAGGGTGCCGCCAAGGGCGAGTTCTGAGCCCTCTAGGCCGTTTGTCACACGCCCCCGGTCAAAAATTGTGATCGGGTGAGAGCGGCCGTCCCCCCGCACTATAGGGGGGGCGGCCGTTTTGCTATTCTGGGGCCAATAGCCCCTCCGCCCTGCCACGAGATGGATATTCGGTGAAGTCGCCCAGCCGCCTACCTCTGCTGACCCTCCTCGCCCTGTTCGGTACGACCGCCCAGGCCGAGCTCGTCCTGCCGCCGCCCACCGAGATGGGCGAGCGGCTGACCCCCCCCAGCGCCTTCGCCGAACCGGCCCCGGGCGTGGCGCTCGATGTCCCACCCGTCTACCGTCGGCCGCTGGGGGTGGAGGAGGGGCCGCGCGTGCACGTGGCGGCGTTCCGCCTTACCGGTGTGGTGGAGCGGCCCGAACTGGGTATCACCCTGGAGGCGCTCGGCGAGCTGGTCGAGGGGCTCAGGCGCGAGCGCCAGGGGCTCAACGAGTCGCTGTTGCAGGGGCTCAGCGGCGAGGATGCCCGCGCCATCGCCCGCACCCTACTCGACGAGGAGACCCCGGCGGCGGACTATCCGGCGCTCATCGAACAGCTGCGCCGCAGCAAGAAGTTCCGCGAGTCGCTGACCATGGGGCAGATCCAGGAGGTGGCCAACGCGGTGACCGCCTACTACCGCCGCGCCGGGCTGGTGGTGGCGGTGGCCTACGTACCGGCACAGATGGTGCGCGACGGGGTGGTGACCATCCAGGTGATGGCCGGGCGCCTGACCCAGGTACGGGTGCGCGACAACCAGCTCTACGACAGCGCGACCCTGAGCGCCCCGTTCGACGACCTGCGTGGCCTGGCGGTCAATCAGGCGGAGCTGGAGAGCGCCCTGCTGCGCGTCTCCGACTTCCCCGGGCTCAACCTCTCTGGCGTGCTGGCGGCGGGCGAGCGCTTGGGCGAGACCGACCTGCAGCTGGCGGTGACCGGTGAGCGACGCCACGCCTTCAACCTGCGCGGCGACAACTACGGTAGCGGCTCCACCGGCGAGTACCGTGGACGCCTCGGCTACCAGCTCAACAACCCGCTCGGCCGAGCCGACCAGCTCAACCTCACCCTGCTGCAGACCTATCAGCCGGACAACAGTACCTACGGCAGCCTGCGTTATCAGATGCACCTGTGGAACGAGCGCAACCTCGGTGGCTTCGAGGTGAGTAAGAACAGCTTCGAGGTGGGCCAGGAGTTCCAGGACCTCAAGGTCACCGGCAACGCCCGCGTCGCCTCGCTCTTCTATCGCAACGACATCCTGCGCAGCCGCCAGCTCAACCTCTACGCCGAGGCGAGCCTCGACAGCAAGTTCGCCGAGACCCTGCAGGTGGGCACGGTGATCTTCACCGATCGCCTCACCAACCTCGCGCTCGAACTCGGCTTTGACCAGGTCGACACCCGCCGCTCCGGCATCAACCAGGGCTCCGTGCGTCTGGTGCAGGGGCTCGGTGGTGTACTCGGGGCGATGGACGCCAGTGATGCCCCCATGGCCAGCCGGATCGGCGGCTCCGGCGAGCGCGCCGGGGCCAGCTTCACCAAGTGGGTAGTCAACTTCTCGCGCTTCCAGAGCCTTGGACGCACGCAGAACCTGCTGCTGCGCGCCAATCTACTCTACAGTGCCGACTCGCTGGTCTCGCTGGAGCAGAGCAGCCTCGGTGGTCCCGGCAGCGTGCGCGCCTATCCGGTGGCCGAGTACCTGCGCGACCAGAGCCTCTATCTGGGTCTCGACTGGAACTTCAACGCCCCCGGCTTCGCCGAACGCCCCGCCTTCGGCGGGCGCAGTTGGGGCGAGATCTTCCAACTCGCCCTGACCTTCGACGCCGCTTACGGCAAGGCCAGTGACCCGCTGGTGGACGAACGCGAGCCGGTGCGGCTCTACGGTGCCGGCGTGGCCGCGCAGCTGCTCATCCCCGACACCCTGCAGGTGCGTTTCGACCTCTCCGCGCCCCTTGGCGACGGCGAGCCGAGCAACGACCGCAACCCGCAGTACTACCTGATGATCGACTACTCCTTCTAAATACCCGAGCCGTCGGCCCCACCGGACGGAGAGCGCAGCATGACCCAGACCCATCCTAACCGCCCCCACCCGCTCAGCGCCCTGCTGCGCATGCTGCTACTCACCCCCGCCCTCGGCGCCGGGTCCCTGCACGCCGCCCCCGAGGGGGGCACAGTCAGTGGCGGTAGTGGCACCATCGAGCAGACCGGGCTCACCACCACCATCGTGCAGCAGAGCGCGCGCCTGGCCATCGACTGGCGCAGCTTCAACCTGGCCAACGGTGAGCACGTACAGTTCATCCAACCGAGCGCCGACGCCGTCGCCCTCAACCGCATCCTCGACGCCAACCCCAGCACCATCCTCGGCAGCCTCAGCGCCAACGGGCGCATCTTCCTGCTCAACCCCAACGGCATCCTCTTCGGCGCCAGCGCGCGCCTCGATGTGGGGGGGCTGGTGGCGGCGGGCATGGCGCTCGACGGCGAGGCCCTGGCCGACCGTCTGCGCCTGGTGGGCAGTGGTCTGGTGGAGAATCGGGGCGAGATCCATGCCGGGGCCGGGGGCATCACCCTGCTCGGTGGCGAGGTGGTCAACACCGGGCAACTGCACAGCCAGATGGGCGATGTGACCCTCTCCGGTGGCGAGCAGTTGCTGCTCGACCTCGCCGGTGACCAGCTGCTGCTGGTGGCCCTCGACGCGGCATCGGTGCGCGCGACCAACAGTGGCCAGATCGTCGCCGAGGGGGGGAGTGTGCGCCTGGGCGGCGACCCCATGGCCGGGGCGGTGAACAACCAGGGGTTGGTGCGTGCCAGTCGGATCGAAGCGCGCGGGGGCGAGGTCTACCTCAGCGGCGCCCAGCTCGACCAGGGTGGTAGCCTCGTCGCCACGAGCCGAATCGACCTACAGGGCGCGACGCTGCAACTCACCGGTTCGCTGCTCGGCGGGGCGGGGGCGGTGATCGTCGCCGAGGCGCAGGGCGACCTGCTGCTGCAGGGGGCGGAGCTGCAGGCCGACGGGGGGGAGGTCACACTGCTCGGTGCGCGGGTGGCGCTGCTCGACGCCACGCGCGTGGACGTGTCGGCGGCGCAGGCGGGGGGGGTGATCCGCATCGGCGGTGACTACCAAGGGGGCGAGCTGAGCCGCGCCGACTACACCCTGGTCGACAGCGGTGTCCGCCTCGACGCCTCCGCCGTGGCGGGGCAGGGGGGCTCCATCGTGGTCTGGTCCGATGTGGCGACCCGCTTCGCCGGCCATGCCGACGTGAGCGGCGCCACCGGCGGTTGGGTCGAGACCTCCAGTGCCGGTGTGCTCGGTTTCACCGGTAGCGTCTCACTCGACGGTACCCAAGGGGCGGATGGTCGTCTGCTGCTCGACCCGCGCGACCTGACCATCACCCCCGGCGCCGCTGGCAGCCTGGACGGCTCGGTCGAGCTCGCCGACCTCTGGTTGGCGCTGGCCGAGGGGGGCAGCAGTGAGAGTGTCTCGCTCGCGGCGTTGGAGGCGGTGAGCGCCGGTACCATCACCCTGCAGGCGGGGCGTAGCCTCACCATCGCCGACCTGAGTCAGGGCGACGACGGTAGCCTCGACCTGGCCGCCGGTGTCAATCTGGTGCTGGAGACGCGCAACAGCCTCAGCGACGGCAGTGGCGGCATCGACTTCGACAACGCCGATAACGCCATCCGCGCCAGCGGTGGGGGCACGCTCACCCTGCGCGCTGGCAGCGACGGCGCCGCGCGCGGCGACCTCATCAACATCGGTCGTCTGAGTAGCGACAGCGGCGACCTGAGCCTCAGCGCCGCCGACGCCCTGGAGCTGGCCGGTGACCTGAGCACCAGCGGTACCCTCACCCTGAGCGCCGGTGGTGGCCTGGAGCAGCGTGCCGGTACGCTGCAGGTGGGGCGCCTCGACCTCGATGTGGGCGCCGACGCCACCCTGGCCAACGCCAACCGCATCGGCACCCTCGCCGGTCAAGTGGGGGGGGCGCTGAACCTGCGTAACGCCGCCGACATCACCCTCGACGACCTCAGCGGCGGTGGGCTCATCGAGCTGCGCAACCAGGGGGCGATCCAGGTGGCCGGTCTCACGCAGAGCAGCGGGACGCTGCGTCTCGACAGCGGCGGCAGCGGCGCGATCGGCGGCACCGGCCAGCTGCGCGCCGCGCGCCTGGAGCTGCAGACCCTGACCGGTACCGGCGCCGTGGGCAGCAGCGCCACACCACTCGCTACCCAGGCCGCGAGCCTGGCCATCGGTCGTCCCGTCGGCGTGCAGGGTGTCGCCCTGCTGCACAGCGGCGACCTGACCATCGACACCCTCTATTTGGCCAGTGACGCCCCCCTCGACCTGAGCGTGAGTGGCAACCTACAGCTGCCGGGACAGGGCCTCGATACCGGCAGCGCCGACCTGACCATCCGTGCCGCCGACCTCACCACCGGCGGCAGTCTGATCAGCCGTGCGCGGATCACCCTCGCCGCCAGCGGCTGGCTCACGCTCGACCACGGCCTCTACGCCGGCAGTGAGATCGCCCTCAGCGGCGGTGCCGGTATCGTCCAGGGGGGTGGCAGCCTGAGCGCGCCGAGCCTCACCCTCGACGCCGGTGGGGCGGTGAGCCTCAAGCGCTACAACCTCATCGACACGCTCAGCGGCCAGGTCACCGACGGTAGCCTGGAGCTGCGCAGCAACAGCGCCACACTCAGCGTCGGTGACCTCCAGGTCGACCAGGGGACGCTCGTGCTGAACCATACGGGGGATATCCTGCTCGCGGGCCGACTCGAAGCCCGTGACGGGGTCACCCTGGGGGCCAGTGGCGCGATCACCCAGAGTGGCGGGGGGATCACTACGAGCACCCTCGCACTGAGCGCCAATCAGGGTATCGACCTGCGCCTGGGGAGCCAGCAGGTGGCCTCGCTGCAGGCCACCAACCGCACCAGCGGCGACCTGCGCATCGCCAACCAGGGGGCGGTCACGCTCACCAGCCTGGTCGGGGCGAGCGGCAGCCTGGTCGAGCTGGACAACCTCGGCGCTATCACCCTCACCGGCGCCGTGCGCGTGGAGGCCGGTGTGCTCGACCTCGACACCGGGGGGAGCGGGGCGATCCTGGGCAGCGGCTATCTCAGTGCCGCCGACATCCGTCTACAGACCCATGCCGGCAGTGGTGCGCTGGGTAGTAGTGCCACCCCCCTGCGCATCACCGGCGCCAGCCAACTGAGCCTGGGGCAGGGGACGGGGCTGGCCGGGGTCGACCTGCTCGCCAGTGGTGACCTCACCCTCACCAGCCTGCAGTTGACGGCGGATGCCCTGGTCGCGGTGCGGGCCGGTGGTCAACTCACCCTGCCGGTCGGCGACCTGAGCGCCGCGAGCCTCACCTTCAGCGGCGCTGGTGACCTGAGCAGCGCCGGGGCACTCAGCGCCAGCGGCGCATTGAGCCTCAAGAGCGGTGCCGCACTCCTGCTCGACCACGACCTCAGTGCGCCCCAGATCACCCTCACCAGCGGCGCCGGTATCACCCAGCGCGGCGGCGTGCTCAGTGCCACCAGCCTGGCCATCACCGCCGCCGGTGACCTGGCGTTGACCCAGGATAATCACCTCGCCGCGCTCACCCTGCGCAACAACCTACTGGCCAGCAACCAGCTGCACAATACCCAAACGCTCAGCCTCGGCAGCGTCACCCTGGCGAGTGGTTCGTCCCTCGACCTGAGCCTGCTCGGCGACCTGCAACTGGTAGGTGCCCTCTCACTCGTCGGTGGTACGGCACAGATCGCGGTGAGCGGTGGGGTGACCCAGGGCAGTGCCGGCATCACTGCCCACGGCCTGACCCTCGCCACTGGCAACGGCGCCACCCTGAGTGGTAGCAACCGCCTCGACCAGGTGGCACTGACCAACCTCGCCGGCACCCTCACCCTGCGTACCCTCAACGACACCGCCCTGAGCGTGACCGCGCTGAGCCAGAGTGGCGGCGGCAGCGTCACCCTCAACCACGCCGGTGACCTCAATCTGGATGGCGACCTGCTCGCCAGCGGTGCCGACCTCGCGCTCACCAGTGGTGCTGCCCTGAGTCAGAACAGCGGCACGGTGGTCGCCGAGCGCCTGCTCCTCACCGGCCAGCGTGGCATCACCTTGGACAACAGCACGGTCAGTCGCCTCTGGCTGCAGAACAGTGGCTCGGGCGATGTGCGCCTGAGTAATAGCGGCGCGCTGGTGGTAGAGCGTCTGATCGGCGCCAGTGGCGGCACCCTGCAGCTCGACGTGCTCGGCGACCTGACCCTGGGCGGAACCCTCAGCGCCAAGGGTGGCGCCAGCCT
Source organism: Gammaproteobacteria bacterium (assembly GCA_003252455.1). GTDB lineage: Bacteria > Pseudomonadota > Gammaproteobacteria > Thiohalomonadales > Thiohalomonadaceae > SZUA-467. The sequence goes on from QKED01000012.1 coordinate 29,891, forward strand.
GCTGAGTGCCAGTGGTCTGCTGCGGCTCGACAGCAACTACGCGGCGGACGCCGGCACCCTGCAGCTGCAGGCCGAACGCCTCGTTGGGACGGGGCGGGTGACGGCCCAGACCCTCACCCTCGACAGTGTCGACGGCATCGCCCTGAGTGGTAGCCACAGCATCGCCCGTCTCGCCGTGGGCAATAGTGGCAGTGGCGCGGTGTCGCTCAAGAGCAGTGCCACCTCGCTGGAGGTGACCCGTCTCGACCAGCTCGGCGGTGACCTGACGCTCAGCCACACGGGCGACCTGCGCTTTAGCGCCCCACTTGAGGTGGCCGGGGCAGTGACCCTCTCCCTCAGTGGTAGCGCCCAGCTCGACCTGGGTGAGGTGGGACTCAACAGCCACGTGGGCGCCCTGAGCGTCACCGCCCAAGGGGTGACCCTGCGCGGCGACCTCAGCGCCAGCGCCATCGACCTGAGTCGCGCCGGTGGGGTGACCCTGGTGGGGACGCGCACCCTCAGTGCCGGTAGTGGCGGTATCGCCCTGCCCGCCAGCCTGGTGCGCAGTGCGCCGGGGGCGACGCTCACCCTCGACGCCAGCGGCGGGGCCATCGCCCTCGGTCGGGTCGGCGCCGCCGGTGCCGAGCTGGCGGCGCTCACCCTGCGCGGCGCCAGTGCCACCCTGGCGGGAGACATCTACGCCAATGCTCAAGATTTCAGCGCGGTGGGCGACCTGACCCTCGCCACCTCCCTTACCCTGGACGCGGATGCGGGCGCTGGCGGTATCTACCTCGCCGGTAGCCGCCTGCACGGTGCCGGCCACGACCTCACCCTGCAGCTCGCCAGCGGTGGCAACCTCAGCCCGCTCACCCTGGGTGCGGCGGAGGGGCTCGGGCGGCTCGACATCAACGCCGACGACGGTGTCGACCTGGGACTGGAGGGGGGGCTGTTGGCGGCGGGGCAGTTGGCGCTGGATGGGCTGCGCGGCGAGTTGCGACTACGCGGCAGCCTGAGTGGCGATGCGGGCATCGACCTCACACCCCTCGACCGCGTGGTGTTGAGCGGTAGCGGCGACCAGGTGGCGCTGTTGAGTGCCGGGGGGGCCATCGACCTGAGCGGCACCCCGGTGGTCGACCCCGGTGGCGACAGCACCCTGCGCATCGACGCCGGTGGCGGGCGTGTCACCCTGGCGGCGGTCGGTGCCAGCGGTGCCGCACTCGATGCCCTGTGGGTCGACGGTACGGCGGCCAGTGATGGGCTGCTCACCCTCGGCGGCGACCTCTACGCCGATGCCATCGACCTGAGTGGACGCGAGGGGGGGATCCTCATCGACGCCAGCCGGACGCTGGTCGCCGACAGCGGGAGCGGTGCCATCGACCTGAGCGGTTCGGCCCTCGTGGCGGGCGCGAGCGGCATGGGGCTCACCCTGCGCGCGGGTGCCACCGATGCCATCCGCGTCGCCGCCATCGGCAGCGCTGGCGTACCGCTTGCCGCCCTGAGCCTGAGCGGTGGCGCGCTGACGGTGGGCGGCGACCTGTACGCCGCCGCGCAGCGGTTTCAGGGCTCCGGCAGCCTCACCCTGGTGGGCGATACCCTGTTCGATGCCAGCAGCGGCCCGGGCGACATCGACCTGAGCGGCCTGACCCTCACCGCCAGCCCCCCCGGTAGTCGACTGAGTCTGGTGGCGCGCAGCGCCGATCGCCTGCTCATCCACCAGCTCGGCAGCAGCGCCGAGCCCTTCGCCCAGGTGACCCTGGCGGCGGGTGCGGCGACCCTGGACGGCGACATCTATAGCGCTGGACTCGATGCGCGCGCCCTGGCCCTGCTGACCCTCGGGGCGGCGGTGACCCTCGACCTCGACAGCGGCGCCGGTAGCCTCGACCTGGCCGCCACGCAGATCGTGGGGGGGGGCCATGACCTCACCCTGCTGGCCGACGACCCACTGCTCCTCCACACCACCGCGCTGGGGACGATGGTCGGCATCGGCACCCTGACCCTCGCGCTGGACGATGGTCTCAGTCTCGTCGGTGATGCCCAGCTACAGCAGCTGGTGAGTAATACCCTCAGCGGCGCGCTGCGTCTCGCCGGTAGCCTGAGTGTGGCCCAGGGTGACCTGGACCTCAGCCAGGCCAGTGGCATCGAGCTGGTCGGCAGCGGCGACACCCTGCTGCTCAAGAGTAGCCTCGGAGCAGTGCGTCTGGCCGATGTGCATGACGCGGGGGGCGATACCCGCCTGAGCCTGAGTGCCGCCACTGTGCTCGAACTGGGCCAGGTCGGTGCCGCTGGCGCCGCCCTCGACGCCCTCGACGTGCAGGGCCAGCAGCTAATCCTCGGCGGCGACCTCTACGCCGACCGTCTCGGCCTCGCCGGGCTGACCCAGGGCCTCACGATCAGCGGCAACCGCCGCCTCGATGCCAGCAGTGGTCGCGGTGACATCGACCTCCGCGCCACCCCACTGCTGGCCACCAGCGCCAACGCCTCGCTGCAGCTGGTGGCCACCAGCAGCGACACGCTCACCCTGGCGAGTGTGGGTAGCCTCGGCCTGCCACTCGCCAGCCTCACCCTGAGCGGCGGCACGGCGCACCTCTACGGCGACCTCTATGCCGCCCAGCAGGTCTACAGCGGCCTCGTGGAGATGGACCTGCACGGCGCCCGCACCCTCGACGCCAGCAGCGGCAGCGGCGACCTGCGCCTTGGCGCCACGCGCCTGCGCGCCGCCGACGAGGATGCCGCCCTCAGCCTGCGCAATCAGGCGGGGGCCCTCACCACACTCGGCAGTGTCGGCAGCGTGGCCAACCCGCTCAGCGCCTTCGACTTCAGCGGCGGTGCCCTGCGCCTCGCCGGTGACCTCTACGCCATGCGCCAGGGCTTCAGCGGGAGCAGTGTCACCCTGGAGCGCGACCTGACCCTGGCGGTGGGCGGCGGTGACGGGGGGCTGGACCTCTCCGGTGCCCCCCTCGTCGGTGCTGGCTACAGCCTGCGCATCGACGCCGCCAGCGGTGCCAACAGCAGTCCGGTGACCCTCGGTGCCATCAGTGGGGTGAACCAGCTCGACCTCAACGTCGACGACGCCCTGACCCTGTTCGGTGACCTCGACCTGGTGAGCCTGGCCAGCGATGGGGCCAGTGGCACGCTCTCGTTACAGGGCTCTGTGAGCCTCGCCAGTGGCGCGCTGGACCTCAGCACGCTGTCGTCGATCAGCCTCGACGGCCGCGGCGACGCCCTGCGTCTAGCCACCCAAGGGGGGGCGATCCGCCTGGGCCGTGTGACCCTCGACGACCCCGGTAGCGACACCCGCCTGACGCTGGATGCCGGCAGCGGCACCCTCTACGCGCGCGATAGCGCCATCGGCATGGTGGCCGCCATCGGCCAGTTGGGGCTGCGCGCCGCCAACCTACAGCTCGGCGACGTGCACGCCCTGCAACTCGATGCCATCGATGGCGCCGTGGCCCTCGCCGGTGAGCTGGTGGCCGAGGGTGGCGACCTGATCCTCAACGGCACCCTCACCCTGCAGGGGGCGAGTGCCCTCGCAAGTGGTGCCGACCTGACCCTCAGCAGCGCTGTCGATGGGGCCTACGCCCTCGACCTGAGCGCCCCCGGGGCGATCCGCGTCACCGCGAGCCTGGGGGCCACGCACCCGCTGGCGGGTCTCACCGCCCAGGGCGACAGCCTCAGCCTGACCCAGGTCGATGCCACCGGTGCGGTGCGCCTGAGCGCGGCGGATATCGATATCAGTGGTGACCTGGTCACCACCAACCACGCCCCCATCGAGGTGAACGCCGGTCACAGCCTGACCCTGAGCGGCACCCAGGTCAGCGCCGCCGGTGAGCTGACCCTGCGGGGCGGCGGGACCATCACCAGCGCGGCCGACCTCTCGACCCAGGGCGAGGCGCTGGTGGTCGAGGACACACTGGTCCTCACCGACTCGGTGCGCATCGACAGCGCCGGTGGGCTGCTCGCCCTCGCCGCCGTCAGCGGCAGCCTCGACGGCACGCCGGAGCAGCTCACCCTGGCGGCCGGTAGTGGCAGCCTCAGCCTCGGGCCGGTCAGCGGTGCGGCGGGGGCGATCAGTACCCAGGGGCTCACCGACCTCAGCGTGGAGAGCGCCGGGAGTGTGCAACTCGATACCATCCGCATCAGTGGCGCGCTGCGCCTCGCCGGTAGCGCCCTGACCCAACTGCAGGGGGCGGTGCAGGCCGGTAGTGCGACCCTGAGCGGTACCGACTACCTGATCGGCGCCCCCATGCTCCTCGCCGATACCCTTACCCTGGCCCACAGCGGCACCCTCACCACGCAGACGGGGGCCACACTCAGCGCCGCCAACGGCCTCTTCGCCACGGGGGCGCTGGTGATCGGTGCCGACCTCGCCAGCGCCGGTGGCGATATCCGTCTGACCCAGGGGCTGCGCCTGGCGGACGGGGCCGTGGTGGGTCTGAACAGTGCGGGCGGCGCTATCCAGCTCGGCGAATTGCGCGGCACCGCCGGTGGGGCCAGCGAGGCGCTCACCCTGAACGCCGGGACGGGGGACATCACCCTGGCGCGGGTCAGTGGTGCCGCCGGGGTGGCCGACAGCAGCGGCCTGACCGACCTCACCTTCACCGCCAGCCACGCCCTGACCCTGAGCGAGGTGGGCATCACCGGCGCCCTGCGTCAGACCACGGCGGCCACCGGCACCACCACCCTCGGCGGGGTGGTGCACGCGGGCAGTGTGGCCCTGCGCGGGGTCGACCTGCTCATTGCCGCCCCGTTGGAGGCGAGCACCACCCTCAGTAGTGACCACTCCGGGCTGCTCACTACCCTCGCCGGGGCGACCCTCAGCGCGGCCACCGGCATCACCCTCCAGGGGGATGTGCTGGCGGCCGCCGACCTCTCGACCCAGGGCGGCGACCTGCTGGTGAAGGGTGATTTCACCCTCGCCGAGGGGCGTGCGCTGCGCCTGGAGAGTAACGGTGGGCGCCTCACCCTCAACGGTGCGGTGGCCGGGAGCAGTGGTGGGGTGGCGGAGCAGCTCACCCTCGATAGCGGCAGCGGCGCGCTGACCCTCGCCGCGGTGAGCGGCGCGGCGGGTGTGGCCGATAGTCGTGGCTTGAGCAGCCTCACGATCGAGTCGAGTGGCGATGCGCAGCTCGGCCCGGTGGCACTCAGCGGCGCCCTGACCCAGGGGCAGGGGGGCACCAGCCACTACACCGCCACCCTCGCGGTGGGCAGTCTGGACCTCACCAGCGAGCGCCTGCTGTTCGACGCCCCGGTGACCATCGGCGCTCAGGGCGTATTGCACGCGACCCAGGTGGAGAGTGCCCTGGGGGCCTCCCTGCAGAGCGGCGGGGCGCTACAGATCGTCGCCGATGCCCTGCTCGGTGGTGACCTGCGCGTGACCAGCGGGGCGTTGACCCTGGAGGGGGCGCTGCAACTGCGCGAGGGGGCCGACCTCAGCCTCACCACCCTGAACGGTGAGATGAACCTGCTCGGCCAGGTGAGTGGCACCGGTGCCGGGGTCGAGGAGCAGTTGACCCTCGACAGCGGCCAGCGTCGCCTCACCCTCGGTGCACTGGCGGCCACCCCCAGCGGCGCCGTGAGCGGCGGCCTCGGGCGGGTGGAGGTGCGCCAAGCGGGCGAGGTACTCTACGGTGCCATCGACCTGCTCGGCGACCTGGTGCAGAGCGACAGTGGCACCCTCACCACCCGTTTCACCGAGGGTGTCAGCCTAGGCAGCGCCACGCTCAGTGGTGTGGCCTTCAGCCTGGAGCAGGCCTTCAGCGCCAGCGGTGCCCTCTCGGTCGACAATCAGGGCACCCTGGTGCAGGCCAGCGCGGCCCCCCTGGCGGCCGCGCTGGGCATCCAGATCGCCGGTGATGTGCAGTTGGGGGCCGATGTGACCAGCGCCGGGGCGATCCGCATCGGCGGCGAGACGGTCATCGCCGACGGTGCGCAGGTGCGTATCGACAGCCAGGCCGGGGATGGGGCCATCACGCTGGTCGGTCTGACCCACGGCGTCGACGGCGGGCTCGGTGAGCACCTTACACTGGCCAGCGGCAGCGGGGCGATCCACCTCGGGCCGCTGCGCTCGTTGGAGAGTGGGGCGGGCAGCAATGGCCTGAGCGACCTGCTGATCGTGTCGAGCGGCGATCTGAGTTTCGACAGCCTGCTGCTCAGTGGTGGGGTGACCCAGCTGGCCGGGAGTGGCACCACCCACTTCAGCGCCGGGGTCGAGGTGGCCTATCTGGCGCTCACTGGGCGTGACTACCTGTTCGACGCCCCACTCCAGGTCTCTGGCCACTTTAGCCTGAGCGACAGCGGCACCAGCGTGCAGGCGGCCGGGGCGAGCATCGAGGCGCAGAGCCTGCTGCGCGATGGCAGCGGTAGCCTCACCCTCAACGCGGCGCTCTCCACCCTGGGCGGGGCGATGGTGCTCGGCGGTAGCGTGCAGCTCGGCGCCGATATCACCCTGAGCAGTGCCGGTGGCGACATCACTATCGGTGGTCCGCTGGATGGGGCCCAGCGCCTCACCCTGCTGGCCGACGGCGGTGCCATTGTGGCCAGCGCCGGTCTCGGTTCGAGCGTGGCGCTCAGCAGCCTGGAGGCGCAGGGGGCGAGCCTCAGTCTGGCCGGGGTGCGCACCCTGGGCGAACAGCGCTACAGCGCCGATACCCTCGACTTCACCGGTGGCAGCGCCAGCCTGGTGGGGGGCGGTGAGCTGGTCATCACCCCGCAGAGCGTGGGACGCCGTCTCGCCCTCGGCTTCGGCAGCGCTCAGGTCGATGCCCTCGACCTGAGCGACACGGACCTCGCGGCCCTCGCCCCCGGATTTTCTCGTATCGTGCTCGGCAGCAGCGCCAACGCGGGGGCGGTGTTCAGCGACACGGCCCTCTTCGCCGACGACCTGTTGCTCTACGCCAGTGCGCTGACCCTCGGTGGACTCAACGGGGCCGGGACGGTGACCCTGGTCGCCGACTCCGTCGTCGCCAGTGGTAGCGGGACGCAGCTCGCCGCCGACCAGTTGAACCTGACCATCAGCGGCGACATGGGGGCGAATGACGCGCCACTGCAGATGGCGGTAGGGCGGATCGGGGGTCACCTCGGTGGCTCCCTCTATGGTCTCAACACGGGCGACCTGAGCCTCGTCAGCCAGCTCGATGTGGCCGGTGACCTGCAGCTCGACGTCGACGGCCTGTTGAGTGTGCCGACCGCACTCAAACTGATGGTGCAGGGGGCGGGCGTGTTGGGCCTAGGCGACCTCGCCCTGGAGGGGATGCTGCAGGCCGACGCGGGCCTCACCCTCGCCGCCTATGACGGGGCGACCCTGGCACTCGGCACCCAGCTGGGTGCGCTCTCGATCAGTGAGGCGGAGCTGTTACGCATCGAGACCCCCGACCTCACCCTGGGGGGCGTGACACAGAGTGGTGAGATCCAGCTCGGTGCCAGCGCCTTCGACCTGAGCGCGGCCGACTACGACCTGGCCCTGGCCACCTTGGGGGCGGTACGGGTGGTGGGGGGCGAGACCCTGACCCTGCCCAGTGGCCACCGCCTGAGTGTCAGCGCCGGGCAGGGGGTCGGCCTCGATCACGCGCTGACCCTGGCGGGGGGGCGGGTCCTCCTCGCGGGCGGCAGCGGCGCGGTGAGCCTTGCCTCGCTCGATACCCTGACCCTGGAGGGGGCCTCCACTACGGCGGCGCTGAGCGTCGTCAGCGGCGCCGACCTGACCCTGACCGGGCTGCTCAGCGGTAGCCAGGTGAGCCTGGTGAGCGCCAACCACCTGCGTGGCCAGTCTGGTGCGCAGGTGAGTGCGCAGACGTTGAGCCTCAGCGCTGGCGGCGACATCGGTAGTGCCACCACCCCACTGGCCGTGGCCACGGCGAATTTGGACGCGGTGGCGGCACAGGACCTCTATCTCAACAACGCCCCGGCGGCATCCAGCGTGACCCTGACGCGGCTGCAGAGTGGTGGAGTGCTCGACTATGACCAGCAGTTCGCCGTCGGCTACCCGAGCGGCGCCGTCGGTAGCACCCAGCTCGATGTGTTGAGCAGTGGCGGTGATGCCCGGCTGCAATTTGCTGCCAGCGACCTCACCCTGGGCACGGTCAGCGCCCAGGGCGATCTGGTCGTCGCCACCACCGGCAGCGGCGACATGACCCTGAGTGGCGGCATTGTCAGTGGTAACGGCATGGTCGATCTCACGGCCGCCGGGGCCCTGATGCAGCGCTCCGCCCTGCGTACGGCGGGTGCCGCCAACTTCCTCTTGCGCGCCCAGGGGGGGGCGCTGAGCATGGGCGCCGATGCCCTCACCGGCAGTGTCGGGGGCACCATCGACTACCGCGCCCGTGACCGCCTCACGGTCTCGTATATCGATGCGGGGTACGGCGTCAGCGGGGGCGGTAGTGGACAGGTGCTACTCACTAGCCAAACGGAGAATCTCACCAGTTTGATCGCGCTCACCCCCAGCGTGCGGGCCAACTCGGTGACCCTGGATGCGGCGCTGAACATCGGTTTGAGCTATATCCAGCCGTTCAACCTACATAGTGATACCCTTGGTGAGGTGATCCTGCGTTATACTCAGAACGCCTACATCGCCACCTATCCGGTACTCAGTGCCAACGTGCGTGTGGAGGATGCCGGGGGGGGCTACATCAACGTCTCCGCCAATCGCACCGCCGCCGCGCAGCGCGCCCAGACCCTGGGTCGAGGGGCCATAGGGTATGTCGATGCGGCGCTGTTCAATACCGACTTCTCGCTCTTCTCCATCGATGGGATCGGCATCAGGATCGCCAGCGATCAACGCCAAGAAGAGGACGAGCGGCCTCGCCTTCCGGCGGAGTTAGTCGAATAGGATGGTCACCGGGAGTAGCATGACTGAAGAGAATCAATTCGAGTGTGCCGTGATGTTCGCCGATGTCTCCGGTAGCACGCGACTGTATGAACAACTCGGTGACCAACGGGCCCAGGAGCTCATCGCCCAGGTGCTCGCGCAGATGGCCAACATCACCTCCCGTTACGGCGGCGTGGTGATCAAGACCATCGGTGACGAGATCATGTGCCGCTTCAGCAGTGCCGACGGCGCGGTCAAGGCCGCGTGCAATATCCACGAGGTGATGGAGCTGGAGTCGGTCAGTCAGGAGGTGCCGATGAGTGTGCGCATCGGCATCCACTATGGCCCGACTATCCTTGAGGAGGGCGATGTGTTCGGCGACGCGGTGAACGTGGCGGCACGTATGGCCGGCTACGCCAAGGCCCGCCAGACCATCACCACCAGCCAGACCGTGGCGCGTCTCGCCCCCGATCTGGCGGCCATTACCCGTGAGTACGACCGCGCCGAGGTGAAGGGCAAGCAGGAGGCGATCTCGATCTACGAGGTGCTGTGGGAGCAGGACGACGTGACCCGCATGGTCGGTATCGGCGCCATCGGCGGTACCGAGACCATGGCGCAGATGCTGCGCATCAGCCACAGGGACAAGGAGTTCGAACTCAAGCCCAATGGCGGTGGATTTACTATCGGGCGCGGTAGTACCTGCGACCTGATGGTGGATAGCAAGTTGGCCTCGCGCCAACACGCCAAGGTCGAGTTCCGTCGGGGCAAGGCGGTGCTGATCGACCAGAGTACCAACGGCACCTACGTGCGTCTGGACGATGGCAAGGAGATCTTCATCCGTCGTGAGGAGTTGCCCATCACCGGCCACGGCACCATCTGCCTGGGCGAGCCGGTCACCAGCGGCAACGAAAACCTGGTCTACTTCTTCTTCCACAGCGTGCGCGGCTGAGCCCGGGCTGTGCCGCCGCGGTCGGGGCTATCCCGACCTAACCATCCCCGCTGAACCGCCCACCGGTGCGTGAGGGCCGACCCGGCCGAACACCCACCGGTGTCTCTGTGTGCGCTACTGATCCAGCGTGCTCTTGAGCCGACGCAGCTCCAGCAGCAGGTCGGTGTTGAGCGCCTGCTCCTCGCCGGAGAGGTCGCTGAGCGCCTCCAGCTCCTTCATTTTCATGTCGATACGGTCGCGCAGCTTGCGGTATTCGAGCCTGCCGCGCCACTCGACGCGCTCCTCGGTCCCGGCGGCGCGCCACTGGGCGATGAGGCGGCTGACGTGCTCGACCTCCCAACGGTGGTTGTCGAGCAGGACCCGCACCGAGAGGCCGAGTGGGGAGATCGCCTTGGGGTTGACCACCGGGGCCGGGGGTTGCACCTCCTGCGTCTCAGGTTGGCGACTGCCGAGCAGCAGCACCGCACCGATGGCGAGGGCCAGCACCCCACCTGCAGCGCTAAGTAGCAGCGGGCGGTTGGAGCGCGGCGCGAGGGCGTTGGGCAGGTGGTGGCGGCTGCGGTTGGGGTTCATCTCCTCGGGGGAGATTTCGCCGTTTTGGATCGCCGTCAGCAGCTTGCGACGGGCGTGGCGATACTCGTTCTGCGGCATCTGGTTGTAGGCGGCTTTGAGGGCCAGGATGCGCAGGGGAGAGCACTGTTTACAGGTCGCGGACATAGGTGGTTCAGTAGCCCAGGTTGCGGACCACACGCAGGCCGGTGACCGGCTTGCGGCTGTCGTCATAGTTGATGGACAGGTTGACCGAGCAGCTCGACATGCGGTCGAGATAACTGCCGCCCAGGAGCTTCGGGCTGTTGTCTTGTACGGCCAGTTCGGCGGCATTCCCGACGTAGTTGACCAGACCCCAACTGTTGGCCTTGCCCGAGGTGACCGGCAGCAGGCTCTGGCCCTTGACCTGCTGGCCACCGATGCGGAAGTTGCAGTTGTAGTCGCTGTTGCCCTCGTTGCCGCCAGCGCTGGCGGCGTGGCGCCACTCGCGCGGCGTGGGTAGGCGGTAGCGCTGACCACTGCGCTCAGAGAGCCACTCCACATAGGCCTGGGCCTGCGCCAGGCTGAGACCGGTGGCGGGTAGCTCGTCGCTGCCGGGGGTGTTGCAGCGCTTAGTGTCGGTGCAGTAGAGGCGGTAGTCCGCGACACTGATCTCATACTTGCCCACGGCGAAGGGGGTGGGGTTGCCGCCGCCAGCGGGGACGACCACCAGGCTCGGGCCACGCTGACGCTGTGCGCCGACGATGTCGAAGCAGCTGGCGCGGCTCTGGTTGCCATAGCCGGCGAAGCGCTCTTCACACGGTTTGGCCCCAGCTTCGATCTGGCGCTGCAGGGCGCTCAAGCGTTCGGCCTGGCGCTGATACTCGGGGTTGTCGCGCCACACCTGCTGTGCCTTGACCAGGGCCTGTTCGGCCTGGTCGAAGGTGAAGGTGGCGAGGGCGCTACGGTAGGCCTGGTAGTGGCGTTGCGCCTCGCCGACGCGCCGCTCCAGGCGCTCGCGCAACTGGGTGGTCTCGCTGTGACGGGGTTCATTCGCCAGGGCCAGGTCGAGCTGCTGTTGAGCCGCGCTCAGGCGCCCATCGAGCAGCGCCTCCAGTCCCACCGAGGCGTAGCGTGACGGGGTGGGCAGGGGCGGCAGGTCGAGCGCGGCGAGGCGCCGACCTTGCGGCAGTACCTCGCGCGCCAGGGTTCGGGCGCGGTGGGCGGCGCGTAGCTCGTTGGAGGCGAGGGCGAGGATGCGTGCCTCCAGCTGGGAATCGAGGGTGTTGAGCAGCTCGTTGCCATACTCGCCACGCAGCTGCGTGAGGCGTGCCTGGAGTTCGTTGGCGGGGGTGCCGGCGAGCACCCCGTCGACCATCTGTTGCAGGGCCAGGCGGCGCTGCACCTGTGCCTCCAGGGTGGCGAGTCCCTCGGTCTGTGCGTCGTAGTCACGTGCCGCGTTGACCAGCCCCAGGGCGCTCTCGTAGTTGCCGCTGCGGTTGGCCGCCTGGGCCAGGCGCAGGTAGGCCGCGGCGATCGCCTTGGGGGCGGTGTCGGTGATGAAGGGGTCGTCGGCGGGCAGTTCGTGGCTGAGGGTGGCGAGGGTCTCGCGCGCCTCGCGCAGGGTATTGGCCTGGGTCTGCGCCAGCAGGGTCTGCTGTAGGCCGAGGATGCGTGCCTGACGCTCCTTCTCGCGCTGCTGTGCCTGATAGGCCTGCTCGGCCAGGTGGACACGCTGCTGTTTGGCGCCGATCCCTTCGAGATTGGGCACTAGGCGGAGCTGGCGGTCGAGCAGGCGGCGCGCCTCTAGGAAGCGGTTTTGATTGAGTGCCAGATCGAGCTTCTGCTCCAGTACGCCGCTCAGCTCGGTCTGGAGTTGGGAGATGGCCGCCTCGCTACCGGCGGCGATAAGGTAGTTGCGGTAGTGGCCGAACAGGGCGTACTCCCACTCGCGACGGCTGTCGTCCTGGGTGAGCAGTTCGCGGATGGCATCCAGCTCCTCCTGGGCGCTGGCGGCATCGGCGTTCAGTGGGGTGAGTTCGCGCTTACGCTGTTCACTGAGCAGGGTGAGGCGCCAGTGCAGCAGGGTGCGTACCGGCAGGGCGCCAGCGTGGGTGGCGAGTAGTCGCTCGGCGGGCTCCAGCGCGCCGGCCTCCACCAGCCGCCCGAGCTCGGCGTCGAAGACATTCGCATAGCGGTTGAATAGGCGATTGGTGAAGGGGCGTGAGAGGTTGAAGGTGGCGAGGCGCTGCAGGGTCGGGAGCTGGGCGTCGAAGTTGGCCAGTTGTGTACTCTGGTCGAGGCCAGCGAGGCGCATCTCCACCTGCACCAACAATTGGCTGAAGCGCTGGCTCTCGAGTTCGTCGCGCGAGCTGTCCTGCAGTTCGCGCAGGCGCGGGTCGTCGCCGCTCTGTTCACGGCCGACGTTGATCAGGTTGTCGGCCATCACATAGTTGCCTTGGGCGATGGCCTGCTCGGCCTGCTGGGCGTAGGCGATGGTCAGGCGTGGGTCACCCAGCAGTGGGTGTTCGGGGTCGATGCGACGCAGGATGTCGAGGACGTCGGTGATGTCGTCCTGCCCCTTGAGCGGGACCAGCAAGCGCGCCTCCAGGGCCTCGTTATAGCGCCGGGTGAGGTCGCTGAGGAGCTGGTTGCGCCGCTCCTGGAGCCGTTCTCGGGTCTCCTGCAGGCTGGCGGAGTCGGGGAACAGACGCAGGGCGCGGGTCAGGTAGTGTTCGGCCTGCTGGAAGTCGTAGCGCCCCTGGCCGAAGTCGGTGGCCTCTTCGATGACGCGCTCGTGGGCGCGGATCACCTCTTCACGGTCGCTACTGGTGAGGTAGCGCATGTTCTCTTCGTTGACCAGGTCGAAGACCCCGAGCAGGCGGTGCAGTTGCGCGCCCTGGGCCTGACGCACCTGTCCGATGAGTTGGGCGAATTCGGCGCCCTGGTAGTGACCGCGCAGGCTCGGTAGGGCGGCGAGGGCGATGAGCAGGGTGGCCGCCACGCCGGCGCCGGCGTAGAGCCAAGTGCGGTTGGGCTGGGGTGAGATGCCCTCGATGAACGCCTCGATGGTGGCGGTGCGCTCCTCGCGCACGAAGTGCAGTGCCTGCTGCAAGGTACGCTGCTGGCGGCGGGTGAGGCCGGGGACCGCGGCGGGGCGTAGGTGTTGATCGAGTGCCTTGGGGGCGGAGAGTTTGTTGAACGGGTGGCGCCCTGTGAGCAGCTCGTAGCTGACGCAGGCGAGGGCGTAGATGTCGTCGCGTGGGTCGGGCTCTTCGCCCTCGAACATCTCTACGGTGGCGTAGGCGGGGGTGAGCGCACCGAGGGTGGAGGGGTCGAAGATGGTCTTCTCGCCGCTGTTGTCGTCAATCTTGTGCTTGGCGGCGCGGGCGATGCCGAAGTCGAGCACCTTGACCACGCCGCTCTCGGCCTCGTAGAAGGCGTTTCCGGGCTTGAAGTCGGAGTGCACCAACCCTTTCTGGTGGGCGTAGCTGAGGCCGGAGGCGAGGCCGAGGATGATCTCCAGCGCCTGGGCCACCGGTAGCCCCTGGCCCTTGAGGCCACGGATGAAGCGGTTGAGCGGCTGCCCCTTGAGCAGCTCCATGGTCATGAAGACGGTGTTGCCGTCGCGGTCGAAGTCGTAGACGGTCGCGATGTTGGGGTGGGCCAGTCGCTGCGCCTTGCTCGCCTCGCGCTGCAGGGCGATGAAGGAGCCACTCTGGCGTTTGAACGCCTCGGTGAGCACCTTGATCGCCACGTAGGGGTTGCGGTCGCGCGCCTCCATCTTGAGCAGGTCGACCGCCTGGTAGACCACGCCCATCCCACCTTCACCGAGGCGGTTCTCCAGCTTGAAACGCCCCTTGAGGATGGTCCCGGGGCCGAGGCTGGCCTGATCTTTACCTTCGTTGAGTACGCGGAACTGCGGGGTGTCGCGGTTGCGGTTGAGCTCGGTATCGGTGTGTTCCACCAACACGGTGGAGGTGTTTTCGGTGCGCGAGTGGGTGGGGCTGGTGATCTCGTCGCGATGGCCCAGCTCGGTGGGCGCCTCGTCACCGTCGCTGACCCCCATCTGCGTGGGTTCGTCGTCGCGGTGCACCGCGCCCAGTTCGGTGACGTCGGCATCGGTCGACTGGGGGCGGAGCTCGGTGGGCGCGTCGTCGGCCTCGGCGGTGCCGGAGCGGTAGCCGGGGTGCGTGATCTCCTCGTCCGTCTCCGCGGCGAGCTGGGTGACATCCTCATCGGGCAGCGCCAGCGGCTCAGGGGGGGAGGCGAGTTGGGTGACGTCGGCGGCGTCGTGCGCGGCGAGTTGCGTCGCATCCTCGTCGCGGTCCGCCTCGGGGGCGAGGTGGGTGACGTCGTCGTCCAGGGGCTCGTCGGGGAAGAACTGGGTGGCGTCGGGGTCCGGGTGGCGACTGGCGAGACGGGTGGTCTCGGTGGCCCCCTCGACGGCCCCGAGTTGGGTGGGGTCGTCGGCGTGGTCGATGAGATCGAACTGGTCGATGTGGTACTGCGTCGGCTCGCTGGGATGCCGCGCCCCCTCCTTGTCGGAGGCGGGGGCGGACCGGTTACCTGTGGGTTTGCGCTTGTCGCTCATCTCATCCACTACCCGCCACAGGCCCCCGGCGGGGCGCCGGATCAGGCCGTGATGTCGATCAATATACTCGTGATGTTATCACGTCCTCCGGCGGAGAGCGCGCGCTCGATCAGGGTGTCGCCGGCCCGCTCCAGCTCGGTGCCGCGGATGATCGCGGCGATGGCACGCTCGTCCAGCTCTTTGTAGAGGCCGTCGCTGCAGAGCAGAAGGCGATCGCCGGGGAGCAGGTGCAGATACTCCATGTCGAGGGAGAGCTCATCGGTGACGCCCACGGCGCGGGAGATGACGTTGGCCGAAGGGTGGTTTTCCGCCTCGGACTCTTTGAGCTTGCCCATGTTGACCATCTCCTGCACCAGGCTGTGGTCTTCGGTCACCTGGCGCAGCTCGCCGTCACGCAGTAGGTAGACGCGGCTGTCGCCGGCCCAGATCACCAGGGCGTGCTCACCCTGGGCCATGAGCATGGCCACGGTGCTGCCGATGGGGGAGCGGTCATCGCGTGCATTGCCTTGGCCGACTAGGTACTCGTTGACCTCGATGATGCGCTTTTCGAGGTACTCGGCGCTGTCGGCCAGACTATCGAGGTTGCGGTAGTGGCGCAGGGCGTTGATCACGGCCTGACTGGCGACATCGCCCGCCTGATAGCCACCCATACCATCGGCCACGCACCACAGCCCCTCGCTGGGTTGATCCAGGTAGGAGTCCTCGTTGAGGTTGCGACGGCGTCCGGTATCCGTGCGCGCGGTGGATTTCCAGTGGACCTGGTTGACCATGAATTCAACACGTTCCCGTTGACTGTTAATCCTTTGTAACATGCTCACTGCCAAAAGGGTAGACGTGAATAGGGGCGTGCACCGCGCACGTGCCACCCTCGGCTCCACGCGGTGGCTGTTGGAGTGGGCATGGCGCCATTCGGGTCGATTTTGCACCGGCTCGGGCGCTGTTTTCGTTAAACTGTGCCCGCTGTGCCACGTCTTTATCACGAGAGCCTATGTCCGCCTGCGTGCCCTACATCGCCGAGTTGGCCTATCACGCCGATCCCGGGCGCTACTTCGCCCATCTGGCCGACTCGGAGTGGAGCCAACTGCTCGATGGCCACGCGTTGGCGAGCGGTCCGGGGGGGCGCTACGCCATCATGGTGGCCGAGCCGCTGGAGCGGTTGGTGGCGACGCCGACGGGGTTGAGGGTGGAGCTTAGCGGCTCGACCCTGGCGTTGGCCGGTGACCCGCTCACACTTCTTCGCGCTCGACTCGCCCGCTTCGGTGCCGGGCTGCTCGCCCCACCCTCGGAGCTCCCCTTCGCCGGCGGGGCGTTGGGCTACTTGGCCTACGATCTGGGGCGGCGATTCGAGCCGCTCCCTGCGCAGGCGGAGGATGACCTCGGGCTGCCCGACCTGATGGTCGGCCTCTATGACTGGGCGCTGTTGCTTGACCACGCCGAGCGGCGTGCCTGTCTGGTCGGGCTCTCCCCCGACCCCGAGCGGCGTGCCGAGTACGCACGCCGCGTCGCGCAGTTGGTGGCCCCTCCGCCGCCGCCTGGGGCGCCACTGGTCGCACGCGAGGCCGTGCACAGCAACCTGACACGTGAGGCCTACGGTGTCGCCTTTCGCCGCGTGCAGCACTACATCCGCGAGGGGGATTGCTACCAGGTCAATCTGGCGCAGCGCTTCACGGTCGCGGTGAGCGGCTCGGGGTGGGCGGGGTACCATCCGCTGCGCGAGGCGAGTCGCGCACCCTTCGGCGCCTATCTGAAACTTCCCGGGGTGGAGGTACTGTCGCTCTCTCCAGAGCGCTTTCTCTCGGTGGACGCGCAGGGTGAGGTGGTGACCATGCCGATCAAGGGGACCCGCCCGCGCCGGGAGGCGCCCGAGGCGGATGCCCAGGAGGCCGCCGCACTGGCCCAATCACCCAAGGATCGGGCGGAGAATCTGATGATCGTCGACCTGTTACGCAACGACCTGGGACGCTGCTGTCGCCCCGGGAGTATCCGCGTGGAGCGACTCTTCGAGGTGCAGAGCTTTCCGCATGTGCACCATCTGGTGAGCCGGATCCACGGCAGGCTGGCCACCGGGCTCGACCCCCTCGACCTGCTGCGCGCCAGCTTCCCCGGCGGCTCCATCACCGGCGCCCCCAAGGTGCGTGCGATGCAGGTGATCGATGCGCTGGAGCCGCACCGCCGCGCCCTCTACTGTGGTTCGATCTTCTATCTGGGGGTGGATGGTCGCCTGGATAGCAGCATCGCCATCCGCACCCTGCTACTCAAAGATGGGCGACTCTACTACTGGGCCGGCGGGGGGCTGGTGGCGGACTCCGACGAAGAGGCGGAGTACCGCGAGACACTGCACAAGGCGGCGCCCTTCCTCGACCGCTTTCCTCGCAGCTGAGGGTACGGGGCGTGTCAGCCCCCGGCACTCTCACGTGGTGAACTGCCATCCTTGGGGAAGAGGTTGCGCTCGACGGCCATCACCGCCGCCTCGACCCGCGAGTGGACCTGCAGTTTGCGCAGGATCGCCTTCACATGCAGCTTCACCGTGCCATCGGAGATGCCGAGGTTACGTGCGATCACCTTATTACTCTGGCCCTCGGCGAGCAGTTCGAGGATCTCCATCTCGCGCGGCGTCAGCTCGGAGAAGGGCGATGGGCCCTCCACCTCCACCTCGGTGCTCACCGGCCGCGTCGGACCACCTTGGATCACCTGGGCCATCACCGCCGTCATCTCGGGGGCCACCACCGTCTTGCCGCCGACGATCTCGTGCAGCGCCGCGACCAACTCCTGCGGTTCCATGTCTTTGAGTAGATAGCCGTTGGCGCCGTTGCGCAGCGACTCGACCAGGTCGCGCTCCTCGTTGCTGGTGGTGAGCATCACCACCGGCATGTCGAGCCCCTCGGAGCGCAGCTCGGAGAGGATATCCAGGCCGTCCATCTCCGGCATGCGCAGGTCGAGCAGGATCACCTCGGGCTTGAGCTTACGGGCGAAGACCAGCCCGTCACGCCCGCTGCCGACGGCGGCCACCACCTTGATGCCGTGGTGTTCGAGGAGGGTCTCCAGTCCGCGGCGGAACAGGGTGTGGTCGTCGATAAGCAGGATGCGCATTACTTCTCCCCGTGGGTGGCGACGACCGGCGCGCTGTCGTCGGCTGGGTATTTGAAACTGAGCACGACGCGGGTGCCCTCGCCAGGCTCACTCTCGAAACGCAGGTCGCCGTTCAGATAGCGGCTGCGCTCTTGCATGATCTCCTGGCCGATGTGTTCGCCCGGGTGACCGCTGAAGGCGGGTTGAGAGAGGCCGATGCCATCGTCCTCAACCAGCACAAGATACTCCCCTTCGGGGGTGCAGCGCACCAGTACGCGCACGAAGTTGGCCTGACTGTGCTTGCGCACGTTGGCCAGCGCCTCTTGCACGATGCGCAGTACCTGCATCTCCATCTCCGGTGGCAAGCGGGTCGACTCCCACTCGGTCTGCAACAGGGTGTGGATGCCGGTGCGCTTGCGGAAGCTGCTGATCCAGTCCTCCAGTGCGGGGATCAGCCCGCGGGAGCTGATCGGGGCGCGGAAGTGTGCCAGGAGTTCGCGTAGTTCGGAATAGGCGTCGTTGAGGCCGTCCTTGAGTTGGGCGATCTCCTCGCGTGCCGCCTCTACCCCGTCCTTGCTCAGGGTGTCGTCGAGCATGCTCACCTGAAAGCGCATGCTGGCGAGGGATTGGGCCAGTGAGTCGTGCAGCTCGTGGGCCAACGTGGTGCGTTCCTGGATGATGGTCAGGCGGCGCGTCTCCTGGTCCAGCCGTGCCTTCTCGATGGCCATGCCGAGGTGGCGACCGATACTGGTGAAGAGCTCGCGCAGTTCGTCCCGCGCCTCCAGGTGCGAGGGGTGGATAAAGAGGTTGTAGACGCCTACTTGCTGCCCGCGGTGCTGCAGAGGCACGGCGATCATCACCAACTCGGGGTTGGTGACCAGTGGGTATTCGGTCCAGCGTCGGCAGTAGTTGAGGTCGTTGAGGTAGAGCACGGCACCGCCCTTGAGTGCCTCGCCACAGAGGCAGCGGGTGAGGGCGACACTGCGCTCGTTTTCGAGCACCGCCTGATCGAGGCCGAGACTGCCGACCAGCTCCAACTGGTCATTCTCTCCATGGAAGAGGTGCACCGCGCCCGCCTCGGCATGCAGGATGTCACGCATGGTGGAGAGGAAGCGGTTGACCAGCTCGCCGATCTCGTCGGTGTTGAGCGGGGCGCGCGGGTCACTGCTACGGGTCGGGCTGCCGAGGCTGGCGGCCACCTCGTAGAGCACCTGCAGGTGGTGGCGCTTCTGGGCGATGCGCCGTGTCTGCCTGCGCACCTCGGCGTCCATGTGTGCGCTCAGCTTTTCTAGTGCGTCACCGACGCTGTTGATGTCACGCGCCAGGCCGATGAATTCGCCGCTGGGCGGTGGCTCCATGCGCGTGGTGAGATTGCCCTGGCGCACCTCGGAGGCCCACCGACGCAGGTTGGAGAGGGGTTGGTAGAACTCCTGCTGGATCGCCTTGAGGGTGGCACGGGCGAAGTAGATCCCGGCCCCGAGCATCAGCAGTTGTATCGGGAAGATCAGATGGATCCACTCGGTGTGGCGCCACGCGAGATAGCCACCCAAGGTGGTGAGGACCATGGTGGCGAGGAGGCCGAAGAGGCGGCGCAGCAGGCGACTGCGCTCCAGCCCGCGAATGGCGTGACACCAGCCGAAGAAGCGCCGTGTGAGACAGGCCGCCCCGTGGTGGGGCGGGCTCACGGACGCGTTGGTCTTGGCGATGGGGTCCATGCGGGCGCTGGTCTATCGGCTGGCGGACAAGGGCGCGATATTAGCATAGGCCCGCATGCGGGGGCTCGCCTCAGTGGCAACCACCCGAACCGCAACCACAGCCACCGCCCTCGCCCGGGCCGCCGGCGTTGGGGTCGTAGTTGGCGTCGAGGGGGTTGACGAAGACGAAGCTCTGTTCACCGGTATCGAGGGTGACGAAATCCACCGTGGTGCTGTTGAGCAGCGGCTCGAACTCGGGGGCCATGATCACCTCGACCCCATTGCAGCGCAGCACCAAGTCCTCTTCGGTGGCATCGTCGAAGCCCATGCCGTACTCGAAGGTGCCATTGGCCAGCTTCTTGGCGGCGATGCGCAGTGAGAGGCGCTCCATACCGCTCTGTTCGGCGGAGGCGATGATCTGTTCGGCAGCGGTCTTGGTCAGGGAAAACATCGGCACGGACCTCGTGGGTATCTTGCGGTTTCAGGTGGTGGTGCGGGCGTGTCGGCGCACGAATCGGACGAAGCGCTCGGCCCAGTGGTTGCCTTGGGTGTCACGCAGGTGTGTGTAGCCCGCGAGCAGGTTGCGGTAGACGATGCCATCGTATTGGCCATCGATACCACTACCGCGGCGTACCCTGTAGGCAAACTGCGTCCCCTCGGGCAGATTCTCAAGGCTGGAGTGGTGGAACTCGTGGGCGCGAAAGCCCCCGGCCCCGTCGCCAAGGGCACCTGGCCAGGGGTGGACGGGGGTCTCTTCGAGGCGGATGTAGCCACGCCCGACCGGGCGTTGGTGCATCACGACATCGGCAGGGATCACCCCGACCATCTGGTGCGATGCCGCATGCCAACGGATCGAGCGGCACAGGTACATGAGACCGCCGCACTCGGCGTAGCAGGGGAGACCGGCCTCGATGGCCGCGGCGATCTGCCTGCGCAGGCCGCTGTTGGCCTCCAATTCGGCCATGCGCGTCTCGGGAAAGCCGCCGCCGATGAAGAGACCGTCGACCTCTGGCAGCCGTGCGGTATGCTGCAGGTCCACGGGAACCAGCTCGGCCCCGGCGCGGCGCAATGCCTCCAAGTCGTCCGGGTAGTAGAAGCCGAATGCCTCGTCCTGGGCGATGGCGATGCGCACATCGGCACGGGGGATGGGCGGCGTCTCGACCGCGGGGATGCTGCGAGCCTGTCGCGCCACACTGAGCACCCTGTCGAGGTCGATATGGGCCGCGACATGGTCGCGGATGGCACTCAGGCTGTCGGCTACCTCACGCGCCTCGTTGCTCGGCACCAGGCCGAGATGGCGCTCCTCCATACCCACACGGCCATCGCGTGGCACCAGACCGAGTAGTGGCAGGTCGGGGTGGTAGAGGGAGAACACCTCGCGTAGCCGCTCGGCATGGCGTGCACCGGCCACCTTGTTGAGGAGGACACCGGCGATGCGCAGTTCGGGGTCGAACTCCACAAAGCCCTTGACCAGGGCGGCGAGGCTGCGTGTGGCGCCGTGGGCGTCCACCACCAGCAACACGGGCATTCCGAGGAGTTTGGCAAGGTCGGCGTTGCTCTCGCCACCGCTCGCCGAGAGGCTGTCGAACAGCCCCATGTTGCCCTCGACCAGGGTCAGGTCGGCCGGGTGGGCATGGCGGGCGTAGAGGTGCTCCAGCTCCGCGTGACTCATGGTATTGAAATCGAGGTTGTAGCAGCTCTGGCCGCTGGCCAAAGCGAGCCACATGGGGTCGATATAGTCAGGCCCCTTTTTGAACGGCTGAACCCGCAGGCCTCGTGCGGCAAATGCCGCGCAGAGGCCGAGGGTGAGGGTGGTCTTGCCCGAGGACTTATGCGGGGCGGCGACGAGCAGGGCGGGCATAGGACGACGACGTTAGCCCAGACGCGCCTTGTTGCGTGCACCCCACATCTCGCGGGCCATGGCCTCGGCCGTCTCGCGGTCGGTGGCGCGGCCCATCATGAACAGGGCGATAGCGGCGGTGCCGATGACGGTGGCCTCACCGTACTCATCGTCCAGAGTGCCGTCCCAGAGCTGCTTCAGATGGCTGACGTTGAGGTCATCGGAGCGGATGTGGCGCTTGTCGAACATCTCTGGCCACTCCTGTTCGGTCAGCTCACCGTTGTGCACCGACTGGATCAGCACCGGCTGGTCGGGGTTGCGCTCGATCTCGCCACCCTCACCTTTGATCACCGCCATGTGCGGCTGCTCCAGCAGTTGTGCCGCCATCTGGTGAGTAGGGCGGTAACCGGGGTGGAAGATACCCTGCATCATGGACGGCGCCTTGAAGGGGTTGAGCATGCGCGCGATGGTGTGCACCGGGGAGCGCAGACCGAGCAACGGGCGCAGTTCGATGATCTCGTGCAGTTTGGGGCTCAGCTGCTCCAGGTCCATGTAGCAGAAGTTCTGCTCCTGCAGGTGGCGGCAGGCGTCGGCCAGGTCGGTGGCCACCGGCAGTCCGAGCATGGGCAGCACCTCTTTGGTGTAGATGCGTCCGGCGGTATGGCCACTGGCGCCGTGCATGAAGACACGGATGCTGTTTTCGGCCAGCAGCAGGGTGGAGAGGATGAACCAGGGTAGCACACGCTTCTTGCCGGCGTAGGAGGACCAGTCGAGGTCGACCGCAGGGGCGTCGGTGGGGAGCTTCAGGGTCTCACGGATGGCGCGCACGGCCGCGGCCACCTCGTCGGGGGTCTCCTCCTTGACTCGCATCAGCATAAGAAAGGCGCCGAGCTGAATCGGTTCGACCTCCTCGTGCATGATCATGCGGAAGGCTTCATAGGCCTCGGCCCCCTCTAGACCGCGAGAGCCGTTGCGGCCCTTGCCGAGGATGCGTACGTACTGGGCGAATTTGTGTTCTTGCTGGCTCATGGGATACCTCTCGATGCATGCGCCGTCTGTGGTTGGGGCAGACGCGGATAGATTCAATCAGCCAAATGAAAAGACCGATGTCGAGTCAATCGACATCGGTCTTGCTCTCATCCGAGCGAGGCTGGGATCAGCCCTTGGCGTGCGGGTCGACCACGCTGTCCGCGAGGGACTCGGGGAGGAAGCGCAGCACGCGGCTGGCGAAGGTCACCAGCAGGAGGCTGATGGCGATACCGGCGATACCGAGCATCACCTCGTGGAAGGTCGGGCTGTAGCCGTTGACGATACCGTCGGCGAAGCTGCTGGTCACCGCGTAGCCGGGGAAGAGCTGCAGCGGGTAGGCCTGACCACCGATGAGGATGACATAGAGCTGAGCGAAGCCGCCGAGGATCACCAGCACGGAGGCGAGGATCAGCGAGCAGCGCTTACCCTGGAACATCGGGGCATAGATCAGGGCCAGGGGTACCAGGCTACCGATGAGGATCTGCACCCACCAGAAGAGGTTGGTGAAGACACCGCCGTCGCGCAGGATGAATGCCTCGACACCGTGATGCTCGGTGGCATACAGGTTGGTCAGGTGGTAGACCAGCACGAAGTAGAGGACACCGGCGATGAAGATACCGAGCAGCTTGCGCAGGCGATTCAGCACGTAGTCACCCAGTTCGCGCTTGTCCCAGGCGAACAGGCCCATGAGCACCAGGATGTAGGCCGCCAGGCCGAAGGAGAAGGACATCACCACGAACATCGGCGCCATGATGGCGGCATCATAGGCCTGACGGGCGACCAGGAAGCCGAAGATGGAGCCGGTACCGGTGGTGAGGATCAGACGCCAACCGAAGGCGAGAAAGCCGACCGGGGTACTGAACTTGTTCATCTGCCGGTCCATCATCATCCACAGGTAGACACCGACGATGCCCATGAACCCCGTGTAGAGGAAGATGTTCCAGGTAAAGATGGATTTGAAGTTGAAGTGAGTCATGGCCACGATGAGGCGGTCAGGACGACCCAGATCGAGCACCAACACGGCGAGGCCGCCAGCGAGCAGGGCAATGGCCAGCAGGCCGGAGAGGCGGGCGAGCGGCTTGTACATCTTCTTACCGAACACGGAGCCGATAGAGGCGACGTTCAGTGCGCCGGAGGCGGCGACAATGAGGAAGATGGCGAAGACGTGCGGCATGCCCCAGACGATCTGGTTGTCCATGCCGGTGACCCAGTGACCGTTGTGTTCCATGTGGTACACGGAACCCAGGCCCATCAGGATGATGGCGCCGAGCACGGCCAGGGCGGTATAGAAGCTCATACCGACGTTGAGTTCGAGATAACGGATGTTTTTCATCGTAACGCTTCCACCTTCCGCTTAGATGCCGCTGTAGCGGACGCCGGGGTTGAGACCCAGGTCAGCGCGGACTTGAGTCGTGGCGTATTTGGCCACGGTCTTGGCGATCGCGCTCTTGGGGTCGTTGAGGTCACCGAAGAGGATGGCGTTGTGGCCAGCCTTGGCGCAGGCCTCGGCACAGGCGGTGGTCTGACCGGCGTCCACGCGGTGAACGCACATAGTACAGCCCTCCACACAACCCTTGCCGCGTGGCATGTGCGGCAACTGGTCGGTGATGGTCTCGTGGACGAAAGAACGGGCCTTGTACGGGCAAGCCATCATGCAGTAACGGCAACCGATGCAGATGTGACGATCAACCAGCACGATGCCGTCGGCGCGCTTGAATGACGCGCCGGTCGGGCAGACATCGGCACAGGGCGGATTTTCGCAGTGCTGACACATCATCGGCAGGGAGTGCTGATGACCGGTTGCCTTGTCGCGCAGTGTGACCTTGCGGATCCACTGGGCAGACTGGGTTGCACGGGCGTGGGTCTGATTGTCCCAGCCCTGCTCGGTCTTACAGGCGGTGACGCAGTCGTCACAGCCATCGGCACACTTGGTGGTGTCGATCAGCATGCCCCAACGCACCTTATCGGTGACCGGCTGATCGTCCGGCTTGGCCTGGGCCACACCGTAGAGGACCACACCCGGCGCGAGGGTCAGGCCCGCGGCCAGCTGGGCGCCGCTCGACATGAAGTCACGTCGCGCCAGATCCGGTTGCTGTTCATTGCTCATTTAGACGCACCTACAGAATCTGAATCTTGCTTGGCCTTGGCCAGGCGATTGAGCAGCTCAGCGGAGTCGGCCTGATGGGCACTCTGGTTCCGCTCCATGCCAGGGGTGACGATGGGGTGGAAGAGGGCGCTCTTCTCGGGCTTGGTGGCGTGACACTGGAAGCAATCGATGGTCACACCCGCATAGCTGTGGCAGCTCTGGCAGAAGTGGTCTTTCTGCTCGCCGGCTTCAGCCTGTTGTTCGGGGACGTGGCAGTTGATGCACTCTTTCAGGCTGTGCTGCTTGGTGCGGATGCCACGGTGCATGGTCTCGTCGCGATGGTGCTTGAGGTACTCCATGTGATTGCGGCGCATCACCTGGGTATCCTCCACGCATTTGCCCTCGGGCAGCGCGTGTTTCGGCATCGGGACACCGGAGTCACCGGCCAGGGCCGGTGCTGACTGAGTCAGCACCAGCACGGCGGCGAATGACAGAAGCTTGATCATTCGCTTCATCACGGCACCTTATTCGCCCATACCCATGTCGATGTAGCCGGTGGGGCAGACGTCGGCACAGATGTGGCAACCGATGCAACGGGCGTAGTCGGTGTAGACGTAACGACCGGTGGTCGCCTTGTCCTTGGGGGTACGCTTGACGGCCTCTTGCGGGCAGTAGACCACGCAGTTGTCACACTCGAAGCACATGCCGCAGCTCATGCAACGCTTGGCCTCGTCGACCACGTCCTGCTCGCTGAGTGCGACCAGTCGCTCACCGAAGTGGCCCAGCACCTCGTCGGACTCCACCTCGATCATGTCGCGCTTGTGGCGAGCCACATGCTTGAAGTGACCGAGGAACAGCTCGTCGGCGGGGATGATCTCGGAGAAGGAGCGGTCCTCGTAGTTGTGGACGGCGTAGTCGTTCTCGGAGGTACCGCGGGTACCCAGGTCGATCTCCTTGGCGAAGCCTTCGGCGGCGATCACCTCTTCCTTGGTCAGGGCGTGGAACGCGGAGGGGTTCTTGCCGCTCTCGTCGAGCTTGCGCATCAGGTTGAAGTGACGCACATCGACCTTAGGACGCTTGGCGACTTCCATGTTCTTCAGGTAGCTGTCGATGCTCTCGGAGGCGATAGCGGCCTGGCCGATGGCGGTGGTCAGCAGGTGCGGGCGGACGATGTCGCCGCACACGAAGTAACCGGGCTTACCAGGGACCTGGAAGTTCTTGTCGGCGTCGATCAGACCGTACTTGTTGGCAAAGGCCTCAAGGCCGGTCATCTCACCGGTCTGGCCGATAGCGGCGACGATCAGCTCACACTGGATGTCGAACTCGGACCCCTCGATGGGGGTCTTGCCGTCGGCCTGCAGTTTGACCACGCGCAGGGCGGTGGCGCGACCATCGGCACCCTTGACCACCTCGACCGGGCTCAACTGACCGATGATCTCCACGCCCTCGCGGGTGGCGTCTTCGATCTCGTGCTCGGCGGCGGGCATCTTCTCCACGGGGGAGCGGGAGATGAGGGTCACTTCGGCGCCCTGGCGCACGGCGGAGGAGGCGACATCGTGAGCGGTGTGGCCGAGGACCACATACTCGGGACGGTCCTTCTCGTTCTCCACGGTGATGTGGCCGAGACGGCGTGCGACGGAGGCGACGTCGATGGAGGTATCACCACCACCGATGACCACCACCTTGCCGGTGACGTGCTGCAGACGACCTTCGTTGAAGGCGGCCAGGAAGGCGACACCGGTGATGCAGTTGACGGCATCGGCACCGGGTACGGGCAGGGCGCGACCGGCCTGGGCGCCGAGGGCGAACAGGATGGCGTCGTACTCCTTCTCGATCTGCTCGACGGTCACGTCGACACCGACGCGAGTCTTGCTCTTCACCTCGACGCCCATGTCGACGATGCGCTGGATCTCGCCGTCGAGCATGGCGCGCGGGGTACGGTAGCCGGGGATGCCGTAGCGCATCATGCCGCCGAGCTTCTCGTTGGCGTCGAACACGGTCACGGCATGGCCCTTGCGGCGCAGCTGGTAGGCAGCAGCCAGACCACCGGGGCCACCACCGATGACGGCGACCTTCTTACCGGTGGCATCGCCGACGGCGAAGGTGAAGCCGTTGGCCAGGGCCTGGTCACCGATGTACTGCTCGATGGAGTTGATACCGACGCGGTCATCGACCTGGTTACGGTTGCAGCCATCCTCGCAGGGGGCGGGGCAGACACGACCCATGGTGGCGGGGAAGGGGTTGGCATTGGTGGAGCGACGGAAGGCGTACTCCTGCATGCTCATACCGGCGGGCGGGGTCTCGATACCGCGCACGATGTCGAGCCAGCCGCGGATGTCCTCACCGGAGGGGCAACTGCCCTGGCAAGGCGGGGTACGGTGCACATAGGTAGGGCATTTATGGCTCCAGCTGGCCTGCCAGATCATCTCATTCCATTCATAGTGCTCATTATCGCCATCTTCGTAACGGCGGAAGGTATGATTTTTCATGTCTTCGCTAGAGGTAGCCATATTTCAGTCTCCTATGCAAAAAATGCTGAAGCTGCTATTCAAGCCAGCACGATGTGGTGGTTCGGCTTGACGCTCGGTGTTTTAACCTGGCCCGGGACGCGGTCCGTTAATCGTCCTGGGAGTCCTCGTCATCCTCGTCGTCATCATCCGGGCTGGGTTCAAGGATGATGGCATCGCTGACCAGCTGGTGGACGCTGACAATCATGTCCATGGGCATGTTGTAGTAGGGCAGCACCTTGGTGAACTGGCTCTTGCAGATCGCGCAAATGGCCGCCAGATTGGTCACCTTGTGCTCGTCTACCACTGCCTTCAGGGCCTCCATGCGGGGCAGGGCGCCCTTGACACGGATCTCCATCAGGTCGTCGGTAAGCAGACCGCCGCCGCCACCGCAGCAGAAGGTCTTTTCGTGGATGGTATCCGGGTCCATATCCACGAAGTTGTTGCACACCGCCTTAATGACGTTGCGCGGGATATCAAACTGACCACCGGGGTAGCCACCCATACCAGAACCACGCGCGACGTTGCAGGAGTCGTGGAAGGTCAGGGTGCGCCAGTCGTTCTCGCTCGGGTCGAGATTGAGCTTGCCCTCCTGGATATAGCCCCAGGTGAACTCGCAGATGTGCTGCGGGATCGGGTAGCTGTGGTCGAGCTGGTCCTGGAGCTTCTTGGCGTAGGGGTCGTTACCGCCAGAGCCGATACCGGCCACGGTGTTCCAGAAGCTGTAGGCGACGCGCCAGGCGTGACCACACTCACCGACGATGATGCGCTTGACGCCGAGCTCGATGGCGGCATCGCGGATACGCTCCGCTGCACGCTTCAAGTTGGCGTAGCTGCCGATGAACATGGAGAAGTTCGCGCCCTCGGAGGCGTAGCTGCTCAGGGTCCAGCTCACACCGGCGGCGTGGAACACCTTGGCGTAGCCCATCAGGCCATCGATGTGCGGCTCGGCGAAGAAGTCGGCCGAGGGGGTGATGAGCAGGACATCGGCACCCTTCACGTCGAGGGGCAGCTTCACCTTGGCGCCGGTGTCTTCGAAGATCTCCTCCTCGAAGGACTCCAGGGTCGACTCCAGGGCCGGGGCGGGCAGGCCGAGGTTGTTACCGACCTTGTGCACCTTACCGAGGATCTCGTTGCAGTACTTCTGACCATGGCCGATGCGGTCCATGATCTCGCGTGCAGCCATGGAGATCTCGGCGGTGTCGATGCCGTAGGGGCAGAACACGGAGCAACGACGACACTGCGAGCACTGGTGGAAGTAGCTGTACCACTCGTCGAGCACTTCACGGGTCAGGTCACGGGCGCCGACCAGCTTCGGGAAGTACTTGCCGGGCAGGGTGAAGTAACGACGATAGACGCTACGCAGCAGGTCCTGACGGGCCACCGGCATGTTCTTCGGGTCGTTGGTACCCTGGAAATAGTGGCACTTATCGGTACAGGAGCCGCACTTCACACAGGCGTCCATGTAGACGCGGAAGGAGCGGTACTTGTTGAGCAGGTCGCCCATCTCTTCGATGGCCTTCTGCTCCCAGTTCTCGACCAGCTCACCGGGGAAGCCGAGGGCCTCCTGGTGGTCGGGTTTGGCGATAAAGGGACTCAGATGTGCGGTTGCACCCTCTTCCAGCTTTGGAATCGTCGGGTACTCTCGCAGCTCGGGAATCTGAAAATCGGCCACGCGATTCTCCTCTTAATCTCTAGATGCAGTCGGTTACAGCTGGCCTTACTTCTCAAGCTCGGCGGCCCAGGGTGCCAGATGACGCTTCTCGCGGGAGCTGTCGGTCTGGTTTCGGGTCGGGCTGAAGAAGACACCGGGGGCGTGCAGCAGCTTGCTGAACGGGAAGATCACCATCAGTGCGAACACCAAGAAGAGGTGAATCAGCAGCAGCGGGTCGTTCGGCAGGGGCTGCAGGGAGAAGTTGCGCAGGCCGATGAAGAACGCCTTGAGGGCGACGATATCGGTGTGGGCGACGAACTTCATGCCCAGGCCACTGAGCCCGATGGCCACGAGAAGGGCCAGCATCAGGTGATCGGAGGGGCCGGTGATGTAGCGGATACGTTCGACCAGGATGCGGCGGGCCCAAAGGCCGAGCAGACCGATCACCATGGCGAAGCCGGCATACTTGCCGAAGGGCTGGATCAGCACGACCCAATCCCACACAGGTTGTGTGAAGTAGCGCAGATGGCGCATCAGCACGAGGGCGAGCGCGACATGGAACATCCAGCCGAAGAGCCAGATCCATTTATTGGACTTGAAAAGGCTCTCGAACAGCACGACTTCACGGAAAAGGCGGAAGGCCACACCCTTCTCCGTGCGCGGAGCAGGCATGGTGGGAATCACGAGCGGCGCGGGTGTATCGTAGTATTGACGGATTTTGATGTAGAGACCGCCAACGAAAATAATCGTCGCAGCAATAAACAAAAGAGCGTACAGCGCAGACATTCTATCGACTCTCCGCGGGGACAAATACAATTAAGACTGAGGGGCGGCGGGCCGCCCCTCACCGGTGCAATTAGATGCAGCCGGTCGGCTTGGGCAGACCAGCGATCTTGCACGCCTGCTTGGCAGGACCGTAGGGGAACAGCTCGTACAGGTACTTGCTGTTGCCCTTCTCCTTGCCGAGCTTCTTGCCAATGGCCTTGGTCAGCACGCGGACAGCGGGAGCAATCTGGTACTCGTCGTAGTACTCACGCAGGAAGTCGATCACCTCCCAGTGAGACTCGGTCATGTCGACGCCCTCGTCCTTGGCCAGGATCTCGGCGACGTCACGGTCCCACTCGTTCAGGTTGAGGAGGTAACCCTCTTCGTCGGTCTCGTAGGTCTTGCCGTTCAGTTCGATTGCCATTGTTACTTACTCCAAGTATTTGGTGAGTTTGATTACAGCCAAGCGGTGGTCTTGTCGGTCTCGCAGACGAGGTCGACAAAGCCGCTGTAGTCCACAAGCTTAATGCCGTCCATGACCTTGTCGGCGACGCCACGGGCCGCGAGGTCCGGGGCGAGTGCAGCGATGGTCACGGTACCCATGGCCTGGGCAATGGTCTCGGCAACGCTGCTGTCCTTGAGCGCGGCGTAGACGCCGTCCTCGATGAGGAGGACGGTGCTGCCGCTGGTGGCCATCTTCAGACAGGTCTCCAGGGAGTTGCTGCCGAAGGGCGATTTGTTGACGGTGTGTAGCATCGATTCTCTCCTCTTAGAAGCTCAGGACCACGTCCTGCTCGTCGAGCATGCCGGCGATCTCGCTGTCGGCGACCACTTCCACGTCGACCAGCAGGTCGTCAGCGGTCAGGCCACGAGCGGCGAGGGCCTCCTCGGACACATAGAGCTTCTCCACGTCGTACATTTCGAGTGCACGGTAAGTAGGAGAGAAGTTCTTCATGCCGATACCGTCGGTCTTCTGACCCTTGGTCAGCTGGAATACGCCGTCGTCCAGGAAGAACAGGCTCACGTCCTGCTCGAAGGCGGCGCCGATCAGAACCACTTCGAGGGATTCCAGGGCATAGATGGTGCCGTAAGGAGCTTTGCGATTGATATACGCAAACTTCTTGATGGTGCCGCCCTCGTCCATCATTTCATCACTCATTCTTCTTTACTCCCGCATTAGTCGCCGAAGACGACCAGACGATCGCTCTGAATACCGGCCTCAATCAGCTGACCCAGACCGGAGATACGGAACCCGGGTGCGATGTTGTCGGCGTCCTTACTGTTACGCTTGGCCTCGTCGGCGTCGGCGATACCGCGACGCTGGGCAGCGGCCACACAGATCACCAGGTCGATGTTGTGCTTTTCGGCCAGTGCGCTCCAACGGGCGACGATGTTGCGATCGTCCTGCGGAGGGGTGGTCAGGCGAGTGCCGTTATTCACGCCATCGTGGTAGAAGAAGATACGGTAGATCTCGTGCCCCTTCTCCAGTGCGGCCTCGACAAACTTGTACGCGGTGTCGGCGGCCTGATGGGTGTAAGGACCCTCGTTAACCTGAATTGCTAACTTCATTAGGTCTAAACTCCTTGATTCCCGCGCCTCAGAAGCGGATGTGCGCAGAGGCGTTCAGGTTGACGCGGCCACCGCGCCAGTTGTCGATGTGGAACTTGGTGAAGGGCAGGCCGGTCTTGTCGAAGAACTGCGCCCAGCCGATACGCTCGACCCAATCACCGATGCGTTCCCAATCCTTGGCGTCTTCTTTGTAGACGGCGAGGATGTTCTTGACGATGGCAGCGGCCTCGGGCCAACGCGGGGGGTTGTTCGGGATGCCAGCGGCCACGAGCTTGTGGAACATCGGCTTGGAACGGGCGTTGGAGTGCTTGCCACCGACCCAGATGGCCAGCTTGGAGAACTCGGGGTCGTTGATCTGCATGGGGGGGCAGGGGGGGAAGCAGGCGCCGCAGCAGACACACTTCTTCTCGTCGACCTCAAGAGAGGGCTTGCCGTTGACCATGGCGGGGCGGATAGCGGCCACCGGGCAGCGGGCAACAACGGAAGGACGCTCGCAGACGTTGGCAACCAGGTCGTGGTTGATCTTCGGCGGCTTGGTGTGCTGGATGTTGATGGCGATATCACCCTGACCACCGCAGTTGATCTGGCAGCAGGAGGTGGTGATGTGCACGCGGTTGGGCATCTCTTCCTTGATGAACTCTTCGTGGAGCTCGTCCATCAGGGCCTTCACCACGCCGGAGGCGTCGGTGCCGGGGATGTCGCAGTGCAGCCAACCCTGGGTGTGAGAGATCATGGTCACTGAAGGACCGGTACCGCCGACGGGGAAACCCTCGCTGGTCAGCTTCTCGACCAGGGGAGCCACCTTCGCCTCATCGGCGACCATGAACTCGATGTTGGAGCGCATGGTGAAGCGGACAAAGCCATCGGCGTACTCGTCACCGATATCGCACAGCTTGCGAATGGTGGCAAGGTCCATCTGGCGCTGGGTACCGGCACGAACGGTCCACACCTGGTCGCCGCTCTTGGCAACGTGGCGCAGAACGCCCGGACGCGGACGGTCGTGGTAGCTCCACTGACCGAAGTTCTCACGCAGGGTGGGATGCATGTACGGGAAAGGATCTGGCACACCACTTTCGATAGGCATACGAGGTGCGGACATGTTTACCTCCAGTTTCACTCAGGAATTCAGACTAGAATTTGTTATACGGGGCGTTACGGCAAGGCCGTAACGCCCCGTGGGGACAGCTTCCGTCAGAGGTCGGGAAGCGTGGTCTTAGCTGGCGGAGGCCGCCTTGCGCTCGGCCCACTTCTCAGCCTCTTCATCCCAACCATCCATACGCACATAAGAGTTCATGCGCGGCTGGTTGATCATGTTGGGGTCGACGTCGATGCCGAGGCCTTCGAGGAAGTTGACCAGACCGATACGCTCGATCATCTCACCGGTACGCTCGTGCTCGAGGGCGTTCTCGGCGAAGAAGTCGATGACTTCACCGGCCAGCTCTTCGATGGCCTCGAAGTCCTCGTCCTCCTCCATCTTCATGAAGGGGACGATCACGGTGCCCATCAGGTCACCGATCTTCAGGGTACGCTTACCACCGATGAGGACGGAGACGCCCTTGTCGTCACCGGGGGAGAGGGCCTTGTTCATGACGTTCAGGCAGTGCATGCAGCGCACGCAGTTCTTGTTGTCGACGGCCAGGGTGTCGTCGTCGTTCAGGCTCAGGGCGTTGGTCGGGCAGCGGGTGATGACATTGTCGATCACATACTTGCGGCCGCGGTTCTCCACAAAGGCCTTCACCTCGGCCTGGTCCACCTTCATGTCGTCACGCCAGGTGCCGATGACGGCGAAGTCGGCGCGGTGGATGGAGTTCATGCAGTCGTTCGGGCAGCCGGAGACCTTGAACTTCATCTTGTAGGGGAGGGCAGGACGGTGCATGTCGTCGAGGAAGGCGTTCACCAGGGTGCGGTGTACGCGCTGCTCGTTGGTGCAAGACTGCTCACAACGAGCGGCACCGACGCAGGACATACCGGTACGCACGGCAGGGCCGGCGCCACCCAGGTCGAAGCCCATCTCGTTCAGCTCGTCGAAGGCGGGCTGGACGTTCTCGGTGGTGCAGCCCTGGAACATGATGTCACCAGACTGGCCGTGGAAGGCGATAAGACCGGAGCCGTACTTCTCCCACACGTCGCAGAACTTGCGCATCACTTCGGTGGTGTAGTGGTTGCCGGCCGGGGGCATGATGCGCAGGGTGTGGAACTCGGCCGCTGCGGGGAACAGGGGCTTCTTGTCCTCGCCGAGCAGCTCGGTGAAGCGGGGGATGACGCCGCCGCCGTAACCGATAACGCCGACCGTACCACCCTTCCAGTAGCCCTTGCGGGTCTTGTAGGAGGTTTCGAGCTGGCCGAGCAGGTCGACCATCATGTCGTTGGTTTCAGCCAGACGCTTGAGGCCGGTCACGAAGCTCGGCCACGGGCCGGTCTCGAGCTGATCCAGCATCGGGGTGTCATGCATCTTCTTAGCCATTACAGCTTTCTCCAATTGGTTAGGGTTTCAAACCGGTCTGCCGGTGGCATTCTGACCGGCCTTTGCAAGCTTGCAGGTACTGCTTGGAAACCCTGCAAGAACTTCAGGTCGTGGCCATGGGCACACGTCGAGAAGAGTGGATCTAATCTGGGCGCAAAGTTTAGAAGCGACGCCTAGGCAAGCAAATTCTCCCTATGGGGGGGGAGGAGGTATATTAGATACCCCTTATGGGATATATGAGAAATTAATGGCCCCTCATTACCCCTTCCAATGCCGCGCAAAGGGCCCCTTATCGCCAGCGCGCAAATTAATACCCGACCGCGAACGCCGTGTCTACCCTTATGAACCCATTGATTTTGCTTGCGGAAAGTGCTTCACATCAGCGTTTACTTAATCAACAAACGCTAACATACTGATTACACTGAGAGAGTTGACAGCTGGATGACAGTTGTCATTATCCCTACAAATTTCAGTTTTTTTTCTTTACGTCGGCGTTAACCGGTACCTTCGCGGCCTTCTTCGCCTCACGCCGTTCGATGCGTGAGAAGAGACGCCGGTACCAGAGCCAACGGATGAGCAGATAACCGGTCGCGGCGGAGAGAGTCCCGATAATGAGGCTGCCAAGGAGGAGCGGCTTCCAGATATTGCTGATCTCCTGCTCGACCCAGGCCATGCTCATATGAAATTCGAGTAACTGTGCCGGGGTGCCGATGAGCCAGTTGCCCAACAGATAGCAGACGTAGAAGATGGGGGGGATGGTGATCGGGTTGGTCAACCAGACGAGGGCGACCGATATAGGGAGGTTGACGCGGGCGACGATCGCCGCACCGGCCGCCATGAGCATCTGAAATGGCAGCGGGATAAAGGCGCAAAAGAGGCCGATGGCGAAGGCGCCTGGGGCGGAGCGGCGGTTGAGGTGCCAGAGGTTAGGATCGTGTAGGAGACGGCCGAAACAACGCAGGCCCTTATGGTTGCGTACTGTCTCATGGCTCGGCAGGAAGCGTTTGATAAACTTTCTCGGCATGGATGATCGCCGTGGCTCGGATTGATTCGGCCCAGGTGTGAACCCATAGGGTCCCCCCCGAGGCCCGCCCATTATCCACATTTTCAACGGAACAGAAACATGCAGGCCAAGGAGTGGCGCGTTCTTCATCAATTATTCATCTGTGTCGCGTTGGTGCAGGCCAGATGAGAGCGATGCTCATTGGGCTCTTCGCTCTTGCCTTCATTTATATACCTACCGTGATTTGGGCCGCTGAAATCGACCGCCCCGCACACTGGTATGGTGATCACTGGGTACAGGGGCTGGTGGTCGACCTCCCCGAGGACTCTGATAGACGACAGCGGTTTCTACTCCTTGCCGACCAACTCGATGGTGAGGAGGTCAGCCCCACACGGTTGCGCATCGACTGGTACGAGGCCTCGGAGGTGATCCAACCCGGGGAGCGTTGGCGGCTGCGTCTACGCCTCCATGCCGCCCGTGGCTTCGCCAATCCCGGCGGATTCGATTACCCCAAGTGGTTGAGCCAACAGGGTATTGTCGCCGTGGGGTATGTGCGTGAGCCGACCACGGCGCAACGCCTCGCACCGAGTGCGACCAACCTCGACGCCTTGCGCGCCGCCATCAGCGCACGCATCCTGTCACTGGCGCCGGGGCGCGAGGCCTACGCCCTACTGGCCGGACTCGCCGTTGGCGATCGGCGTGCGGTGAGCGATGCACAGTGGCGCCTGCTATCGGCCACCGGTACTACACACCTGATGGCCATCTCGGGGCTGCACATCGGACTGGTGGCTGGAGCGCTATACATTTTATCCGCCTGGCTCTGGCGTCACTGTCGCTACTGTGTCGAGCGTCTCCCGGCACCCTGGCCAGCGGCGCTCCTCGCCTGGTCTGGGGGCCTCGTCTACGCGGCCCTCGCAGGTTTTGGCGTGCCCACCCAGCGGGCCCTGTGGATGTTCGCCCTCGCCCTTTTACCACCGTTGTTGGGGCGACCCTTGGCGCCGTTCTGGGGGCTTTGCAGCGCCGGTCTGGTGATCGTGCTGCTCGACCCGAGCGTGCTTACCGCACCGGGCTTCTGGCTTTCATTTGCGGCGGTGGGGCTGATCTTACTGGGTTTTTCGGGGCGTCGGGGGGATGCGGGGCTCTGGGCACGTTTTGCGCACATCCACTGGCTCCTCGCCGTCGGGTTACTACCGCTGTTGGGGCTCTTCTTCAATCTCCTGCCGCTCGCCTCTCCGCTGGCCAATCTCTTGGCGGTGCCCTTCATGGCATTGCTGGTGGTGCCCCTCACCCTCATCGGCACCCTCATCCTCTATCTACTCCCCGAGGTAGGGGGCTGGCTCCTCGCCCGTACTGCCGACCTACTCGATCTGCTGTGGCTCTGGCTACAGCTCTGTGCGGCCTGGCTTCCGCCGTACGTGGTGGCCACACCAGACCCGATCAGACTCAGCCTGGCACTCCTTGCCGTCGTCTGGTGGTTCGGCCCCTGGGGGTGGCGGCTAAAACTACTCGCACCACTCCTGCTGTTGCCGCTGCTCAGTTACCAGCCGCAACGGCCCAAGGAGGGGGCGGTGGCGGTGACCCTGCTCGATGTGGGACAGGCCTTGGCCGTGGTGGTGCGCACCCGGGGGCACACGCTGGTGTACGACACGGGTGCCGCCTATGGTGCGGGTTTCGATGCGGGTAGCGGCGTTATCGCCCCCTATTTGCGGCGCTTGGGCATTGGTCGGGTCGACACGCTGATTGTCAGCCATGCCGGTGCCGACCACAGCGGCGGCGTGCCTGGTTTGAGCCGTTCGCTGACCGTGGGTAGGCGCCTTACGGGTATGCCCGAAGCGCCACGCCTGAGCGGCTTTGCCCCCTGTCGTGCCGGGGAGGTGTGGCAGTGGGAGGGGGTTGTGTTTCGTCTGCTCTATCCGGGTGATGAGGAGCTGGGGCTCGCGGACAACGACCGCTCCTGTGTGTTGCAGGTGCTGGACGGTGCCGGGCGTGGCCTGTTGCTGCTCACCGGCGACCTGGAGCAGGAGGGCGAGCGGCGCTTGTTGCAGCGCTGGGGCGAGGGCCTACAGAGCCGTTGGTTGCAGGTACCCCATCATGGCAGCCGTACCTCCTCGCACCCGGCGTTCGTCGCGCAGGTGCGCCCCGAGGTGGGACTCATCTCCTCGGGGTATGGTAATCGTTATCACCTGCCACGACCCGAGGTGGTGGCACGTTACGCTGAGCGGGGCGTCTGGTTGTTCGACACGGCGCGAGACGGTGCCGTGACCCTGAGCTACGACCCGGCGACGGGGGCGAGCGAGCCCCGTCGCTGGCGTTCAGTCGCGCAGGATGACCATACCGGCGAGGGGCGGTAGGTCGATACTGATCGACCAATCCTCGCCCTGATGCGGCAGTGCCTCTGCCTTGGCCACGTCGCCGCTGCCGTAGTTACTGCCGCCGTAGTAGGTGGAGTCGCTGTTGAGGCGTACGTGGTAGTGGCCAGGACCAGGGACGCCGATGCGAAACTCGTCGCGCGGTACCGGGGTGAAGTTGAAGACCAAGGTGGCCACCGCATCGGGGGTACGGCGCTGGAAGATGAGGATCGACTGGTCGGCGTCGTCACAGTCGAGCCAGTTGAAACCCTGTCCCTCGAAATCGAAGTGGTGCAGGGCGGGTTGTTCCCGATAGAGGTGGTTGAGGTCGGCGATGAGTTTGGCCACGCCGTGGTGTTGCGGGTAGTCGTAGAGGTGCCAGTCGAGTTGGGTGTCGCAGTTCCACTCACGGCCATGGGCGAACTCGTTGCCCATGAACAGCAGCTTTTTTCCGGGCATGCCGTACATGAAGGTGTAGAGCAGGCGCAGGTTGGCGAAGCGCTGCCAATTGTCCCCCGGCATCTTATCGAGCATGGAGCGCTTGAGGTGCACCACCTCGTCGTGGGAGAAGGGCAGTACGAAGTTCTCGTGGAAGGCGTAGATCAGCGCGAAGGTGAGCAGGTTGTGGTGGTAACGACGGTAGAAGGGGTCCTTGTGCATGTACTCCAGGGTGTCGTTCATCCAGCCCATGTTCCATTTCATGGAGAAACCGAGCCCGCCCATGGAGACCGGGCGTGAGACCATCGGCCAGGAGGTGGACTCCTCGGCGATGGTGAGGGCCCCGGGGTGGAGTTCGTGCACCACCTGGTTGAGCTCCTGGAGAAACTCGATCGCCTCCAGATTCTCACGCCCACCGTGTTCGTTGGGCACCCAGTCACCGGCGCTGCGCGAGTAGTCGAGATAGAGCATGGAGGCGACCGCGTCCACACGCAGGCCGTCGATGTGGAACTCCTCCAGCCAGTAGATGGCGTTGGAGAGGAGGAAGTTTTTCACCTCCAGGCGACCGTAATTGAAGATCAGGGTGCCCCAGTCGCGGTGCTCACCCTTGCGCGGGTCCTCGTGCTCGTAGAGCGCAGTACCGTCGAAGCGGGCGAGGGCGAAGGCGTCCTTGGGGAAGTGTGCGGGCACCCAGTCGAGCAGCACGCCGATGCCACTCTGGTGGCAGTAGTCGATCAGGTAGCGCAGGTCGTCCGGGCTGCCGAAGCGGCTGGTGGGTGCGTAGTAACCGGTCACTTGGTAGCCCCAAGAGGCGTCGAGCGGGTGCTCGTTGATCGGTAGCAGCTCGATGTGGGTGAAGCCGTGGTTGTGTACGTGGCCGACCAGGCGGTGGGCGATCTCTTGATAGCTCAGGAAGCGGCCCTGTTCGTCGCGCTGCCAGGAGCCCAGGTGTACCTCGTAGATGCACATGGGGCTGTGCAGCCAATCGCGTTCGGCACGCGTGTGCATCCACTCGGCGTCCTGCCACTCGTGGTGTGTCGGTCCGGTGACCAGGTTGGCGTTGGCCGGGCGCATCTCGAAGCGTCGCCCGTAGGGGTCGCTCTTGAGCAACAACTGACCAGTGTCACGATTACGTAGCTCGAAGCGGTATAGACTCCCCTCGCCGAGGCCCGGGACGAACAGCTCCCAGACCCCGCCACTGCGCAGGCGCATCGGGTGGGCGCGCCCATCCCAACGGTTGAAGTCGCCCACCACGCTGACGCGCGAGGCATTGGGCGCCCAGGTGGAGAAGAGCACCCCCTCGACCCCCTCGACCTGGTGTGGGTGGGCACCGAGGAAGCGGTAGGCGTGCAGGTGCTTACCCTGGCCGAAGATGTAGAGGTCGAACTCGCCCAATTGCGGCATGTAGCTGTAGGGGTCGACCCACTCCAACTGATTCCCGTGCCCATCCCCGGCCACCAGCCTGGGGTGGATCGGCAGCAGCTCACCAGGACCGTGCCAGAGAAACAGGTCGCTCTCGCCGTAGCGCGTCAGTGGGTGCTGATTGCCATCGGTGCCGAGAACGGCGAGCCACGCCATGCCGGGACGAAAGACGCGCAGGGCGTAGCCATCGCCCTCGGCATGGCGTCCCAGGATCTGGAAGGGGTCGTGGTGCTCGGCAGCCAGGATGCGCTGCAGATCGGCGTCGGCGAGTTTGGTGTGCATGCGGGAGAATTCCATCACTGAACCAAGGGAGTGGGCAGGATATGTATCTAGAACCCTTATGGGAAGGGGTGATTTCGGCTATAGTTTGGGCGGCATAACGGGCGGTCCATGGTAGCTGAATTACCAGCAGAAATGATACCGTGCGCGACCAGCAACGCCCGTAACTCACTCCATCGTAATCTAGCGTGATCCAGTAGGGGGAATCACATGGCCGAACCGCAGACGCCACGTTTTGTAAGCCGTCTCACCCGTGACACCATCGCCCTGATCCTCGCCGGGGGGGCCGGCTCCCGCCTCAAGGGGTTGACCAAGTGGCGCTCCAAACCCGCCGTTCCCTTTGGCGGTAAGTTCCGTATCATCGACTTCCCCCTCTCCAACTGCATCAACTCCGGCATCCGCCGCATCGGCATCCTCACCCAGTACAAGGCCCACTCGCTCATCCGCCACGTGCAGATGGGCTGGAGTTTCCAGCGCCCCGAACTCGGTGAGTTCGTCGAACTGCTCCCGGCGCAGCAGCGTATCGACGCCTGCTGGTACATGGGCACCGCCGATGCCATCTACCAGAACCTCGACATCCTGCGCATGCACAACCACAAGTATGTGCTGATCCTCGCCGGTGACCACATCTACCAGATGGATTACGGCCCCATGCTCGCGCACCACGTCGAGACCCAGGCCGACATGACCATCGGCTGCATCGAGGTCTCGCTGGAGGAGGCGAAGGGCTTTGGCGTGATGTCGGTGAATGAGAACAACCGTGTGGTCAAGTTCGCCGAGAAACCGGCCGATCCCGAGCCGATGCCCGGGCGTGACGATGTGGCCCTCGCCTCCATGGGCATCTACATCTTCAACAAAGAGTTCCTCTTCGAGCAGCTGATCCGTGATGCCGATGACCGTCACTCCAGCCGCGACTTCGGCAAGGACATCATCCCCCACGTCATCAGTAAGTACCGCGTCAGCGCCTACCCCTACCGCGAGCCGGGCACCACCACCCAGGCCTACTGGCGCGACGTGGGCACCATCGACGCCTACTGGAAGGCCAATATGGAGCTGGTCGGCGTCACCCCGCCGCTCAACCTCTACAACCGCACCTGGCCCATCTGGACCTATCAGGAGCAGCTCCCCCCCGCCAAGTTCGTCTTCGACGACGACGACGGGCGCCGCGGTATGGCGGTCGACTCCATGGTCTCCGGCGGCTGCATCATCTCCGGTGCACGCCTGTGCCACTCACTGCTCTTCTCCAACGTCTTCATCGACAACTACAGCCTGCTCGAAGACACCGTGGTGCTGCCCGACGTGAAGATCGGCAAGCACTGCAAGATCCGCAAGGCCGTGATCGATCGGGGCTGTATCATCCCCGACGGCATGGTCATCGGCCACGATGCGGCGTTGGATGCCGAGCGCTTCCACGTCACCGACGAGGGTGTGGTGCTGGTCTGTCCGGAGATGCTCAACCAGGAGCTGCACCATGTCCGCTAACGCACCCCTCAAGGTGGTGCTCTGCTGGCATATGCACCAGCCCCAGTACTGGGACTGGGAGGGGGGGGTCTACCAACTCCCCTGGACCTACCTCCACGCGATCAAAGATTACGTGGACATGGCCGCCATCATCGAGGCCAATCCGGCGGCCCGTGCGGTAGTCAACTTCGCCCCTATCCTGATCGAACAGCTCGACGACTACAGCCGCCAGATCAAGGGGTATTTGACCGACAACAGCCCGCTGCGCGACCCGTTGCTCACGGCGCTGGCCACCTCGGCGCTCCCCTCCGACCGTGGCCAGCACGCCTCGCTGATCAAGGCCTGCTTGCGGGCCAACCGCGAGCGCCTTATCGACCGCTTTATCCCCTACCGCCAGCTGGTGGAGTTGGCCGAGTGCATCCTCGACTCCGCCGCCGGCATCCGCTACGTCTCGCAGCAGTTCCTCTTCGACCTGCTCACCTGGTACCACCTCGCCTGGATGGGGGAGACGGTCAGGCGTAAGGACGCCCGCATTCAGGCACTGATGGCCAAGGGCAACGGCTACAGCCTGCATGACCGCCGCCTGTTGCTGGAGATCATCGGCGACCAGGTCGCTACAGTGATCCCGCGCTACCGAAAGCTGGCCGAGAGCGGTCAGGTCGAACTCTCCGTCACCCCCTACGCCCACCCCATCGTGCCGCTGCTGCTCGACATCAAGAGCACCCACGAGGCGATGCCGGGTGCCCCCCTACCGATGATCACCGATTACCCCGGCGGCGAGGCGCGTGCCCGCTGGCACATCGAGCGTGGCATTCAGGTGTTCGAGGAGCACTTCGGGCACAAGCCGGTGGGCTGTTGGCCCTCCGAGGGGAGCCTCAGTGAGGCGACGGTCGAACTGCTCGGCGAGCACGGCTTCCAGTGGGCCGCCACCGGCGAGATGGTACTGCGCAACAGCCTGAATAAGGCGGGTATCAACGACATCGGCTGCATCCACCGCGCCTATCAGCTCAAAGAGGCGCCGCTCAACTGCTTCTTCCGTGACGACGGCCTCTCCGACCTCATCGGTTTCACCTACTCCAGTTGGCACGGTGACGATGCGGTGAACAACCTGGTGGGCCACCTGGAGAACATCGCCAACGCCTGCCACGACGCCGAGGGCAATCGGGTCGTCTCCATCATCCTCGACGGCGAGAACGCCTGGGAGTACTACCCGGAGAACGCCTTCCACTTTCTCACCGCACTCTACAAGCGCCTCGGCGAACACCCCGGCCTGGAGCTGACCACCTTCCGCGCCGTGACCGACGCCAAGCTGCCCACCTTTCGCCTCCCCAACCTGGTGGCGGGGAGCTGGGTCTATGGCACCTTCTCCACCTGGATCGGCAGCGGCGACAAGAACCGCGGCTGGGACCTGCTGACTGAGGCGAAGAAGGTCTTCGACCGCGTGGTGGCCACCGGCAAGCTGAGCCCAGAGCGCCTCGACCAGGTGGAGCAGCAGCTCGCCGTGTGCGAGGGCTCCGACTGGTTCTGGTGGTTCGGCGACTACAACTCCGCCGAGTCGGTCCGTGACTTCGATCGCCTCTATCGGCTGCACCTCTCGCGCCTCTACACCCTGCTCGGTGTCGAACCGCCCGACAGCCTTTCGCAGATCATCTCCCACGGTGGCAGCGTCGACCCCGCCAACGGCGGCGTGATGCGTCGCGGACAGGAGTAACCCCAGCGCATGAATCCCGTCGATAGCCACAGCCCGCTGCAGCAACGCCGCGCCGGGCTCCTGCTCCACCCCACCTCCCTCCCCGGTCCTTGGGGCAACGGCGACCTGGGCGCCGCGGCCTACCATCTGGTCGACTGGATGGTGGAGAGTGGTCACACGGTCTGGCAGATCCTGCCCCTGGGCCCGACCCACGGTGACGGCTCGCCCTACCAGTGCCTCTCCGCATTTGCCGGTAACCCCGAACTCATCAGCCTCGAACGCCTGGTGCAGGAGGGGTGGCTCGACGGTCCGCTGAACCCCAACCCGAACCCCGGTGCGCGGCAACCGCACATCGCCCGCGCCTTTGCCCGCTTTATCGCTGGTGCCGATCAGGCCCATCGCCACGAGCTGGCCGCGTTTCGCGCCCAGCAAGCCCACTGGGTGGAGGACTATGCCCTCTACCGGGTGCTGAAGAATCTGCAGGGCGGGGCGGCCTGGAATCAGTGGCCGGCGCCCCTGCGCGACCGCCAGAGCGATGCCATTGCGCGCGTCGCCCACGACCACCAGAGCGCCATCGAGCAGGTGGTGTTCGAGCAGTTCATCTTCTTCCGCCAGTGGCATGCCCTGCGCCGCTACGCCAACGGGCGCGGTCTGGCCATCTTCGGCGATATGCCCATCTTCGTCGCCTACGACAGCGCCGATGTGTGGGCCGACCGCGCGAGCTTCCGCCTCGATGCGCACGGTAACCCCAGCGTGGTGGCCGGTGTGCCGCCCGACTACTTCTCCGCCACCGGCCAGCGCTGGGGCAACCCGCACTACGCCTGGGAGCGCATGCAGGCCAACGGCTTCGACTGGTGGATACGGCGCATGGAGGGGGCACTGGAACTCTTCGACCTGGTGCGTATCGACCACTTCCGCGGCTTCGAGGCCTATTGGGAGGTGCCCGCCCACGAACAGACCGCCATGAACGGTCACTGGGTCAAGGCCCCGGGCGAGGCGCTCTTTAGTCGTCTGCGCGAGCTGTTCGACCCGCTCCCCGTAGTGGCCGAAGACCTCGGCATCATCACCCCCGAGGTGGAGGCGCTGCGCCGCGGCTTCTCCCTGCCGGGGATGAAGATCCTGCAGTTCGCCTTCGACGGCGGGGCCAAGAACCCCTACCTGCCGCACAATCACGAGCCCAACGGCGTGGTCTACACCGGCACCCACGACAACGACACCATCCTCGGCTGGTTCAATAGCCTCTCCAAGGCCCAACAGGGGATGGTGTGCGACTACCTGGGCAGCGACCAGTGCCACATGCCCTGGCCGCTCATTCGCACCGCCTACGCCTCTGTCGCCCAACTCGCCATCGTGCCGTTGCAGGACCTCCTCGCCCTGGATGGGCGCCACCGCATGAACACCCCCGGCACCACCGAGGGCAACTGGCGCTGGCGCTTCAACTGGGAGCAGGTCCCTGCCGA
Source organism: Gammaproteobacteria bacterium (assembly GCA_003252455.1). Lineage (GTDB taxonomy): Bacteria > Pseudomonadota > Gammaproteobacteria > Thiohalomonadales > Thiohalomonadaceae > SZUA-467. Next base: position 73,522 of record QKED01000012.1, read on the forward strand.
CCTGGCGAGCAAGCTCAACCACCTGCTGAAGCTCTACGGACGGGTCTAGCACACCGTCACGGGCCAGCGAAGGTCGCCCGTGACGCGCACCCTTTCTACGCCTGAGAGGCGGCCTGCTCTACCGAGCCCGCATTCGGGTCCATGTAGCGCGCCGCGTCCAACTTCCCCTCGCCCTTGGCCACGATGCACGACACCGCACAGTCACCGGTGACGTTGACCACGGTGCGCAGCATGTCGAGCAGCCGGTCGACGCCGATGATCAGCGCGATCCCCTCCACTGGCAGCCCCACCTGGTTGAGCACCATGGTCAGCATCACCAGACCCACACCGGGGACGGCAGCGGTACCGATGGAGGCGAGGGTGGCGGTGAGCACCACCGTCAGGTAGTCGAACAGCGTCAGATCGATGCCGTAGACGTTGGCGATGAACACCGTGGCTACCCCTTGCATCATCGCCGTGCCATCCATGTTGAGTGTCGCCCCGAGCGGGACGGTAAAGGCGGCAACCGAGTTGTGCACCCCCAACTTCTGTTCCACGGTACGCAGGGTCACCGGGATGGTGGCGCCCGAGCTGGCGGTGGAGAAGGCGAAGGTGGCCGGGTCGCGCAGCTTGCTGAAAAAGCGGCGCGGGCTCAGTCCGGTGAAGGTGCGCAGCAGCAACGGATAGGTGCTGAAGGCGTGGATCGCCAGCGCGGCGGTGAGGGTGAGGAAGTAGGTGAGGAGTGGCAGGATGAGGTCGAGCCCCTGGGTGGCGAAGGTCTTAGCGATGAGGGCGAAGACCCCGTAGGGGGCCAGACGCATGATGATCTCCACCATGCGCATGATCACCACATCCAGGTCGCTAAAGAGGTTGAGCACATGCCTGCCACGCTCACCGCTCAGGGTGATGGCCACGCCGAAGAGGATGGCGAAGACGATGATCTGCAGCATGTTGCCCTCGGCCAGGGCCGCCACCGGGTTAGTCGGGATCAGGTTGATGAACACCTGTGAGATGGGTGGGGCCTCGCGCCCGGTGAACTCGGCCTGGCTCTGGCCGGCGTCGAACCCCGCCCCCGGGCTCACGAGTCCGGCCAGGGTCAGGGCGATCGAGATGGCGATGGCGGTGGTGGCCAGATAGAGGACGATTGCCTTGAGCGACATGCGTCCGAGCGCGGCCACATCACCGAGCGCCGTCACCCCGCACACCAGTGAGACGAACACCAGTGGGACCACCATCATCTTCAGCGAGGCGACGAAGAGCGCACCGGCCACATGCAGTGCACCACCCACCAGATACTCCTGTACCCAGACACTCTGGGCAAAGAGCAGGTTGAGGAGGATACCGAGCCCTGCGCCACCGAGCATGGCGACGAGGATGCGGCGGGTGAGTTGATGGGCGGAGATGGGGGCTGTCATGGGCGTAAACTCGCGATCGGCGGACCAGAAACGGCCCCCCAGCGTGCCAGAATCGAGGGGGATTGCAAGTTTAAGGGTCTGCGCAACCGCCTATGCCCCCTTGCGTCGGGCATCCTTTCTGGGGCACGGGGTACAGATGGTGCGTCTAGGGTCGGCCCCCTGTGCCGTGTGGCTGGCCAATGGATTGGATGCAGGGTGTGGGTGACGAGACGGGCAACTTTGTGCCCTGGTCAGGGTGAGGCGTGCGCTATGCGACGAGCAATGGCATTTGCCATCGGTTTGGGAATGGCTTCAGTGGCAAGTGCCACGGCGTCACTACCCTGTAGCGGAGAGCGACATGGCCTACTGATCGTTGTCGGGCACGAAAACGAGGATCAGGTTCATCGAGTGACCCTGTACAACAGCGAGGATGGTGGGGTGTTGCAGGAGCTCGATGGATTTACGCACAGTCAGCTGGTTTGGAGCGATTATTCGCAAGAGGGGAGAGGCAACCGCCTGCACCTCGTGCGCGACGGGGCGGGTGTGGTCTCCATGGCGATCGCGGTGGAGGGTGCGCAGGGTACCCTGACGCTCGACGGGGCAAGTGAACGAATCCACTGTAACTGGCTGCGCTAGCACCCCTCTGGGCACTACCCTCCCGCTGCTCAGCGCCGCCCTCAGTACATCAACTGAAACACCTTGCGCCGATAGGTACGCACTAGCGGGTCATCCGCCCCGAGCATCTCGAACAGCTCCATCAAGCGCTTGCGTGCAGCGTCCTCGCCGTAGGCGCGATCACGGCGCATGATGCCGAGTAGGCCCTCCATGGCGTGCTCGTAGTCGTGGCCCATGATCTGATAGAGGGCGAGTTGAAAATTGGCCTCCGAGTCGTTGGGGTCGCTGGCGAGCTTGGCCTGGAGGGCGGCGAGGTCGGGAAGGCCGTCGGAGGCGGAGAGCATCTTGAATTGGGCGCGCATGGCGCGCACCTCATCGCTCTCGCGCAGTTCGTGGGGTAGGGCGGCGAGTATCTCCTCGGCACCCGGGACGTCGCCCTTGGCGGCGAAGACGCGCGCCAGGTCCATGATCACCGCCAAGTCGTTGGGGTTCTCTTGGTTGGCCAGGCGCAGTAGGTCCTCGGCCTCCTCCAGGTTACCCGCCTCGTAGGCGGCGGCGGCCTGGGCGTGGAGCGGGTTTTTCACCACCTCCAGGTGGCGCTCGATGAAGGCGCGTACCTGACTTTCGGGCAGGGCGCCCATGAACTCATCGACGATCTCCCCCCCCTTGACCAGCTTCACCGTGGGCAGGCTGCGCACGCTGAAGTGAGCGGCCAATTGCTGTTGGCTGTCGGTGTCGACCTTGGCCAGGATGAAGCGCCCGGCGTACTCCTCGGCGAGGCGCTCCAGCATCGGCTTGAGGGTGTGGCAGTGGGTGCACCAATCGGCCCAGAAGTCCACCAGTACCGGCGCCTGCAGGGAGCCGTCCACCACCACCTGCTGGAAGTTCTCTAGGGTGACGTCGTAGCTGAAGGGGGTCTCGTGCATGGGGTACCTCTGGGGTGGGACGACAGGGGTGGATAGGGTGGGAGATCATGCGGTGCGCCGGGGGTGGAATCAAGCCATCCGGTGGCCGGTCGGGTAGTGGGAGGCCCCGGGTGTGACGGCGTGTAATGCCCTCAGGTGGTGGTCGATGCACTACCACCCATCATGCTCGCGCACGATGGGGCCAAGGTGGTCGCTGGGGATGGCACCGTTATGTCCCCGTGCGGAGGCACTGGTGGCGAGGCAGGTTCCCTGATCGATCCAGGCGTGTACCTGGGCCAGCATGGGGTCGGCGGTGTCGCCGAAGGGGAGGCTCAGGTCGTCGTTCGCCGCGCACTGTGGGGTGTGCCCGTCCGGGGCGAAATCGCCGTAGTGGTTGGTGACGGCGAACTCGACCATGGCCAGGGTCTGGTCGCAGAAGTCGCGCAGGTACATGCCGTAGGGCTTGCCGCAGGTGGTCTCACCGATCTGCACCACATCGAGGAAGGGCTTGAGCCCGTTGATCACCATCTCGCTGGCGGAGCAGGTCTCGCCGGTGGTGAGGACGAAGATGCGTGGTATATCGAGCCCGGTCTCGTTGTCCAGGAACGGGGTCCGTTCGTCGAGGTAGCGCTTCTTGTCGTTATGGGTGGTCACCTCGAAGGCCATGCTGGTGGAGATGCGCCGCTGCAGATTGCTTGCCAGATAGCGTGCCACGCTCCCGAGGCCGCCGCCGTTGTAGCGTAGGTCGAGCACCACCTCGTCCACATCGGCGTCGGCGAAGTCACTCAACAGCCAGTAGAGTTCGTCGATGGCCGGGTCGGTGAAGGCGTCGAAGACGAAGTAGCCGATCTTGCGTCCGGCGTGAAAGTAGGTGGTGCTGTAGAGGATGGGGTTGGCGTAGAGCGCCTGTTTGGTGAGGGTGTAGGCGCGCAGGGTGCCGGAGCGGTCACGTAACCTGAGCTGCACGCTGACGCCCGCCGCGCGCTCACCGTAGATGGTCTCCCATAGGTCCTGGTCGACGATGGTGTCGATGTCGACCCCGTTCACCTCCACCAGCTCGAAGCCACGCTCCAGCCCGGCGCGTGAGGCGGGTGTGTCGGGGTAGACGAAGCGCAGGCGCAGCTTGCCGTCACTGTCGAACTGGGTGGAGTAGCCGACGCCGATGTAGGCGGAGTCGCCATACCATGCCTCACTCTCGGCGCGGTCTTCGATGAAGGACCACTGGTCGATCGGGTCGTAGCGCATGTAGTCGAGCAGGGCCGTGGTGCTGCTGAAGTTACGGTAGTTGGCCGTCGGCAGGTGTTGGTACCAGTAGTAGCTCTCGTGCATCACGTCGTAGAGGTAGGCCAGCTTCTCCATCAGGGTGCAGCTGATCGCCGGGTTGCCGTAGTAGGTGGCCGGGCCACTATCGGTGCTACCACAGGCGCTGAGCAGCAGGGCGGTGGCGAGCAGGGGGAGGCGTTTCAGGGACATGGCGTGGTTACCCTGTTTGTGAATGAGGGGAGCATAGCGCCGTGTGCGGTGGCAGGTACAGTACAGCGATGCTTTGCAAATGTAAGACGTTAGCCGTCGTGATGCTTGTGACGTAGTTGATGAGACGCGAATTATCGGAGCATACAGGCGCACTGTCCGTACTGCGGGGGGCACCGAACCGAACCGTATCGACCTGCCGAGGGGGAGGGCGGCGTGCTGGCTTTCGTCTCCTGCAACCGGGATTTTCCGTGCCTTCAACAGGCGTACGCCAGTGAGTGGGCGTGGGGTGGCGCTTTGCATTTCGGTGAACACCTTAACGTCTGCCGGGGCCGCTTCGTGGTCGCAGAAATGCCGATCACCTTCGCCCTGTCCAGAGCCAGTGGCGCTTGCATGCGCAGGGGGGCGTGGGAGGGGTAGGTCCAGGGCCATGCTGGCGCGACTTTCGCCCCGCTCGATGCATTTGCGATAATCCATACCCCATCCGCCTCAAGGAGCCGTGCCATGCCCCGCCTCACCCTTCGCCACCTCCTGTTGCTCCTGCCCTTGATCGGGTCTTGGGGCTGCAGTAGCGCCCATCGCTTCAACACCTTCAGTAGCGAGCTGCACCCGGATCAAGACCCGGCACGACTCGCCTGGTTGAGCGTGCCCGAGGAGTTGGAGGTGGCGATGGTGGATGGTCGCGAACCGGATATCACCGGGCTCATCAGCGGCGACATCGACCTCGCCTTCCTCCCCGGCGAGCACGAGGTGACGTTCGCGTACGTGCAACTGCTGCGCTCGCAATACAGCGAGGTACATACCACGGTGCGTTCAAACCCCATAACCCTCAGGGTCGATTTTGCAGCGGGTGGACGCTATCGTTTGGAGTACCCGCGCCAGAGTGAACTGGTCGCCGCGCAGCAGTTCGCCAAGGAACCGAAGGTGTGGGTCGAGGACCTGAATGGAGGGGAGCGCCAACAACACTACGTCGATGCGGTGAGTCACCAGGGGCTGCTCACAGAGCCACGTGAGCGGCTGCGTTTCTGGTGGGGACAAGCGGACAAGGCGACCCGTGAGGCGTTCCTCGACTGGGCCAGCCACTATAACGAAACCGTAAAACCCTGATATGACCGGGCGTCACCCGGTCATAGGAGCACACACCACTATGACCGCGACGCCACTCCTGCCGAAGCTCGTTGAGCCTGACGCACTCGAAGAGGTGCTCGAAGACGAGCGCCTCATCATTGTCGACCTCTCCTCACCCGCCAACTACCGCAAGCACCATGTTCCCGGCGCGGTGCACCTCGATTACCCCCTGCTCACCGATGTGGAGCCCCCCGTGGGCGGCCTCATGCCGCCCATCGACCAACTGGAGATGGCCTTCAGCTTCATCGGCTACAACCAGGCCCACCACGTGGTCGCCTACGACGACGAGGGCGGTGGTAAGGCCGGACGACTCATCTTCACCATGGAGTGCCTCGGCCTACACAACTGGAGCCTGCTCAACGGCGGCATGCAGGCGTGGTTCAACGAGGGGCACCCCATCGTCCACTGCCGCCCGCAGGTCGAAGAGACGCTGCCATGCATCAACTACCTGCAGCCCAACCCCTTCATCGTCGATGCGGAGTACATCATGGCCAACCTCGGCCAACCGCATCTGCAGCTACTCGACGCCCGCAGTAGCGATGAGTATCGCGACCTGGCGCGCATGACCCAACGCGGTGGCCACATCCCCGGTGCGCTCAACCTGGAGTGGACCGAACTGATGGACCCGACACGCAACAACCGCCTGCTGCCCGAGGCGGTGATCCGTGCGCGCCTCGACGCCCTCGGCCTCGACCCGGCACACGAGGTGATCACCTACTGCCAGACGGCCCATCGCTCCTCCTTCAGCTTCGTCGTGTTGTACCTGCTCGGCTACAAGGTGCGCGGCTACCCCGGCTCCTGGTCCGACTGGGGCAACCGTGACGACACCCCGATCGAGGTGTGAGCACCACAGCGTCGACACCAGTGTGGCGTACCGCGCAGCACTCGGGTCGTGGCGCGACGGGCCGCTGCGGGCCTCACGCCAAACTTGAGGTCTGCACGCCAGCGAACCCTGGCAGGGTGGGCGTCATGCCTCGGGTGTCTACCTTACAGCGTCGATGAAACGGCCATTCGGTGCCTGTGCGATACGCCGTACGCAGCCGCCACCGGTGCGCCCGGTGGCACGATCTCCCCACGCAAACTAGGAATTGGCCCCGCGCGCCCATAGACTGCATGGGCGCGCGGGCGAGCCTCGGCCTGCCCCGCGACCCTCAGGCCCGATCGAAGGACGCGTCATGACCACACCCCTGTTCCCCCCACTCATCGAGGTCGAGACCCTTGAGACCGAACTGCACAATCCGCAGTTGCTCATCGTCGACCTCGGTAGCGCCTCCACCTACGCCCAGCTCCACGTACCCGGCGCGGTACACCTCGACTACGCCATGCTGGTGGCCAACGAGCCCCCGGTGGGGGGGCTGATGCCCCCCATCGACCAGTTGGAGCTGGCCCTCGGGGCCATCGGCTATGGCAACGACAAGCATCTGGTGGTCTACGACGACGAGGGCGGCGGCAAGGCGGCGCGCCTCATCTTCACCCTGGCGTGTCTCGGGCTGCACAACTGCAGCCTGCTCAATGGCGGCCTGCACGCCTGGGCCAACGAGGGCCACCCGTTGAGCAAGACCCCACATACACAGAAGATGCGCCGCGTGCGCCTCGCCTATCTCGAATCCAACCCCTGCATCGCCGACGCCGAGCTGATCAAGCAGCGTCTGGAGCAGGGCGGTGTACAACTCTTCGATGTACGCAGCGAGGACGAGTACCTCGACCGCAAACGCTTCTCGCGCCGTGGTGGTCACATCCCCGGCGCCGTCAATCTGGAGTGGACCGAGATGATGGACCGCTCGCGCAACCTGCGCCTGCTGCCGGCAGAGACGCTGCACGCGATGCTCCACGGACTCGGCCTCGACCCGAGCAAAGAGGTGGTCACCTACTGCCAGACCCATCATCGCTCCGCCTACAGCTTCGTGGTGCTCAAGCTGCTCGGGTTCACTCAGGTGCGCGGCTATCCTGGCTCCTGGTCCGACTGGGGCAATCGTAACGACACGCCGATTGAGGTGTAGCGCTGGCCATTGCGTCTCGTGCAGACAGACGCAAACACGGCGCAGGCCATGCGCCTGAGCGGATCGTCGCCCATCCCTAGGGGTGCTCGTTCTGCCGAAGCCTACATAAAAAAACGGGGCCTTTCGGCCCCGTTCGTACTGTGCTCTGGCTGGCTTTGCGTTACCAGAGGCTCTTCTTCTCGAACGGCCAGTCGCGGATACCACCGATCATCGACACTGCCTTGAAGCCGCGCTGGGTCAGCAGCAGGGTGGCCACGGCGCTACGCTTGCCGCTGCGGCAGTAGACCAGATACTTCTGCTCCGGGTTCAGCTCATCCACCCGGTTACGCAGCTCGTTGAGCGGCAGCAAGGTGCAACCCGGGATGTGCGACTCCTCGAACTCCTCTTCGTAGCGCACGTCGAGCAGGGTGTAACCCTTCTCCATCATCGACTTGGCCAGCTCCGCCTCTACCTCGGCGACCATGCTGGCGCTGAACAGCTCGGTGAAGTCCTCCTTCTCCAGCACCAGCAGCTTGCCGGGGGTGATCATGCGTACGCTGGCGTTGCGCGTGCCGCCGGTGACCAGCGCCTCCTCGCCGAAGGTGTCGCCGGGTTTGAGGCGACAGACCATCTGCGGCGCGTCGTCATAGAGGTCCTGCTTCCACACCTCGGCCTCACCCTCGTCGATCATGTAGAAGGTGGTGCCGGGTTTGCCCTGGGTGATGATCTCGTCGCCCGCCACCACGCTCTGGCTCTGCATGCGACGCAGGCACTCGATGACGTTCTCGGCGGGGAGGCGGCGTAGTGCCAGGGAGTTCTGGATCTTCTCCATACGCCGACGCAGCTCTTTGTTCTCGTCGGCGCTGGCCTGGATCAGCTCATCCCAGAAGATCAGGTAGTCGAGCTTGTCGCGGTCGATCTGGTAGAGGCGGGTGGCGTCGTTGAGCGCCATCACCTCCACATAGGTGTCCGTATCGCCCATGGGGCAGGGGGGATTGAAGGCCAGCTCGGGGCCGACCCGGCGTGGGGCCATGCCGTCGACACGGATATCGGCCGCACCGCTGATCACATAGAGGTAATCGGAGTCCGTACGGCGACGGATGCGTACCGATTCACCCTGTTGCAGCACGAAGCTGCGGCTCTGGTTGACCAGCTCGGTGAGGCGGCTGGCGGAGACGGAGGTGGCGGAGGAGAGGAGGTTCAGTGACTCCGCCAGGGTGATGAGGGTTTCTTGTGATCCATTCACGACGTTCGACCTGTTTGTGGTTATCTCTTGTAGGCCGCGGCAAGGGCGGTCAGCGGACTAAGTTACACAATCGCCCCAACCCCGTCGATATGAGTGGCGTGGGTCGGTGGTAATAGATTGTGCACGGCAGGCATGGAGCAGGGGCCGCTTCAGGCTACAATAGCCCATCTCCATGAACCTCCCATGATCGGACATAAGGCTGATGAATCAAGGCGCTACCCCCCTCGACTACCTCAAGGCCCTGCCCCAATACCTGCTCCCCGGGCACCTGCTCTCACGCCTCATGCTGCGCATCACGCGCATCGAGGGGTCGCTGTTTCGCGTCCCCTTCACCAATTGGTTCGTGCGGCAGTTCAAGATCGACATGCGCGAGGCGCTGGAGCCCGATCCCACCAAATACCAGCATTTCAACGCCTTCTTTACGCGCGCCCTCAAGCCCGGCGCACGCCCCATCGATACCGATGCGCTCACCGCCATCTCCCCGGTGGATGGCACCGTGAGCCAATTCGGCCCAATCAAGGCGGGGCGCATGTTCCAGGCCAAGGGGCGTGACTACAGTCTGCTGGAGCTGCTCGGCGGTAATCAGCGGCGTGCCGAGCCCTTCATGGGCGGCGAGTTCATCACCATCTACCTCTCCCCGCGCGACTACCACCGCATCCACATGCCACTCAGTGGGCTGCTCAAGGAGATGGTACTGGTGCCGGGGCGCGTCTTCAGCGTCAACCCCGCCACCACCCGCGCCGTGCCACGCCTCTTCGCGCGCAACGAGCGCGTCGCCTCGATCTTCGACACCGAGTGGGGCCCGCTCGCCGTGGTCAAGGTGGCGGCCATCTTCGTCGCCGGGGTCGAGACCGTCTGGCACGGCCCGGTCACCCCACCCGCTGGCAAGTGGCTCACCCGCTGGCCCTACGCCGAGGGCCAGGTGAGCCTGGAGAAGGGGGCGGAGCTGGGCCGCTTCAACATGGGCTCCACCGTTATCCTGGTGTTTGCCAAGGGCGTGCCACTAGCGTGGCGCGAGGGGCTCACGAGCGGCACCCCGCTACGCATGGGCGAGGCGCTGGTGCGCCGCGTCGAGGCCGAGGCATGAGCGAACGCGCACACGCCTCCCTAGTCTACCGTCGCCTGCTCGGCTATGTTCGGCCGCACTGGCGCGCCTTCATCGTCGCCTCTGTGGCGCTGATCTTCGTCGCCGCCACCGAGACCGGCTTTGCCGCTCTGATGCAGCCGATGATGGACGGCAGCTTCATCGAGCGCGACCAAGAGGTGATCCGCCTCGCCCCCTTCGTGCTGATCCTGCTCTTCCTGGTGCGCGGCATCGCCTCCTTCGCCTCCTCGTACATGATGAGCTACGTGGCGCGCAAGGTGATCAAACAGCTGCGTAGCGAGATCTTCGCCCACCTGCTGCGCCTGCCCGTGGCCTACTACGACTCCACCCCGGCGGGCACGCTACTCTCGCGCCTCATCTACGACGTAGAACAGGTGGCCATGGCCACCACCGACGCCATCACCATCCTCATCCGCGACACCCTCACCGTGCTCGGCCTGCTCGGCTGGATGTTTTACATCAACTGGATGCTCGCCCTATTGCTGTTGATGGGCGCGCCGCTGATCGCCCACATCATCAACCTCATCAGCCGTAAATTCCGCCGCTACTCCTCGCGCATCCAGTTCTCCGTCGGTGACGTCACGCGTATCGCCGAGGAGACCATCGACGGCCAGCGCGTGGTCAAGACCTTCGGCGGCGCCGACTACGAGCGCGAGCGCTTCGAGCGCGCCAACGAAGAGAACCGCCGCCTCAACCTCAAGCTGGAGCGGACCAGCGCCGCCAGTGTCCCCGTGGTGCAGTTCATCGCCGCCCTCTCCTCGGCGGGGGTGATCTACGTCGCCACCCTGCCGAGCGTGCTCGACCAGCTCACCGTCGGCACCTTCATGTCCTTCATCGCCGCCATGATGATGCTGCTCGCGCCGATGAAGCGGCTGACCAAGATCAACGTCAATCTGATGAAGGGCATCGCCGCCGCCGAGAGCATCTTCGGTTTCATCGACACCGACCCCGAGCCCGACACCGGCACCCGCACCATCGAGCGTGCCAAGGGCGAGATCCGCTACCGTGACGTCCGCTTCGCCTATTCAGAGGATAAAGGCGAGGTGCTGCGTGGGGTCGACCTCGATATTGGTGCCGGGCAGACCATCGCCTTTGTCGGACGCTCCGGTGGGGGCAAGTCGACCCTGGTCAATCTGCTGCCGAGGTTTTATGAGCTGACGGGTGGCACTGTCACTCTCGATGGTCACGACATCCGCGACCTCACCCTCGCCAGCCTGCGCGAACAGATGGCGCTGGTTACGCAACACATCACCCTGTTCAACGACACCATCGCCAACAACATGGCCTACGGGCGCATCGGCCAGGTGAGCCGTGAGCAGATCATCACTGCTGCCAAGGCCGCCTACGCCTGGGATTTTATTCAGGCGTTACCACAAGGGCTCGACACCCTGGTGGGTGAGAACGGCGTGCTCCTCTCCGGTGGTCAGCGTCAGCGTCTGGCCATTGCCCGCGCCCTGCTCAAGGATGCCCCGATCCTCATCCTCGACGAGGCCACCTCGGCGCTGGACAACGAATCCGAGCGGCATATCCAGGTCGCGCTAGAGGAGTTGATGAAAGGCCGGACCACTTTGGTGATTGCCCACCGTCTCTCCACCATCGAGGGGGCGGACCAGATCATCGTCATGGAAAAGGGCGAGGCGGTAGAGCGTGGCACGCACGCCGAGCTGCTGGCGCAGGACGGTCACTATGCGGCGTTGCATCGGTTGGCGTTTAGGGAAGATGTGATTAAAGAGTAGACTCATATGGGAAAGGTACTTGCCGTCAATATGTGGATCGCTACTCGGCAGTGATGGGCGACTGCATACGAACCTTCACGATGTTGTCTACATTTTGGCATGAATTCCTAGATATAGGCATATAGCTAGATATGGTCGCGCCTATATCTGGATGGTTTCTGTAAATACACTGTTAGGCAAAAAGGCAATGAACAACGTCAATATCAACATTGTTGCCATGCTCCCGCTTCTGGGAGTTATTGTCGGTGCAATACTCCAACACTTTCTTTCGAGGACAAATGAAAAGAAAAAACAGTATGACACCTTGAAAACACAAGCGTACATTGATTATTTGAAGGCTGTATCAAAATTTGCTCAAGCGGCAAAAACCGATCCAAACACAAGAATGCAACTCATTTCCGAAGCTGCCGATGCGAAAGCTAGAATATGCGTTTATGGTTCTAAGCTAGCTATAGAAAAATTAGCTTCGTTTGAAGATAATGGCCCAGTCTTATCAGAGCAGAAATCGTTAGATATATTCATAGAGTTATGCTCCATCATGAGGGACGAGAGCGCTACAACGCAGGAGGCTGTTTCCAGTCAAGATATTGAATTAGTACTGTTCGGAAAACAGCAACGTTCACGATGAGCAGCATCTATATAATCACATGACCTAACAAAACCATCCAGCGGACGCGCCAAAGGCGCGCGCCGCTGATGGTTGCCGTTATCTCTTTAGTAACGAGAATGAGCATGTTCACTAAAAAGCCTAAAGTCTCAGAGGTAAAGCTAAGTAGAAACTACTCATTTATGTACGAAAATTTTGCCATCTTGACGCAAAATGACACATATCTGTTCTTAGAGAAGAGTGGGGGTGAAATATATGCCATTCACTTTGATAGCCCTCATGCTAAGTATGGAGGCCCAAATGACGAGACTCATGGGGGGCATCCTCTTGCCAAGTATGGGTTGGGGTTTTATGGACTATATGAGGTTGAACACTCCCCTTTGATCAACGAAATGATGATCGCTAATAGGGTTCACCCTAGTCATTCTGATTCGATGTTTAACAATTACAAGCACTACATCGCATGTTTTAAAGACGTTAAGTTTGAGAGTGTCTGCAGAAATATGGAAGAAATTACACTTTCGAACAGTGATGTTATGTCGCTGCTGAGCAAAGAACTTGAAAACATTGATAGCTAACACGGCACTCCAGGTGACCCGCTACGGCACCGCTCCTATCGTCGCTCTGCGGTACTGCCAACCTGAGTTGTCCGTTATGTTTAGTTCTTTTCCTCTGGAGTCCTTTCGTGACCCGAATCGAGTCTAGCTGGCAAGGCAAAGGCCCCCTCTCCACAACGCTTCTCCCCCTCTCGTGGCTTTTCGGAGCCTTGTCCGCTACGCGTCGCTTTGGCTATCACCATGGCCTACTACGCTCGGAAAAGCTCGGCGTGCCGGTGTTGGTGGTCGGAAACATCACCGTCGGAGGCAGTGGTAAGACGCCCTTGGTAGTGGCGTTGGTCGAGCGCCTGCGCGCGGCGGGCTATACACCGGGTGTGATTAGCCGTGGCTATGGGGGTGTGCGAGAGCAGGAGCCGTTGCTGGTGACCGGTGAGACACCTGCCGCTACATCGGGTGACGAGCCACTACTCATCGCACTACGCACGGGCGCACCGGTGGCGGTGGGACGTGATCGAGTCGAGACGGGGAGGGCGCTGCTGCGGGCACATCCAGAGGTGGACCTGATGATCAGCGACGACGGCCTCCAGCACTACCGCCTGGCGCGTGACTTCGAGATCGCGGTGGTGGATGGCGAGCGACGCTACGCGAACCAACGCCTGCTCCCCGCCGGGCCTCTGCGTGAGCCGCTCTCGCGCCTGGAGAGTGTCGATTGGCAGGTGGCCAACGGGCGCGCCGAGGGCGAGGAGTTCTCCATGCAGCTGCTGCCGGGTCGGGCGGAGCGGCTCGATGGCAGCGGCTCTGAGCCCGTAAAGCGGCTCGGTCGTTGTCATGCGCTAGCCGGGATCGGCAACCCTGACCGCTTCTTCGACACCCTGCGCGAGGCGGGGGCCGAGCCCATCGATCACCCCTTTCCCGACCACCACCCCTATAGCGCCGCCGACCTCGACTTTGGTGACGACCTGCCGGTGGTGATGACGGAGAAGGACGCGGTAAAATGCCGCCCATTCGCCGCTGCGCACCACTGGTATGTGCCGGTGCAGGCGCAGCTCCCCGAGGCGTTCTTCGACGCCCTGCTCGCACGTCTGGCCGGTTGCTACTGACCGCTCGCCACCCCACCACCATCGGAGTGCCCTATGGACAAGAAGCTGCTGGAGATCCTGGTCTGCCCCATCTGTAAAAAGCCGCTCTACTACGCCAAGGCGGCACAGGAGCTGATCTGCTCTGCGGATCGCCTCGCCTATCCGGTGCGTGACGACATCCCGGTGATGCTGCCCGAGGAGGCGCGTGAGCTGGGGCCTGAGGAAGAGGTGCCCGCCGCGTGAGCTTTCGCGTCCTCATCCCTGCCCGCTTTCAATCCTCGCGCCTGCCCGGCAAGCCCCTGCTCGACCTGGGCGGCAAGCCGATGGTACAGCGTGTCTACGAGTTGGCCTGCGCGAGTGGTGCGCAGAGTGTGGTGGTCTGTACCGACGATGCACGTATCCGCGATGCTGCCGAGGGGTTTGGCGCAACGGTCTGCATGACCTCGCCGACGCACACGTCGGGCACCGAACGGCTGGCCGAGGCGGCGGCGCTGCTCGGTTACGGGGCCGATGAGGTCGTGGTCAATCTGCAGGGGGACGAGCCGTTGATGCCGTCGGCGTTGCTGGGTCAGGTGGCGCGTGCCTTGGAGGGCGATGCACGGGCCGATATGGCCACCCTCTGCGTGCGCATCCACACCGCCGCCGAGCTGTTCGACCCGCATGTGGTAAAGGTGGTGATGGACGCCGAGGGGGGGGCGCTCTACTTCTCCCGTGCGGTGATCCCCTGGGATCGCGACGCCTTCGCCGTGACCACGGAGGAGCTGCCCGAGCGTGCCGAGCACTACCGCCATCTGGGTATCTACGCCTATCGCGTCGGCTATCTGGAGCGCTATGTGCGCTTGGCGCCCTGTGGCCTGGAGCAGATGGAGTCACTGGAGCAGTTGCGCGTGCTCTACCACGGCGGTCGTATTCACGTGGCCGAGGCCCAGGCGTTGCCGCCAGCGGGGATCGACACCCCGCACGACCTGGAGCGGGTGCGCGCCCTCTTTGTTTGAGTGCACGCCTTTGGGGCATGAAGTGTGCGGACCTTACGCGGCCCGCTGCGCTTCAGCGGGCCTGGAAGGTCAGCTCACCCTGTCCGCCCACCTGGCGGCAGAGTAGCTCTTTCTTCGACTTGGCCTGACAGGTGAGTTCGATCCCAGGCTTCTGCCACCCCTCGACGGCAAGCAGCCCGAGCGGGTCTTGCGCCGGGCCGCCTTCACCATCGTCGATCTCCAGCACGTTGTAGACGTAGCTGAGGTTGAAACTGCCATTGGCGTCGTCTATCGCGCTGATCACCGCCTTGGTGGTATAGGTGAGGCGCTCCTTGGCCACGCTACGCTGCTGTTCACGGGAGAAGCAGACCAGCTCCTCACCGGCCTTGAGGCACGAGGTACTGGGGGAGGGGAGTTGGTCGGCAGCGGCGCCACGGAAGCTCCACTTCTGACCCAGGACCAGTGCCTCGATGGGGCCGAAATCGGGGCGCTTGGGTGTCGCAGGCGCACTCGCCACACTGGGTGTGGCGGCGGCCACAGCGCTGAGGGCGGCCAGTTCGGCGGCGCTGGGGGCGGCGGTGGCGGCCTTGGCCGCCTGCGCGCGCTTGCGCTCCTCGGCCTTGCGTTGGTTGTCCGCCTCCTGGCGCTTGCGCTCCTCCTCCTTGGCCTTGCGCGCACGCTCTTTGGCCTGCTTCTCTTCCTCGGCCTTACGCTTCTGCTCCTCGCGCTGTACCTGCTTCTCTTGGGCCTGTTCTGCCTTGCGTGACTCCTCGTCCATGGAGGTGAGCAGGCGCTCGGCGGCCTTGCTGCCGAGCCCTTTGGCCTTCTCCAGTAGGCTGCGGGCATGCTCTGCGTCCGCAGGTACGCCGAGGCCGCGTAGATAGACGCGCCCCAGGTGGTAGTAAGCGGTGGGGTGGTTCTGGGCGGCGGCTTTGTTGTACCAGGTCATCGCCTGGGTGAAGTCTTGAGGGACGCCGTCACCACTCTCATAGCGTTCGGCCACCTGAAGCTGTGCCTCCGGGTCTCCCCGTTCGGCCAGATGCATCTCCAGGCGGAACATGCTGTTATTGAGGTCAGCGGCGGAGAGTTGGGGGGCCTGGGCACCGAGCAGGAGGGCGCAGGCGAGGGTGGGGAGGGTACGTTTCATGGGGTTTCCTGTCCGGCCCGGGCCGTGCCTGCGCAGGGCCCGGGGTTGGCGACTCGCGGTTATTTACAGATCGACATGAAGCGGGCGCTGGGGCCCTTGCAGGGGTTGGCGCGGAATTTCGCCTCCTCCTCGGCACGCGCGGCGGCCTCCGCCTCGGCGCGGGCCGCCGCCTGGGCCTCACGCTCTGCGGCCAGTTCGGCCTGGCGCCTGGCCTCCTCCTCGCGCCGCTGCTGTTCGGCGGCGCTACGGCGCTCCTCCAATTCGCGCAGCGCCTGCTCGCGCTGGGTCTGGCGGGCGGCCTCTTCCTGGGCGCGTTTGCGCTCGTGTTCGAGCCGCTGGCGCTCCATCTCGGCGCGGCGTGCATCGGCGTCGCGACGGGCCTGATCGAGCTCGGCCTGATGCTTCGCGTCCGCCTCGCGACGCTGACGATCGAGTGCGTCACGACGGGCCTGGGCCTCGGCCTCGGCGGCCTGACGCTGCGCCTCGGCGGCGGCGCTTGCCTCGTCGGCACGTCGCTGCTTGAGTTGGCGGATACGGTCGCTGGCGCTTGGATGACCGCTGGCGGCGGCCTTGGTGTACCAGCGGATCGCCTCTTCGTCACTCTGTGCGACGCCGCGTCCCTCTTCATACATCTCGGCGATCTTGTACTGCGCCTCGACATTCCCTTGGTCGGCCATCTTCGACTGGAAGCGGAATACGCTCTCGAAGATCTCGGTCTCCTCCTGGGTGGCGGCCAGACTGGCGCCACTCAGGCCAAGGGCGAGGACGAAAGCGGTGATGAGTGGGCTGTGTTGAACCTTGAGCACGATACACCTCCTCTCGTCGTGGGGATTTAGGGAATGATCAGCAGGAGTTTGACCTGATCGTTGAGCTTGTCGCCGGAGATGTAGCCGATGGCCCCGGGGGTACTGGATACCTCCTTGAGCATCGCCTCGTCGCCCTCGACCGTGCGCGGCGGCTTACCCTTGCCGGTGAACATGCGCTTGGACCAGTAGGCCTTGAGCGCGCTCTGCTCCTTGTCGGCCACGCGACGGTAGAAGGTTTCGCGGATGGCGCTGCCGTCACTCTGGTCGATGGGTGTGACCTCGGTGCCGCTCGGCAGGCTGTGGCTGCGGCCCATGTAGAGGTTCTCCAGCTCCTCGTTGGTGACGCCCACATCGCTCACCCCGGGGTGGGCGATGACGGCAATGGCAGCGAAGAGTGGGCTCGTGAAGAGCAGGGCGAGCAACATCGCCCCGCGTGCAATCGGGTGGTTCAGACGCTTCATCCGACACCTCCTAGAAAATGAGGTCGAGGGAGATGCCGTAGAGATTTCCGCTCTCTACACCAGCATAGTCGTACAGGCCGTGATTCCCTTCTTCGGGGGTGATGCGGGTGGCCTCGAACTTGATCGCCGCCGCCGGACCCACCTCGTAGCGCATGCCGATGGAGTTGGAGGTCTGCTCCAGCACCACGCTGGACATGGCCGCCATCACCGGCTCGTCCTTGCCCTTCATCAACCGCGAATGGGTGATATAGGGGAGGAAGTCGCCAAAGCGGTAGCCGAGGGTCAGGTAGCCGGCGTTCTGGTCGGGGAAGGCCATGTCCATCACCATGTCACGTTCGGTGTCACGGGCGATGTACTCGCTCAGGATCACGATGTCGTTCCAGTCGAGGGAGAAGCCGACACCGCCGAAGCTGCCGTATTTGTCGTACATGCCGAAGCCGGGGGCATCCACGCGGGTGGTGAAGTAGCCGATACGGAAGGTGGCGTAGTCGTTGGAGAGTGAGAGGTTGAAGCCGACCATCTTGTTGGTGGAGAAGGTGGCCTTGTCGCCCACCACCGGCAGTGCGGTGATGCAGGGCTGGTTGGCCATGTCTTCGTAGTCCATCAGGTAGAGGTTCTGGCTACAGGCAGTGCCGATGAGCCCCTGGGCCGCAGCGGCCAGTTGCGCGTTCTGTGCGTCGAAGGTGGCCTGGTTGATGAAACCGCCGGCCAGGGCCGCATCCAACTGCTGTTTGTTGCTCTGCAGGGTGGAGAGGGTGGCGCGGGTGAAGGCGACGCTCGGGGCGGGGACGAAGGTGGTGTGGTTACCGCCACCGGCGTAGAGCTGGAAGGTGAGGCCCACGTCGCCCATCTGCTGGAAGAAGAGCAGGTCGACACCCGAGAGGGAGGTGATCGGGTTGGTGCTGTAGACCTCCATCGGCGGGCGCAGCCAGGGGTAGGCGTAGCCCACCTCCTGATAGTCGGAGACGAGGAACTGCGGCACCTTCACCTTACCGATGCGCAGGTCGATACCCTCGTCGAGGTTGATGCTCGCATAGGCCCAGTCGGCGTAGGTGTTGAACTGCTCTTCGCCGCCCTTGGCCAGGAGCTGGGCGGTGAGGCTGATGCGGTCGTTGATGTCGGCGGCGATCTGGATGCCGAGGCGGGTGTCGCGGGTGTCGGTGTTGAACTCATCGTCCGCCAGGCCTTGACCGTAGCCGACGGGGGCGTCGGTGGCGGCATCTTTGCTGTCGGTATAGGTCGCGGCAGCGGTCAGGAAGCCATTGATGGTGATGGTGTCGAGGGCGAAGGCCGATGGCCCGAACATGGCAAGCGCCAGTGCGGACAACGACAGGATTCGACTCTGTTTCATGAACGTTCTTTCCTCTGTTGTGGTTGGGCCCGGGCCTCTGCGGGTCCGTGACCCTTGCGCGGCATGCCGCTTACACTTCGTTTTTTATAAAGCAAAACCCACGGCGTCGGGTGTTGCGACGGTGGGGCGGGACGCATCATGAGGCGGCTGGGTGTTCGGCAAGGACACCATAGTCTCCGTCGTAGAACGGTCTGTGCGAAATGTCACCGACCGACTCTAACTGATTCTAATCCTTGGGGCAGGTCTGTAAAGGACGAGGTGAGGGGAAAAGATCTCTTATCTTACGTCGTCACGTCAACTTCACCCGGGCTACTTTATCGGATCCCGCATCAATTAGTCAGAATTTCACCCAAGAATCGATGCCGGTTTGTGGGGGCTTGCGGTAGCCATACCACCCGGGGCGTCTATACTCCGAATTATGGTCCTTGACCGTAATGGATATTGTCCCCCTGGAGGACCCATCGCCCTATGCACGTCTGTCGCGCCCTCGCTCGCCTTCTGTTGCTGTGTGCCACAGGGCTTGTGTTAGCCGGGTCGGCTAACGGGGAGGGGGACGGCGCGGAGGTGGCCTCTCACCTCACGGTGCGCCTGGAGCAGTTGCGCAGTCAGGCGTTGTTGCTCGCCCTGGAGCAGCGCCACGAGGCGGCACTCGTGCGCCTGGAGGAGGCCCTGAGTCTGGCCCCGGACGACCCCCAGAGCCGCCTCGCCTGGGCCGCCCTGCAGAACCACCTGGGCCACTACCTGCAGGTGAGTGAGGCCCTCGGTATGTCCTCCAGCGCAGCATCCTATAGCCCCCTTCTGGCCCGCGAATTGGGTACGGCCCTTTACCAGCAGGGGCGCTACGCCGAGGCCGCCGCCGCCCTCGAACGGATCGATCCAGCGGACGACGAGGGGCGTTACCTCGCCGCCCTGGCGCTCTATCGCAGCGACGACCTGGGCGCCGCCTTGGCGCGGTTCAGCACCCTCGGGGCCGAGGCCAAGGGGGCAGAGCTGCGTGAGTCGGCCCTCTTTGCCGAGGCGCGCATCGAACTGGAGCAGGGGCAACGGCCGCAGGCCCTGAGCACACTGCGTCGGCTCGCCGAGGGCTACCCCGACGGGGTGCACGCTAGCGAGGTGGCGCGACTGCGTGCCGACCTCGACCCAGCGCGCGCCCCACCCCTCACCTGGGGGGCGAGCGTCGGTCTGGTGGCGGATAGTAACGTGGGCCAGTTCCCCTCTGAACGCCCCCTACCATTGGGGGTGAGTGCGGATGCCGATCAGCGTCTGCAGCTCGGCCTGCAGGGGCAGTGGCGCCCGCGAGCGGCCCAGGGGGCCGCGGACGAGTGGGGTCTCGGCTATCAGCTCTTTATAAGCAAGCACGCCCAACTGAGTGCCTACGATATGCAAAATCACAGCCTCAGCGCCGACTGGTCACGACGCGGTAGTCGCGCTACGTGGGGGGTCGACCTGGGCATCACCCATACGCTATTGGATGGCGCCACCTACCTCGATCGCTACCGCCTCACCCCCAGCCTCAGCTACCCGCACAGCGAGGAGCGCGTCTCACAGTTGGAATGGATGTGGGAGGGGGACCGCTTCGCCAACCGCGCCATGGCCGGCTATGACGGGCACCGAATGCGCATCACCTACCGCTATCTGGCCCAGTGGGGTGAGGCGCGGCGGCTCTTTCTCGCCGCGCACCTGGGCCAGGACCGGACCGACGACCGCGCCCTCGCCGCCGCCGAACGTGGGCTCGGCGTGGGGGGGGATGGGCGCTTCGGGGGTATCGATTGGGGGGCAGAGCTGCGCCTGAGCCAGAGTGAGTACGCCGACGCCCGCCCCAGTGCGCGCCACGACCACAACACCCTGCTGCGTCTGCAGGCCCTCTACCCGCTGCACGAGGGGCTCGACCTGCTCGGCGCCTACACCCGTATCGACAACGCCTCGGACAGCGACGACTTCGGCTATGCGCGCAACCTTTTCGAAGTGCAGTTGCGGTGGCGGCCATGATCCGCCTGCCGTTCACCCTGCTGTTACTGCTCCTTGTCTCCTCGCCACAGGCGGCCGAACTGGCGGGGCGCAGCGTGGCCAGCATCGGTGAGGTGGCACTCGAACGCGAGGGGCTGCGCCGTCCGCTGCAGGTCAACGAGGCGCTGCTGGTGGGGGATACCCTGCACACCGGGCGCGACAGTCAGGTGAAGCTATTGCTCGAAGACGAAGCCGTGGTGCGCCTCGGGGCCGAGAGTCAGCTCACCCTCAGCGCCCTGGCCGCCACCGCCCCCGAGCACCCCACCCGCCTCGACCTGGCGCGCGGGCGGCTGCGCGCCTTCGTCAGCCACGCCCCTGCGGCGCACGCGGCCGAGCGTTTCGAGGTGCGCACCCCGAGTGCCATCGCCGGGGTACGTGGCACCGATTTCGAGGTGCTGACGGTCAACCCCACCTTTGTCCGGGTCTTCTACGGCAGTGTCATGGTGCGCCCCCTGGGGGGAGGCCCCGGCCTGCTGCTGCTGCCTAACCAATACGTGCGGGTGGATAGCGAGCGGGGCACGGGGGAGGCCCATCCCATCGATCCCGGGACCCCACTGGAGGGGCCGATCCAGGGTGAAGAGGGGGTCCCCAGTGGGCTGCGCGGCCCCGCCCCAGAGGCCCTCGACCTGGCGCAACTGCGCGTGCTGTTGGCCGTCAGTGGCGGCATGCTGGCGCTGCCGCGCGACGAGCCGTTTCGCTACCGTGGTCAGGGGCCGGGGCGCGCGGCGCTCAGTCGCTGGTTGCGAGAGCGCGAGGCGCAGGCGCAGAGCGACCAGCTCGATCAGCTCGACCGCCCGCTCCCCGCCGACGCCATCCCCCTGCCGATCCGTGTAGAGGTGCCGCTGCCATGACCTCGCCGCGCACCCTCGCCGCCGCCCCACTGCTGCTGGCCCTCCTCGCTGGGTGCAGTGGTGAGGCGCACCCCGACCGCGTCGCCGTGACACTCGCCATCACCCCCGCCAGTGCGAGCAGTACCACTGCGCAGCGCGCGGCTGTGCAGAGCGCGGCTGTGCAGAGCGCCGCTGTGCAGAGCCCCCCGCTACTCACCCTGCTGCGCCAGTTGGTGGGGCCAGCACAGGCCGCAGCGCTGGCCGAGACCCTGCCGTTCCTCGACGAGCTGGTGTTGGAGGTGAGTGGGGTGGGCGTCGCCACGCTGCGCGACGACTACAACCCAGGGCGCTTCCAGCCCTCCGCCAACCTGCCGAGCGGGATCCGCCTGAACGATACCGAGGTGACCCTCTACGTGCCCAATCGCGCGGGGCTGAGCCTGCGCCTGAGTGCCTACAACCACGCCGGTTATCGCCTCTTCAGCGGCCAGGGCACCCTGGCCGAGGCACTCGCCGCAGGCGGTCGCCTCGACCTGCGCCTGACGGTGGATATCGACGAACGCGTCCCGCGCTTCGTCGCTGGCAGCGACTGCCCCGACAGCGACGCCGACACCCTCTGCGATGCCTACGAGAACCTCTTCGTCACCCGCCTCGGTGTGCCGGACATCGACGGTGACGGCCTGGACAACGCCCACGACACGGACAGCGACGCCGACGGCGTGGCCGACAGCGTCGAGCTCATCAGCGCACGCAACGACGGCTACCCCAGCTTCATCCACAAAAACCAGGGGCCGAACCGCCTCACCCTGGGCGACCTCGCCACCGACGAGGACCAACCCAGCGCCACCCTCACCGCCGTGGTCGAGGACCCCGACCTCGGCGACGTGCACACCCTGCGCCTCGACACCCCGCCGCAGCACGGCCAGGTGAGCCTGAGCGGACTCGACTACCGCTACACCCCGGACGCCGACTTCAACGGCAGCGACCACTTTACCCTGAGCGCCGGAGACCTCGGCGGGCTCTGGGTGCAGGGGCCGAGCGTCGCGGTCACTGTGCGCGCGCGAAACGACGCCCCCGTGGCGCAGACCCCGGCACCGCTCACCCTCGACGAGGATACCGCCAGCCCACTCATCCCACTCCCCTTCAGCGACGCGGACCTCGCCGACACCATCCCGGACAGCCACACCCTGCTGCTCGACCAGGCCCCGCAGCACGGCGAGGTGGCCCTCGTCGGCACCAGCTATCGCTACACCCCGAGCGCCGACTACTTCGGCCCCGACCGCTTCACGCTCCGTGTGCGCGACCGCGCCGGGGCCGACTCCGCCGCCGCCGAGGTGCTGGTGAGCGTCACCCCGGTCAACGACGCCCCGCGTGCACTGCTGGTCACCGACCTCACCACCGGCGAAGACACCCCGAGCGCCTACGCCAGCGCCCAGGTGAGCGACCCCGACCCCGACGATGGCCACACCCTCTTCGTCGCCAGCGCCCCGCTCCACGGCAGCGTGGAGTTCGCCGGGCTCGACTACCGCTATCGCCCCGCCGCCGACTACCATGGTAGCGACCACTTCACCCTCGGCGTGGTCGACGCCGCAGGGCTGAGCCTCACGGCGACCACGGCGGTCGGCGTTACCATCACCCCGGTCAACGACCCCCCGAGCCCGCAGGACGACCAGTTCGCCACCTCGCGCAACGCGGCCCTGCTCATCGACCCGCTGGCCAACGACAGCGACATCGACGGCGACAGCCTCGTCCTGGTGAGCTTCACCCAACCCGCCGACGGCAACCTGGTGGCGGAGGGGGCGCAGCTGCGCTTCACCCCGACGGAGAACTTCGTCGGCAGCACCACCTTCAGCTATCGCGTACGCGACCCCGACGGCCTGGAGGCGGGTGCCAGCGTCACCCTGAACGTGGTCGAGGGCAACCTGCCGCCGCAGATCACCGCGCAGCCCATCACCACCGACGAGGACCTCGCCGTGGAGATCGACCTGCTCGCCACCGCCAGCGACCCCGAGGGCGACCCCCTCACCCTCAGCGCCTTCACCACGCCGACCCTCGGCGTGCTCGAAGCGCTCGGCGCGGGGCGGGTGCGCTACACCCCCAACGCCGATCAACACGGCAGCGACAGCTTCGAGTACACCATCGCCGACGACCAAGGTGGTGCGAGCAGCGCGACCCAGAGCCTGACCATCACAGCGCAAAATGACGCCCCCGTGGCGCAGGACGACAGCGTCAGCGTGGCGCGCAACACCCCGCTACCACTCGACCTGCTCGGTAACGACAGCGATGTGGATGGCGACCCGCTGACGCTCCTCGACTGGGGTACACCGGGCCTCGGCAGCCTGAGCCTGGTCGGTGCGCAGTTGGTCTACACCCCGCCCGCCGAATATGTCGGCAGCGACGGCTTCACCTATCGCATCAGCGATGGTCAGGGCGGCGTCGGTGCGGCGAACGTCACCCTCACCATCAGCGGCGACAATCGTCCCCCCGTGTTGACCCCGCCCAACGCGACCACCGCCGAGGACACCCCCATCACCCTCGACCTGCTCGCCAGTGCCAGCGACCCGGACGGCGACACGCTCACCCTGGTCAGCTTCACCCAACCCACGCTCGGTGTGCTGGAGGCGCTCGGTGCGGGCGTGCTGCGCTACACCCCGCTTACCGATCAGTTCGGCAACGACGGCTTCGACTACCAGGTGAGCGATACCCTCGGTGCCACCACCCAGGCGACCCAGGCGCTCACCATCGAGCCGGTCAACGACGCGCCAATCGCCCAAGACGACAGCGTCAGCCTGGCCATGGACCAGCCCCTCGACTTCGACCCCAGGCTCAACGACAGCGATATCGATGGCGACCCGCTGAGCCTGATCGAACCGCTGGCCACGCTCATCAGCGGCACGCTCAGCCTCAACCCCGACGGCTCGCTGCACTACCAGCCCAACAACGGCTTCGTCGGCGCGGAGGGGTTCGACTATCGCGTCGGCGATGGCCAGGGCGGCAGCGCCCAGGCGCATGTCACCCTCAGCGTCCTCGACCGTGCGCAGCAGCTTGGCCTCGCCCCGGACTTTATCCAGGTGGCCCGCGGTGCCAGCTTCACCCTTCAGGCGGAGTACCAGACCAGCGACGCCGAGGGCCTGCTCACCGGCCTCGGGCTGCGCATCCACTACGACAGCACGCGCCTCACCTGGCAGGGCTTCCCGAGCCTACTCAGCTTCGGCCTGGTGGGGCGCGACCTCACCCCACAGAGCGACCTCGACGACCTCGACGCCGACCCGAGCACCGACAGCTATCTACTCGTGGCGTGGAGCGACCTCGACGCCCTCTGGCCCGGCGGCCTCCTGCCGCAGGGCCTCTACAGCGTGCAGTTTCAGGTGCGCGCCGACGCCCCCGGCGGCGCCACCTACGTGCGTTTCAGCAGTAGCGCGAGCGCGATCGGTTATCTGTTCCAAGCGGTACCTGCCCAAGTGCAGGTGATGCCCTAACCCAATGGTGGCAGACCATGAACGACCTCAGCACCCACACCCCGCAGCCCCGACGCACCCCGCGTCTTCGCCAGCGTCTGCTCGGAGCACTGCTGCTCGCGCTGAGCAGCGTGAGTCAGGCGGTGGTCTTCCCCTTCGTCGACGACATGGAGGGGGGGGCCAACTTCACCGCCACGGGGCGCTGGGCGCTCAGTAGCGAACAGGTGCACGGCGGTGCCAAGGCGTGGAGCGACTCCCCCGGCGGCGCCTACAGCAACAACAGCGACAGCGCCCTGACCCTCGCCTCGCCCCTCGACCTGACCAGCGCCACCAGCCCGCAGCTGCTCTTCTGGCACCAACTGGAGAGTGAGGCGGAGTTCGACTACGCCCGCGTCGAGTACTCCACCAACGGCGGCGGCAGCTGGTCCGGCCTGAGCCAATACACCGGGATCCACAGCTGGCGCCGCGAGCAGGTCGACCTCAGCGCGCTGGCGGGGCAGGGGAGTGTGCTGCTGCGTTTTCGCCTCACCAGCGACAAGTCGGTGGTGGCCGACGGCTGGCACATCGACGACCTGGTGGTGGCCGAGCCGCTCAACCCGGTCACCAGCCTGAGTGTCACCAGCGTCGGGCGCGACAACGTGGTGCTCGGCTGGACCGCCAATCAGGACGCCGCCTTCGACCTCTACGCCATCTACCGCGCGCGCAGCGCCGGGGTCACCACGGCGGATAGCCTGGTCGCCGAGATCGACAACGCCGCCACCATCGGCCTCACCGACAGCGGCCTGTTTGCCGCCACCACCTACTACTATCGCATCTACACCGTCGACGCCAACGGCCTGCACACCCCCGGCAAAGAGGTGCAGACGAGCACCATCGCCGGTGGCAACTTCCCGCTCGACGACGATGTGGAGAGCAGCACCGACCACTGGGTCGTCAGTGGCGCCTGGGCGACCACCGCGGTCACCTACAACGGCGTCACCACCACCGCCTGGACCGACTCGCCGAGCGGCTCCTACCCCGCGGGGAGTGACACCAACCTGATGATCAACCTCGACCTCGGCAGCGCCCTGATGCCGGTGCTGACCTTCGACCAGAAGTACAGCTTCGAGACCGACTCCGACTTCGGCTACATCGAGGTGCGCGAAGAGGGCAGCAGTAGCTGGCAGCGCATCTACGGCGTCACCGGCGCGGCCGCCGCCTGGGTTACCGAGCGCCTCGACCTGACCAACTACGCGGGCAAAAAGGTCGACCTGCGTTTTCGCCTGGTGAGCGACAGCAACGGGACCCAGTCGGACGGCTGGTACCTGGACAACTTCAACCTCGACGATAGCCAGGTGGCCCCGCTCGCCTACCCCTTCAGCGAGGATTTCGAGGCCGGTTCCGGCGCCTGGCAGACCAGCTCCTGGGCCATCGCCGCCGACGCGCACGCCGGCACCTACGGCATAACCGACAGCCCAGCGGGCAACTACACCCCGCTCACCGAGGCCTCGCTGACCCTCGCCAGCACCCTCGACCTGACCGGCGCGCTCAAGCCGATACTCACCTACTGGGAGCGCTTCGATATCCGCAACTGCCCCTACGGCAGCAACACCGGCGGCTGCGCCTACTACGACTCCGACTACGACTACGCGCGCATCTACGTATCCAGCTACTACGGCCACCCTGGCACCTGGCAGCAGGTCGCCAGCGTCAATGGCAGCAGCGATTGGCGCTACCGTCAGGTCGACCTGAGCGCCTGGGCGGGGCTGCCCAATGTGCGCGTCAAGTTCGTCATGCTCGACACCGGGCCGAGTAACGGGACCATCAACTACACCTACCCCGGTTGGACCCTCGACCAGGTGCGCATCGAGGAGGCCCCCCACGACGTGGTGCTGAGTGTCGCCGCCTCCAGCTCGCATCAGGTCGACCTCGCCTGGGCCACGGCCAACAGCGACAGCGACTTCGCCCGCTACGAGGTCTACCGCTCCACCAGCCCCGGCGTGAGCCGCACGAGCACGCTGGTGACAGAGATGGGTAATCAGGCCGCCGTGGGCTACAGCGATGCGGTCGCACTCAACCAGCCGACGATCTACTACTACCGCGTCTGGGTCGTCGACCAGGCGGGCAATGTCTCGCCTGGGAGCAACGAGGTCGAGGTGAGCTACAGCGTGCCGCTGAACAACCTCAGCCTGGACGGCGGCGTACTCACCTTCAGCGAGGATGCCGAGGGCGGCACGGCGCAGTGGGCCTGGGGCTCGCCCTGGGGGCTGAGTACGGTCAATCCGCACGGCGGCAGCCAGGTCTGGACCGACTCCCCCGGCGCCAACTACGCCGCCAACGCCGACACCTCGCTGGTCACCTATCTCAACCTCAACGGCACCAGCAATCCGGTGCTCACCTTCTGGCACCGCTACAGCCTGGAGTTCGGCAAGGACTTCGTCTACCTGGAGGTCTCCGAGGACCAGGGCGCCAGTTGGAGTGCCCTGCGCAGCTTCACCGGGACCGAGAGCCTGTGGAACATGGAGCGGGTCGACCTCGGCGGCTACGCCGGTCACGCGAGCCTCGGGGTCCGCTTCCGCCTGGTGGCCGACGGGGTCAACCAGCAGGACGGCTACTACCTCGACGACCTCAGCGTGCGCGACCAGAGTCTGCTCGCCGCCTACCCCTTCTTCGACGACATGGAGGGGAGCCAAGATCGCTGGATCTGGAGCAGCACCTGGGGGATCGCCGTGCCGGATGCCGGGACGGGCGACCACGCCTTCGCCGACTCCCCCGAGGGGGCCTATCAGGCGGGCCACGACGGCTGGCTGAAACTCGCCATCGACCTGAGCAGCGCGACCCTACCGGTGCTCACCTTCCGGCAGAAGTACGCCCTGGAGGTCGACTCCGACTTCGGCTTCGTCGAGGTGCAGGAGAGCGGTAGCAGCAGCTGGACCCGACTGATGGCGGTGACCGGCGCCCAGGTCACCTGGGGCGCGGTGGCGCTCGACCTCACCGAGTACGCCGGGCGGCAGGTGGCGCTGCGCTTCCGTCTGCTCAGCGACAGCAACGGTACCCAGTCCGACGGCTGGTACATCGACGATGTGCGCATCGACGAGAGCAGCGCTACACCCCTGCCGTTCCCCTTCACCGAGGGCTTCGAGGGGAGTCTCGCCGACCACTGGCACACCGGTGGCTGGCAGCCGAGTGCCGACGCCTTCAGCGGTGGCTGGGCGCTCACCGACAGCGAAGAGGGCGACTACGCCCCCTACACCCAGGCGGCCCTGGTGATGGCCAGCACCATCGACCTCTCCGCCACCGCGCACCCGATGCTCAGCTTCCGCCACAAGTACGAGCTGCGTAGCTGCCCCTACGGCAGTAACACCGGCGGCTGCGCCTACTACGACTCCGACTACGACTACGCCAAGGTCTACGTCTCCAGCTTCAATGGTCAGTCCGGTACCTGGCAGCAGCTGGCGAGCTTCAACGGCACCAGTGATTGGCGCTACACCCAGCTCGACCTTTCCCCCTGGAAGGGGCTGCCCAAGGTGCGCATCAAGTTCGTCGTGGAGGACAGCGGGCCGAGCAACGGCAGTATCAACTACACCCAGGGGGGCTGGAGCCTGGACCAGATCACCATCGAGGAGAACCCGGTGGATGTGGCCCTGGCGCTGGTCGGCTCCAACCAGCACGAGGTGCAGTTGAGCTGGAACGGCAGCAGCGACCCGGACTTTCTGCGCTACGAGGTGCGCCGCGCCGCCGCGACGGGCGTCACCACCGCCGCGACCCTGGTCGCGAGCATCAGCGACCCCGCCACCACCAGCTACACCGACCCGGTGGCGCTGGTGCAGCCCGGCACCTACTACTATCGCCTCTGGGTGATCGACCAGGACGGCAACGTCTCCCTCGGCAGCAACGAGGTGGTGGCCAGCTACGCCGATTCGATCCCGCTCAATACCGGCCTCGGCTTCAGCGAGAACGGCGAGTCGGGTAGCAGTGCCTGGTCATGGGGCGTGCCCTGGGGCCTCACCGATGCCAACCCGCACGGCGGTAGTTACGCCTGGACCGACTCCCCCGGCAGCAACTACGCGGCCAACGCCAACACCAGTCTGGTCACCCTCCTCGACCTCACCGGCAGCATCCACCCGGTGCTCAGCTACTGGCAGCGCTACTCCCTGGAGCAGGGGATGGACTTCGTCTACCTGGAGGTCTCCAGCGACAACGGCGCCAGCTGGACGCAACTGCGCGCCACCACCGGCACCGAGACCACCTGGAACCGCGAGCGGGTCGACCTCACCGCCTACGCGGGCAACGCCCGTGTCGGTCTGCGCTTCCGTCTGGTGAGCGATGCACAGAACCAGGCCGACGGCTTCCACCTCGACGACCTGACCATCCAGGAGGAGAGCGTCGCGGCGGGGTATCCCTTCAGCGACAGCAACGACACCACCATCGTCCCCTGGCTCTACGACTCGCCCTGGGGGCGCACTAGCAGCGAGTACCACAGCGGTGGCTACAGCTGGACCGACTCCCCCTACGGCGCCTACGCCGCCGGCAGCGACACCTCGCTCTACCTGACGGTCGACCTGAGCAGTGCGGTGATGCCGGTGCTCGACTACTGGCAGCGCTACGCCTTCGACCCCAACTCCGACTTCGGCTACATCGAGGTGCGTGAGCTGGGCGCGAGCAGTTGGACGCGCATCTACTTCGTCACCGGCTCGGCGGCCACCTGGGGGCGTGAGCGCCTCGACCTGGCCAACTATGCCGGGAAGCAGGTGCAGCTACGCTTCCGCGTGGTGGCCGACACCAACGGCATCCAGTCCGACGGCTGGTACATCGACGACCTGACCATCGCCGAGACCCAGGTCGCCTCCATCCCCTATCCGTTGGAAGATGGGCTGGAGGCGGGGAGTGAGCGCTGGTTCACCGGCTCCTGGTCGCTCACCCCCGACCCGCAGTCGGGCAGCTACGCCCTCACCGACAGCGTCGAGGGCGATTACGGCGCCTACACCTACTCGGCCCTGACCCTGGCCAGCACCATCGACCTGGCCGGGGCGGTGCACCCGCTGCTCAGCTTCTGGCACAAGTACGAGACACGCGCCTGCCCCTACGCCAGTAATACCGGCGGCTGCGGCTACTACGACTCCGACTACGACTACGCCAAGGTCTATCTCTCGACCTACAACGGCCAGCCGGGCACCTGGGTGCAGATCGCCTCGTTCAACGGCTCGCAGAGCAGCTACGCCTACCACGAGATCGACCTCTCCGCCTGGCGCGGCCTGAGCAATGTGCGCATCAAGTTCGTGATGGAGGATAGTGGGCCGAACAACGGCTCCACCAACTACCGCTACCCAGGGTGGAGCATCGATACCCTGCGCATCGGCGAGGATACCAACGTCCCCACCACCCTCATCGCCGCCTCGGGTAACGGCCAGGACGGCATCACCGGCCAACCCCTCTCCCAGCCACTGGTGGCCCTGGTGCGCGACTCCGGCGGCACCCCCACCGCCGGGATCCAGGTCGACTTCACCATTACCGGCGGCAACGGCAGCGTCAACCCGACCAGTGCGGTGAGCGATGCCAACGGCCTCGTCTCCACCCTGTTCACCCTGGGCAGCACGGCGGGCCCCAACGCGGTGAGTGCGCAGATCGCCACCTCCAGCGAGAGTGCCGTGTTCAACGCCACCGGCTACGCGGCGGCGCAGCCGGTCTATCTGCTCAAGGTCTCCGGTGGTGGTCAGGTGGGCGCGATCAACACCACCCTGAACAACCCGCTGGCGGTGCAGGTGACCGACGTGGGGGGCAATCCGAGTGCCGGGGTGAGCGTCACCTACAGCGTCATCGGCGGTGATGCGCTGCTCGACGATGGCGCGGGCGGTGCCACGACGCTGGCGCGCAACACCGACACCAACGGCATGCTCAGCATCAACCTCCTCCTCGGTGCTACCCCCGGCACCAGCACCGTCTCGGTCAGCTCCACCGGCCTACAGGGCTCGCCCATGAGCTTCACCGCCAACACCGTGCTGCCCGGCGGTAGCCTCGGCGACACCGACGGCGACGGCATCCCCGACGACTGGGAGAGCGCCAAGGGGCTCAATCCGCTCAGTGCACTGGACGCCAGCGCCGACCCGGACGGTGACACCCTCACCAACCTTCAGGAGTACCTGGCGCACAGTAACCCGCAGAGCGCCGACAGCGACGGCGACACCCTGCCCGACGCCTGGGAGGTGCGCTACGGTCTCAACCCCAATAGCGCCAGCGACGCCCTGCTCGACAGCGATGGTGACGGCGTGAGCAACGCGCAGGAGTATCTCGACGGCACGGTGCCGACGCGTCTCGACCACTTCAGCCTCACCACCAGCAGCAACAGCTGGATGGACCTCTACGGCAGTGTCACCATCGACGGCCTGCCCGCCCAGGCCGGTGACGAGGTGGCGGTCTACGATGCCGACGGTACCCTCTGTGGCCACTACGTGGTGCAGGCGAGCGGCAGCTACGGCTTCGTCCACGTCTATGCCGACGACCCGGCCACCAGTGCCGACGAGGGGGCCGAACTGGGCGATACCTTGAGCTTCCGTCTCTGGGACGTGAGTGCCCAGGTGGAGATCAGCGCCGCGCCGAGCAGCGTGGTGAGCTGGAGCGGCGATCAACAGCGCGTCAGCGTCAATCTGGCGGGTGCCTCCGCCTATGGCATACCGCTGCGCGCCGGGTGGAACCTGATCAGCTTCCCGGTCAAGACCACCTACTACGTCGGCAGTCAACCCAGCGCACCGATGCTGCCCGGCACCAGCTATCAGCCGGTCACCTCGCTGGCCCAGGTGTTCGCCTCACTGGCGGGCAAGCTGGAGTACGTGCGCGCCTTCGATGACCAGGGCGCGAAGAGCTACGACCCGGCGCTGCCCGAGTTCAGCGACCTCAGCTACATCGCCGGTGGCTACGGCTACTGGCTCAAGCTCAGCGCCGCCGGACAGCTGGTGGTGAGCGGTGTACGCGCCCAACCGGAGGAGAGTCTGGCGCTGCACACCGGCTGGAATCTGGTCGGCTATTGGCACCCGGCGCTGCAGTACACCGGCACCCTGCCGCTGGTCGACCTGCCCGCCGAGGTGACCCAGGCGACCCAGGTGAGCACCATCCACCAGATCGTCCAGGCACTCGGCAGCGACTATCGCCAGATCCGCAGCTTCGACGCCAATGGTGCGCACACCTATGACCCCGCCCTCGGCAGCTTCAACGACCTCGACTACCTGGCCCCCGGTTACGGGCTCTGGATCGACATGGGTGCCGCAGCGAGCCTGCACTATTAACGCCCGAGGAGAGCATGATGAACAGACTGACGCTTCTTACCCCGCTGCTCCTGACCCTGTGGCTGCCGCCTGCACAGGCGGATACCCGCAGCTACATGAGCATGGACCTCTACGGCTATCTAGAGGGGCTGGTGGTGGGCGACCAGGTGAGTGTGGAGGACCCGGATGGGGTCGAGTGTGGGCGCTTCATCGTCACCAGCGCCGGTCGCTGGGGCCTGTTGCACGTCTACGGCGACCTGCCGGGTACGCCGGAGGACGAAGGGGCGGTCGAGGGGGACACGCTCACCTTCAAGGTCAACGGCCAGCGCATTACCCCCGAGGGGGGGGCGATCGTCTGGCACGAGGGCGGCACCAGCACCCAGGTGAGCCTGCCGCCGCTGCTCGCCACCCAGGTGGCGGCGGCCGACTCGGGGGGGCACGGCGGTGGCGCCCCCTGGGCGCTGCTCGCCATCGGTCTGCTGACCCTGGCCCGGCGGCGTGGGTGAGCGCGGTGCGCCTGCTCCTGCTCCTGCTCCTGGCCTTGCACCTTGGCGTCGCGCCACTCTGGGCCGCCTTCCCGGCCCCCACACCGACCCCGCTGTGGGCCGACCTGCTCGGTGCCTTCAGCATCGCGGGCGAACCGGCTCAGGTCGGTGACAGCATCGCCTTTTTCGACCCGAGCGGTGTGGTCTGTGGGCGCTATACGGTACCCACGGGCGGGGAGGGGCACTACGGCATCGTCCACCTCTATGCCGATGACCCCACCACGACCTCGGACGAGGGGTGTAGCGAGGGCGACCTGGTCGAGGTGCGTGTGGTGCGTGCACTCGATGGCCAGGCGTTCGCCCACGCCGAGTTGAGCCTCACCCCCGCCACCCTCGCCGGTTTTAGTGCCGCCGCACTGCCGCTCACCTGGCACGCCGGTGCGGCCAACGCCCTGGGCGTGGACGCCGGTGCACCGCACTTCGCCGCCCCCACCCCGACCCCCTACAGTGCGGCACTCATCGGCCAGTTGCAGATCGCCCTGCTGCCGGCACAGCGTGGTGACGAGTTGCGTTTCAGTGATGCCGACGGCCACGTGGTGGGGCGTTTTCGGGTGGTCACGGCGGGGCAGTATGGTGTGGTGCCGCTCTACGGCGACGACCCCCTCACGGCCCAGGACGAGGGGGCCGTGGCGGGCGAGCCGCTCAGCCTCGCGGTGTGGGATGCGAGCAGCGGGGCCGAATACCCCCACGCGTGGGTCCGTCAGGGCGCGGGGGCACCCCTCGGCTCCTTCATCGGCGCCACCACGCCACTGGCGTGGCAAGAGGGGGTGGCCCAGGTGCTCGACCTCTCGGCCCTGAGCCTGGATGTGGACGCCAACGGCGTCGTCCAGGCGCAGGACGCCCTGCTAGTGCAGCGCTATCAGTTCGGTCTGCGCGGCGCCGCCTTGCTGGATGGACTGGAACTTAGCGGCGCACGCCGCGAGGCGGCGGCCATCGAGGCGTTTCTCGCCTCCCTGAGCCAGGTCACCGATGTGGATGGGGATGGTGTGCAACACCCTTTGGGCGACGGCCTGATGTTGCGTCGTTACCTCGCCGGGGGCTTCGATGCGCAGACCATCGGTCTGCAGGCCATTTCCCCCGGTGGCGTGCGAAATGGCACTGGGGTGATCGACTATCTCCAGGCGATCACCCAATAATTTGTGCGGGGCGAGGGCGCCGATGTCGGATTTTCGCACGGCGCGTGGATAGTCTCCCCAGTCGGGTACCAGGGATGGTGTGTCCGCCTCTCTATCGCTACCCGGTTGTTGCCGGGGGTGATGGGTAGGCCCCTTTGCCCAGCTGGGATATGCTCTCGATCCTGCACCTCTCCAGGTGCCACTACACATCTTCGCGGCTTGTCCTGGTCCAGGGTTGGGCCGGCCCGGGAGACCGCTCCCCATGGACGTGGGCCTGGCGCACGTCCCCAAGGCTCAAGCTCGCATCTCCAAGGGAGTCGAACCGTGTCCAGATTGACCCTCCGTGTCGCACTCTATCTGCTCTGTGTCACCCCCGTAGGGCAGGGCCCACTGGCCGTCGACCTGAGTCAGGCCGAGACCGCCTTCGAGCAGGGCGACTACACCCAGGCGACCGCACTCTATCAAGCCTTGGTCGCCGCGCAGCCCGAGCAACTGGGCCTCTACGACCGCCTCCTCACGCTGCAGTCACTCACCGAGCAGGGGGATCGCGCGGCACTGCTCGACCGCGCCCTGCAGGCCGCTGCCGCCATCGGTGACTACGCCGCGGTGAGTGAGTATGCCGCGCAGCGGGTGGCCCTCGCCGAGGCCCTCCCGGCCGAGTTGGAGGCCCGCTACGCGCTGGCGGCGCAGAGCGACGACCAGGAGGCGCTGGAGCAGTGGGGCGTGCTGCTCGACGGCGCCCTGGCCAAGCTCGACGCGGGCGACGCCGTGGCCGCCCAAACGGACGCCGCCGCGGCCCTGCAACTGGCACGCGACCACTTCGGTCCGGGCCACGCCTATACCGTGGTGAGCCTGCGTGAGAAGGCCCTCATCGAGGTGGCGCTGGGTCACCCCGAGGTGGCGCAACAGCTGCTCGATGCCGCCTGGCTGGCACAACGCGACGCCTTCGGTCCCGACCACCCAGAGACGGTCAACCTACGCGCCCTGAGCGCCGACCTGTTGCAGCAGCGCGGCGAGTCGGTCCAGGCCGAGGCGCTGATCCGTGAGGGGTTGGCTGGGCTCACCCGCAGCCTCGGTGCGGCCCACCCCGAGACGCTCGCCCTGCGTGCGCGTCTCATCGAGCTACGCCTCGCCGCCGGGGCCAACGCCGAGGCGCTGGCGCTGCAGGGCGAGCAGTGCACCTTTACCGACCAGGCCTATGGCGCGCTCCACCCCCGCAGCGCCGAGTGCCAACGTCAGCTCGCTAACCTGGCCCTCGATCAGGGTGAGTTGAGCCGCGCCGAGTCGGCCTATGGCGAGGCGCTCGGGCGCCTCTCGCGCCTCTACCCCGAGGGGGCCGAGGCGCGACTCATGGCCGAGGCGGAGGAGGCCGAACTGTGGCGCCGTCAGGGCCAGTTGGCCGAGGCCGCCACGCGCCTGCAGGGGATCCTCGCCACCCCGCAGTTGAGCGAGGAGGTGCGCTTCGCCGCCGGGAACTATCTGGCGCAGACCCTGGAGGGGCAGGGCCATTATGCCGAGGCGCAGGCGCAACTGGAGGGGCTGCTCGCCTTCGCTCGCGAACAGCTCGGCGATGCGCACCCCAGCACCCTCACCCTGCTCAACAACCTCGCCGGGGTGGAGCGGCTCAACGACCAGCCGCTGCTCGCCGAGCGCCACTACCGCGAGGTGCTCGACGCCTACACCCGTCTGCACGGTGCCGCCCACCCCCTGACCCTGGCGGTGCGCAATAACCTCGCCCTACTGTTCGAGAATCAAGGCTTCTACGACCTGGCCGAACCGCTGCTCGACGAGGGCACCGAGCTGGCCGAGGCGAGTCAGGGGGCGCTCGCCTCCACCACCCTGGCCTATCAGAACAACCTCGCCCTGCTGCACGAGAGCCAAGGGCGCTTCGAACTGGCCGAACGCGGCTATCTCGCCACCTTGCAGCGCTACATCGAACGCTACGGCGAGGAGCACCCGGAGACCCAGGTGGTGCGCAACAACCTCGCCTACCTCTACCTCCTCGATCGCCGCTACGAGGCCGCCGCGCAGCTGATGCAACGCGTGCTCGACGGCTGGACCGCGCAGTACGGCGCGGAGCACCCCAAGCGCCTCAAGGCACTCAACACCCTGGCGCGGGTACGCCACCGTCAGGGCCAGTTGGTGGAGGCCGAGGTGCTCTTCGAGGAGGCGCTCAGCACCCGTCGCCGCCTCTTCGGCGAGGGGCACAGGGATACCATCCGCTCGCTCATCGACCAGGCCAACCTCTTCCTCGACCAGGGGCGCCACGACGAGGCGCTGGCGCAACTGCAGCACACCCGCGAACTCGCCGAGCAGAACCTGGGCGAGGAGCACCCCTACACCTTCGAGGTGCTCAATGCCCTCGCCGGGGTCCTCCGCGGCGAGGCGCGCCTGACCCTGGAGCAGACCCTGTTCGAGCGTCGCACCCGCTACTTCGACCGACTGCTCTGGGTCGCCGGCTCCGACGCCCGCGAGGGCTACCTGCGCCTGCACCGTGGCGAACTCGACCGCTACCTCGACCTGCTCACCCAGGGCGATGCGGCGCGTAGCGCGCGTGCCCTGCTCGGGGTGAGTCTGCAGCGCAAGGGTCTGCTGCTCAAGGTGGCCGCCGAGACCATCCAGGTGGCGCGCATGAGTGACGACCCGGCGCTGCGCAGCTTGACCGATGGCCTCAACGAGGCGCGCAAGGGGATCGCCGCACTGACCCTGGCCGGGCCCGGTGACGGCGACCCGGCGGCACACCACGCCAAGGTGGCCGCGCTGGAGGCACAGATCCAGCGTCTGGAGGCGCAACTCGGTCAGGCGAGCGGACGCTTCCGTCGCACCATCGCCTCGTACGGCCCCGAGGCGGTGGAGGCGGCGCTGCCCGAGGGGGCCGCACTGGTCGATTTCCAGCTCTATCGTGACACCGATGGGCAGGAGCAGATGCTCGCCTCGGTGCTCGACAAGGGGTCTGGGGTGCCGGTCTACCATCGCGTGCTGCTCGGCCCCATGGCCGCGCTGCGCGGCCTGGTCACCGAGTTCCGCCTACTCATCCAAGACGTGGACGCCACCGACGACGAGGTGAACGAGCTGGGCTACGAGCTCTACCAGGTGCTGTGGGCACCGCTGGAGCCGCTGCTCGGTGACGGGGAGCGGGTCTTCCTCGCGCCCGACGATGTGCTGCACATCCTCCCCTTCGCCGCCCTCTCCGACGCCGACGGCAGCTACCTGCTGGAGCGCTACGACCTGCACATGCTCACCACCCCGCGCGACCTGCTGGGCAAAGAGATGCATGTCACCGGCAACGACTACCTGATTATCGCCGGCCCCGACTACGACACCGAGGCGGTGCTCGGCAGCGACCAACTGCAAGAGTTCCGCCGCAGCCGTAGCGCCAAGCTGCAGCGTGGTGTGCGCCTCGCCTCACGTGGCCTGCGCGGTCTGCGCTTCTCCTCCCTGCCGGGGGCCGAGCGCGAGGGGCGCATCATTGAGCAGCAGGCCAGCGAGCAGCAGCGCCCCAGCACCATCTACCTCAAACTAGAGGCGCAGGAGCAGGTGCTGCGTGACATGCAGCGGGCCCCAGCGGTGCTGCACATGGCCACCCACGGCTTCTTCCTCGCCCCCGACGACGGCCTCAAGCGCCGCCTGCTCAAGGCCCAGCGCGGCCTCGAAGAGGAGTTGCCGCCGCCCGGCGACAATCCACTGCTGCGCTCGGGTCTGGCCTTTGCCGGGGTCAACAGCAACGCCCCCTTCCTCGGCGAGATCGATACCGACAACGACGGGGTGCTCACCGCCCTGGAGGTGCTCGGCCTCAATCTCGACGGCAACAAGCTGGCGGTACTCTCCGCCTGTGAGACCGGCCTCGGCGAGATCCACGAGGGGGAGGGGGTGTTCGGCCTGCGCCGCTCCTTCCTCCTCTCGGGTAGCGAGGCGGTGGTCACCTCCCTGTGGGAGGTGAGCGACGCCGGGACGCAGGCGCTGATGTCCACTTTCTACAAGCACCTGCTGGGCGGCGAAGATGCCCACCAGGCGCTGCGCAACACCCAGTTGGAGCTGCTCGGTTCCGATCGCTGGGGCTATCCATATGTCTGGTCATCCTTCATGATCGTCGGTATCTGACCCTCATCACGGCCCGCAAACGGAGGTTTTCGACGTGAACATCGTAACTTTGAGAAATTTGGCCCTCTTCACCCTGCTCCTGCTGAGTGGCTACAGCTGGGCCGCCAGCGTCCCTGTGGCCCTGTTGACCCAGGCCGAGGGTATCGTGGAGTTCAGCAAGGATGGCAACGACTGGAAGCCGGTCACGCGCAACAAATTGCTGAAGAGCGGTTACTTCGTGCGCACCGGCGCCGAATCCAGTGCCCTGCTGGTCGACCAGAACGACAATAGTGCCCGCTCACTCGGCGCCAACACCCAGGTGAAGGTCGGTGAAGGGGCGGTCGAGTTGCTCGCCGGTGAACTCTCCGAGCCGCGCGAGGGCAACGACCTGATGGGCACCCTGCGCCAGCGCTTCGCCAAGGTGCAGCGCCACACCACGGTGCGTCGTTCCGTGCAGCGCGACGACGGCGAGGAGGATACCCGCCTCTCCACCGCCAAGCGTATCGTCCTCTCCGCCACCTACCCCGACCTGGTGTGGGAGAGCGTCGGCCCCGAGCTCAGTTACCGCCTCACCGTCGGCGCCAACAGTTACCCGGTGGCGGCCACCGCCGAGCCGCTGGTGCGCTTCACTGTCCCCACCCAGGCCGCTGGCGAGCACGACTACCAGGTCGAGGTGGTGCAGGGTGACCAGGTGGTCTTCACCCCCCGCCGCCCCGGCACCATCCTCTGGCTCAGCCAGGAGCAGGAGGCCGCAGTGGCCAGTGGTCTGGAGAAGTTGCGTGGTGAGGTGGGGAATGACGCCTTCTTCATCGGCGCCTACCTCAGCGATCAGGGGTTGGAGGTTCCGGCCATGGAGAGCTTCCAGGCCTACTTCGCCGAGGCCGACGACAACGAATTGCGTCCACTGCTCATCGCCACCTACCACTCCCTCAAGCTGAAGAGCCTGCGTCTGGCCGAGGCCCAGCGTTACAACGAGGCCTTGAACGATTAAGCGCCAGCGCCGACGCGGGGGAGGGGGATGAAAAATCTGGCCAGGTTCGACCTGTGGGGGATCGTGCTGCTGTTTCTGCTGGCGATCCCCGCTGAGCGTCACGAGTGGTTCTCCTTCATCGAGGAGCAGACCCTCGCCCTGCGCCAGAGCCTGCGCATCACCTATGCCGACCCGCAGCAGACCGCCTTCATCGATGCGGTGGTGCTGGTCAACACCGACGAGGCGTTCTTCGACAACTACCAGGGCTTCCCGCTCAAGCGCACCGACATCGGGCGCATCGTCGCCAATCTCCACGCCCTCGGGGCGAAGGTGATCGGCATCGACTTGTTGATGGACTTCCCCAGTGCCTACGGCGAGGACCCGGGCCTCGCCGAGGTGCTCAGCGAGGCGGGCAATACGGTGATCGCCTCGCGCGCCAACTTCAAGGGCGATACCTATGTCGGCCTCAGTTACCCCACCACGACACTCAACGCGGCGAGCGCCACCGGTTACGTCAACATCATCTCACCCAGCGCCATTGTCACCTCCCTCTCACGTCTGCGCATCTATCCGGAGATCACCCAAGAGCCCTTCGGTTGGCCCATCGCGGTGCAGATCTTGGCCGATTATCTCGATGCCGAGCCCACCCTGGAGCCGGGGATGCTGCACATCGGTGACGAGCTTGCCGTACCGCTGGACCGTTTCAACGACCTCTACATCGACTACGCCGCACTCCCCTACGGGGTGCGTTTCCTGAGCGATGTCCAGGGGCTCAGCGCGTGGAACTTCCTCGACATCGAGCGCCTCGACGAGGATGAGCGCGAGGAGCTCGCCTACTGGGTACAGGACCGCATCGTGCTGGTGGGGGATACCTCCGAGGTCTCCCACGACCGTTTCCAGACCCCGGTGGGGGTGGTGCACGGGGTGGAGGTGATCGCCAACACCCTCAACACCCTGTTCAAGGGTGGGCCGCTGCAGCCGGCCTCGGAGCGGGTCGAGATCGCCATCTCCCTGGCTCTGCTCGCGCTCATCTTCGGCCTCGCGCTGATCCAGCGCCCGCATCTACGGCTGTTCCTCTTCAGTCTGGTGATCCTCGGCTACCTGGGGGTGGTCAGCTGGCTCTACGTATTCCATGGCCAGGTCTATTCGATCACCTACAACCTGGCGGCGATCATCGGTGGGGTGACCCTGGTCAACCTGCGTTTCTACCTCGCCGAGCGCACCCAACGGGCCTTCATCACCAACGTCTTCGGCCACTACCTCTCGCCCACCGTGGTCAGCGCCCTGGTCAAGGACCCGAGCAAGATGGCCCTGGGCGGCGAACTGCGCGAGATGACCGCTTTCTTCTCCGACATCGCCGGGTCGTCGAGCATCGCCGAGAAGCTCTCCCCCGAGGCGATCGTGCACCTGCTCAACGAGTTCCTCACCGAGATGTGTAACATCATCATCGCCCATGGCGGCACCATCGATAAGTTCGAGGGCGACGCCATCATCGCCTTCTGGGGGGCCCCCCTGGTGCAGGAGGACCACGCCACGCGCGGTGTGTTGGCGGCGGTGGAGATGCAGGCGCGCATGAAGGTGCTGCGCCAGAAGTGGATCGACGAAGGGCTGCCGGCCATCCACGTGCGCATGGGCATCAACTCCGGCCCCATGGTGGTGGGTAACATGGGCTCGCAGCAGCGCATGGACTACACCATCATGGGCGATGCGGTGAATCTCACCGCACGCCTGGAGGGGGCGAACAAGTTCTACGGCACCCACACCATGATCAGCGGCATGACACGCGCGCAGATCGGCGACGTGGCCGAGCTGCGCAAGCTCGACGTGATCCGTGTGGTGGGCAAGGAGGAGGCGGTGGAGGTCTACGAGGTGCTGGCCAAGCGCGGTGAGCTGGATGCCGGACAGCAGGCGCTATTGACGGGCTACAACGCCGCCCTGGCGCACTATCAGGCGCGCGACTTCGCCCGCGCCGAGACAGAGTTCGCCGCACTGCTGGAGCGTTTCCCCGACGACGGCCCCTGTCGCACCTACTTGGAGCGCTGTGCCCAGTACCGTAGCGACCCGCCCGGTGCGGGGTGGGATGGCGTCTACACTCTCACCGGCAAGGGCTGAGTCGCACAAGCGTCACACTCGGCCTGCACCCAGTGCCCGTCCGCTGCCCTGGTCCCGTAGCGCCAGAGTGCCGCCCTACGGGCAGGAGGGCGCAGGCCCCGCATCTGCCGTACCTCGCCCTGTCATCCTGCGGCGGTAGGCTCAGACCCGATTCGGGCCACTTGGTCCGCACACGGGCATGTCCAGGGGGCGAGATGGCGACACGCGAACAGGCACTGGGGTGGTTGAAGCGGGCGGGCTACCGCCCGGGGATGGCGCGCTGGCTGCCGAGCCTGGGTCTTGGTGCCATCGTCACCGGGCTGTTATGGGGTTTTGCCCATGCGGAGGGGGAGGTGCAGGGGGTACTCTACCTCTTCGGCAGTGCGCTGCTGTTGGCCCTCATCGCCCTCATGTGGACGCGTCAAGCGACCCTGGGGCGGGCCGTCCGTGCCCTCGACGTGGGGCAACGCCACACCCTGCGCATCCAGGTGCAGGAGGTGGACAACGACGGCCCCTGCCTCTATCTGCACTATCGCGCACCGGGCGGCAACGCCCTGCAGTGCCAGGTGTTGGCCTACGGCGACACGCCTGGGGCCTGGGTGGGGATGGCGGAGCTGCTCACCCTGCCGGGGCAGGAGGTGCCGGTGTTGTGGTTGGGGGAGGGGGCGCTGTGGCTCCCCTTGGCCGCTCCCACGCCCTGGCAGGGGTGACAGGGTCGGCCCGTGCCCGTCGTCGAGGGGCGTGCGGTGCAGCTTGAGACCGCGGTGGTGCGGCGGCTGCAGCCCTGTGGGGCTTGGTATACTCTCACCACTTCAGCCGTTTTTCCCCACTGAGACAGGAGGCCGTGATGGCGCGTACCCCCTCCACCATGCTCGAATTGGGCACCCTGGCCCCGGACTTCCACCTCCCCGAACCGCGCAGCGGACGCACGCTGGGTCTGGCCGAGGTGCGGGGTACACGGGGCACAGTGGTACTTTTCATCTGTAACCACTGCCCCTTCGTCAAGCTGATCAACGCCGGGCTGGTGGCCTTTGGCCACGACTACCTCGCCCGGGGGCTTGGTATCGTCGCCATCAGCAGCAACGACGCACAGAGTCGCCCCGAGGATGGCCCCGAGGCGATGGCCCAGGTGGCCGTCGAGCTGGGCTACCCCTTCCCCTATCTGTTCGATGCCGAGCAGGGGGTGGCCAAGGCCTATCGCGCCGCCTGCACCCCGGACCTCTATCTGTTCGATGCACAAGATCGACTGGTCTATCGCGGTCAGTTCGATGCCGCACGCCCCGGTAACGAGGTGGTAGTGACCGGGGCCGACCTACGTGCCGCCTGCGATGCCCTGCTCGCCGGTACCCCCATCGACCTGGACCAGCGCGCGAGCCTGGGCTGTAACATCAAGTGGCGGCCGGGCAACGAACCGGACTACTACGCATGAGCCTGGTGCTGCAGATGGCGGGCGGACGCCTGCGTGAGTACGTGCGACTGGTGCGGCTCGACCGTCCCATCGGCATCCTGCTGCTGGTGTGGCCCATGCTTTGGGCCCTCTGGATCGCCGCCGAGGGGGTACCCAGCCCGTTGGTGCTGGCGGTGTTCCTGCTCGGTGCGGTGCTGATGCGCTCTGCCGGTTGCGCCATCAACGACTTCGCCGACCGCGACTTCGACGGCCACGTGTGGCGCACAGCCCAGCGCCCGTTGGCCGCCGGTACCATCACCCCGCGTGAGGCGGTGGTGGTGGCGGCGGTACTGGCGCTACTCAGCTTCGTGCTGGTACTGAGCATGAATCGTTTGACCATCCAGCTCTCGTTCGGCGGCGTGGTACTGGCTGCACTCTACCCCTTCATGAAGCGCTACACCCATCTGCCGCAGGCGTTTCTCGGCATCGCGTTCAGCTGGGCGGTGCCCATGGCCTTCGCCGCGCAGAGCGGCGAGGTGCCCTTCGCCTCCTGGCTGGTGTTTCTCGCCTCGATGGTCTGGGCACTCGCCTACGACACCATGTACGCCATGGCCGACCGTGAGGATGACCTGAAGATCGGCGTCAAATCCTCTGCTATCCTCTTCGGGCGCTTCGACCGACTGGTCATCGCCCTGCTCCAACTCATCGTGCTCGGGCTGCTGATCCTCACTGGGCTGAGTTTTCATCTAGGGTTTTGGTATTTCGCCGGCCTGGCCGTGGCCAGTGGCTTCACCCTCTATCAGCAGCAGATGATCCGCGCGCGCGACCCGAGGCGCGCCTTCGAGGCGTTCCTCAACAACAACTGGTTCGGCATGGTGGTGTTCGTCGGCATCGTCCTCGACTACCTGCTGCGCTGAGTCGGCGGGGCTTTCAGGCGTGGCTCGGTAGGCCCTCAGCCGCTAGGGTGAGGCCGTCTTTGCCCGCGCGTTTGCTCTGGTACATCGCCTCGTCGAGGCGGTGCAGGAGTGACTCCATGCTCTCTCCCGGGCGGTACTGGCAGTAACCGATGCTCGCCGTGAGGTGGTGCAACTGCACCGGCGCGACGCGGCACAGTTCGGTGATCTCCACGGCGCGGATCAGCTCCAGTTGCCGCTCGGCCACCTGCCGGGCCACCTCCAGATCGGTGTTACTCAGCACCAGCAGGAACTCGTCGCCGCCCATGCGTCCGAGTAGGTCGCTGTTGCGCAGGTTGGCAGAGAGCAGCCCGGCCATCTTGCGTAGGATGCGGTCGCCGCACACGTGTCCCAATTCGTCGTTGACCCGCTTGAAGTTGTCCAGGTCGATCCAGACCAGGCTCAGTGGACAGCTGTAGCGCTCGGCCACGGCCAGCTCGTGCTCCAGCATGGCCCCCATCTGCCCGCGATTGAGGAGTCCGGTGAGGGGGTCGGTGGTGGCGTAGTGCTCGATGAGGCTGTTGACGTGCACCAGCTCCAGATTGCGTCGGCTGATATAGGCGATGAGGCCGATACTGACGAAGAAGGAGAGGAGGAAGAGCTCGTCCAGCTCCCAGCTCTCGTGGTCGTGGACGAAGGTATAGACCTCCTCGAAGAGGTCCAGGCTGGAGGCGATGAGAAAGCCGATGAGACAGGCGAGGATGATGAGCAGGCGTTCACGCCGTCTCTTCTCTTTCAGTGCACGTAGTGCGCCGAGATAGTCTTGCTGGGCTTGGATATCCATGGGCGGCCTGCCGGGGATGATGCCTCCATCATAACTCAAACCCCCGGCGTCGGGGTTCGCCGTCTGGCGTATGCCCTGGGCCGTGGCAGACGCGGGCTTGCCGTAAGGGGTGTACGACGCAGATGAGTCCCTGGGTGGCGATCAGCCTTCACTTTGACTCAGGCTGTCGAGACGAGCGCCCTCTACGTCTTCAGTCGTGGCACCCGGCCAGTGGCAGCTTGCGCCTGTGGTGAAGGCGTGCCGCCTGTGGTCGCCCCTCGATGGCTCAGGCGGCGCTCTGGGCGCCGCGCACCT
This sequence comes from Gammaproteobacteria bacterium, assembly GCA_003252455.1. Lineage (GTDB taxonomy): Bacteria > Pseudomonadota > Gammaproteobacteria > Thiohalomonadales > Thiohalomonadaceae > SZUA-467. The sequence goes on from QKED01000012.1 coordinate 117,810, forward strand.
CGGCGAGGAGGCGTCGCAACTCGGGTACGCAGGAGCCACAATGGGTGCCAGCGCCGGTAGCGGCGCCGATCGCCTCCACGCTGTCGAGACCCTGCTCCAGGATCGCCTTGCGCAGGGTGGCCTCACCGACACTGCCACAGGCGCAGATCGTGCGCCCGCGCTCCTCCTCGCCACGTGGCGGCAGACCGGAGAGCAGGGCGACGCGCTGGGCATGCTGGAGCGGCTCGGCGCTGCTGAACAGCCCCTCCAGCCAGTCACGCGGCGGCAATTGGGCGCTGTGGCCGATGAACAGGGTGCTCTGGAGCCGCCCCTCTTGGAGGCGCGCGGCGCGGTAGGTCTGGCGCGCCACATCGAAATATTCGATCCACTCGCTCTGCGGTGCTTTGCCCCCGAGCAGGGCGCGCGCCTGGGCCGCCCAGTCGCCGGGGGCCTGTTCACCGGCCAGTTCGTAGCGCAGGTAGCCCTTGCCCTGGGCGCGTACCCAATAGCCGGAGAGTTCGGCCACCGTGCACGCCTCGCGGGTGAGCAGGAAGCCGTGCCAGCTCGGTGACCAAGGCAGGATGCGCACCGGGGTCTGCTTCGACTCGGGCTGCCCGCTCACGGGGTCGGCGTGGGCGGCGATGAGGGCACCGACCCGTCCCTGGCTGGCAAAGACATCGTTCCAGTGCATGGGCACGAAGAGGCTACCGCGGCGCTGCGCCGGGTCGATACGTACCCGTCCGACCAGGGTGCCGTGTGCACTCTCGACCCGTGCCAGCGTCCCGTCGACCAGGCCGTACTCGTCGGCGTCCTGTGGCTCGACCTGGATGATCGGCTCCAGCACGTGGCGTGAGAGGCGTGCGGAGCGACCGGTGCGGGTGAGGGTGTGCCAGTGGTCGCGTACGCGACCGGTGTTGAGGGTCAGGGGGAGTGCGGCACTGCATGTCTGTTGTGGCGGCCGTGGGGTGATGGGCAATAGTCGTGCACGACCGTTCGGGGTGTAGAACCGAGCGTCGCTGAACAGGCGCGGGGTGCCGTGGGGGCGACGGGGGGTGACCGGCCACTGTATCGGTTGCAGTGCGTCGTAGGCCTCGGTGTCGAGCTGGGTGAGGGCCGAGAGGTCGAAGTCGCGCTGGTCGTGGTTGTCGTAGGCCGAGAGGGCGGCGTGCTCGCTGAAGATCTCGGCGGCATTGCGATAGGCGAAGGCATGGCCGAAGCCGAGGCGCGCGGCCACTTGGGCCAGGGCCCACCAGTCTGCGCGTGCCTCGCCGGGGAGTGGTAGGAAGGGACGTTGGCGCGAGATGCGGCGCTCGGAGTTGGTCACCGTGCCGCTCTTCTCGCCCCAGGCGAGGGCGGGCAGGCGGATGTGCGCCAGACGTAGGGTGTCGGTGTCGTCCACACAGTCGGAGACCACCAGGGTGTCGAGCTTGGCGAAGGCGCGGCGCACGCGGTCGTTGTCCGGCAGGCTCACCAGCGGATTGGTGCCGAGCACCCAGAGGAAGCGCACCTTGCCCGCCTCGATCGCCTCTACCAACTCCAGCGCCTTGTAGCCGGGGCGGGTGGCCATGGCGGCGGCGTTCCAGAAGCGCCGTACGCGCTCGATGTCGGCGCTGTTGAACTCCATGTGTGCGGCCAGGGTGTTGGCCAGGCCGCCCACCTCGCGTCCGCCCATGGCGTTGGGCTGGCCGGTGAGGGAGAAGGGGCCCATGCCCGGCTTGCCGAGGCGTCCGGTGGCGAGGTGGCAGTTGATCAGTGCGTTGCCCTTGTCGGTGCCGCTGCTGGATTGGTTGAGCCCCTGGGACCAGGCGGTGACCACCTTTTCGGTGCGTGCGAAGAGGCTGTAGAAGCGCTCCAACAGGGCGGGCTTCAGCTCGCAGGCGGCGGCCACGGCGTCGAGTGTGGGATGGGCGGCGCGGGCGGCGGCGAGGGCCTCATCGAAGCCCTCGGTGTGGGCGTCGATATAGGCCTGGTCGAGGTGGTCGTGGTCGGCGAGATAGCAGAGCAGGCCGTTGAACAGCACGGCATCGGTGCCGGGGCGCAGCGGCAGGTGGATGTCGGCGATGTCGCAGGTGTCGGTACGTCTGGGGTCGAGCACGACGATGCGCAGGGCCGGGCGGGCCTGTTTCTCGCGCACCAGACGCTGGTAGATCACCGGGTGGCACCAGGCGGTGTTGGAGCCGGCCAGCACCACCAGGTCGGCCTGCTCCAGGTCGGTGTAGCTGCAGGGCACGGCGTCGGCACCGAAGGCGCGCTTGTAGGCGGCCACGGCCGAGGACATGCACAGGCGCGAGTTGGTGTCGACATTGGCGGAGCCGATGAAGCCCTTCATCAGCTTGTTGGCCACGTAGTAGTCCTCGGTGAGCAGTTGCCCAGAGAGGTAGAGGGCGACGCCGTCGGGGCCGTGGGTGCGGATCGCCTCGCGCATCGCCTGGGCGACCCGGTCGAGGGTGCTCTCCCAGCTGTAGCGCTGGCCATCCACCTGGGGGTAGAGCAGGCGCCCGTCGAGGGCGAGGGTCTCGCCGAGGGCCGAGCCCTTGGAGCAGAGGCGCCCGAGGTTGGCCGGGTGCTCCGGGTCGCCCTTGATGGTGGGGGCCGCGTCGGTGTCTTGGGAGACCAGCAGACCGCAGCCGACGCCGCAGTAGGGGCAGGTGGTGCGAATGGGGTCACTGTGGTTGGCCATGCTGCTCTCCAGGTGTGTAGGGCCGTACCACCAGGGGGTACGGTGTCGGGTTATTTGTTGAGGACGTCGGCGCGGGTCGACTCGGCGATGGCCGCGGCTTCGCCGATCAGTTCGGCGGGGAGGTGGAGCTCGGTGAGGGCGGCGCCCAGGCACTCCATCACCGCGTCGAAGTGGGCGTCGTTGAGGCCGAACTTCTCCACTAGGTGGGCATGGGCGTCGCGCATGCCCTGACCGGGGTAGTCGGGCAGGCCGCCGAGGGCGAAGGCGAGGAACATCTTCTGGTGCTTGCGCTGTTTGGCCATATCGATGTCGGTGAAGATGTGCTTGATGCGCTCGTCGGCGAGTACCTTGTCGTAGAACAGGTCGACGGCGGCGTCCAGGGCCGCCTCACCACCGATACGTGCGTAGAGGGTGGACATCTGAGCTCCTTATGTGTGTGGGGGGCGGTCGCTCCGCCGAGGTGTGTCGCGGCGCGGGGTGTGACTCGACCCCGCGCCAATCCAGGCCGTTTATAGGCTGGCGTAGAGGCTGGTGATGGCGTTCATCTGCTTGAGCACCTTCTCGCTGTAGAGGGCGATCATCAGTGGGGCGTACTCGCCCTGCTTGAGACGGAAGCTTGCCTCGAACACGCTCCACTGCTTCTGTACCTCGGCCAGTGCCTGGCTGATCTCGGTGCTGTTGACCGGTGAGTCGAGCAGCTCCTTGAGGGCGAGGCGGAACTCTTCGGCGGCCTTCTCCAGCTCGCTACGCACCTGTTGGTCCTGATGGCCGGAGGCCTCAAGCATGTAGAACTTGGCGATACGCTGGCTGAGCATGCGTTGGCGACCGGCGATATTCACCAGACGGCCCGACGGGGTGGTGGAGCGTGCCTCCAGACGCAGGACGACTTGATGCGAGGCGGCCAGTAGCGGCTCGCTCAGCTCCGCCAGGCGCAGCATGCCGACCTGCGAGTAGCCACTGCTGGCCTCGTCACGGAACGGGACCCAGAGGCGGTCGACCACATTGAGCGCTGCGGCCGTCTCGCCCTCGGGGGCGAAGGCGTGCAGGGCGTCGAGCTGACTCTGGAACAGCGCCAGGGCCCCCTGCATCTGCGCCTGTGCGCCGAGGGCGTCGACATCGAGGATGTTCTGGCTGTACGCCTTGACGATGCGCTGGGTGAGCATGCGCTGGCGCCCGGCCTGGTTGATCGCTTCACCCAGGCTGTGGATGGGCTCGGCCTGGGCGGGCAGGGCGAGGAGGAGACAGATGAGGCCGATAAAGAGTCCAAACGGGCGAACGAGTGCGTGATTGAACATGGCTGTTACTCCAGGTAGACGCGGGCGTGCTTCAGTCACGGCGCGGCAGGCTGACGACATTGTCGGTAAAGCGCGGTTCCTTGTGCGGTAGTTGAGACTCGATGTAACGCAGGGGGTTGAACGGGTCGAAGGTGGCACCGTCGATGAAGCGGTCGCTACCGAGGCCGATGGGACCGTGGCTGCCGCTCACGCCGTGGGCGGCGTGGTGCTCGCCCTCGCGCTTGTAGTCCTCGTGCGGGGCGTCGAGGCCGAGGGCAGCGGCGGCGGTGCGGTAGAGGTCGGGGCGGAAGACCCGACCGGCGACGCCGTGGAAGTCCACCGGGTGCCCCAGTTGCCCCCAGCGCACCATCTGGGTGAGGAACCAGACGGCGTGTGAGCGCCAGGGGAAGTTAGCAGCATTGCGGAAGAAGAGGTTGAATTCGGGCTGCTCTTCGACTGGCCCCTGGGGGTGGCGCTGCAGCACCCCGGTAAGGGAGTTGCGCACCGCCTTGAGGGGTGCGTTGACGTAACGGCTGCTGGCCACGAGTTCGGCCACCTGGTGGCGGTTGTCGGGCTGATCGAGCCAGCGGCACGCCTCCAGCAGCGCCATGATCAACGCCTGGTGGGTGTTGGGGTTCTGCTCGGCCCACTCCTCGGTGACGCCGAGGACCTTCTCAGGGCTGTTGTTCCATAGCTGGTACTTGGTCACCAGGGTGTGGCAGATGCCCTCGGCGACGCAGACGCCGTTCCACGGCTCGCCGACGCAGTAGCCGTCGATCTCGCCCCGCGCCAGGGCGCTCGGCATCTGCGGCGGTGGTATCACCATCAGTTGCAGGTCGCGGTCCGGGTCGATACCGGAGGCGGCCAGCCAGTAGCGCAGTTCGTAGTTGTGTGTCGAGGTGGGGAAGACGGTGGCGAAGGTGAGTGGGCGGTCGTACTCGCGCCGACGCTGGTCGATCACTGCGCGCAGGGCATCCGAGCTGTGCGGCTTGGCCTCCAGGGTGGCCGCGGCGATGCGCTGCATCTCTTGGTAGAGGGTGTCGGAGACGGTGATGGCGTTGCCCCCGAGGCTCAGCACCATGGCGGTGACCATGGGCTTGTGTACCGGACCGACACCGAGGCTCATGGCCAGTGGCATGGGGGCGAGCAGTTGGGCGCCATCGAGGATGCCGATGGCCAGTTTGTCGCGGATATTGGCCCAGGAGGTCTCCTTGGAGAGGGTCACCTCCAGACCGTATTTGGCGAACAGTCCGCGCTCCTTGGCCACCACCAGGGGGGCGCAGTCGGTGAGCGGGATGAAGCCGAGGGTCAGCTGGCTCTTTTCCAAGTCGTGCATGGTCTGGGCTCCTCAGCCGACCGCCAGGGTCAGGCGGTGGCCCTGGGTGGGTTTCTCGATCACGGGTGTTTCCTGGGCCACGCTCACCGGGGCGGGGGTGGGCTCCTGCGGCTTGGCCTTGGGCTTGCCGCTCGGTACGTCGGGCTGGGCGTGGCGCTCGTGCAGGAAGCGCAGCACCTCGGCGCGGTAGTGGTTGTAGGTCGGGTCGTCGGCCAGCTCCAGACGGTTGCGCGGGCGCTCCAGCTCGATGTGCAGGATCTCGCCGACGGTGGCGTTCGGCCCGTTGCTCATCATGACGATGCGGTCGGAGAGCAGCACGGCCTCGTCGACGTCGTGGGTGATCATGATCACGGTGTTGTTCAGCTCCGCCTGGATCTCCATCAGCGAGTCCTGCATGTGGGTGCGGGTGAGGGAGTCGAGGGCGCCGAACGGCTCGTCCATCAGCAGCACCTTGGGCTCCATGGCCAGCGCGCGGGCGATGCCGACGCGCTGCTTCATGCCACCGGAGATCTCCGAGGGGCGGCGGTCGAGGGCGTGGCCCATGTGCACCAGCTCCAGGTTGTGCAGCGTCCAGTCGTGGCGCTCCTGCTTGCTCTTGGTCTTGCCGAAGACCTGATCGACGGCGAGGCGCACGTTGTCGTAGACGGTGAGCCAGGGCAGCAGGGAGTGGTTCTGGAACACCACCGCGCGGTCGGGACCGGGCTGGTTGACCTCGGAGTTCTCCAGCACGACACCACCGGTGGTGGCCTGGAGCAGACCGGCGACGATGTTCAGTACGGTGCTCTTGCCGCAGCCGGAGTGGCCGATGAGGGAGATGAACTCGCCCTTGGCGATCTTCAGGTTGACGTCTTCGAGGACGGTCAGCGGTCCCTTGTCGGTGGGGAAGGTGATGCCGATGTTCTCAAGGCTCAGATAGGTGCTCATGGTGTTTCTCCTCGTCTCTGGTTACAGCGGCTTAGCGGATGGTGGAGCTCTTGTCCCAGCTCACGGCGCGCTGGAGCATGAGCATGGCGCGGTCGAGCAGGAAGCCGATAAAGCCGATCACCAGTACGGCGACCATGATGCGCGCGAGGGAGTCGGAGCTGCCGTTCTGGAACTCGTCCCAGACGAACTTACCGAGGCCGGGGTTCTGCGCCAGCATCTCGGCGGCGATCAGCACCATCCAGCCGATGCCGAGCGACAGGCGCAGACCGGCGAAGATCATCGGCATGGCGGAGGGGAGGACGATCTTCACCGTCTTGGTGAACCAGCCGAGGCGCAGCACGCGGGAGACGTTGATCAGGTCTTTGTCGATGCCAGAGACGCCGACCGTGGTGTTGATGATGGTCGGCCAGATGCAGCAGAGGGTGACGGTGATCGCCGAGGTGACGAAGGATTTGGCGAACATCGGGTCGTCACTCACGTAGACGGCGCTCACCACCATGGTGACGATGGGCAGCCAGGCGAGCGGTGAGACCGGCTTGAAGATCTGGATGATCGGGTTGAGGGCCTGGTAGAGGGTGGCGCTCAGGCCGCAGATGATGCCGATGGGGATGGCGATGATCGAGGCGATGAGAAAGCCGGTGGTCACCGTGCCGAGGCTGGTGAAGATCTGGTCGATGAAGGTCGGCTTGCCGGTGTAGGGGCGGACCTTCACCTCGGCGTTGGGGTCCTTCTCCAGCTTGGCGGCGTTACGCTGCTCTTGGCGCTCGTAAAACGCTGCGGCCTTCTCGCGCTCGGTGAGGTGCTCTTGGTAGAGCACCTGGGTCTGCTCCCACACCTTGCCGGGGCCGGGTAGGGTGCCGAGGGAGGTCTCGACGCGACTGGCGAGGCCACCCCAGAGGATGAGGAACAGCGCCAGGGCCATGGCGGGGATCACCAGAGCAGCGGCCAGCTTGCGCCCGCTCTTGAGCAGCGCGTCGCTGGTGCAGAAGGCGTGGAATTGGTCGATCCAGGCGGCCTGGAAGGTGTGCTGAGGTGAAAGGATCTTGGCGGACATGGGTCTGCTCCTCGTGGAATTCGGGGTTGGGCAGGGGGCGTGTGGCCCCCTGCGCTAGGGCTTAGAGCTGGGTGTCGCCCTTCAGGCCGATGTTGAACTGCTCAAGGTAGGCGTTGGGCTTGCTGCCGTCGTAGGTGACGCCGTCGATGAACTCGGTGACCGGGGCGCGGATGCCGGTCTCGCTGGCGAAGTCGGGGAAGTCGGCGGCACTCATCTTACCCTCGGCGATCAGCTCCTCGGCGGCCTTGCGGTAGATGTCGGGGCGGTAGACCTTCTTGGCGGTCTCCATGTACCAGTCGTCGGACTTCTTCTCCGGGATCTGGCCCCAGCGGCGCATCTGCGTCAGGTACCAGATGGCGTCGGAGTAGTAGGGGTAGGTGGCGTTGTAGCGGAAGAAGACGTTGAAGTCGGGTACCTCGCGCTTGTCGCCCTTCTCGTACTCGAAGGTGCCGGTCATGGAGTTGGCGATCACCTCGGCGTCGGCACCCACGTAGGCGGGCTTGGCGAGGATCTGCACCGCCTCGGGGCGGTTGGCGTTGTTGTTCTCGTCGAGCCACTTGGCGGCGCGGATCAGCGCCTTGACCACGGCGATGTGGGTGTTGGGATTCTGCTCGGCCCAGGAGGCGGAGACGCCGAAGACCTTCTCGGGGTTGTTCGGCCAGATCTCGTAGTCGGTGATCACCGGCACGCCGATGCCCTTGAACACGGCCTGCTGGTTCCACGGCTCGCCCACGCAGTAGCCGTAGATGGTGCCGGCCTCCATGGTGGCGGGCATCTGCGGCGGCGGGGTCACGGAGAGCAGCGCGTCGGCCTGTAGGGTGCCGCTGTTGTCACCCTTGTGCGGGGCGTAGTAGCCGGGGTGGATGCCACCGGCGGCGAGCCAGTAGCGCAGCTCGTAGTTGTGGGTGGAGACGGGGAAGACCATGCCCATCTTGAACGGCTTGCCCTCCTTCTTGTAGCTGTCGACCACCGGCTTCAGGCTATCGGCCTTGATCGGGTGGACCGGCTTGCCGTCGGCACCGGTCGGGACGTTGGGCTTCATCTGCTCCCAGATCTCGTTGGAGACGGTGATGCCGTTGCCGTTCAGGTCCATGGAGAAGGCGGTGATGATGTGCGCCTGGGTGCCGAAGCCGATGGTGGCGCCGAGCGGCTGACCGGCGAGCATGTGGGCGCCGTCGAGCTGACCGTCGATGACGCGGTCGAGCAGCACCTTCCAGTTGGCCTGCGCCTCCAGGGTGACGTAGAGGCCCTCGTCTTCGAAGTAGCCCTTCTCGTAGGCGATGGCCAGCGGGGCCATGTCGGTCAGCTTGATGAAGCCGAACTTGAGCTCCTCCTTCTCCAGCGGGCCGACGGCCTGGGCGGCACCGCTCAGCAGGGCGGTACCCACGGCCAGGGCCAGGGCGGTGCGCTTGATGAAGCTACGACGGTCGATCTTAGTGCTCATGGGTCAAATCTCCACATGGTTAAGGTCAAAAAAACATGCGACAAAAACGCAAAAAGGCGTCCACCACCACCCCGCGTGAGCGGGGGGTAATGAACGCCTTTGTTCAGTGACGGGGCGCCTTTGCCCGGTCGAATTCTTCAGCGGCTGACTAGATCAGCACCTCAGCAGCAGTAAGCAGGCTTTGTGCCACTTCTCCAATTCGTTTGTTGCTGTCCATCGCCAGTTTACGCAGCGCCTGGTATGCCTCCTCCTCGGAGTAGCCCTTGCGCTGCATCAGCAGCCCCTTGGCACGATCGATCTGCTTGCGCTCGGCCAGGCTGTTCTTCGCCTTGGCCAACTCCTCGCGCAGCGCCTGATACTCACGAAAGCGGGCGATGGCCACATCCAGTAGCGGTCTCACCCGTGTGCTCGCCAGGTCGTCGACCACATAGGCACTGACCCCAGCACGGATCGCCGACTCGATCGTCTGGCTATCCTCGTCGTCGGCGAACATCACCACCGGGCGGGGCTGATGGCGCGAGATCTCGCGCATCTGCTCCAGGGTGTCGCGGTCGGGGGACTCCAGGTCGATGATGATCACATCGGGCTGGACGCGACTCACCTCGAACACCAGGTTGACCTCTCCGGTGAGTTTGGCCACCACCTGATAGCCGGCGTCGGACAACGCCTGCTGCAGGAGGGCCGCACGTCCCGGTGTGCGGTCGACCAGTAGGACCCGTATCGGCTCCTCGGGGCTATGCCTGTGCATGCCGTAAACCTCGATTGCAGGCGTGGCCTGCGTTTGCCACTCGCGTCGTGCGCCATTGCACGGCGTGGGTGGACATGGGTCCTTCAGGACCGGAAACCCGCGTTGGTTTCATGAGCTTTGATAAGCGATTTGTGTGCCAATGACGAATACGTGAGGTGTTTGTCGACAAATCAGTGGCTTAGAGCCATATCCAGGGTGCGATGTAGGGTTTATCCTTGCACCGCTGTTGGGAAATCTCCACAATCTTGCACCTAGTTGATGCGGATCCAGGACAATCCACGGTGAGCTTGTCGCATTTCGATCCTTGTTCATCCGCCTGTCCCGCCTCTAACCACCTGGGGTGGTCCGTCGAGCGCAGCCTTGCGCAGAAACACGCGTGGTTGGCACAGCGTCTCGCCCCTTGGGCTGAGCGGCTCGAAGCGGTGCGCAGTGTCGCCCCAGAGGGGCGTTGGGGTTATCGCGACCGTGTGGCTCTGAGCGTGCAGTGGGGTGACGGTGGGGGGCAGTTCGGTGTGCGCCGACGTGATGTGTTGATCCCGAGCCCCGATTGTCCGATCCACACGCCCCGAGTGCGTGACACCGTGCGCCTGCTGATGGCGTCATTACCGGGCAGAGAGGGGTTCGCTCTCACCTTTTTGGTGCAATCTGGTGCGCAAGCGGTCCTGGTGTTGAAGCAGTCTGCAGCGGCACCGACCGCCTGGTTCACCCCCGCACTGGAGCGGGCCCTGCAGGGGGTCGGTATCGAGGGGCTGTGGCTGCACTACTACCCTGGGGCCGGGCGTCACCACTTTACCAAGCGTGGTTGGCAACGGTTGTGGGGCCGTCCGCGTGCACAAGACGACGCCGGGCTTTGGTATGGTCCGGGCGCCTTCGGGCAGCCGCTACCATCGCTGCATGCACAGGCGCTGGACGAGGCGCAGGCGTTTATCGCATCGGGTCCGGGTGATCGTTGTATCGACCTCTACTGTGGACGCGGCCTCAGCCTGCGTCGCTGGCTGGCGACGGGGGCCGAGGCGTTGGGGGGTGGAACAGGGGGCTGAGGCGCTCGCCTGTGCCGCCCGTCTGCCCCAACTCGACCCCTGGTGGGCGGAGACCCCGCCCGGACGACGGCTGGGCTACCTCAATCCGCCACGTACCGGACTGGAGGGCGAGGTGTTGTCCTGGTTGGGGCAGGTGGGGCGTCCCGCGCGGCTGGTCTACCACTCTTGCAGTGCGGGGACCCTGGCGCGCGACCTCACCGCGCTGTGTGTCGATGGCTACAGGGTCGAGCGCCTCACACCGTATGATTTTTTTCCCCAGACGCGGCATGTGGAGTGCCAGGTTCACCTTACTTGCAGTACTGTGCCATGACCCTAGTGGAGGCGAGATGATCAAGCACCCGAAGTTTCCCCATGCGGAGATGTTGGCGGCCCTGTCGAGCATGCATATGTTCGCACGCCTGCCGGAGCGCACACTCGAAGAGCTGGCTGCGGCGAGCGCCTATTTGGAGGCGCAGAAGGGGGCCTTTCTGTTCCACCGGGGGGATCGCGCTGATGGTTTCTACTACCTGATCGAGGGGTGTGTGAATCTGCTCATCATCTCACCCAAAGGGGATGAGAAGGTGATCGAGATCATGCGCGCGGGGAACACCTTCGGCGAGGCGGTGATGTTTGTGGAGCAGGCCTTCCCCGCCTCGGCCCAGGTGACCGAGGAGTCGCGCCTTATCTTTATCGAGAGTGCCACGGTGCTGCGTCTGGTGCGCAGTGAACCAGAGTTCGCAATGAGTCTGCTGGCGGGTCTGAGCCGTCGCCTGCACGGCCTGGTGCGCGATGTGGAGAGCTACTGCCAGCACAACTCGGTGCAACGGGTGATCGGCTATCTGCTGCGTGAGCTGGATGCCATGGGGGCGGGGGAGGGGGCCATCGAGCTGCCCTCGGCCAAATATCTCATCGCCTCGCGCCTCAACCTGACGCCCGAGACCTTTTCCCGCGTGCTCAGTCAGTTGACGCACGCGGGACTTATCAGTGTCTCGGGGGCCACGATCACCATCCACGACCCCCTGGCCCTCGGTCAGTATGGGGCCTGAGCCTCAGCCGCAGGCCCCCATGGTGGCGTTGATCAGCTGCTCCACATACTGTGCGGTGACCGGCTGGCGGCTCACCATCATGCGGTAGAAGATCGGGCCGTAGAGCAGATCGAGGGTCATCTCCGGGGTGAAGTTGGGCGGAAGCTCGCCCAGCTCGACACCCCGCTTGACCAAGCCGCTCAGTTTCTCCTGACGTGGTGCGAGGAAGCGCTCCACGAACTGTTCGCCCAGCTCCGGATCGCCATGACTGGCGGCGATGATCTCGGTGAAATTGCGCCCGTACGCGCTATTGGCGATCTCTACCAGGGCGAGCAGGCGGTTACGTAGCTCGGCGCGCGGGGAGGGGTCTGCACACTTACGGTCGATGTTGTCGACCGTATCGAGCAGCAGGTCGAGGATCAGCGCACTCTTGTTGGGCCAGCGGCGGTAGATGGTCGCCTTACTGACACGGGCACGGTAGGCGATGGCCTCGATGGTCAGCTTGAGAAACCCCCGCTCCTCCAGCAGAGAGAAGGTAGCGTCGATGATCGCCTGATGGCTCTCGGGTGAACGGGGCCTACCTGGGCGGCGCATGGCCGCGGGACTGATCGGACTGTTCATTTCACGGCATTCCTAGGGTTTGAGCGATGGTCGTCCTGCCTGGGTTGCAATGACTCATCGCGGATGGATCGCTTTTCGTCGCGCGAAGCTCGGCGGCGAGTGGTGTTGTTATGTGCTCTTGGGACTATTAGGTTTATCAATGCTCATTATGTTAATTGATAACGAGAAACCTTATTGAACCGATTTCATAATAATACGATGCGCGCCGGAATTGCAGGTCTCCTGACTCTTCCTGACAAAAGTTAAGTCATCTAGCCGTATGCGCGATTCACACCTCTTACATCGGTGGGTGCACATTGCTTGCCAAGACCGACAATTTTCACACTCGGACCGAAATTCTTCCGTACTAGTAATAACTTGGCTGTGTTGCCTGACACACATTTTTGTGTCTTGGCTAACTTATTGATAAAACAATGAATAAGTAGGCTGTTCGATCTTTGAACAGGAGAGTCAGGGGCGCGTTGCGATGAGGGACAGATATGCTTTTCAAGGGCCTATCCACACTTTTATCCACAGCTTTTGTGGAAAGTGAAAAAAATCCCTTGGCAACGGCGGGTTAGCGTTGGGAGTTTAAGTAACCTCCTATGTGGAGTTGGGGTAATTGTTAAATTAACGTACCGGGAAGAAATGCGGTGCGCCACAGGGTTTGCTTACACCTTGAGGGAGCCCGTGTCGATACCGAACGGTGAGTGGGCGCGCTCCTCATGTGCTCGGTACGTCGGTAGGGGGGATTGCACGCCGCTCACAGAGCTCTCCGTCGCAAGCGGCACTGCCCGATGCCGTCAATGTAGCCGGGCGTGGGGTATGTCAGTGGTCGGCGGTGGGTTTGGCATACGCAGGTATGCCAAACGACACGCACATGGGCTGATGGTTTGTCAGAGGTATTAGAAGCGAATGATCGCCATCAATGCAATGTTTCGGGGCCTAGTTTCCGCCCCGGTGCTGGCTTGCGTAGCTTGATTAACGGCGCCGCCAAAAGCGGTGTATGGATTTCCGCCGCCACCGGAGTACAAAAGCGTGCCGGAATACGCGATTCCGTGGCTGTGCGGCTCAACGTCACTGCCCTGAGAGGAGCCCAGTGTTCGGCCAGGATCGACGCCGCGCCCGGAGTCGAGGGCACGAATGAACTCACCGCGCAGGTCAGGCAGACCGAATGTCGTCGTGCCATCACCGACACCGTAAGTGGTCCCCAGGGCGGCGAAGAGGCGCGGGTAGGCGCTACGTGAAATATTGCTGCCGTTACACTCCAGCCAGCCGTCAGGCACAGTGGCGGTGGCGCTGTAGGCAATTACGCCAGCGGGGGTCGGATCGGCATGGGGCCAATGCCAGGTGGTACCACCGGACACCAGGGTGAAGCGGGCACCGACGGGAAGGGGTCGGGATGCCAGCCCCTCGATGTCGTCGGCGCCGTCGGCGGTGATGGTAACCGTATGCGCGCTGCTGTCGGTGCGGACGAACTGATACTCGGCGTGGGCCAGGGTGGAGGCGGCCGGTAGGGTGAGGGTGATGTTCGCATTGCTGGCATCGACCAGCACCATGCCGATATTCGACAGGTTGAGGGCGAGGCTGGTGCTGGTGTGTGACACGTGCGCGGCACCTGCGCGCAGGATCGCCTCGAGAAGTTGCCCGAGGTTTGCCGCGTCGGGCGTCTGGCCGCTGACCTCAATGGCGGTCTGCAGCTCCTCGGTAATCATGTGGGCCCAATAGGGGCCGAGGGTCGTGGGGGCAACGCCACCCGTCGGGGTCCCATAGGTTGGGTAACCCGTGGCGGGGTTGGCCGGGGGGGTAGGCGGCGTCCCGCTAGTGCTGGAGTAGTATTCGCGCTTCATAGCGACCTCATGTTGCTGCGGCTGAAAGGATGGCGGATGTGTGTGTGAGCGAGTCGGTGAGCGCGACCAGGCGCTGTTGAGTCGGCGACCAGCCTAGACAGGACCAACGCCCCAGGGAGATATCGGGTAGACCCTCACTGACGGCGCTCCAAATATGGCCATCGGCCGAGCGGATGGCACCGCCGTAGCCGACCAGGACGACCTCGCCGAACGCGTCGACGTAGATTCCATCCGCCCACGCGCCGTCTGGGGTTGAGCGGGGCGACCAAACCTGCCCGTCCGGGCTGGTCCAGACGGCGCCATTGGCTGGCTGGGGTTGCTGCGTCAGGCTGAACGCGACGTAGAGCTGTGCGGCGGCGTGGTAGAGGACGTTCACATACCCGGGCGCACCAATCGTCCCTGCTGACGTCCAAGATCTCGTGTCGCGGCTGATGTAGACGTGTGTGCCGAGGTAATCCAGCGCCAGCAGCTCGCCTCTGTCCGGGTTCCAGCAGAGCCCTCCATCGAGATCGGCCTCGCTGTAGACGCCAGTCCAGGTCACCCCGTCAGGGCTGGTCATCGCGGTGTATTCGGGATCGGCATATCCAGTGGCAAGGAACAGCCCAAGATCCGCCACCCAGATCAGGTGAGACCAGCCGCCAGGTGGCGCACTGCCTGGGGTCCAGGTCACCCCATTCGGGCTGGTCATGACGACCGGGTAGTCGAGATAGCTGTATGCTACGGCGACAAAGAGCCCCAGCTCTGGTGCCCACGCCACGCTCGACCATTCACCCCTGGGGGCTGTCCTGACGGTCCAGTTGACCCCATCCGGGCTGGTCATGACCAGATTGCCACTACCGTTGAACGTATAGGCGACGGCGACGAAGATGCCGAGCTCGTCAGACCAGATAAGGTCGTACCAGCGTCCGACGGGGATGTCGCTCACCTCAAACCAGGCCCCATCCCACTCCCAGCCGTATTTATAGATGGGGGCGACGTGTGCCGGGAGGAGCTGCCCCATGGCGCACTCCAGGTCGGTGGCCCCCCAGATCGCCAGTGGTGTCATACACTCATCCAGGCACGTGGCGTAGGAGACCGCCGTGCGCGGCCCACGCACGCCGAGCGCATGTGCCCACTCATCGGTATAGAGGGGCCGCAGGCAGTCGCTCAGGCAGGTGGTGAGGTGGTACTCCTCCAGCTCGACGGTGTAGCCGATACGCGCTGCCTGGGCGATAACCCCGGCGGGGGTGGGGCTCTGCTGCTGGGTGAGACGGGCCATGACAGCGGCTCGGCGCTGTTCGACCGTTTGGCTTGTCGTCGTGCACGGATTCGGCAGACCGGCCAACACCTCCCACTGTCTGAGCATCTGGTTGGCCGACGCGGGAGATGCCTCTTCGATCAGCTGTTGGCTGTAGGCATGAAAACGCTCGACGCTGGCGGCAAATGCGTCGAGGAGTCGTTGCGCATGACTGTCGGCTTGGCGCCAGGTGTCCGAGATGGGGCCCGCCGGTAGCAGCGCCAGAAGTGCATCGAGGTAGCGCATTACCCGAGACTCCCCAGGGTGGCCAGCTCCCCGGCGGCAGGGGTGATGTCCGCCGACGGGCTGATGAGGAGATGGTCGGTCTCACCCGTGGCACTGGAGATCGCCTCACGGATATGGGTGATGGGCACGCGCCCGCTGCCGTTGCCATCCTCGACGGCGGCGCGCGCAAAGAGGTCGATCAGTTCCGCTTCGACGGCGGCACGTACGGCACTGGTGTCGGGGGTCACGCTCAGGGTGAAATCAACCGGGTAGGCGATCGGCGCGAACACGGTAGGCATGGCGGTAACCGGGCGTTTGGCGTCGATATGCGCCTGAACGCTGGCGACCTCGCTGGTGCCCGGGAAGGGGTCGGCATCCAGATCGCGCATGATCGCCACGCCGACGCTCCCAGCGCCCTGCCAGAGGGGCAGCGCCCAGGCGCGAGTCACGCCAGCGACCTCCAGTGCCCAGCGCTCATAGTCGGCAGCGGAGCCGCCCTGGGCGGGGCTTTTGACACGCTGCATGAGGCGCGCGCGCAGGGCCTCGTCGCCCTCGGTGTCGGCACCTCCGGTCAGGCCCTCGGCCCCGACCAGAGCGCTCGACTGCAACCCGGAGATCGGGCTGACCAGGCTGAGCGGGGTGGATGCGCTGGTGTTACCTGCCTGCCCGGCGCTCTGTGCCACCACCTCGACCGCCGTCGCGACCGCATCTAAGGTCACTTCGGTGAGGGTGGCATATTGGACACCATCGGTGCGCTGCAGCAGGGTGCCGGACGGGATGCGGGTCCCGGCGATACCACTCAGCGTGACGCTACCCGAGGCGGCGCTGGCCGCGAGGCGCGTGACGCCCCACCAGTCGGCGTGACGTTCGAGGTACTCCGTTTCGGCGCTATCGGGGAGGATCTGGCGGGAGAGATAGGCCACAAAGCCGTACACCCCGTGCAGCAGTCCGGCCCAGACGCGGGCGAGCACGCCGAGGATGGACCAGCGTAAGCGGGGCTGTGTGCTGGGCAGACGACTCTCGATGTCGCTTTGAACTTGGTCGATGAGGGCGGCAAGGGTGGGGCGCTCAAACGGCATGGGACACCTCGACAGGGAATGAGCTGCCATTGGGCAGGGTGATCAATACGTGCAGGGTGAGGTGGCCCTGGGCGGACCACGAGGCCGACACCTCGACCCCACTGGCGTGGCCATCTTCGACCAACCAGGCCAACGCCTGCTCGGCGTAGTGCAGCGCGGACTGGAGGGTCGCCGGGGTGCGCTTAGCGCGGGCGAGCAGCCACAGGCGGCTGCCGACCCGATCCCCCTCGACGGGTGGCCAGGCGTCGGCCCACCAGCCGCGACGGTCGCCGTCGTGGGGGTCGTCGGTCTCGGCACGGCGTTCGGCTAACAGGGAGAGGCGCACCGCTGTGGACAGGGTGTTGTCCGTAACGATGTCGGCGCCAGAGAGGTCGAGGTCTAAAGTGGGGGTGAGCGCGATGTCCATGTGGGAGAGTATTGCCCCGCCCGCACATGACCACCCCCCGCCGGATGGCGGGGCGGGTTAGAGGGTGTGTGAGGGGGTCCCGGTGGTACCACCCGAGTCCCCCGGATGGGTATGGGTGTTGTAGGCACTGCGCAGGGCGGAGAGCGTGATCTCGGGGTCGGCGATGCTGGTGGCACTGCTGATGGCCCCTTGCGCGGCGAGGGTACCGCTGCTGGTCATGTCGCCCTGGTGGGTGAGCCGCCCGGTAATAGTGGTGTCGCCGGTGATCGTCGTGGTGCCAACAATCTCCACCGTCGGCGCCTTGATCTGGATGGCTTGCAGGCTCTCCAGCAACATACCGCTGCGCGTGAGGTAGACACGCTGCCCCTGGTCGTCGTGCAGCGCCACCTCGCCCTCCTCCAGGGCGGTGAGGTGGTAGCGACGATCGGCGACCTGCACCGCGACCGTGTGCCCCACGTCGCCACCGAGGGCGAGCAGGAGCGCCTCGGCACCGCTCTGCGGGCGGGCGCTGAGGCCGTAGGGTTGGAGATGATCGACACCGTCTAGGGTACCGACCAGACCCGTCACCTGGAGTCTCTGGTGCGCAGTGGCGGGATCACTCAGACGCACCAAGGCGCGGGTGGCGATGAGTTGGAGTTGGCGGCGTAGTTGGGTGAGCATGATCAGCTCCATTTCTTCTCGGTATCGACGGGTTCTGGCTCTAGGATCATCTGGAAGGCCTCGATGGGCATCAGGGTGATCTCGGTACGGCTGCCGCTCTCGTCGAGCACGAAGTCGGTGGTGACGATGAGCCGTTTGTCGTCGATGCCCTGGTAGCTATCGCGCACCGGGACCCGTGTGTTGATCTGCCAAAGGCCGGTGGGGTTGTGCCACCCCTGCACAGTGTAGGTCACCGACTGCGCACGCCCACGGCTGACCGCCGTCTGCCAGAGCGCGCGCGCCAGGCACTCGGTCTTGCTGACCTGACCCGAGGCGATGATCAAGCGGTGGCGAGTCGTGCGAATCTCCCCATCATAGGCATCCGCCTCACTGACGAGCTGTGGGTCCCACCGCTCCTCGGTCGCTGCCTGACCGCGCACCCTCGTCAGTCTAAAGCGCTCACGATGGCTAAGACGCCCCTGGGCACTCAGGGTATTCACGCCCAGCTCGATGGCGCCACCAGAGTCGACGAGCCCCGCGCGGGTGATGAGCAGTGAGCCGTCGGACTGACTGACAAACCGCACGCCCCGGTGCCCGGCGAGCTTCTCCAGAAAGCTCCAGACGCTCTCACCTGGGTTCATCGCCACGTTTTTGAAGGGACCACCGAGCTCCACGTCGTTCAGATCGGTGGCCACCGCCACACCGTAGGTGCCTGCCAGGGTGACGGCGACCTGCATCAGTGTCTGGCCGCTCCACTGGCTCGCGTTGCCGTTGGCGGGTAGCCAGGTGGTGTCCACCAGTTCGCCAGCCAGGCTACGCCCTGAGACGCGGATGCTGTGTTGTGTGGCGCTGTAGTCCATCGACACCTCGTCGACATAGCCCTTGACCACCGTCTGCCCGGCATAGGCGACGGTGCAGGGGGCGCCGGGGCGGATGGGGCGCGCAACGGCGCCCTCCTTCCAGCGGTCGCTGGTCGAGAAGTCAAAGGAGTCGGCGACCTGCTCCATGGAGCGGCTCACGCGCAGGGATTTCCAGCCGCCGTAGACGACGCCGTCGACCTTGAGTGTCCACTCACTCACTGAGCAGCTCCAGGGGCATACCCGCGGGCACAAAAACGGGGTTGGCAATGTTGTTACGTACCACAACCTCCGCCTCACGACGGGCATCGCCGTAGCGCTGGTGGGCGATCACCAGTACCGGCAGGCCGCTGGGTGGGGTGTAGCTGACCAGCTTGGGTAGGCGCGCACCACGCAGGCGCAGGTCCGCGACCAGCGTAGTGCGTAGGGTGCCGATGGCGCGGTAGACGTCATCGTCTACCGGTGCACCGCTGGCGGGGTCGACCACTTCGACCACCGCATCGCACTGCTCGGCCAGGGTCGTGGCCATATTCAGCGCCTGGTCGCGGCTGGTGTAGTCGACCTCGGCGGCGGCACTGGCGGCCCCGACCAGCGCCGTCTGCGCGAGCCAGGCATGCCAGGCGGCGGTGCTGCTCGCCTGGGTGCGGCGGTTTTGGGTCGTGAGTGGCACGCTCGGTGCGCCAGTGTCGGGATGGAAGAGGTCGCGATAAAGACCCAGAGCAACGAGCGGGCTCTGCGCCATGGCGGCCATCTCATTGAGGCCACCCAGTACGAGGGCCGTCATGTCGGCCGGGGTGTTGATGAGTTCACGCAGCCGTTCGGCCGCGGAGGTCACGGCGTGATGGGCATCTTCCAAGGTACGCGCCAATTCCGCTTGCAATTCGATCACCTGTGCCTGAGGGAGAGCGACATCCCAGCGCTTGGCAAAGGCGGCATCTGCGGCGCTCTGGAGGTCGCTTGCTGCACCTTTCACCCGATCTTGGGTGTCATGCACGGCGGCCGGCATGGGCTGTTCACCACCACGGATAAAGGCCATGGTAAAGCGCGCACGCCCACCCTCACGACTCTCCTCGCTCCAGCTGAATTTACCCGCCAGGGTGACCCGCAGGGTGCCGAGAAAGGGGTGTACCAGGGTGCCTGAGCCGGGTTGCTCAAGCGCGTCGATCAGCGCATCGCGGGCGCGGGTATAGTCGCCATCGGCGGCGAGTGAGCCGTCGACGAACACCTCCAGCTCGATGCGCTTGGTCGCCGGACCGAGGTCCTCGACATAGGGCTGATCACGCAGGGGGAACTCGTGCAGCTGGGTACGGCGGCCACTCTCGCCTCCCATCCGCCCGCTCATGACAAAACGGGCGCCCCTGAAACGACCGACCATAGGACGGCCGTCGGACTGTTGTTTGATTGTTTCGCGCCAGGCCATGGGTTAAGGCACCATGCTAGGGCCACGCGAGGCGGCCATTGTTGTGCCATTCGCTGGGCGCATCTCGGTGACCTTACCGTTGCCCTGCACCTCGATGCGGATCACGCTCTCCGCACGCTCTCGTTCGCGTAACGTCCTCTCGGCCTCATCGTTGCCGAAGAAGGCGAGGGCCTTGGCAATCGACTCACCGATCATATCAGCCCCCTTGGTGCCCGCGATGGCGTGATCATAGATCTCCGTTCCGAAGGCATAACCAGCGGCGCCCGCACCCACCACCGCACCGGCGGCCAGGGCCTGCGCCCCCGCCCCCATCCCCGCGATGGTGCTCAGATTCGGGCCGATGCGTGGGATCCGCCATTTGCTCGGTGTGCCTGCGTTTGGACCACCAAGCAGACCGCCATCGGGCATATTGACGACATACACCGACTGCACGCCTGTCGCCTCCTCTAGCAGCTTACCGGTGGCCACGCCACCGGCCAGCCCGCCAGCTTTGTCAAGCAACGCTTTGCCGCCACGCATGACCCCATAACCCATGACGGCACCCACGGCGGCGGTACCTGCGATCTCACCACCACTCAACTTCATATCGTCGAGTAGGAACTTGATCGATTCGGTGAGGGCCTTATTCACGGGGCGGGAGAGGTAATCGGTCAGCTCGCGGATCACGGTCCTGAAGCGCTTGACCTGGTCGATGGGGTTATCCAGCGCCAGATCGAGATGCCCGGCGATGGTCCCTGCGGCATTACGGGTCTTGGCCGCGTTTTCTCTGATCTGCTCGACGCCCCCTCCGGCCAGCAGGATACGCATCGCATTCAAGGCCTCGGGGCTATCCTGGAAGGCGACCTTGAGGGCCCATTCTCGCTCTTGGTCAGTACGATATTGAGCCTGATATTTTTTGCTCATTTCACTGGCCACCACGAGAGGGTCGCGCCGCTCCCCAGTGGCGGGATCATAGAGGTCGATCCCGGTCTTCTGCGCCACGATGTCCGCGAGTTTCTTATCGGCAAAGATGCTGACCAGACTCGAAACTTGCGACCGAACCTTCTGCGGGTCACTCTGGGTTGCACCGACTCGCGCGATCAGCCCCATGGTCTCGTTGACATCGAAGCCCGCCCGCTTGGCGCTCTCGGCGACATCGGCAAAGACGCTATTGAAGGTCTGCTGCGACATCTTAGCAAGCTCGCTCCCCTTGACCAGTTGGTCGAGGAAAACCCCCATCCCTGAGGCGTCGATATTGAAGGCCTTGGAGCCCGCCTCCATCGCGCCACGGAAATCCTCCGCCTTCGCGCCGGTCACTTTCATGG
Organism: Gammaproteobacteria bacterium; assembly: GCA_003252455.1. Taxonomy (GTDB): domain Bacteria; phylum Pseudomonadota; class Gammaproteobacteria; order Thiohalomonadales; family Thiohalomonadaceae; genus SZUA-467. The sequence goes on from QKED01000012.1 coordinate 138,949, forward strand.
CGGGCGCCAGCTCCTTCAGGCTCGCGAGTGCCTGCGGCAGGTCCATACCCGAGTCGACCAGTCCGCGCAGCGCTGAGCCGAGCTCATCAACGTCGAGCGCGGTAGCCCTGGCGAGCTGGAACAGGTCGTCCTCCACCCCTTTGATCTGCTCGCTGGTGGCATGGGTCGAGATGCGGATCAAGTTGAGCTGTTTATCGAGATTGCCCGCCTTCTGCACCTCGCCATACGCCCAGTGCGCCACGCTCGCCACCTTCTTGCCGTGCTTATCCCAGGCCGCGCTGGCGCTTTTCCGAAACGCGTCGAGTTTGGCGAGGTTGTCCTGATAGCGCAACGCGAGGGAGTCGATGGCCCCCCCGAACTTGGATACCGAAGACCTCAGCTGCGCAAAAGAGCGCTGGCCAATCTCGGCAAAGCGTGTCAGCGCGCGACTAGCGATAGCGGCCCGCCGCTCCAAGTCGGCGCTCCAATCGACAGCAATCAGGTCGGTCAAGGTTGACATCAGTCGGTCTCAAATAGGTGGCTTAGGCGCGTCAGCGGCTCGTGGCGAAGCGCCAAGATCGTCTCAATCCCCGCGCCCTTGCGGATCATCTGAGCCTCGCTCCGCATCAGCTCCAGAGCGAGACTCAGCCCCTCGCCCCCGCTGCGTCACCCCAGGGGACGCCGTCAGGCCACGCACGCTCAGCTTCTCGCTGAGCTGCTTTGCCGTAATGGCGCCACCAACGAAGTCGGCGTAGGCGTCGAGGACGTCGAGGTCCTCCTGGTGCAGGCGGTAGATGAGCGAGAGCTCCAGGGGGCCCACGAGTGGGCCGAGGCTGGCGATCTGCTGGCAGAGGATGAGCGCCCCGAGGCGGGCCGGGCTCTCGACCACGACCGGCACCGGGCGCCCGGCAACCGAGACGATCTCGACCTTCTCGGCGCCCTCTTTGGCCTCGATGAGCTGCCCGGCGGTGAGGTGGTCGTGCAGTTCGAACTCCTTGCACAACTCCTTACCGATCATCACGCCGTGCAGCAGCGTGCCCTTGATCCGCGCCATCAGACGCGCTCCGCCGGGTCGCCGTGGATGGTGAGCGGCGCCTTGCCACCATCGAGCGCGGGCGGGTCGACCATGCAGGCGTTGCGCACGATGTAGGTCTGGCCGGTGTCGCACTCGATGATCGCGATGCCGTCACGCAGCTGGCTGAGGGTGGTGATGTCGGCGTCACGGTCGTGCAGCGCGGGGACGGTGACGATCGCCGGGCGATCCTCCTCGGTGTAGTACATGCGCCCACCGTGGGCCTCGGTGTTGCGACCGATGCCACCGGGGTCGAGGGTGACGTTGTTCTCGGTGAGCAGGCGCACACCGTTGAAGTTGAGTTTGAGTTTGCCGGTGATCTGAGGCATTGGGGTACTCCTGATTTGTCAGTTGCCGCGCTTAGACGCGGAACTGGATGGCGGCGGCGAAGATACGGAACTGATTAATCAGGTCCGGCGGGATGACGGCGTTGACGCGGTTCGGGTCTTGCGAGCTGCGCACCACCTGCAGGTCGGCCTTGAACTGGTCGAGGTTTTCGACCAGGCCCACCTCCTCCAGCTCGCGCATCAGGCCGATCAGCTCGGCGCGCAGCAGGTTGGGGGTGACGATGGGCTGACCGGGGGCGAAGTTGGTGCCGTCGTTGGCCAGCTTGTGGCGTGGGTAGCGCAGGGCGATACGGGCGCGCACGGCGAAGCGCACGGCGTCGAGGGTCCAGACCGTGTTGAGGTCGAGGAAGGCACTGTCGGGGATACCACTGGCGTTGTTCTGGTAGGTGGTGACCACGCGCTCGATGTAGACGCTGCCGTCGTGGCCCACGTTGGTGGTGCTGATACCGTGGTCGAGGCGCACGTTGCGCTCGGCACGGCTCGGACGGCTCGCGGCGGGCGGCGCCAGCACGCCGGGCAGCGGCAGGGTCTGGAAGGGGCGGGCGGGGTCGATGGCACCGTGGTACTCGACCACCCCGGCCCAAGCGGCGGCCTGCTCCCAGGCCGGGGTCGGGCTGTCGTAGACGCCGAGCACGCTCACATGGGCGCTGTTGCGCACGTCGCCGTAGGTGACCAGATTGGCATGGGTATCGCTCACCGCCACGAAGAGGTGACCAGGGAGCTGGCCGAGACCATCCCAACGGCTCGCCTCCCAGTTCTCGAAGGCGGCGACATTGGTGGTGTCATGGAACGGCATGACGATGGTCTGGTAGACCTCATCGGCGATCACGTCGCCAAACAGCGCAGAGATGTCGGGGTTACCGCTACCGCCGCTCATAGCGTCGATGGTGACATTGAGGCCAGCGGGGTTGCGCTCGGCGGGGCCGTAGGCCGTGCGGATGTCGATCTCGTTACCGGGTTCGCCGTCGTTGCGGGCGGTGAGGTCGACTTGCGTGTTGTTCACCCCATTGACCACGGCGGTGACGGGGAGGTCGGTCTGTGCGGCGATGTTCGCGGCGATGGCGGCGGCCACGCTGGCCGCGGTGTCACCATTGCTCACAGGCACCTGCAGGCGTACACCCGCGACGTAGAACGGCCAGGCGTAAGACTCGGTCGCGGTCCCACTGACACTGATGGTGGCTGTGGCGGCGACGCCAGCGACGGCGTCGTCCACGGCGATGGCCCAGCACTCGGTGGTCGGGTTGGCGGCGAAGAGCTTGCGTGCCATCAGGTGGCCGACAGAGCCGCGCCCGAACAGGCGCTCGGCCTCGACGCTGCCGGTGAGTAGTACCAGGTCGTTGGCCACGGCCTCACCGGCGGCGAGCTTGGGGGCGATGAGCAGCATGCGGCGCGGCTCGCCGACCAGGCCGGTGACGGCCTTGGAGGCGTCGACCTCGATGTATTGCCCAGGGGTGAGCAGGTTTACCGGGATGGTGTTGAATGGAATATTGTCCACGAATTACTCCTCAGGGATGATGCGGGTGAGGCCAAGCTGGCCGATCAGGTCGAGCCATGGCGTGTCTAGGTCGATGATGGATTCGTCGAGAAATTGTTGGCATTCGGGCAACGACGGGATGTCATCGCCCATCTCACGCTGGCGATAGGCCAGGCTGACGTAGGCGTGTAGCGCTTGCGGGTCGTTGGCTACGGCGCCGAATAGGTCGCGCAGATGCGCTGACGGACTCTGGATGTGCGCGGCGAGGTGCGATGGCACACCCGCGCTGGCGAGCACGGCGCAGCCCTCGGAGAAGGTGCGGTTGCCCTCCGGGCCGATAGCGACCACGGCGGCCACCCGGTTACCCAGCTCGCGCAGTTCGATAGGGATGATCACGGTGAGGCCCATCACGCGACTCCGTACTCACTCATCAGCTCGGCGTGCCAGTCGGCTAGCTGCTGCTCGGTGTAGATGGCGTGGCGCACCTCCAGATGCTCCAGGGCGAGGCCGTAGCCGACGTAGGCGCTATAAAGGGCGTCAGCGACGGTGGCGTCGAGGCCTTGGCAACCGTTGGCGGTGGAGGCGACGCGCGTACCGTCGGCCCAGATCTCCAACTCGTCACCGACATAGATCGTCAGCACCCGCCGCTTGGTCGTCAGATCGCCCGCAAGGTAGGAGATATCGCGCCTGCCGAGCACGGTCTGGGCGCGCAGCATCAGCCGGTTGCCACCGCTCATGGTGACGGAGAGCTGGTGGAACGGCACCGTTCCGTAGCTCCAAAAGACCGGCACGCCCGACTCGGGCCAGAGGCCGACGAAGGTCATGGCGATGCCAGTGGTCGCATGCGGGAAGCGGTAGGCCAGGTTGTGCTGGTCGTCGACCGGGTCATAGACGACCCGCTGCGGGCTCGGATAGGCACGCGGGAAGCGTGACTCGATAGTCTGCACCAGGTCGTACGCATAGGGGCTGGCATCGAGCCAGGACGGCACCGCAAGGCCTTCGAGCGGGTTGACACCCTCTAGGTCGATGGCGTCCGCGCGCACAAGCAGGTGGCGATCCACATAGCTCAGATTGCCGCCACCGAGCGCGATGAGATCCTTGGCGTCGGGATGGCCGAGGATCTCGATCTCATCCAGCCACTCGTCACGTGCGGCATCGGATGAGGCCGGCGTAATGTCGTAACTGATCGCGGCGGTAAGCAGCTCGTCGAGCGTCTCCTCCACGTTGCCAATCAGGTCGACGGCCTGACGCCAGGTGATGGACCAGACCGCCACGCCGTCGGCGTCATAGAGGTTGCTCGCGTTGATCTCTCGCGGCAGGTTCGCCGCCAGCGCCCAGCGATTGCCCTCGATGAGCGTACCGAGAAGGTCGATCAGCATCAGGGCGAGGTCGTCACGGTCGCGCATCTGCTCCAGATAGACGAAGTCTTTAGTGATGACCCACGCCACCCAGAGGGCGTCGGCCTCATGCTGACCACCGCTCTCCTCGACGCCCTCAAACCCTAGACAGCCGACGAGCACCACAGGCGCGTCCACCACGAGGGTACTCAACTCCTCGGCTTCGGCGCGCCCACGGTAGGTACTCACGGTGGGGGCCAACGCGGGGTCGAGGTGGGCGCGGATGGCGTCGGTGATGGCTTGGCGTACGCTGAGAAGACTCTGGCTGCTCATCGGGGGACCTCCACGTGCCCGGCGCGTTGCGTAGCGCAGAAGTGCACGCCTAGCCCGACGCCTGAGGGGGCGTCGAGCGGCTCGGCGAGCCTGTCGGGATGGGCGTTGGATTGGAACATGAGGGCCAGATTAAACAGCCCTGGGTGCAGTGACCCCCCGCCGGATGGCGGGGCGGCCTGCGCGTGCATAGCGGGTGCGTCGCACACCCTCACCTGCATGGCGGGGTTGGAGTGAACGTGGGCGTGGTCCCCGGGACGTTGAGCCTGGCGCGGTCAGGGCCGATGCGGATCCCATCTACCGCCCCTGGATTACCCCTGGCGGACAGGGCGTCGAGCAAGGTACGGGTGAGGCACACAGCGCCAGCAGTGACCACTTGAGCGTGGCATCGCTCCTGTCCACACGGCCATGCCCGCCACAGCCGCGTGTACGGCCCGTGGCGGCACGATCGCCCCCTGGCTTATACCACCCATGCAATCGATACCTCGACGGCCCTCCTTCGCGCGCACAGGGGCTACTGGCGTCGTGCCCCAGGGGGGGCTTGTCCTGTCCTCTCCCAACCGTATCGTCAATCCCGCGCGTAGAGGTGGTCTGTGGTCATCGCCTTTGCTCGTCCCTGTGCCCTGGAGAAGACATACGTTAGCGCTGCGCGACCGGATACGACGCTCATCGATGTGGACGATCCGTGGCGTATGACTGGGCACCGCATGGGAGGGGCCCGTGTATCCGATCGCCCGCCGGTGGGGTGTGGATGCGAATCAGCGCGACCCTGTGGCGGTTTACTGGGCTGGGCGTCGGTCTGAACATGTGCGTGCTGGCGGTGAGCTGCACGCTGTGGTGTAGGGCATGGGGTGGGGCCTACCTCGGGGTCGAGGGGGGCGTGCTTTAATCAGGTGAGGCCCTTCTCGGCGATGCGGGCAAGGATAAGGCGTTGGGTCTCACTCAAGCCTTTCAGTTCGCCCTGGACGTTGCGCACCGAGCCACTGACCTCACCGAGGGCACGGGAGAGGGTGCGCAGCTCGTCGTAGAGTTTGCCGAGGTCTTCGTGGGTGGGGGCGCCGCGATGCTGCTCTTCGAGCCGCGCGATGCGTTGGGCGTGGTCTTGCTTGAGGGCGTCGAGGCTTTCGTTGGTGGCACGACTCCTCGACGTGAGGTGGACATAAAAGGCCACGCCCCAGGTGAGGGCGAAGTTGGATATGGCAATGCCGAGGGTGATGCTTTGCGCGGTTGATGGGTCCATCGGGGTCCGAGTCTGAGGCGATTGAATTCGCTCTCCAGACTAGGGATGGGGACGGGGCAGCACCCCCCGCCGGTTGGCGGGGCGGTGTGGGGGAGCTCAAGATGACCGGAGCGTTTCCCGGCCTAGCATGCCATCCCGCCGGGCGCGATGGTCACCGGGCAGGGCGCCCTCTCTCTGGGTTATTGAATGCGCACCTCGGCGTAGAACTGGAGGGCGTCCTTGTTTTGCCAGCGTAAGGAGTATTGCACCGTGTCTTCACCGGCGGAGGTGATGAGGGTGGCCCTGCAGGAACGGATCTCGTCGGTGGCGTTGTAGCCCTGTTCGGTGATCCCCTTGAGGCTGACAAAGCGGGCACCTGAGGCCTTGGCGATGGGGAGATCGTTGATGATGGAGGCGACCACATGGGCGGTCTCGGCGGCGTCGCAGGTAGGGAGCTGCTGCGCGGCGGTACCGAGGGCGGCGAGGGCGACCCAGGAGCCACCGATGATGGCGAATACAGTGGCCTTGGCGGCGCGCCCCTTGACCTCGACGGGGTGCTCCTGGGCGCGCTCGATGAGGGCCTTGCGCTTGATGAGATAGAGGGGGAAGGTGACGATCCAGAGGCCGAGGGTGACGATGCCCCAGACGCCGGCGGAGTTGTTGGTGAGACCACTGATGCCTTCGACCTTACCAATTTTGTGCTTGGTGGCATCAAGATAGACCCAGATGGGCGTCAGGGCGATAACGGCAATTATGGCGAGATTGAGTATAACGCTGATTCCTTGTAGCAAGTATCCGTGGATGGGTGAATAGCGCCGCACAATCTAACAAAACTCTCTACTTATGAGTAGAGTTCCCACCATGTTTGCTGCAAGCCATCCCGGCGCAGGGCCTACCGACGGCCCACCTAGCGGTAGCGGCGCACGATGGTCTCGGTGATACCGAGCTCCAAGGCGACCTGGCGAACGCTGTGGCCAGCGGCACAGCGGGCGCGGATGAGGCGACGGCGGGCGTGGTAGAGGTCGCGTTCAGCGGTGGGGATGTGCTGGTCGCTCCCGCCGAGGTGGCGTGCGATGACGTGGGCCGCCTCCCGACCGACTACGGTGGCGATGGGGTGGGCCGCATCGGGCAGGGTGGGGATGAAGAGCTTTGTGCCACCGAACGCCTCGGCAAGGTCGAGTGCGCGCTGGGCGGCCTCCATCTCATCCCAGCCTTCACACACGAGGGCGTCGCGCACACGGCCGAGGAAGCCGACCAGTTCGTGGGGCTGAATCTGCTCACGGGCAAGGTGCCACCAGCGGGGGCGACCACTGGGCGCAGGACGCTCGGCTTGGCGGGGGGGGGCAGGGATAGGGCCGTCGGGGGGGCGTCCTGGGCCATCGAGGTGGTCGATGTTTACGGGTTTTGACATGGCTGCGCTTTCCAGTTGTTGCTCTTACTGTCGGAGATAGCGTTGGGGCGTCGGGTAGACGCGCTTCGGGGCCTGCAGACACGGGTTTCGCCATTGACCCAAGCGGTGTGCTCACCCTGGCAGATGTGCGTGCCACTGCTCATGCGGGTCTCGCCTGTTTGCGTTGCTCGCGCTCGACCCAGCCCTTGAGGGCTTCAATCACGAGGCGCTTGTGAGCGGCACGCAGAAAGCGGCGGGTGGTGATGCCGGTCTGACGTTGGATGAAGTGGTCGAGGCCCTTTTCATCGGGTTCTCGCAGGGCGCCGAGGCGCTCTAGCGCGCCCCACAGGGCGAGGATCTTGGCCTCCTGTGGGTCTCCCGCTGGCCGCCGCGTGGCGACACGGTGGACGGCCCTCCAGCCGCAGGCGTGGAAGTGTGCGAGGACGCGCGCGCGCCCGGCGGGAGAGAGGTCCGCGGCACTGCCACTGGCGGCCTCACCGGCGGTGCGGATGATTTGACGGTAAGTGGCGTCATCCAGGCCGAGGGCCTTTTTCGCAAGGTGAATCTTGGCCAGATCGGCGGTGCGGGAGGTATTGCTCACGACAGCGGTGCCTATTCGGGGTGTTTCGGGGTGGCATGTGCGAGGATTTCGCGCACGCTGCGCATGGCGATACCGGCACTGGCGCGTCGTTCCGGGGGGATCGTGTGGTGGTTATGGGCAGGAGTGACCCTCAACTCCGCCGGTGGCTCGCCGCGCGTGCTGGTGGCCTCACGCGCCTGTGCGCCTCGGTCGCCTGCGGCGCTGGCCTTGTTCGCCAGAATACCGAGCAGCAGGTTGTGAGAGGTGAGCGGAAGGCGCTTGTCCGGCATGGCATCGACGGTGTCGAGGCCTTCGGCCCAGGTGGCGTGTGGGATGCGCCAGGTGGTGCCTTTGTAGTCGAGTGTCTGCTGAGTGATGGCCTCGACCAAATCACGACTCAGTGCCTCCATTCGCGCCCAGGGTAGCGCCCCACCCCGAGGGCGGAAGAGGCGTAGATAGGCTGGCCAGCGCCGCGCAACAAGCGGCGGCAGTTCACCCATGAGCAGGGCGAAGCGCGTGGCGGCCGCCTCTTGCACGGCCGCACTGAGGGGAAACTGTTGACCGCACTCAGGGCATTTGAGCTGCATGTCGGGCATTGCGGATTGCTCCCTTATTGGGTGTGTGCCGGTTGGACCAGGAGGTGTCGGTCGAGCCAGTCGCTAAACGGACTGCGCTCGGCGCGATGACGAACCCAGTCACACGGCAGGATGAACTGGCGGCCGCGAGCGTCGACGGTGGCGACGCCCTTGCCCAGGGCGACGAGGGTGCCGAGCAGAAGGTCGGGGCGCAGGTCGCCATGAGCGGAGTGGAACGCGACGGCGGTGACAGGGTCGCCGACCTGAAGGGGATGCGGCTCAGCCATGGTGTCGCGCGAGGTGGCCGATGAGTTTGTCGAGATGGGCGGGCAGGATGAGGGGTTCATCCTCGCCGCTGACGATGTGGCGAGGGAGATGCTGCTCTTTGCCCTGCCAGGCGACGACGACACAGCCGATGCCCAGCCGCAGAACGAGACCGGAGCGGGGCTGGATACGCAAACCCTTGCGACGCGTCTCGACGTTGACCCACTGGACGCGCTGCCCGTGGGTGATGCGGGAGACCTCGTTCATGCCTGGACCCTCCGCTGACGCGCGTCGAGCATTTGCCAGCCAGCGTGTTCGCACCACTGCCAGGTGGCCCCACGCCCTGGTTCCCAGATGCGCAGCTCGACATGCCCCGTACCTGCGGCGCGCAGAAAGGCGGCCGCAGCGACCATGACAGGGTCCGTACGCGTAGGCTCGAAACCGATGAGATGACGCCACGCCTCGCCCTCACCCGGGTAGCGGATCTGCAACTCAGACATGGTGCACCTCGCGCATGGCGTCGAGCATGCAAGCGCAAAGCTGACGCGGGCTCCCGTGGGGGCTGAGACGAAGACGCCACGCGGCATCGTTCGAGGATGTGATGCGCTTGGCGGTGCGTGCAGGGCCGCTGTAGCGGTTGCGGCGCGCGGGGGTGATTGCGACGGTCGGGGGCATGGTGTTACTCCTTGGTGGGCTGCTCATCAGGCCCGGTGCGCCACCACCGGACGACCCCGCACAGGCGGGGTTTCGCTGCGCTTACTTGACCGCCCGGTAGGTGACGGTCGTGGTCGTGGTGAGATGCAGGGCGTCGCGCACACCGGCGCTGAGGGGGTCGTCGGCGTCGGCGGCGATCTCCAGCAGCTTGGCCTCCGGCTTGTGTTTGATGCTCTCGGTGACGAGGTCGTCAAAGCGCTTGCCGAGGATGGCACGCAAGGCGGTGACATCCGCGACCTCGACGAGGCGTCGGGCCGCGATGGTAAGGCGTACCTCACCAGGGAGTTCGATGGCACTGCCAGGGGCAAGGGCCTCCTGGAGGTCCTTGTTGATCGCCTTGAGGCGCAGATCGCGCTGTTCGATCTCTTTCTTCAATTTCCAGCCTTCGGCAACCAACTTGCGCAGGTTGGCCGGGGCGGCGGTGTATCCCCCATCCGTGTGGAGGGTGGCGGCTGCAGTGCGGGTCATGGGGTCTCTCCTGTATGGGCGGTGCCCCGGCGTGGGGCACCGGGACGGTTAATTGATCTTGGCGCTGACCTTGGCCTTGACCTTGGTCCCGGCGGGGACCAAGACAGGCTCACCGGTCTTGGGGTTACGCATGCTGCGCTCGGGTGTGGCGACGCGTTGCAGGGTGACGAGGCCACGCAACTCGACCTTGTCGCCGACCTGGGCCTGGTCGACGGCCTCGACCAGGGTGATGTGGTAGGCGTCGATGACGCGACGGGTGGTCTCCCGGTCGACGCTGGCGATGGTCGAGGCTTTGCGGATGAGGTCCTGCTTACTGCTCATGGAGTCTTCTCCTTACGTGGTTTGAGAGGGCAAAAAATCTGCCCGGTGTTGTGATCACAAAATTGCTGGCCACGCTCACCCCAGGTGGGTGCCTTGGGGCCGGTGTTCTGCACGAGAAGCCAGCGATAGTTGCCATAGGTGCCGTAGCGCTGGGCATATCCAGCTCGCTCCAAAACGCGTAGATAGCGCTGAATGCCGCGGCGTAGATGCGCGCTGGGCTCTGCCACTGCGACGAGGGGCAAGAGGTCGTCTAGGCTGGCTTTAACCAGACAGCGCAGGGCGCGCCAGATGCGCATGCGCAGCTCACGACCCTTGGCGTGTTTGCCTGAGGGGCCGACCGGGGAGCGTGCCGCACTGGCTGCGTGACCTTTGTCGGTGACAACCCAGACGTTGCCCCCCGGGCTAGCGACCCAGTGACGCCCCTGGAGGGCGATCAATCGGGCGTGAACCTGCACGGCCGACCAGCCGAGACGGGTGCTGATCTGTTCGACACTCTGGGCCTCCTGGCCCTGACTCAGGTGGTGAAGGAGGTGCATCGCACTCGCACCGCGCGCGGTATTCATGCGCCACTCCGACGGGCCTTCGCCGCCAGCGCCTCGATATCACGCACCAGCTCTCTGCCGTGCATGTGCACTGCGCTCACACGGGTGAGGCCGTTGCGCTTGGCCTGAGACTCAATGTGGGCGATGGCATTGAGGATGAGACGGGCACGACCCTGCGCCTCGCGTTCGATGCGCGAGACCAGGTCGTCGGCGATCTCGACTTCGGCCAGTTGGTCGCAGAGGGTGCGCACGTCTCTGCCGGTGTTGGGCCTGAACTCGACAATGTCGGCGAGGCGACTGTAGATCTGGTCGCGCTTTTTCAGGTGGTGGGCGATACGCCCCATGCCGACGAGGATGACCGGGATCTCTGTGAGGTCGGAGAGGTCTCGTAAGGTCTCTAAGATGGCACGGTCGTGGGTCGTGTTTTCGGCCTCGTCGATGACGATGGCGGGGTAGCGTTCAGCGTTGTATTCGGCCTCGTCTTGCGCTCGGGTGATGGCGGCAACCGCCTGGGTGAAAAGGTCCTTGGTGCAGTGCTGCGGGGCATCGCCATAGGCCTCGACGATCTCCTTGAGCGCCCAGCGCGCGGTCCAGGCCGTTTTGGCACGCAGATAGGCGGCACCGGTGTGCACACACCACCAACTGACCGTAGCGCTCTTGCCGTAGCCGGCAAAGCCATGCACGAGCAGCCAGGAGGCCTCGGTCGCACCGCGTTCAGCTACGCTTTGAGTACCCTGTAGAAAACGTAATACGTTAGATGTTTTTGCGAATTCATGGCGCATGGTGCGGCTCCTATGCGTAGAAAAGCTGGAATTCTTGGGTGGTCTGATACCAGTCGAGCCAACGGCTGTCGTCTGGGGTCTGTTCTGCCGGGTGGGCCGTGAGCCACTCATATTTGTCCGCATCGGTGCCGAACAGGCGCCGCGATGCGGTCGGATGGTCGAGCAGCTCGGCGCCCCTTGTGTGCATCTCATTTGACACAACCGGCCCACGTTCGATGGGCAGTGTCGCTACCATGCGGTCGCACCTTGGTGCCGCGAGGTCTCGCGTTAGGGCGTCATCCCCGGCATGTTCGAGTACAACACCCTGTCCGCGCGCATATTCGAGGTTGACCTCATCGAGCTTGCGCTCGGCGCGCTTGGCACGCCCTTCGTAACGACGGTCACGGGCCTGCTCGATGACCGGCTTAGGGAAGTAGTCACGCTTGTTGGCGTCCCACTCGGCGATGGCGATGAGGCGACCCTGCCGGTCGCGCACCCACACACGTGCGGCGTCATGGATGTCGTATCCAACCTCGACGAGGTCGCCGTGGTAGTGCTCCAAGTCAGGGTGGAAGTAGTGGTTGTTGAACAGACGCACCATGCCACGCGCGACCTTCACACCAGACTTATACGGGCGGAATAGATCGGCGGCCTCGGCCTGTTCGACCCGCACAGGGGCAACACCCTCCTCCTGGGCCCTTGTGAGACCGAGCTGCCAGGCCTCTAGCGGGGTCTGGTGGCGCAGCTCGCCACTCTCCGGATCGCGACGCTTGGGGAGGCCGGTGTGCGGGGTGGCGTTGTACTCGTTGCGCACCTGCTCAAGGTAGGCAACGAAGTCGCGCCAGGCGATCAGCTCCTTGGCGCGACCGCCCTCTTTTAACGCGGCACGGGTGAGCCTGAAGACCTTGTGCTTGGCCTCGGGGTCCATCTTGGCACCGATATAGGTGGGCAACTGCTGAGCAGCGCGCACCCAGAGGGTCTGGTGAGAGCGCTCGCCGATGCCGCGCGACTGGGAGTTGTAGGGGAGGCTGAACTCCTGAGAGACGTGGAGCCGGTCGAGCAGGGTGGCCATTACTTCGTTACGAAAGCCTGCGCCACGGTCGGTGTACCAGATGGCGGGAATACCAAAGGATTCGCAGGCATGACGGAAGGCGTCAGCGACGGTCCATGTACTCTCGGCGAGACCGACGGAGTAGCCGACACAGACGCGGGTGGCGACGTCGATTACACCGGTCACCTCGGGGCGGAACGGCTGACCGTGATCGGGGTGCTGAACCTCGGCATCGAAGGTGTGACCGTCGGCGGTGTAGACATCGGCGGGCAACAGACTCGACGTATCGCGAATGATGTAGGGACGCAGCGCCTTGAGTTCACGCGGCCCCAGGCGCCCGGCATAGCGCGTAGTGGTGCTGAGCTTCTTGAGAAAGCGCTTGGCTTGGTCGTAGCTCGGCGGCTCGACACCCTCACTGAGGTGAGCGGGGAGTTTGGCGATGCAGGCCGCGAGGCTGGGCTTTTGTGGCTGACCGTAGATCTTGAGCAGGGGTAGCGCCCAGGCTGGGGGGGGCACGGGCTCGGCCTTTTTGGGCGCGAGGGCACGCTGCCCCTCTTTGTTGAGAGCGGTGCGCCAGCGGTAGAGCGTGCGTGGACTCAGACTGTTGCTGGCACGCTTGTGGCCGCTCTTGGCGTTAGCAACCACGATCAGCGCCTGCAGGCGCTCTGGGAGCTGGCCATCGGCGGCGAGGGCACACAGACGGCGCGAGGCCGCATCGATGCCGATGCCACCAGCGGCAAGGCGGTCGAGTTCATTAAGAAGGGCGAGGCGTGCGGTGAGGCGCTCACGCTGCCACTCGGCAAGCTGGGCCGTGTCGGCACCGAGGCTCTTGGCTGGCAGGAGAGGTTCGCTCGGCTCGACAGGGCGCTGATCCGTCAACGCCCGGGCGATGAGTGCATCGCGTACGTCGACAGGCAGGCCTGCGATCGGATAGAGACGGCGGGTGCCACCGAGACAAGTCTCGCTCTGGTAGTCCCACCCCTGACGCTGGGCACGACGACGGGCGCTGGAGACGTTGACGCCGATAGCGCTGGCGATCTCTTGCATGGTAGCAGTGCTGCGCATAGCTCGCCCCTCTCCCCCTTATGCAACCAAACCGGCGGCACGGATGCGCTCACGCCCAGCCTCGATGGCCTCCGCGCGATCTTCTTCAGGGTCGACGTGATAGGCGACGACATCCGGAAACGCCTTATCGGGCGTACTCTCAATAAGGGCACAGAGGGCCAGAGCGACAGGGCGGCTGGTATTTGTGCGCGCGGCGACGCTATAGACCATGCTCCGAGATTTGCCGATTGCCGCCGCTGCCGAAGCCCAATCTAGACCGCGAATCTCCAGCGCTTTCTTGATCTCTTCAGTGGTCACGGGTAATACTCCTTGAGTTGTTAGCTCTCGCGTTAGCAGGTGCGTTCACTGTCGTGCTAACTGGTAAACAACTATACGCACAAAAAGGCGTATCAGCAACTCAATAGGGCGTATTTTTTTCATTTAAGCGCTCTTGAGGGTGCATCGCTTACCGGGTAGCGCATGCACGACTTGATGGATGTGTATGATTCATGGCCTTTTCAGCGGAATGGCCGCCGTTTCACAACTTTGCCAACCGGTGCATCCGCACGAAAGTGCGGTACGCGTGCACCTCTTAGAACGTACAAGTGGTGCACCTATGGACAAAATTGGTGAGCGATTGAGAAACGCCCGTGAGTCTCTTGGTTACGCCCAAAAGAGCATGGCTGAAGCAGTGGGGAGCAAATTGCGCTCGTGGCAGGACTATGAGGCGGGCAACAAGACACCTGGAAGCCAAGTGATCGCCGGTCTATCGGCACTGGGCGTAGACGCCAACTGGGTGCTGACCGGACGTGGAGAGATGATGCAGCGCAGTGTGCAGACCGTGTTGGAGGCGACGGCGAACACCATGCTCGACGCCGACACTTATGCAATGGTGCCCTTCTACGACGTACAAGCCTCCGCAGGGCATGGCGCTCTGGTCGGCGCCGTGGAGGTCAAGGATTGGTTAGTGTTTCGCCGTGACTGGCTAGAGCGGGAACTGCATGCGAGCGAGAGCGACCTCTATCTGATCGAGGTCGACGGTGAGAGCATGGAACCGACCCTCAGGCCGGGAGACACCATCTTGGTCGACCACCGCTCGCAGGGTCAGATCACCCGTGACGGCATCTACGTCCTGCGCATGGATGGCACACTGCTCGTCAAACGGCTGCAGCGCCTGCCTGGACGCCTTGTGCGCGTCTCTTCGGACAATCCGGCCTATCAACCTTTTGAATTGAGCCTGGACAACGACACCGACGACCTCGCCATCGTCGGGCGAGTCGTCTGGACCGGACGCCGGATGTGACCGGCCCCGTTTGCGGTACCAGATGAGCCCCGAGAGCACGGTTAGCCAGCGCTGGAGGCCGCGCTCGGGGCACCTACCTGCGGTCGCCTATCAAACTGTTGCCAGTAGCGCACACTGCCAACAGAGGCGCTCAGCGCGCCGAATAATCACCGAACACTGCCAAACTGCGTTCAGACGATGGCGCCCAGGCTCTGCCACTAACAAACTGTCTTATCGATGATTTTTTGTTTATGTGTCGGTGATGACAGATGACAAATCAACTACCGTCTCACACCACGGTGAGATTCTAGGTTGTGAGTCGCTATGCACCACGACCACGAGGATTACCGATGCACACTGCGAGCTTTCAGCATCTCAGGGGGCGATATTTTCCGTTATACCGAAATAACTTATTGAAAAATTGATGTGTTCTATAGGGCTAAAATGAACGGAAGCTGTTTTCTGAAACGACACGTAACGTGACGTGTTTGCGTGGTAAATCAGGGGTGGCCAAGTCACCCTGGCCCCCCTTTTGCTCCTGTTCTGCCCCATCTACGGGCGGCTCTTGATCCCCCCAGGCCCACTCATCGAGGGCCTGTTCAAGCTGTTGTCGTTCGGCGAAGCGCTCGCCGGAGCGGGCGCGTTGATGTGCCCCTCCCTTGCCCAGGAGGGCAGGGGGGAGGGCGCGAGGGCGTGGTTGACGCATCTCTCTATTCCTCATCTAAATGTTGTAGTGGCTGATGCTCAGCCTTTGACGCACACCAGTTGCTTGAGGGTGTGCACGATCTCGACCAGGTCGTGTTGGTCCTCCATCACCTTGTCGATGTCCTTATAGGCGCCGGGGATCTCGTCCAGCACGCCGCCGTCTTTGCGACACTCCACCCCGGCGGTCTGTGCCTCCAGGTCGGCGCGGTTGAAGTGGCGCTTGGCTGCCCCTCGGCTCATGCGTCGACCGGCACCGTGGGAGCAGGAGCAGAACGACTCGGGGTTGCCCTTGCCACGCACGATGTACGAACGGGTACCCATACTGCCGGGGATGATCCCCAGCTCCCCCTCACCGGCGCGGATTGCCCCCTTGCGGGTGAGATAGACATCCGCGCCGAAGTGGTGTTCGCGCGCCACATAGTTGTGGTGGCAGTTGATCGCCTCGCGGGTGGTGTCGAAGTGCGGCAACACCTTGCGCAGCGCCTCTAGGATCAGCCGCAGCATCTCCCGGCGGTTGGCCATGGCATAGCCCTGGGCCCACTCGACCGCCTCCAGATAGTCGCTAAAGCTCTGACTCCCCTCGGCGAACCAGGCCAGGTCGCGGTCGGGTAGGTGGATCTGCTCACGCTCCGCCTCACGCTTGGCCAAGGCGATAAAGTGCTGGCCGATGCGGTTGCCGATATTGCGGCTGCCGGAGTGGAGCATCACCCACACCGCCTGGGATTCATCGATACAGAGTTCGATGAAGTGGTTACCGCCACCGAGCGTACCCAGCTGGCGCGACCAGGCGTGGGGAGTCTTCTGCACCATCTTGCGCAGCGCTGAGTGTTTGGTGACCAGGCGCTCCAGGCCGCCGTCCAGTGAGCGCAGGGTGCTCGCCTGGGCGGCGATCCCCTTGTGCATGTCGAATCCCACCGGCACCGCCGCCTCGATGGCGCTGCGCACCCGCCCGAGGTTGTCGGGCAGCCGCGCGGCGTCGAGGGAGAGGCGTACGGCGTTCATGCCGCAGCCGATGTCGACCCCCACCGCGGCGGGGATGATCGCTCCCCGGGTGGGGATCACCGAGCCGACAGTAGCGCCGACGCCGCCGTGTACATCGGGCATGGCGGCGACGTGATGATGGATGATCGGCAGCTCGCCAAGGTTGGCGAGTTGCCGGTAGGCGGTCGGGTCCACCTCGGCGGTGTAGATCTTCACCGGGACGCGACCTTTTGTGATCAGTCGTTGAATGGGCATCTCAGAATTACCAATGTGGCCTCGTGGCCCACTCGATGAGAGGGGGCGTCGAGGCGAAAAAAAAGCCCCGCGCGGCAGGCACCGGCAGGGCTGGCAGGTAAATCCTGAGCTGCTGCGGGGACGCACGCCGGTGCGCCCCCGCTGGGGAGGCACTATGCGGGTCGGGTCAGACTCCTGTGTACGTTCTTCATTGGGCACCTCCAGGTCGCAGTTGGGCGGGGCGAGCCCCGCGTGGAAAGATGGTGGGGTAATATAGTCGCCAAATGGCGGATGTCAAACAGCGTTCGCTTGGTACCCCGGCCCTGAGGGCCGGGGCGATGGGCGGCAAGGTCCCTCAGTCGAGCAGACTGCGCGCACTCGGCAGGGCGAGGATCGAGATGATCACGGCGGCAAACAGCTCGGTGTTCGGGCCCGCATCCAATTTGTGGGTGATTACCAGCCAACCGATGACCAAGGCGAGGAGTAGGCGTTTCATTGCGGTCTCCTGTTTGTTGTCTCTGAAATAGTCTCTTGAGTCTCACTTTAGAAGATGACGGCCAGACGATGGATCGATGGGTTGGCAAACCCTCTGTGAGATTCGTCACAGCATTTACTATCTCCCCTCAATGCCATATAAATTGACATAAATCACCCGTCCGCTGCCTATTTCGGCGCTGCTCGACTCCATCGGAGAGGCCCTGGAGACAGGCAACAATCTGCTCCTCAAAGCACCGCCCGGTGCGGGCAAGACCACCCTAGTCCCGCTCGCCTTGCTCGACGCCCCCTGGCTCGCGCGCAAGCGCATCCTGATGTTGGAGCCGCGTCGCCTCGCCGCGCGTAACGCCGCCATGCATATGGCCGAATTACTCGGCGAGGCGGTGGGTGAGACGGTGGGTTACCGCGTACGCTTCGAGGCCAAGGTGGGCCCGAAGACGCGCATCGAGGTGCTCACCGAGGGACTACTGGCACGCCGACTCCAGGCGGACCCCGAGTTGAGTGGTGTCGGCCTCGTTATCTTCGATGAGTTTCACGAACGCCATCTGGAGTCGGACAAGGCCCTGGCCCTCTGCCTCGATAGCCAGGCGGCTCTGCGCGACGATCTGCGTCTTCTGGTGATGTCTGCCACCTTGGAGTTGCAGGGACTCGGGGACCTACTCGGCGCCCCGCTGCTGGAGAGCGAGGGGCGCGCTTGGCCCGTCACCACGCATCACCTGCCCCAGTGGCAGGAGGCCCCGCTCGGGGAGGCGGTGGCCAGAGGGGTGCTACACGCCCTAGGTGAGACACAGGAGGGTGATCTCCTCGCCTTTCTTCCCGGTGTGGGGGAGATCCGCGTAGCCGAGGGGTATCTACAGGGGCATCTGTCGGATGATGTCGTGGTCACTCCGCTCTATGGAGAGCTGCCGTTTGCCACCCAACAACACGCGATCCGTCCTGATCCACTGGGTCGGCGTAAGGTAGTGCTGACTACTGCCATCGCCGAGTCGAGTCTAACCATCGATGGGGTACGCGTCGTGGTCGATGGCGGCTACAGCCGCGTCCCCAGCTTCGACCCGCGTAGCGCCCTGACCCAGTTGCAGACAGTACGTGTCACCCGCGCCGGGGCCGAGCAGCGGCGTGGGCGCGCCGGGCGTCTCGGCCCCGGGGTCTGCTACCGCCTCTGGGGCGAGGGGGTGGAGCGGGGTTTGGTGCCCCACCCAGAGCCCGAGATCGCCTCCGCCGACCTCGCCCCCCTGGCCCTCGACTTGGCCCAGTGGGGTGTTACCGACCCCCTGAGCCTTCGCTGGTTCACGCCGCCGCCACTTGCGCACTATGCCCAGGCGGTCGAACTACTCCAGGCGCTCGACGCCTTGGATCTTCGTGGGCGCATCACCGCCCATGGACGCGCCATGGCCGCGCTGCCGCTTCATCCGCGACTGGCACATATGCTGGTGCATGCCCGCGAGCGAGGAGAGGGGGCGCTCGCCTGCCTCCTCGCGGCCCTTATCAGCGAGCGCTCGCCCCTGCCTCGTCAGCGGGGCGAGGCCAACGATGACCTGCACCAGGCCTTGGAGGCGTGCCTCACACCGAAGGCGGTGCGTGGCCCCGTCGATCGCAACGCCCTGCGACGCATCGAGCAGGCTGCACAGCAGTTTGCCCGCCTGCTCGACCTGCGCATGGCACCGCCGACCCACGCCGACCCGCATGCCCTGGCCGAACTGCTGGCCCTCGCCTATCCCGATCGCGTCGCCCAGCGGCGCGATACCGCCGGACTCGGCTATCGCCTAGCCAATGGCAAGGGCGCACTGTTGCACGAGGGGTCGGTGTGGCGTGGTGAGAGGTGGTTGGTGATCGCCGAACTGGGGGGCGGGGCCGGACGCGAACCCCTGATCCGCACTGCCCTGCCCATTGCACCTTCAGCGCTGGAGCGGTTGTTCGCCACGCACCTGGCATGGCGTCATGTCGTGGAGTGGCGGGGGGAACGCCTACTGGCCGAACGGCGGCTACAGCTCGGCGCACTGGTGCTGTCGAGCGAACCGTTGCCGACGATACCCGCCGAGGCGCTGGCCGAGGCCTGGCTCACGCGCCTACGCCGTGACGGCTTGGGTCTGCTCGGCTGGGGTGAGGCGAGCACGGGTCTGCGTGAACGCGTACGCACCTTGCACCTAGCGCTGCCCGAACAGGCGTGGCCCGATTGGTCCGACGCGGCCCTGTTGGAGGGGTTGGAGCGGTGGCTGCTCCCGTGGCTCGATGGCGTGCGCAGCCTCGATCAGTTGGCACGCCTCGACCTGCATGCCATCTTCAGCGCTGAACTGGGCTGGGAGCGGCAACAACAGCTAGAGCGGCTCGCCCCGAGCCACTGGCCGGTGGCCAGTGGTTCACGCATCCGCATCGATTACAGCGGCGAGCGCCCTGTGTTGGCGGTGAAGCTCCAGGAGTTGTTCGGTACCACCGAGACACCGGCCATAGCCGACGGACGCCTGCCGCTTACCCTGCACCTCCTCTCCCCCGCACGCCGCCCCATTCAGGTGACACAAGACTTGGTGAGCTTCTGGGCCAACACCTATGCAGAGGTGAAGAAGGAGTTGAAGGGGCGTTACCCGAAGCACCCGTGGCCCGACGACCCGCTGACGGCGGTGGCGACGGCGAAGACCAAACGGGCGTTGGCCCGCGACCAGGGCGAGCGGTAGTCGCCGCGTAGTGTTCGACGCCTCAGGCTATCAGGCGCTCTATCGTTCCGAGCACAAAGGCGGCGAACACCCCGGCAATCAGGTCATCGAGCATAATCCCGAGCCCCCCGTGCACGCGCCTGTCGAACCAGCCGATAGGCCAGGGCTTCCAGATATCGAAGAGGCGAAACAGGGCGAAGCCGAGCAGTAGGTTGAGCCAGCTGAAGGGGATGAGGGCGAGGGTGACGAGCAGGCCGACGATCTCGTCCCAGACGATGCCGCCGTGGTCGTGCACGCCGAGGGCGCGGCTGGTGGTGTCGCAGAGCCAGACCCCGACCAAGGCAAAGAGTAGGGTGAGGCCGAGGTAGGCGCTCAGTGGTAGCTGCAGCATGAGCAGGTAGACAGGGACCCCCGCCAGGGTGCCGAAGGTACCGGGGGCCTTGGGTGCGAGGCCGCTACCAAAACCGAAGGAGAGGAAGTGCACCGGGTGGAGCCAGAGATCGCGGGGCTGGCGACGCTCGGCTCTCTCAGGGGTCTCAGTGGCTGAAGTGGTCAAAGCTGCCTCCCTCGGCGCTGTGGATTTGGCCGTCTGCGCCACGTAGGCGAAGACCGGATTGCGGCTCAAGGGTACCGATGCGGTGGAGCGGGAGGCGCAAGCGCTCGGCGAGCCAGTGCACCTCCTCTTCGTTGCGGGGCGGCACACAAAAGAGGAGTTCGTAATCGTCGCCACCACGCAGCAGGGTCGTGCGCGCCGCCTCCACGCTGCCGGTGAGGGCGATGAGTTGGGTGGAGAGGGGGAGTGCCTCCAGCTCCAGCGTCGCGCCGCAGTGACTCTGTTCGAGGATATGCCCGAGGTCGCCGTGCAGCCCGTCGGAGAGGTCGATGGCTGCGCTCGCCACCCCGCGCAGGGCGTGGCCGAGGCCGACCCGAGGGGTCGGGTAGTCGAGGCGTGCGCTGCAGTGGGTCAGGGCACTGCCCGCGCCGCCGCGCTCGCCGCGTAGACGATGGGGCAGGGCGGCGGCGGCCTCGCCGGGCCAGCCGCTCACGTAGAGGGCGTCGCCGGGGCGGGCGCGGTCGCGGCGCAGCGCGGCACCTAGCTCGACGAAGCCGTGGACCTGAACACTGATGGCCAAGGGGCCACGCACCGTGTCACCCCCCACGAGCGCTACCTCGTGCTGTTCGGCCAGTGCGGCGAAGCCTTTGGCGAACCCCTCCAGCCAGTGGTCATCGACCTCGGGCAGGCTGAGGCCGAGGGTGACCCAGGCGGGTTCGGCGCCCATGGCGGCGAGGTCGCTGAGGTTGACCGCAAGGGCTTTGTGTCCGACGGCGTGGGCAGGGGTGTCGTGCGGGAAGTGGCGCCCGGCGAGGAGCAGGTCCATAGAGACGGCCAACTGCTGGCCGGGGGGCGGGGTGAGCAGGGCACAGTCGTCGCCTACCCCCAGGGTCACGTCACGCCGTGCCGCGCCGAGGCGGGCGAAGTGGCGTTGGATGAGGGCGAACTCGGGTGACTGTGCCATGCACCGAGGGCGTCTCAGCCCTCGTGGTCCTTACGCGGCGGACGTGCGGGGCGTTCGCCGCGGGCGTCGGACTTGCCGTCCTTGTGTGGCCCCTTGCTGTGGGGGCGGGCCCCCTGCGGACGCGGGCCGCCCTTGTGCTCGCCCTCGCGCCCCTGTGGGCGGTTGGCGTTGCCACGGCGCGGGTCCTTGCTCGTCTTCGGGCGCTCGTCGCGCTCACGCTCACCCTCGGCACGCTCGGGCTTGGGCTCCGCTGTGCGGGTGGTGATGGTGGCGGCGCGTTTGGTCTTTACCGTGACCTTGGGGGCGGGTTTGCTGCTTGGGCGGGTGCCGCGCGGGCGCTGGTCGGTGCCCACCTCGCTGGCGCGGGCGCGGGCGGCGACCTTGTCGAGCAGACCGTTGATGAAGCGATGGCCCTGTTCGGCGCCGAAGCGCTTGGCCAACTCCACCGCCTCGTTGATCACCACGCGATAGGGGATGTCGAGACGCGTCTGCAGCTCATAGCTGCCGATCCAGAGGATCGCCAGCTCCACCGGGTCGACCTGGTCGACCGGACGATCGAGCAGGTCGGCAAAGAGCTGCTCCAGGGCGGTGCGCTGTGCCGGGATGGTGAACAGCAGCTCGTGGAAGTAGTCATGGTCGGCCTTCTCCATGTCCTGCTCGGTGAGGTAGTACTGCTCGATATCGATCAGGTCCTGCTGGGCGATCTGCCAGCTGTAGAGTGCCTGAAGGGCGCGGATACGCGCCTGGGTGCGGGCCCGACTCATGGACGCTTGTTCTCCCCTGTGGGTGGGCGGTGGTTAGTGTTCGAGGGTGGCCAGCAGGTTGACCATCTCGATGGCGGTGACTGCCGCCTCGCCCCCCTTGTTGCCCATCTTGGTGCCGGCGCGCTCGATGGCCTGCTCGATGCTGTCGACGGTGAGCACACCGAAGGCGACCGGGATGTCGTTGTCCATGGAGACGGCGGCGAGGCCCTTGGTGCACTCACCGGCGACATAGTCGAAGTGCGGGGTACCACCGCGGATCACCGCACCGAGGGCGATGATGGCGTCGTAGCGACCGCTGCTGGCCATACGCTGGGCGGCCAGGGGCAGCTCGAAGGCGCCGGGTACACGGACGATCTCCATGTCGGCCTCTTCGCAACCGTGGCGCTTGAGGGTGTCGATGCAGCCGTCGACCAGGCTCTCGACGATGTAGCTGTTGAAGCGGGCGACGACGATGCCGAAGCGTGCTCCGGTCACCTGCAGGTGACCCTCGAAGGTCTTGATCTCGGACATGCTGGACTCTCCTTCAGTCAAAATTCATTGGCCACGGAGGCACGGCGGAGACAGAGTTTTCCTGGGAGAAAACCGTGCCGGTCACCGCACGCTCCATCTATTATTCTTTCGAGCAGTTTGTGTCTGCCCCGAACGCAATCCTTCGGACTCTCCGTGTCCTGCGTGCCTCCGTGGCGCATTGGGGTGTTACCCCTCGACGTACTCCACCACGTCCAGCCCGAAGCCGGAGAGGGCGTGCATCTTCTTCGGCGCGCTGAGTACACGCATGTGGCGCACGCCGAGGTCGAGGAGGATCTGCGCGCCGATACCATAGGTGCGCAGGTCTTCGACCTTCTGCTGTTTGGGCAGCACTATACCCTGATCGAGCACCTCGTAGTCGAGGATCTGGCGCAGTAGGGTGTCGGCGTCCTCGCGTGAGCGCAGGATGACGATGACCCCCTTGCCCTCCTGGTTGATGCGCGCCATGGTGTCGCGCAGCGGCCAGCCGCAGTCGCCACGCAGGTTGCTGAACAGATCGCACAGGGTGTGCTCCAGATGCACACGCACCAGGGCCGGTTCGCCATCGCCGATCTCGCCCATGACCAGTGCCATGTGCACCTCGTGGCCGATCTGGTCACGGTAGGCGATGAGCTTGAAGTCGCCCTCGTGGGTCGGCATGTGGCACTCGCCGACACGCTCGATGGTCGGCTCGTTCTTCAGGCGGTAGTTGATGAGGTCGGCCACGGTACCGATCTTCAGGCCATGCTCTTTGGCGAACACTTCGAGGTCGGGGCGGCGCGCCATGCTGCCGTCTTCGTTGAGGATCTCGACGATCACCGCGGCGGGCTCGTGGTCGGCCAGACGCGCCAGGTCACAACCCGCCTCGGTGTGGCCGGCGCGGGTCAACACACCACCGGGCTGGGCCATCAGCGGGAAGATGTGTCCGGGTTGGACGATATCCTTGGGCCCGGCGTTGGGCGCCACTGCAGCGCGTACGGTGACGGCGCGGTCGTAGGCGGAGATGCCGGTGGTCACCCCTTCGGCGGCCTCGATGGAGAGGGTGAAGTTGGTGCCGTGTTTGTCGTTGGTGTCACTCACCATCAGCGGCAGCTTGAGCTGCTTGCAGCGCTGCTGGGTGAGGGTGAGGCAGATGAGACCACGGCCAAACTTGGCCATGAAGTTGATGTCTTCGGGACGCACCATGGAGGCGGCCATGATCAGGTCACCCTCGTTCTCGCGGTCCTCGTCGTCCATCAGGATGACCATCTTTCCTTGACGGATATCCTCGATAATCTCTTCGATCGTGTTGAGTTCCATAGATTTCCCGGGTCGTTCGTAGCTGGGGCGCTCTGTGTCGCCTTGGGGTTGGTGCGGGTGTGGCGCTAGCGCATGAAGCCGCTGCGCGCCAGGAGGCCGAGGGTCAGACCCCCGTCCTGTGGTGCGGACTCGGCGGCCTGTTCGCCGAGCATCAGACGTTCGAGATAGCGTGCCAACACGTCCACTTCAAGGTTGACCTGCACGCCGGAGGCGAGGGCGTCGAGGGTGGTCTCTTGCAGGGTGTGCGGGACGATGTTGAGGCTAAAGACGTTCCCCTCCACGGCGTTCACCGTGAGGCTGACGCCGTTGACGGTGATCGAGCCCTTGTGCGCGATGTACTTGGCCAGCCCCTTGGGCGCGGCGATGCGAAAGAAGATCGAGCGCCCGTCGTTGCGCCGCTCCAGACACTCGCCGATGCCGTCCACATGGCCGCTGACCAGATGGCCGCCGAGACGGGTGGTCGGCGTGAGCGCCTTCTCCAGGTTCACGCGGCTGCCTGGCTTGAGCTTGCCGAGCAGGGTGTGGCGTAGCGTCTCGCCGGAGACGTCGGCCCAGAAGCCATCCCCCGGCAGCTCGGTGGCGGTGAGGCAGACGCCGTTCACCGCGATGCTGTCGCCGAGCTTGACGTCGCCAAGGTCGAGCGCGCCGCTACGGATGCGCAGGCGCATGTCCTCGCCCTTGGGCTGCATAGCAGCGATGGTGCCGACCGCCTCGATGATGCCGGTGAACAAGGTTAACCCTCCTTCGGCGCCACGCGGGCGGTGATGCGAAAGTCGCGGCCCACGGGGCGGATCTCGTCGATGGTCAGGTCGATGGCCTGCTGCATGCCGGTGATCTCCGGTAGGTGGAACAGGCCACGGGCGCCGTCGCCCATCAGCTTAGGGGCCATGTAGAGGATCAGCTCGTCGACCAGACCATCGGCCAGGGCCGAACCGCTCAGGGTCGCGCCGGTCTCGATCAGCACCTCGTTCACCTCGCGGGTGGCGAGCAGCAGCAGCAGGGCGTCGAGGTCGACCCGGTCCGGCCCCTGGGGCAGATGGACCACCTCGGCGCCCTTGGCGGTGAGCGCCTCGGCGTCTTCGCTGTCGTGGCTGGCCGTGGCGATGAGCACCTTGCCGGGGCCTTGCAGGATGCTTGCGTCGAGCGGTGTGCTCAGGCGTGGGTCGAGCACCACGCGCAGCGGTGGTGGTGGCTCGACGCCGTTTTCACCCAGCCCTTCGAGGCGCACGGTGAGGTTGGGGTCGTCGGCCAGCACGGTGCCGATGCCGGTGATGATGGCACCGGAGCGGGCGCGCAGGCGCTGCACGTCCTCGCGCGCGGCGGGGCCGGTGATCCACTTGCTTTCGCCGTTGGCCATGGCGGTGCGTCCATCGACACTCATGGCCAGCTTGCAACGCACGTAGGGGCGCTTGGCGCGCATGCGGCGCACGAAGCCGATGTTGAGTGCCTCGGCCTCGGCCTCTAAGAGACCACTGGCCACCTCGACCCCCGCCTCCTTGAGGCGCTTGAGGCCGTTGCCGGAGACGCGCGGGTTGGGGTCGACCATCGCCGCCACCACGCGCGCCACCCCGGCCTCGATCAGCGCCTCGGCGCAGGGCGGTGTGCGCCCGTGGTGGCTGCACGGCTCCAGGGTGACGTAGGCGGTGGCACCGTAGGCGCGCTCGCCCGCCTCGGCCAGGGCACCCACCTCGGCGTGCGGGCCACCGGCGAAGGCGTGCCAGCCCTCGCCGACCACCTCGTCGCCGTGCACGATGACGCAGCCGACGCGTGGATTGGGCGCGGTGGTGTAGAGGCCGCGCCGCGCCAGTTGCAGGGCGCGACACATGTATTCACGGTCTTGCACACTGAAGGTGGTCATGTTCACCCCTGGCGTTTGCCGGTCTGGAGACGCTCGATCTCCTCGCGGAAGGCGTTGACGTCCTGGAAGCTCAGGTAGACCGAGGCGAAGCGCACGTAGGCCACCTGGTCGAGTTCGCGCAGCTCGTTCATCACCCACTCGCCGAGCAGGCGTGAGTTGACCTCACGCTCGCCACCGGAGCGCAGGCGACGCTTGATGCGCCCGATGGCCCCCTCGATCTCCTCGGTGCTCACCGGGCGCTTCTGCAGCGCGCGGAGCATACCGGCGCGCAGCTTCTCCTCGTCGAAGGCATCGCGTGCGCCGTCGCGCTTGACGATGCGCGGCAGCACTAGCTCGGCGGTCTCGAAGGTGGTGAAGCGCTCACCGCAGGTGAGGCACTCGCGGCGACGGCGCACCATGTCCCCCTCGTTGCCGAGGCGGGAGTCGATGACGCGGGTGTCGGGGGCGGAGCAGAAGGGACAGCGCATAGGGAGGTGTCGGGGGCGGCGGGGGAGGGTCTCCCCCGCCGGTCGCCTTACTTGTAGACCGGCAGACGCTTGCAGACGTCGAGCACCTGGCCCTTGACGCGCGCGATGACCGCCGCGTCGCCACGGCTGTCGATCACATCGCACATCCAGCCGGCCAGGTCGACGCACGCCTGCTCATCGAAGCCACGGGTGGTGACGGCGGGGGTACCGATGCGGATACCGGAGGTGACGAAGGGGGACTGCGGGTCGTTAGGCACGGCGTTCTTGTTCACGGTGATGTTGGAGTCACCGAGCCAGGCGTCCACATCCTTGCCGGTGAGACCGGCCTTGATGAAGCTGACCAGGAAGAGGTGGTCGTCGGTGCCGCCGGAGACCACGTCGTAGCCGCGCGCGATGAACACCTTGGCCATCGCCTGGGCGTTCTTCACCACCTGCGCCTGGTAGGCCTTGAACTCGGGCTCCATCGCCTCCTTGAAGGCCACCGCCTTGGCGGCGATGACGTGCATCAGCGGACCGCCCTGGGTGCCGGGGAAGACCAGGGAGTTGAGCTTCTTCTCGATCTCCTCGTTCTTCTTGGCCAGGATGATGCCGCCGCGCGGGCCGCGCAGGGTCTTGTGCGTGGTGGAGGTGGTGACGTCGGCGATCTGCACCGGGCTCGGGTAGACCCCGGCGGCGATGAGGCCGGCGACGTGGGCCATGTCGACGAACAGGTAGGCGCCTACTTCATCGGCGATGTCGCGAAAGCGCTGCCAGTCGACCACGCGGGAGTAGGCGGAGAAGCCGGCGACGATCATCTTCGGCTTGTGCTCGCGGGCCAGACGCTCGACCTCTGCGTAGTCGATCTCGCCGGTCTCGGGGTTCAGCCCGTACTGCACGGCGTTGTAGATCTTGCCGGAGAAGTTGGGCTTGGCGCCGTGGGTGAGGTGACCGCCGTGGGCCAGGCTCATGCCGAGCACGGTGTCGCCGGGCTGGCACAGCGCCATGTAGACGGCGGCGTTGGCCTGGGAGCCGGAGTGGGGCTGGACGTTGGCGTAGTCGGCACCGAACAGCTCCTTCACGCGGTCGATGGCCAACTGCTCGGCCACATCGACGAACTCACAGCCGCCGTAGTAGCGCTTGCCGGGGTAACCCTCGGCGTACTTGTTGGTCAGCTGTGAGCCCTGCGCCTGCATCACGCGGGGGCTGGTGTAGTTCTCCGAGGCGATGAGCTCGATGTGCTCCTCCTGACGGCGCTCCTCGTTCTGGATCGCGTTCCATAGTTCGTCGTCGTAACCGGCAATGGTCATATCCTGGGTAAACATGGGGCACCTCGAAGAGAATGGCGGTCGTCCGTGGGCACGGCCGATGGCGGTATAACAGAACCGGGAATTTTACCCTAAACGTGGGCGCTTGGCGATTGGGGGATCGGCATCATATAGCTTCGGAATATTAGCCACGGAGGCACAGAGGGCACAGAGAGTGACGAGCTTAGGTGTGGCGGGTATCGTCGAACCGGCACAGCGCACCGAAACACTACAGGACCGTTTCTGCTGATAAAAATGTGCGCGCAGCTCCACTCATCTCCGTGTTCTCTGTGTCTGCGTGGCTAATCTTCAGCTGCAAGCGTGCGATGTCTGAAACGAACAAGGCCCCGAAGCGGGGCCTTGTTACCACGGGGCGCGAAGCCGCTTAGATACCGAGTTCAGGGGCGTTGCCAGCCACGCTCTTGAGGGCGTTGGCGATGGCGTCGGGACTGGACATGATGTTCATGAAGCTGTGCTCGCCCATCATGGAGAGGTCGGGGAAGTTGATGGCGATACGGAAGCGCGCGTAGAGGGCGTAGGCCTTGTTGTCGCTGACCAGGATCTCGTAGGGCAGGTGGGCGCTGGAGCGCAGCGGCTTGAAGTCGATCTCGCCCATGATGAAGGCGTCGTCCATCGCCTTGTCACCCTTCTTGCCCGCCTGCATGGCGACACCAAAGACGCTCTCCTGCTTGCCGGGGATGTCGATGCGGTAGACCTTGCTCACCCCGGCCACGCCCTTGGCGAGATTGGCCTCGATGGTCTCGATCGCCTCGTTGTAGGAGCCGAACTCGTTGAGCACGGTGGGCTCATCGAAATACTCCATGCCGAGCATGTAGTGGTAGTCGCGTAGGTCGTCGGGCTCCAGACCTTGGGCCGGACCGAAGGGTTCGAGATTACCCAAGGTGGCGCCGAGCTTCTCTGTAACCCCAGCCAGGTCGCCCTCCATGCGGTAGGCGTTGGCCATGTAGGTGGGGTTGGTGAAACTCACCTGCAGCTCGTCACCGACACGGGTCACGGCCACGCGCTGGGCGGCGCCGTAACCGCCATGCTCCGACTTGGCGGCGTTGCGCTTGAGCGCCTCGTTGGTCACTACCACCAGGCTGGCGCCGTCGTACGGGGTGTAGGCGCCAACGATCTCGAAGCCGGCGGCGGCCAGTTTGCTCTTCACCTCGGCGACCACGGTGGGGATGTCGCCCTGGGTCTTGGCGGCGAGGATGAAGGGTTTGAGCGGGGCCGCCTGCAGTTCGAAGGCGGCGGAGATGAGCAGGGCGCCAGCGAGGGCGGCTTTGAGGGTCTTGGTCAACATGGGGGAGTTCTCCTCGGTCTGTGTAACGACAAAGAGGCGGACTGTGCCGCCTCTTTGCCCTGTCCGTCGTGCTACTTGGGCACTGGGATCGTGTTAGAACTTGAGCCGGTAGGCAATCTGCCAGTTGAACTGGCGCATGGTGGTATCCATGGTGGTGGCGTCGGAGGTCTGGGTGTGACGTGACACCAGCCAGAAGGCGAAGTCCACGCCGCTACGCTGCGTGAAGTTGTAGCTGGTACCGAAGGTCATATGGTTCTCGACGATGGCCGGGAACAGGTAGTTCAGCGTGGAGCTGGGGATCGGGTTGGGCGAGTAGTTCAGGCCCATACGGAAGGTCCAGGTGTCGTCCGGGCTGTAGGCGCCGCCGAGGGCGATGACGTCCTGGTCCTTCCAGTCCTGCGCCATGGTGGCGTCCAGGGTGGCACCGGCGAAGGGACCGTTGGCCGCGCTGTTGTCGGCGACGAAGGAGAGCTTGAAGTCCTTCATCACCGCCTCCCAGTTGATCCGCTTCCAGTCCATGGCCAGCATCACCTGGCGGGTCGGACGGTAGGCGAAACCGAGGCCGAAGGTGGAGGGCCACTGGAAGTCCTTCACCATCATGGTACCGGTCACATCCATGGAGAGGTTCATGTAGGTGCCCGTGGCGTTGACCGGGTTGAGGCCGCCGGCCGGGTTGGCCATGTAGGCACCGAACACGCCTTGGTCGCCACTGATGGCCATGGTCATGCTGGCGTCGTCCGCCTCCAGGTCATCCAGGCTGGTCTCGGAGTGGTAGCTCATGCCCACCGTCATACTCGGGGTGAGCTGATAGGTGAGACCGAGCTTGCCACCCATGCCAGCACCCTGCGCCGCACCGGTGTAGTCGCTGTCGTCGCTGAAGTCGAAGTAGCCGTAGTACATGTCATTGACCATGCCGGCGGTCATCATGCCATTGAGGCCGTTGACCATGCTGCCGGAGATCGCGCCACTCCCCATCATGGAGTACATCTGCGCCCCGGGCATGGCCATCTGGATGTCCATGTTGGCCCAGACGTAGTCGATACTGCCGCCGATGGAGAGGCGGTCGGTGGCGCGGTAGCTGATGGGGATGATGAAGCGCCCGACGCTCACCTCGGAGCGCTCTTGCAGCCCGGCGACGGTGGCGATGGGGGTCATGGCAGGCCCGGACATGGTCATGATCGGATTGGTGGCCACGCCGAAACCGGAGGCCGACTGACCCATCATCAGCATGCCCGCGGCGCCCGCGGCACCGGGACCGTTGGGGTACTCGGTACCCATGCCGCCCTGGGCGAACATACCCACGCCGTAGGAGAGCTTACCGCTGCTGCGGACCCAGCCCAGTGCCGGCATGTAGAAGGCGTTGGACTCGGAGTCGAACTCGGCCACCACTTTCCCCGTGGCATCCTTCATCTTGGTGGTTACCGAGGGGCCGAGGAAACCGAGGGCCAGGTCGAAGCGGTTGCCGTTGGCCATCAGGCTGAGGGTGGCCGGGTTGTTCATCATGGCGGCCGGGCCGTTGTCATAGGCCATGGACGCACCGCCCATGCCTGCGGCCTCGGGGCCGTAACCGGCCAAGTTCATACCGTTGGTGGCGTAGGCGCCGGTGGTGCCGAGGGCGAGTGCCACGCCCAGTGCGACCAGACCTTGATTGGGGTATCCCATGCGGTGATCTCCTCGAACTACGTATTGTGTTGTGAGCATGCGATGCCAGGGTGCGTAGGCCACACTCCAAAACCCAAGAGGAGGGTGGGTCGCGGGTGAATCCTGGCCGGTGGTTTGTGGTGTCGGCGGGGGGCTTTACGGCGCGACTTCTAGCGGACGCGATCGGCTAAGCCTCCCCTTGGTGGCGTAATCTAAGGGGCAGTCGGAACCCGGGTCAATATCCCATTGCATAGCCCAGTTACTAAAGAACGGTGATCGTAGGAAGCGCATTAGAATCAGGTTATTTACCGATTTTATGGCTTCTGGCCCGCGTCACTCGTGACGATACGAAAAACTCGCCGAAAAAACATGTAGTTATGCAATTCAATCAGACAATCATTAAATGCTTATGTATTGGCGAGTGGAATCCGACCCATCAGATGCAGATATAGGGCGTTTGGTTGAGATTATGTTTCAATAGGTAACGAACAGGGGCGCTGATCGACACTGCAGGGGAAATTTGCGGAGTGCGGGGCTAGGCGGAGTGGCGTGCGACAGGCGCAGAGGTGCTGACAAATGGGTGTGCGCCAAGGTGCGCAGGGTATCGGGCGGGGGGACGGGATAGGGCGTGGGCGGGGGGAGACCACCCCGCCAGGCGGCAGGGTGGTAGCTGCAGGTGCGTCAGCGATTAGACGTACAGGCAGATATCGGACTCACCAGCGAACTCGAAGAAGGTGGCGGCGCCACCGTACTCAAGGCCGTCGATGAAGTCGGAGTGGCTGAAGCCGAACAGCTCGACGGTCATCTGGCAGGCGATGAACTTCACGTCGGCCTCTTGGCAGAGCTCACGCAGCTCACCGATGCTGGCCACGCCGTTGTTGGCGATGGTCTGCTTCATGAGGGCGGTGGCGAGAGACTCGAAGCCGGGGACGTTGGCCTGGATGAAGTTGGGGATGTTCCAGTTGATGTCACGGAACCCCTTCGGGCCGAAGGGCATCTTCATCGGCATGCCAGGGTTGCCCAGGGGGCTCACCTTGAGGGCGCTCAGGTCCTTGCGCACCAGCTGCAGACCGTAGAAGGTGAAGAACACCTGCACGTCGTAACCGAGGGCGGCGGCGGTGGAGGCCAGGATGTAGGGCGGATAGGCCCAATCCAGGGTGCCCTTAGTGGCGATAATAGCCAGTTTCTTGGTCATGGGAGGCTACCTCCGGGTAGACGCGATCTGATCAGGACTTCTGGATGCGGAAGACGAACTTGCCGCCCTCTTCACCGGAGTCGAGCAGGGTGTTGCCGGTCTGGTTG
Source organism: Gammaproteobacteria bacterium (assembly GCA_003252455.1). GTDB lineage: Bacteria > Pseudomonadota > Gammaproteobacteria > Thiohalomonadales > Thiohalomonadaceae > SZUA-467. The sequence continues at coordinate 170,709 of QKED01000012.1, forward strand.
CAGAAGGCCTCGAAGTCCTTCACAGAACCCGGGTCGGTGGCGACGATGCGCAGCACCTGGCCGGACTCCATGCCGCCGAGGGTCTTCTTGGCGCGCAGGATGGGCAGGGGGCAGTTGAGGCCGCTGGCGTCGAGTTCTTGATCAAAATCTGCCATGGGAGTGGTCTCCTCGGATCGGGTTGGGGTTAATGCTCCGGTAACATAACCTGGAGCTATGAATTGTTAATTAGCATACAGCAGTAAACTTATACGATATTAAACCCAGATAAGGGAAAATAGCAACCGTTTCCCTGCCATGAGTTTAACCCATTGTTATTAATGAAAAAGAGTCCCATTTTCAGGCCTCGTCGAGGGCCCGCTCCGGGCGCTTGTGGATGAAGCGTGCCACCCAGATCCCCGCCAGCAGACCGAACAGGTGCGACTCCCAGGAGATGTAGGGATGACGGGGTAAGACGCCGAAGATCATCCCCCCATAGAACAGCACCACGCCGATGGCGATGAGCACCGCCTTGACCGAGCGGGCGTACCAGCCCATGGCGACGAGGTAGCCAAAGTAGCCGAAGATGAGGCCGCTGGCGCCGATATGGTAGTTGCTCCTTGCCATCAGCCAGACCCCGGCACCACCGATGAGGACGATGGCGATGGTCACGGCGAAGAAGGCGCGCATGCCGTGCACCGCCACCAGGAAGCCGAGCACCAGCAGGGGTAGGGTATTGGAGACCAGGTGCAGGATACCGCCGTGCAGCAGCGGGGCGAGGGGGATGCCGATGAGCCCGGAGAGGTGGCGCGGCCAGATGCCGAAACGGTCGAGGGCGTGGCCCGTGAGTTGATTGACGACCTCGATGGCCCAGAGCAGGGCGATAAAGCCGAGGATCAGGCGCAGACGCGCGCCGAGGGTCGGTTCAGTGTCGGCCATGGCAGCCTCCTTGTTCACGTGTGGCGTCGACACAGGCTAACCAGTCGCTGCTGTCGACGCCACCCTCCTATTGGGTTAATCGGAGCAAGCGGTTTCTCTTAGAACCCTGAAGAGTTAGCCACGGAGGACACGGAGTAGAGAGCGATGAGGTGATAGAGCTGGGCGAATCGGCGATCGATCCGACCCGCAGTCGACCTCACCAGAGTTCCACGCCCAACCTCCACTCAGAATTGCTCTTCTTCGTGTCCTCCGTGCCTCCGTGGCCAATCCTCCAGCCTAACCGACCCAGCGCCGCGCGTTGCGGAACATGCGCATCCACGGGCCGTCCTCCTGCCACTCGTCCGGGTGCCAGGAGTGGGTGACGGCACGGAACACGCGCTCCGGGTGCGGCATCATGATGGTCACGCGGCCATCGTCGGTGGTCAGGCCGGTGATGCCGAGCGGCGAGCCGTTGGGGTTGGCCGGGTAGCGCTCGGTGGGGTCGCCGTAGTTGTCGACAAAGCGCATGGCCACCCGGTGGGCGGCGAGGGCGTTGGTCGGGCCGTCGCTGGCCTTGAATTCGGCGCGACCCTCACCGTGGGCCACGGCGATGGGCATCTTCGAGCCCGCCATGTCGGCGAGCAGGATGGAGGGGGAGTCCACCACCTCGACCATGGCGAAACGCGCCTCGAACTGCTCCGAGGTGTTGCGCACGAAGTGCGGCCAGTGCTCGGCACCCGGGATCAGCTCGTGCAGGTTGCTCATCATCTGGCAGCCGTTGCAGACGCCCAGGGCGAAGGTGCTCTCGCGCTCGAAGAAGGCGGCGAACTGCTCCCGCGCACGCGGGTTGAACAACACCGACTTGGCCCACCCCTCACCAGCGCCGAGCACGTCACCGTAGGAGAAGCCGCCGCAGGCGACTAGCCCGGTGAAGTCGTCGAGCGCCACGCGCCCGCCGATGATGTCGCTCATGTGCACGTCGACGGCGGCGAAACCGGCGCGGTCGAAGGCGGCGGCCATCTCGATCTGACCGTTCACGCCCTGCTCACGCAGCACGGCCACGCGCGGGCGGGCGCCGGAGGCGATATAGGGGGCGCTGATGTTCTCGTTCAGATCGAAGCTCAGCTCGGCGAAGGCGCCGGGGTCGTTGGCATCCAGCAGACGGTCGAACTCCTCCTTGGCGCAGGCGGGGTTGTCGCGCAGGGACTGCATCTGGAAGCTGGTCTGCGCCCACGCCCGTTGCAGCTCGACGCGCGGCTCGTCGATGAGGCCCTCTTGGTCGTAGCTGAAGCGCAGGGTGTCGGAGTCGTTCAGCTCGCCGATGACGTGGCTGTACTTGCCGAGGCCCGCCTCCTTGAGCCACGCCAGCACCTCGTCGGTATCGCTGTGACGCACCTGGATCACCGCGCCTAGCTCTTCGTTGAATAGCGCAGATGCAGGGTCGTCGCCGAGGTCGTCGAGGCGGCAGTCGAGGCCGCTGTGGGCGGCGAAGGCCATCTCCGCCAGGGTGACGAAGAGGCCGCCGTCGGAGCGGTCGTGGTAGGCGAGCAGGCGTCCGGCGCGGTTCAGCTCCTGGATCACCGAGAAGAAGCGCGACATGGCGGCCGGGTCGTCGAGGTCCGGGGCGTGGTGGCCCGCCTCGCCGTAGACCTGGGCCAGGCAGGAGCCGCCGAGGCGGTTCTTACCCTTGCCCAGGTCGATGAGGATGAGGTCGGTGTCGCCCTGGTCAGTGCGCAGCTCCGGGGTGAGGGTGGCGCGCACGTCGAACACCGGGGCGAAGGCGCTGATGATCAGCGACAGCGGTGCGGTGACCGACTTGGCCTCCTCGCCGTCGCGCCAGACGGTCTTCATCGACATGGAGTCCTTGCCCACCGGGATGGTCAGGCCAAGGGCCGGGCAGAGCTCTTCGCCGACGGCCTTGACCGCTTCAAAGAGACCCGCGTCCTCGCCGGGGTGGCCCGCGGGGGCCATCCAGTTGGCGGAGAGCTTGATGTCGTGGATGTCGCCGATGCGCGCAGCGGCGATGTTGGTCAGCGCCTCACCCACCGCCATACGGGCGCTGGCGGCGTGGTCGACCAGGGCGATGGGGGTGCGCTCACCCATGGCCATCGCCTCGCCGGTGTAGCCCTGGTAGCCGGTGGCAGTGACGCCGACGTCGGCGACCGGCTCCTGCCAGGGGCCGACCATCTGGTCGCGCACCACGGTGCCGGTGACGCTGCGGTCGCCGATGGTGATGAGGAAGCGCTTGTCGGCGATGGTCGGCAGGCGCAGCAGGCGGTAGGCGGCCTCCTTGAGGTCGAGGTGCCGGGTGGCGAACTCCGGCTTACGGAAGGTCTTGTGGCGCACGTCGCGCAGCATCTTCGGTGGCTTGCCGAGCAGCACCTCCATCGGCATGTCGATGGGGGTGTTGTCGAAGTGGGCATCGCCCAGCACCAACTGCTGCTCCTTGGTCGCCTCACCGATCACCGCATAGGGGCAGCGCTCGCGCTCGCACAGGGCGGCGAAGCGGTCGAGGTCGTCGGCGGCCACCGCCAGCACGTAGCGCTCCTGCGCCTCGTTGCACCAGATCTCCTTGGGCGACATGCCGGGGTCGTCGTTGGGGATGGCGCGCAGCTCGAAGCGCGCGCCGCGTCCGGCGTCGTTGACCAGCTCGGGCATGGCGTTGGAGAGGCCGCCCGCGCCGACGTCGTGGATGGAGATGATCGGGTTGTTCTCACCCAGTTGCCAGCAGCGGTCGATCACCTCCTGACAGCGGCGCTCCATCTCCGGGTTGGCGCGCTGCACCGAGGCGAAGTCCAGCGCCGCGGAGGAGGAGCCACTGGCCATGGAGGAGGCGGCGCCGCCACCGAGGCCGATGAGCATGGCCGGGCCGCCGAGGACGATGAGCTGCGCGCCGGGCGGGATCTCGTGCTTCTCGACGTGGTCCTCGCGGATGTTGCCGAGGCCACCGGCGAGCATGATCGGCTTGTGGTAGCCGCGCACCTCTTCGCCGTTGGGGCCGGGCACGGACTGCTCGTAGGTGCGGAAGTAGCCGTTGATCGCCGGGCGGCCGAACTCGTTGTTGAAGGCGGCGGCGCCGAGGGGGCCGTCGATCATGATGTCGAGGGCCGAGACGATGCGCTCGGGTTTGCCGTAGTCCGCCTCCCACGGCTGCTCGAAGCCGGGGATGCGCAGGTTGGAGACGGAGAAGCCGGTGAGGCCCGCCTTGGGCTTGCCGCCGCGTCCGGTGGCCCCCTCGTCGCGGATCTCGCCGCCGGAGCCGGTGGCGGCACCGGGGGCAGGGGAGATGGCGGTGGGGTGGTTGTGGGTCTCCACCTTGATCATGATGTGGGTGTTCTCGGTGGAGTAGCCGTACTCACCGCCCGTGGTCGGGTAGAAGCGCGCGCTCTCGAAGCCCTCGATCACCGCCGCGTTGTCCTTATAGGCGGAGAGGGTGCCGCCGGACCAGTGCTGATAGGTGTTGCGGATCATGGCGAAGAGCGACTTCGCCTGCGGTTTGCCGTCGATCACCCAGTCGGCGTTGAAGATCTTGTGGCGGCAGTGCTCGGAGTTGGCCTGGGCGAACATCATCAGCTCCACATCCGTGGGGTTGCGCCCCAGATGGGTGAAGTTCTCCACCAGATAGTCGACCTCATCCTCCGCCAGGGCCAGCCCCAGCTCGCCGTTGGCCGTTACCAGCGCCTCGCGCCCGCCACTGAGGATATCCACGCAGCTCAGCTCACTCGGCTCGGCGGCACTGAACAGCCCCTCGGCCTCCTCCAGTGCAGGCACCACCACCTCGGTCATGCGGTCGTGCAGCAGGGCGCTCACCGCCTCCAACTGGCCGTTGGAGAGGGCCTGGGCGCTGGTGAGGTAGTAGGCGGTGCCGCGCTCCAGGCGGTGGATGCCGCCAAGGCCGCAGTTGTGCGCGATGTCGGTCGCCTTGGTGGCCCAGGGGGAGATGGTGCCGGGGCGCGGCAGCACCAGCAGCAACTGGCCGCTCGGCTCCTCGGTGACGGCACTCGGGCCGTAGGTGAGGATGCGCCCCAGGGTGGCCAGACCCGCATCGCCGAGCGGCTGCTCCAGGTCGGCGAAGTGGACAAATTCGGCGTAGAGGTGGCTCACCTCCGGTGCCACCTCGGCGATCTGGCGGGTCAGCTTGTCGAGGCGAAACGGGGAGAGGGCGGGGCTACCACGGAGAATCAGCATGGTTGGGCGGACCTTATCCTGGGGTGGGCGAAAGGGTGCCATGATACTGGATGGCGGGCGTGGCATGAAGGCGTATGCGTACGGTTGCTGGGGTCGCGGTGCCCGCTGGCCGCTCACCCTCTTATATAAGCAGGTGGAAATATTCTCTGTTTCCTTTGCCGGGTGAGTTCATTAGGATCGCTGCATCGCCGAAGGAGTCCCTATGTCCGAAGTGCTCACCGCGCAGGCGCTACAGGCCCTGCCCAACGCCCCACTCTGGCGCCGCCTGGCCGCCATCCTCTACGACACCCTGCTGCTCGCCGCCGTACTCATCTTCGCCACCGCGCTGTTGATGCTCCTGGCCCTGCTGCTGCTGGGGGATGCCAACGGCCTCAAGGGGACGGTGTGGATGTTCCTCTGGCTGCTCCTGTGCGCCTTCGCCTTCTACGCCGGCTTTTGGCTCCACGGCGGGCAGACACTGGGGATGCGGGCGTGGCGGCTGCGGGTCGTCGACCTGCAAGGGTGCCCCCTCACCCCGCAGTTGGCGATGCTGCGCTTTCTCGCCGCCATCCCCTCGGTGGGGCTGCTGGTCGGCCTGCTCTGGTCGCTGATCGATGCGCAGCGCCTCTGCCCCCACGACCGCTTCTCCATGACCCGTTTGGTGCTGCTACCCAAGGAGAAGAAGGGATGAGCCCCACGCCCCTGCAGGTGAGCCGCTGTGACCCGGCCTCACCGGCGCATGCCGAGGCGCTGGTGCGGCTGCTCGACGCCTATGCGCGAGACCCCATGGGGGGGGGCGAGGGGCTCTCGGCGTCGGTGCAGGCCGAATTGGTGCCACGCCTCGCCGCGCGTAGCGACTGGGTCGGCCTCATTGCCTGGCGCGAGGGCGAGCCCCTCGGCTTACTCAACGCCTTCGAGGGCTTTTCTACCTTTCGCGCCGCCCCGCTAATGAATATCCACGACGTGGCCGTGCTCCCCACGGCCCGCCGACTGGGGGTCGCCTCCGCCCTGTTTGCCGCCATCGAGGCCGAGGCGCGCACGCGCGGCTGTTGCAAGCTCACGCTGGAGGTGCTCTCCGGTAACGCCGTGGCCCTCGCCCTCTATGCGACACAGGGCTTTGCGGCCTATCAGCTCGACCCGGCCGCGGGGCAGGCGCTGTTCTTGCAAAAGTGGCTCGAACCGGTCGCCTGACCCCTGCCCACACGGGCGTTTCGTCAGTTTACGCTCACGTCCGATTACTCCCTGTCCGCCCCACCCATGGCCACTGTAGGCGGGGGTTTTCCCCGCCTATCTACCCCGCCAACGCCCCATCCCAGGGTGCCGTATCGCCCCCAGCCTATCTCCATGTCGTCCGTGTGCACGCCTAGCACACCGAAACAGGCGACAGAGGGTGCCGCGTGCCGCAGAGCGTCCACAGGACGCGGTATCGGGCGTCGACGGATCCACAACTCATCAAACCAAACGCACTCCTCATATCTATCAAACTAGCTGTGGTGATGGTGAGTCGTGCCACGCCCTATCGGTGACAATACGTTATTTGGTTCACACTTACGCTGTGCGTTACGTTACAGCGTCGACAAGGGCCACCACCGGTTACGTAGTCCTACGTAATTGTGCCATTGTTCCGACTTTGTAAGCCTTATCGCCTACATAAAAAATCGCAATAGACGATTAAGGGGAGGAGGCGTTTCGATGGTCAAGATTTAACAATCATTTAACAATTGATACGTAAACACCCTGATTAACTCACTGTTTCCGTGTGGCTAAGTAAGCAATTGTGAAATCCGCTCCTGGAAAATGCCCATGCAATTTGAAGGTGAGTAGACTTTCATCGTGGCCCAATGGGTTCGCGTAGTCTCGTTTCTGACCGGCGACAGGCGGTCGAAACTATCAGTGTTTAGTGATAGCGATTCGGGTATTATCCCTACGCAAAAATTGAGATGAGAATCACAATGAGCCTTGCCACCCCGTATCGTCCTCTTTTTGGGCTTCTGTTCGTCCTCATATTCAGCGCCGCGGCCCAGGCCGAGGTGAGCGCCAGCCTAGTGGCGAACAAGGTCGAGACAGACCCCCAGGGCCAGGAGCGTCTGCTCCCCGCCGAGCGGGCCACCCCGGGTGACCTCATCGAATATGTGGTGCTCTATCACAATCAGGGGGAGGAGACGGTGCGTGATCTGCGCGCCGATCTGCCCATCCCCGCGGGCGTCGAGCTGCAGCTCGACAGCATCGAGCCCAAGCGCCGCCTGGAGGCGAGCGTGGACGGCCAGGCCTACGCCCCCTTCCCCCTGAAACGTACTCACACCCTCCCGGACGGGCGGGTGGAGGAGCAGATGGTCCCGGCCTCCGAGTACCGCCATCTGCGTTGGACCCTCTTCAGCTTGCAAGCCGGCGAGCAGAAGCGGGTCAAGGCCCGGGTCAAGGTCTCGGAGTGACCGTCAACCGTGGCAATCAGGAGGAGCGCTTGCAACATGAACCGCCACCTCTCGTGGAAGGCCGTCCTTCCTGCACGGCATTGACGGTCTTCCTGCATCGCCTTTCTTTCCCAACCCCAGTGCAACATTAGAGGAGTCAACCATGACCAATCCTTTGCACACTAGCGCAACTCGCCGTCGTGCGGGCGCGAACAGTCTGTTCGCCCTCCTCGGTAGCGCAGTCGCCGGACTGGCCCTGCTGTTCAGCATGCAGGCCGGTGCTGCCGCCCCCGAGGCCGGCAGTATCATTGGTAACCAGGCATCCGCCACCTACGTCGACGCCGGCGGCGTCACGCGTACCGCGACCTCTAACCGGGTCGATACCATCGTCGACAGCGTCTACGGCCTGACCCTGACCGCCGACGGCACCAAGTACGCCGCCCCCGGCGCGCAGGTCACCTTCCCGCACACCCTGACCAACACCGGTAACACCGAGGACAGCTACACACTGTCCGCGGCCGATGGCGGCAGCGCGGTGACCCTCACCAACGTCAAGATCTACGAGGACTTGAACGGTGACGGTACCCCGGACAACTTCGTCAACCTGAACGGCACCAACGTCACCGTGGCCTATGGCGGCAACTACAAGTTCGTCATCGTCGGCACCGTGCCCGGTACCGCCACTGGCGGCAGCTCCGGCTCACTGACCATCGACGCCACCAGCGTCGGCGACGGTGCCCAGACCGCCTCCAACACCGACACCATCCACGTCTCCGACGACGCAGTGATCGGCGTGGTCAAGTCCATGAGCGCCACCAGCGGTGAGTCCCCCAGCGGCCCCTACACCGTGACCCTGGCCTACACCAACACCGGTAACAACACCGCCACCGACCTGAGCATCACCGACTCTCTGCCTGCTGGCATGAGCTACGTGGCCAGCACCGGTGTGTGGAGTGTCGGCGGTGCCACCCTGACCGACGCCAGCGACGTCGAGGCCGCCACCGGTATCACCTATACCTCCTCCGGCAACGTCATCGTCGCGGTCATCGCCAGCGTCGCCCCCGGCGACTCCGGTACCGTCAGCTTCCAGGTGACCATCGACGGCGGTCTCGCCCCGCAGACCCTCGACAACAAGGGTGTCTTCACCTTCGACCCGGATGGCGCTGGCCCGACTGGCACCACCCCGAACACCGACACCAACATCGTCACCTTCACCGTCATCCCGACCGCCGCTGTCACCATCTCTGACACCGGTGCAACCGACACCCTGGCCGACTCCGATACCGACCTGACGCTCAACGACATCTCCCTGATCGCCTCCGCCCAAGAGGGTTCCACGGTGATCTTCCAGAACGTCGTCACCAACACCGGTAGCGGCACCGACACCTTCAACATCACCGTGGCCAACACCAGCTTCCCCGCTGGCACCACCTTCGTGCTGTTGAAGAGCGACGGCGTCACCCCGCTGGCCGATACCGATGGCGACAACGTGCTGGATACCGGCCCCCTGGCCGCTAGCGGCGTCTACAACATCTTCGTGAAGGCGATCCTGCCGCCGGATTCGGCTACCGCCGTGCCCTCCGACGCCACCGTCACCGCCACCTCCAGCAACACCCCTGGCGTGAGTGACACCGTGGTCGATCGCATCACCGAGATCACCGCCAGCACCGTCGACCTGACCAACAACGTCTCCCTCGCTGGCGGCGCTGTGGCCACTGACGGTTCCGGTGTACAGGCCACGGGTGAGGCACTCGCCATCACCACCCTGAGTGTGACCCCGAGCAACGCCACCAACACCGCCACCTTCGTACTGTTCGTCAACAACACCAGCTCACTGGGCGACAGCTACGAGTTGAAGGCCAGCACCGACAACACCTTCGGCACCATCACCCTGCCCACCGGCTGGAGCGTCAAGTTCTATGTCGACGCAGACGGTACCGACGGCGGTGCAGACGGCGTCATGGATGCCGGCGTGACCCAGTCCACCAGCACCGGCGCCATCCTGAGCAGCGCCAACAAGCTGGTCTGGGCCGTGGTCTCCATCCCGCAGAACTTCTCTGCCGGCACCTACGACATCTACTTCCGCGCCCAGTCCCCCAGCACCGGGGCCACCGACGTGAAGCACGATGCCGTGACCGTGGAGACCATCCGCGCCATCAGTCTCGCCCCGAGCAACTCCGGTCAGGTCTACCCCGGTGGTTCCGTGGTCTACCAGCACACCCTGAAGAACGCCGGTAACGCCACCGAGACCACCATCAACCTCTCCAGCACCGACAGCAAGCTGGCCGATGGTTGGTCCTCCGTGATCTACGAGGACACCGATGGTAGCGGTGACCTGAGCGCCAGCGACCTGGTCATCTCCAGCGTCAGCAACCTCGGCGCGGGCGTCAGCAAGACCCTGTTCGTCAAGGTCTTCGCCCCGGCCGGTGCCCTGGAAGGCGTGGTCGACACCACCACCCTGGATGCCGATGCCGGCGGCGGTATCACCGCCACCGTCAACGACACCACCACGGTGATCGTCGGCGACCTGACCCTGACCAAGAAGCAGGGTCTCGACCTCAACTGCGACGGTGACACCGCCGACGCGGGCGAGATCGCCTTCCGCACCACCCAGATCAGCAGTGGCGCCGTCCCCGGCTCCTGCCTGCTGTATCAGATCACCGCCGCTAACTCCGGTATCGACCCGATCACCACCGTGGTCGTGAATGACGCTACCCCGTCCTTCACCACCTACGAGCTGAGCGGTAGTGCCGGGACCTGCAGCGGTGGTGCCACCACCAGCGTGGGCACCATCACCGCCAGCCCGGCGGACGGTGGTGTGGGTACCATCACGGCCACCGTGGGTACCCTGGCCGCTGGCTCCAGCGCCGTGATCGAGTTCTGCGTGCAGATCGATCAGTAAGGCCTAGGGCCAAGAGGGGAGGGGGCTTCGGCCCCCTCCGCTCAACCAGACCCCGACGCCGACAAATTTTTTTTGAGCAAATTTTCCGGGCCTGTCCCGAACTGAAATCAAACGATAGTTGCAACCCATAATGCCTAGCTTGCGCCAAACAGTGATGTTGCTTGCCGGACTCCTCCTCGCGGGGTGGAGTCTGCTCGGCATGGCGGTGGCACCGGACGCCGGTACAGCTATCACCAATACTGTGACTGCCAACTACGTGACCGGCGATGGCCGCCTGCGTAGCGCCAGTAGCAACACCGTCTCCGCCACCAGCGGTGACCAGATCGCCTTCAGCCTGGTCGAGGATATCGAGCGCAATGTCGCCCCCGGCCAGGTAGTGGTGCTCTCGCACATCTTCACCAACGAGGGCAACGGCGAGCTGCCCATCGGTTTCGAGCTGGTCAACCTCACCGGTGACGGCTTCGACCTCGACGCCCTCCAGCTCTTCTACGACAACAACGACAACGGCGTGGTCGACACCACCGACGACGAGTTGCCACTGGTGCAGTTGGCCGACGGCATCCTCGTCAGCCTGCCGCCTGGGGCCACCGTCGGTGACCTACCCGACCGTGCCGTCGCCGCCTCCATCCCCGCCACCCCGCTCAGCGGCGGCGGCCTCAACGTCACCCGTGGCGGGCGCATCCCGGTGCTGGTGCAGGGGCGTGTGCCCGTCGCCGCCCCGCTCGGCAGCGTCGGCCAGCTACGCATCAGCGCCCGCAGTGCCGATGGCACCCTGCGCGAGAGCAATGTCGACAGCCTGACCATCTCCTCCGGCTCCTCCCTGAGCCTGAGCAAGGCCGCCTCGACCACCGAGATCTCGCGCAACGAGCTGCTCACGTACACCCTGCAACTGACCAACAACGGCATCGGCACGGCCGGTCCGGTCGATGTGGTGATCGACGGGGTGGCGGTGCAGAAGCTGGTGATCCGTGACCAGATCCCGGCCAACACCACCTACGAACCGCTGGACCCGCCTGCCGGGCAGCTATTCCTGGTGCACCGCTACGGCGACCCGACCAACACCTACGTCACCTACGACAACCGCCCGGCGGACGACACCCAGGTCGACGTGGTGGCGCTGGCCATCGACTCGCTCGCCTCGCGCGCCACGGTCGCCTTCAGCTTCGCCGTGCGCGTCCACGGCAATGCCAGCGGCACCATCGAGAACGTCGCCCTGGCCCACTACAGTGACGGGGGCGTGGTCTCGGTGCTGGAGGCCTACTCCAACCAGGTGGTCACCGAGGTGCCGCTCATCGAGCCGGTGATCCACTACTACTACAACAACCAGTTCGGCACCCTGGTGGACCACGCCATCCTCGGCGACCCGCTCTATGTCGCCACCGACGCCGCCAGTTGTAACGAAAACCCGGTGGTGATCGAGAAGAAGACCATCATCATCACCTCCACCATGACCGGTGACGAGGAGACCTTCATCGCCACCGAGACCGGCCCCAATACCGGTATCTTCCGCATCGTCCCGACCGACGCCCCCAACTACGTACCGACCCAGGATGCCACCCTGACCAACGGCGCGATCATCGGCAACTCAGTGATCGAGACCCTGCGCAACGACACCCTCACCGCCACCGTCGACGGTTGCGGCACCAGCGTGGTGAAGACGCGCATCCTGGTCGACCCCACCGGCGTGGTCTACGACACCTGCAAGGATGTGCCGGTACCCGACGCCGTGGTGAGTCTGGTGGACGCCGTCAGCGGCGCCCCGGCCCAGGTGTTCGAGCTGGACGCCGTGACCCCGGCGGCCAACGTGGTCACCGTGGGTAACGATGGCGTCTACCTCTTCCCGCTGGTCAACCCGGGCACCTACCGCCTGGAGGTGGTGCCGCCCACCGGCTTCACCTACCCCTCCACCGTGCCGGTGGCACAGCAACCGGCCACGCGCATCATCAATGTGCCCGCCTCGTTCGGTGGTGACTTCCCGGTCAACCTCAACACCGGCGCCGTGGTCGCCGACATCCCGGTCGACTGCACCGCACACGGCTCGCTGTTCATCCGCAAGAGCGCCTCGGTGAGCACAGTGGAGGTGGGCGAGAGCCTGCTCTACACCGTCGAGGTGAAGAACACCGGCGACTATGCCCTGTTCAACGTCAAGCTCGACGACACCCTGCCGCTCGGTTTCAGCTACCTCCCCGGCAGCGCCAAGGAGAACGGCAGCACCATCGCCGACCCCGACGGCAGCGCCGGCCCGGCCCTCACCTTCAGCCTGAGTAACCTGGCCGTGGGCGCCACCGCGACGCTGACCTACCGCGTGCGCGTAGGCACCGCCGCCCTGCGCGGCGATGGCGTCAACACCGCCATCGCCCGTGCCCAGGAGACCCTCATCGCTACCCGCGACAAGGTGAGTAACACCGCCACCGCCAAGGTCGAGGTGACCCCTGGCGTGTTCGCCGACGACGGCTATCTGGTGGGCAAGGTCTTCACCGACTGCAACCGCAACCGCGTGCAGGACAAAGAGGAGCTGGGCATCCCCGGCGTGCGCCTCTATCTCGACGACGGCACCTACGTGGTCACCGACGTCGAGGGTAAGTACAGCCTCTACGGCCTGCGCCCGCGCACCCACGTGATCAAGCTCGACCGTACCACGCTGCCCCCTGAGGCGGAGCTGATTACCCTCGACAACCGCCACGCCGGGGTCCCCGACAGCCGCTTCGTCGACCTGCGCAAGGGCGAGCTGCACCGCGCCGACTTCGCCGAGGGGAGCTGCAACGCCGAGCTCATCTCGCAGGTGAAGCTGCGTCGCAGCAAGGGCGAGATCGACGTCCACGAGTACTACCTCAACCAGGAGCTGCCCCTCGACCCGACCCTGCCGCAGCAGCGTCGCGTGCAGGACCTCCCGGCCCAGGGCGTGCTCGACGGCGACAAGTTCCCCGGCTATCAGGAGCTGCTGCCCGAACAGCAGTACAACGCGATTAACAGCCAACTGCCCGAGGCGCCGGTAGTGGTGCCCGTGGTGCCGGCCGAGAGCTTCGAGAAGAAGCTCCCCAACACCAGCATCGAGCCCGGCTTCCTCGACCTCGAAGAGGGCGACCTGCTCGCCGGGCGTGAGGCGACCATTCGCGTCAAGGGTCTGGCAGGGGCGCAGTTCCGCCTGCTGGTCAACGGCGCGGCGGTCGACGAAGAGCGCATCGGTAACCGCGCCACCCAGCCGAGCCGTCAGTTGCAGGGCTGGGAGTACGTGGGCGTGAAGCTCGCCGCCGGGGCCAACCGGCTGGAGTTCCAGCAACTCGATAACTGGGGCAACGTGCGTGGCGGTCAGGCGATCACCGTCTACGCCCCCGGCGAGCCGGTGGGCTTCGCCGTCGACCTGCCCAAGGAGACCCCGGCGGATGGCAACAGCCCGGTGCGCGTGCGCATCCGCCTGGTCGATGCCAACGGCAACCTGGTGGCCATGCGCCTGCCGGTGAGCGTCGAGTCCAAGCTCGGGCGCTGGAAGGGCACCGACCTCGACGAGGTCGAGCCGGGCCTGCAGCAGTTCATCGAAAACGGTCAGCTGGAGCTGAGCCTGTTGCCGCCCCAAGAGCCGGGCGAGGAGACCCTGCGCATCCTCAGCGGGCGCATGGAGAAGCAGGTGAAGTTCGGTTACACCGCGCCGCTGCGCGAGATGATCGCCGTGGGTATCATCGAGGGTCAGATCCGCCTCGACCGCCTGCTCCCCGGCGCCGTGGTGCAGCCCACGGTGAACGACAGCTTCGAGGAGGAGCTGCGCAACTACAGCTACGAGTCCGACGACGGCGAGACCCGCGCCGGGGCGCGCGCCTCCTTCTTCCTCAAGGGCAAGGTCAAGGGCGAGTACCTGCTGACCATGGCCTACGACTCGGACAAGGCCGAGCAGAGCCGTCTGTTCCGCGATATCCAGCCCGAGGAGTACTACCCGGTCTACGGCGACAGCTCCATCCGCGGCTTCGACGCGCAGACCACCAGCCCGCTCTACCTGCGTGTGGAGAAGGGGCGCACCTACCTGCTCTACGGTGACTACAACAGCCGCATCCCCTCCGAGGCGCGTAAGCTGGGCAACTACCAGCGCAGCCTCACCGGCCTGCGCCTGCACCACGAAGACGACGGCCTGCTCATCGACACCTTCGTCAGCCAGGACAACACCACCCAGGTGGTGGACGAGATCCGTGGTCAGGGCATCTCCGGCCCCTACCGCCTGAGCAACGCCGACGTGGTGGTCAACAGCGAGCAGGTGGAGATCCTGGTGCGCGACCGTCAGCAGCCCTCGATCATCCTCTCGCGCACCAGCATGACCCGCTTTACCGACTACGAGATCGACGGTATGAGCGGCGGTATCCTGTTCCGCACCCCAGTGGCCAGCGTCGACGAGAAGCTCAACCCCGTCTCCATCCGCGTCACCTACGAGGTGGAGCAGGGCGGTGATGACTTCCTCGTCGCCGGTGCCACCGTGCAGAAGCAGTTCGGCGGCCTGCTCGAAGTGGGCGGCACCTATGTGCACGACGAGAACCCGACCCAGTCCTACCGCCTGCGCAGCGCCAATGCCACCTTGAAGCTCGACGAGCAGACCAACCTGGTGGTCGAGGGGGCCCAGAGCCAGGAGGAGGGCACCGGTGAGGGCGACGCCCGGCGCGTGGAGTTGATCCACAAGGGCGAGCGCACCGACCTGCGCCTCTACGCCAGCGACATCGACGTGGAGTTCGTCAACCCCGGTGCCTCGCTCTCCGCCGGGCGGCGTGAGGCCGGGGCCAAGGGTGGCTTCCGTCTGAGCGAGAAGCTGCAGTTCACCGGCGAGGTGCTGCGCAGCGAAGACCTCACCACCGGTGGGGTCCGCGACGGCGCCAACCTGCAGATGCACACCCGCCTCACCGACAACCTCACCTGGATGGCCGGCGTGCGCCGTGCCCGCGAGAGCACCACCCCGGCCCTCAGCACCAGCGTCGCCACCCCCATCGACCAGACCAGCATCCAGACCGGCATCGACTACCGTCTGCCGATGCTGCCGGAGCTGAGTCTCTCGGTGGAGTACGAGCAGGCCATCGACGACGCCACCAAGGAGATGGCCGCCATCGGCGCCGAGTATCAGTTCAGCCCGCGTGGCCGCCTCTACGCCCGCCACGAGTTGATCTCCAGCCTCAACGACGCCTACGGCCTGAACAACCGCGCCAGCCTGGTGACCAGCGTCATCGGCCTGCGCAACGACTACTCCGATACCGGTTCGGTGTTCAGCGAGTACCGTGCCCGCGACGCCTTCGAGGGGCGCGAGACCGAGGCCGCTATCGGTCTGCGTAACCGCTGGCCGCTGCGCAAGGGGCTGATGCTGGAGACCGGCCTGGAGCGCGTACAGCCGCTGGATGGCGACCCGGACAACCTGACCAACGCCATCACCGGCGCCATCAGCTACACCGCCAACCCGCTGTGGAAGGGCACGGCGCGCCTCGAAGTGCGTACCGCCAACAACAACGACTCGCTGCTCTCGACCCTGGGCGTGGCGCGCAAGATGAACCGCGACTGGACCCTGCTCGGCAACAACCACTACTACGTGCAGCGCCTCGCCACCGGCGACCTGACCCGCGACCGCTTCCAGCTCGGCGTCGCCTACCGTGACACCGACACCAACATCTGGCACGGCTTCAGCAAGTACGAGCTGCGCAGCACCGACGACGAGACGGTGGGTGACAAGCGTCTGGCGCACATCGTCTCGCTGCACGCCAACCGTGCCATCCTCGACAGCATGTACCTGAGCGGGCGCTTCGCCACCAAGTGGGTGCAAGAGAGTGCCAACGACGGCTTCGAAGATACCTACAGCGCACAGCTGTTGAGCACCCGCTATATCTGGGACTTCACCGAGCGCTGGGACTTCAACCTCACCGCCGCGACCCTCTACAGCGCCGCCGACAAGAGCACCGAGTATGGCCTCGGCGTCGAGCTGGGCTACCTGCTGCACGCCAACCTCTGGCTCTCCGGTGGGTACAATGTGTTCGGTTACCAGGACGAGGAGCTCTCCGGCGAGGGCTACACCCAGCGTGGCGCCTATCTGCGCCTGCGCTTCAAGTTTGACGAGACCCTGTTCGATCGCCCCTGAGGCTGTTTCGATAACGAGGACCTAGAGTGATGAAAGCAAACAGCCTGTCGAGCGCCATCCTGTTGGCCCTGGCCTGCACCGCCTGCTCCGTGACCCCGGAGCACGAGCCGCAACCGAGCGTCATCGTCGAGATCGATGGCGAGGCGGTCGGTTCGGCCGGGCTCAAGCCCGAGCAGGCGCGCATCACCGACGAGGCGATCTACGCCGACGTGAGCGTCCTCGACCGCATCCAGGAGCGTATCAAGCGCCTCAACAGCGAGGGGCTGCGCTCTGCCTTCGACTACCACTTCACCAAGGCGCAGCACTGGCTCGACTTCGCCCGCGACGAGTACAGCGAGAACGACCGCTACCGCGTCATCGAGGGGGCGGTGAATCAGACACTGATCCTGGTTGGCGAGATGGAGGAGGAGAAGTCCGACATCAGCATGGACACCCCGCTGGTGCCGGGTTCGATCCGCGTGCGTGAGGACCTGTGGCAGAAGGCCGCCGAGATGAAGCAGCACCCCGGTTTCCGCTGCGCCCAGCACCTCATCGCCGAGTTCGAGGTGCGCCTGGTGCAGGCGGGCCACGAGGAGTGGGAGATGGGCTGGCGCCACTCGCTCTCCGACATCCGCGCCGTGGAGCGTCTGGTCAAGGAGGCGGAGATCGAGCTGGCGCGCTGTGCCATCGAGGCGGAGGAGCCGGTCACCAACCGCTTCACCATCGCCTACTTCGACTTCGACCTGGACGACCCCAAGTCCGAGACGGCGCAGGAGATCCAGCGCCTGATGGATATCATCGCCTCCATGGACGCGGTCATCTCCATCGACATCTTCGGTCACACCGATCGCCTCGGCAGCGATGCCTACAACATGAACCTCTCCCAGCGTCGCGTCGACGCCATCCGCCAGATGCTCATCGAGCGCGGTCTGGATGGGGATATGATCAAGGCCAAGGCGTTCGGCGAGAGCCAGCCGGTGGTCGAGTGTCAGGATAGCGAGATGGCCGACCGCAAGGAGCTGAAGGCGTGTCTGGCACCCAACCGCCGGGTGGAGATCGAGGTGGTCACCTCCAAGAGGGTACTCAAGGGTGAGCGGGGTCCGAGGCACGGGCGCTAGGGAGCGTGTCTCGACTGCGTAGATGTAGTGGGAAGTTGAGTATGGGCAACAGTCAGGTGGCGAAATGGCTTCGGTGAGCACGACAGCGCAGGGCGGCGCGAAGATGGCGCGAATCAAAAGGGGCCTGCACCAGCTCGGCTCGTCGTTGCTCGTCGGTCTGGCGCTGTGGGCCATCTCGCCCCTGGCCAACGCTGTGCTGCGCTACACCGAAGGGACCCTCAACGTGGTGGAGATCGAGACGCCTCAACCCGCTACCAACGGTGTCTCCTGTGCCGCCGAGCGCTTCGGTGGCAACCTCGGCTGTACCGCCAACGAGTTCACCACCTTCGCCGAGTTCTCCGCCGCGCCGGGTACGCCACCCTTCTGTGTCGCCGGTCAGGCGTTCGATTTTCTCATCCGTCTCGACCTCTCCGGTAACAACACCGACCGTTACGACATGAGCTTCCATGTCGGCGAGAACGGCAACAGCCCGATGACCTACAGCACCACCGACACCTGCTCCGTGGTGACCCTGCCCACCTACGAGTTCGTCGCTGGTGACCTGGAGCCGCAGGTCTACGCCGATACCTCGAAGCAGCTGCCCACCAACACCTGTGGTGATATGTATGGCCTCGGTGATACCGAGATGGTGCGCACCCTGATCAACCAGATCTCCGTACAGTGCGAGGGCATCTCGGGCGGGGAGGGTGGTCTGGCCATCCCCTACCTGGTCTCCTACCGCCAGGGTGTGAAGAGCACCGATATCTGTACCGGCGGTGCCGACGCGCCGCCCCCCGGCACCACCTCCAAGTGTGCCTCGGGCGCCTCTGCCGTGACCGGCGATATCTCCGTCTATGTCGGTGCCTATATCGACATCACCAAACAGACCAATCCGGACGGTGACGGGCAGGCGTTTACCTTCTCGGCGTCGAGCAGCGACGCCACCGCGCGTATCGTCGCCCTCTCCGGCTCCAGTCAGTTGGGCAATCCGGGGACGCCAACCGACGGCACCTATACCCCGACCACCAGTACCGCCGCGACCAACAGCCTGAGCGGTATTACCATCGCCGATGGCGAGACGGTGCGTTTCTACATCAACGCCTCCGCCACCACCAAAGACCTCATCATCACCGAGACCCTGGCCACCGGTTGGGAGTCCGCCGCCACCAGCATCAGCTGTACGAACAGCAGTGGCACGCCGATCAATCTCGCCACCGGGATCGACGAGGCCAACCGCTCGATCACCGCGAGCATGGACACCACCAACCTGGCCGCATCCTGCGTCATCACCAACACCAAGCAGCCCAAGGTGACCCTGACCAAGGTGAGTAACGGCGGTACCGGCACCTTCAACTTCACCGGCGACAACGGCTGGACGAGTCAGGACATCATCACGGCGACGAGTGGCGTCGGCGTCGCGGGTGCGACGCAGTACCTCACCCTGGCCGACACCGCGACCACCATCACCGAGAGCGCCGTGGCCGGTTTTGCCCTGAGTGATATCAGCTGTCAGGTGGATGCTGTCGACGCCACCGCCGCGCAGGCGACCTACGACATCCCCAACCGTACGGTCACCCTGAGCGCCACGGCGACCACCCCCGGTGCCGACATCACCTGTACCTTCACCAACGCCAAGAGCCAGACCCTGACGGTGGACAAGACGCTACTCCCTGTGGGGGATGGCGGTCTCTTCGTGATGGACGCCAACGGTACCACCAGTGCCGAGGGTGGTGATGGCACCACGGTGAGTGCCAGCGTCGGTGCGGGCGCGAGTGTGAGCTTTGGTGAGAGTGCCGGTACCGGTACCGACTTGGCCAACTACTCGGCGAGCTATAGCTGTACCGACGGCACCACTGGTACAGGCAGCTCCGGCAGCCTGACCATGCCGAGCAGTGACGTCACCTGTACCCTCACCAACACGCGCATCGCCGTGACCCTGCAACTGCAAAAGGTGTGGGTCGACGCGGTGAGCGGTGACGAGATCACCGTTACCACCACGGGCGGCACCAACAACGCCACGCTGACCTCCACCTCGACCGGCAGCAACACCGACACCGGCACCGGCGTCACCGTCTACGCCGGTGAGACCCTGGCCCTGCCGAGTGAGACCTGGAACACGGGCGCGGCGGGCAACTACACCAGCACCCTCAGTTGCAGTGGCGCCACCGACACCGACGTCAGCGATGGCAACCTCACCATCGACCCAGCGGACTCCGGCAGCACCATCACCTGCACCTACACCAACACGCGCAAGAGCGCGAGCCTGACCCTGGCCAAGACCTGGGTGCTGGCCAACAGCGGTGACACCGCCACCGTCAGCAGCACCGGCTTTGGCAACAACGCCACCTCGGGTG